>CAMCVW010000018.1 GCA_945881915.1 Thermoflexus hugenholtzii JAD2 | reverse complement strand
GCGTCACGCCGTGGGACATCAGCGCCGATATCTATGATTCACTCGCTCGCTTCCAGACCGACCATATCGACATCTACTTGTTGCATCGTGACGACCCGGAAGTTCCCGTCGGACCGATCGTCGAAACGTTGCATAGCCACCTCAAAGCGGGTCGCATTTTGGCGTACGGCGGCTCGAACTGGAGCCATACCCGTGTCCAAGAAGCCAACGAATACGCAGCGGCACATGGACTGGCGCCGTTTGTCGCGAGTAGCCCAAATTTCTCGTTGGCCATGCAAGTACAACCGCCCTGGGACGGCTGTGTCACGATTAGTGGTCCTGCACAGCAGACTCCGCGCGATTACTACATCAAACACAACATGCCACTGTTCACCTGGTCGAGCCTGGCCGGCGGATTCTTCTCGGGCCGTCTGCGCCGCGACAACCTGGCCACATTCGAGACATATCTCGACAAATTAGCTGTCAGCTCGTATGCACACGAAGACAACTTCAATCGTCTTGATCGCGTGCAACAACTCGCCGAAGAAAAGAGTATGTCCATCCCACAGATCGCTACTGCATATGTCATGAGTTACCCGCTCAATATTTTTGCATTGGTAGGCTGTCAGTCTGCCGATGAATTCAAGGCAAATGCGACCGCCAGCGAATTGCGACTGAGTCAGACCGAGATGGAATGGTTGGACCTCAAACGACCAACCCGCTAACGCGTGGTTGATGGGGGCGGAGTCGCAGATGCGGCTCCGCTTTTTTGTCGTATGCAAGCGCGTACGAAAAATCCGAAAATACCCTGTTTTACTGCATTAGAATCATTGATTTCGATTTTTTCGTTTGCACAAAAAGAGAAACTATGATAAATTCTAAGTGATTCTTTTCACACAGGTGGATTGCCTTTCATGAACCACAAGATATATCAACAGTTGGTTATTGGCGGACTCATCGCACTCGTGTTGGCTGCGTGCAGCCAGCAAACTGCGACCCCGAGCACCCCCCTCGAGACTCCGATACCGACGGTGACGCCCGAGCCGCGCTCTGCCCCGAATGTTTGGTTCCTCGGAACCGATGTGGGTGGGCAGACGGTAGAAGCACTCAAACGTACCATCAATGACCAAAAACTTCCGCCGCGTGACATAACCTTGTCCATCGGTGAGATAACCAGACCGGTGAGTTTTACGGGAGTAACAATCGACACACCTGCTACCGTGAGTGCCGTCATGGCTGCGACTACTGGTATCACTGTGACACCCGTGTTGCGCATTGATGCAGCGGCGATTCAGAGCCAACTGCTCTTGGTCCAAACGGATGTCGCGCAAGCGGGCGGTGTCACGTTGATTGGCGCCGATGAACGCTATGCAGCAAGATTTGTGGGGAGTATGCCGCAATCTTTTGACATTGCAGCTGCAGAAAAGCTGGTCATCGAGGCTATTGAACAAGACTTGACGACGATTACCATCCCACTGACGAGCCAAGACAGTGGTATGGCAGTCAGTGGTGCAGTACTCACTGAGGCGATAACGACGATGGCCACGCGTTGGGAAGGCATCGTCGGGATCTATGTCGTGAACCTCGACACAGACGAAGTCGTCGCCAATCTGAACGAAAACACGGTTTTTTCGGGTGCGAGTGTGATGAAGGTACCCATATTGATCCACGCATTTACGCAGATCAAATCATTTGACCAAAAACAGATATCATGGATGCGACGCATGATTATTGATAGCGATAACATCGCGGCCAACCGCATGCTGGCGACATCCATGAACGGCGAGGGAACCGAGTCTGCCTACCAAGGCGCCCAAAATATGAACGAAATGTTCAAGGCGTTGGGACTCGAGCACACCTACCAGAACCTTCCCTATGAGGCACGCGAATATCTGATTGGCACATTGAATTACACCATCAAAGGCGGCCCAAAGGAAGAAGGCCCTGCCCCACACACCGACGCTGATCCTATGCTGCGCACCACTCCGCGTGAAATGTCGACGGTCTTTCATGCGCTCTATCAATGTGGTCAAGGCAATGGTCCATTCCTTGAGCTTTACCCCGAGACAATGACTCCCGAACGCTGCACAGAGATTTTGCTCCTCATGCGCGAAAACGCTGATTATACCCGCATGATTCGCGGGCTCCCCGACGATGTCGTCGTTTCGCATAAGTCTGGCTGGATAGAAGACATGCAAGCGGATGTTGGAATTGTTACCACCCCAACAAATCAGCATTATTTAATGGCTATTTACGTCTATCGCCCAATTGGCGCAGACGGGGCCTACCTCACTGATCCGCTGGCTAGTGATGCAATCAGTGGATTCGCCCGCCTTATCCACAGCGCATTTGTGCCTTCAGCCGAGTAGGCTACTCATTATCATTTGTACCTTCAGCCGAGTAGGCTACTCATTATATTGTCATCTCCGTGACTTGACAGAGAGAGTGTGTGCAGGGTAACGTATATCTATGTCGTACGATAATGCGTAGTTGTCAAACGACGGATACACTCTGATGCACACGACTGGGAATCTCAGCACCACCTATGGGAGAACTGCATGTATCGACGGAAAAACGTCTTGGGATTGGTCACGCTGATGGTTATGCTCATGCTTGCTGTGCCATTTATGGCATTGGCTCAAGAAGCGCCACCTATTTCGGATGGATCTCAATCCGCCGAAACAGCCGAACCGGCCCCGACGCAAGCACCCCCAGCCTTCCAACAGGGATTTGCACCGACCTATACGGTTCGATCCACTCGCGAGGGTCTGGTCGGCAAAAAAACCGCCAATGGGTATCGTATACCTGAGCGCGCCTGGTTTGTCGCATTACCTTCATGGAAGGTACTGTCAAGCCCTGGCGGCAATGAGTTTCAAGTGCGCGTGACATATAAAGACAAGAGTGTCGTGCTGCCGGTCTGGGACGTCGGTCCATGGAACACGAATGACGAATATTGGACGCCAGAACGCCGTTTCTACCGTGACTTGCCTATTGGTATGCCAATGGCTCAAGCAGCGGTCGACTTTGGGTATAACGGCGGTCTTGATATGTTTGGCCGTCGCATCACCATCGGAAACGGCATCGACATTGCTGACGGTGCATTTTGGGACGGGCTCGGCATGGTACGCAATGACTGGGTCAAAGTAACCTATCTCTGGATGGGTCTCGATCCTGGTCCTGACGGATTGGGCGATTCATCCGCAGCGAACTTCGCGTATCCACCGGGAACGGTCATCATAGACAATGGCGCGCAAGGGTACAACAGCTCAGCCAAAGTCGAGTGGTATGACAATTATTGTGGTTTGAACGGCAAGCACGACTGGACCGTCGGCACGAACATTCTCGCTGAAGGTGAAAACGAAGCAAGCTGGCAGACCGATATGAGTACTATCGGCTACTACGAAGTCATGGCGTTCATCCCACCTTGTGGGAAATTTGCTACCCGACAAGCGATATACCGAATCAACAACAACGGCGAAGAACGCGAAGTATGGGTTGATCAGGCGTTGCAGAGCGGCCGCTGGGCTTCGTTGGGTATGTACAATATGAAGCCAGGTTTCTCGAAGGTCACGTTGACCGACATCACCGGAGATCGGAGCCAAGGGGTTCGGTTCGACGCAGTGATGTGGGTACCGCGCTATGACAACATGCCGCCGGTCTCGTGGATTCAAGAAGTGGCACCGATGGACGGCGGCGCGGTATACGTCAAATGGGCAGGTAACGACGATGTCAGTGGCATTCAATCCTATGATGTGCAATACCATGTCGATGGTGGCGAATGGATTGACTGGCAGATGGGAACCGGTGCTATTGAAGCGCTCTTCTCTCCGACCGGTCCCGGCACGTACGAATTCCGCGCGCGTGCAACTGACTGGATGCAAAAGGCAGGAACATGGGATGTTGATCCCATTACCATCAAAGGTATTGTGATACCATAACGTATCAGTAGCTCAATGGATGGAGCCGTCTCTGACGGCTCCATGTTTTTTCATATGAATTATCTCGTAGATGGGCATAACCTCATCGGCAGTATGCCCGACATCAGTCTCAGCGACCACGACGATGAGTTCAAACTCGTCATGCAACTGCGCAAGGTCGCCACAGCCAAAAAAGGGCGTCACGTGGTGGTTGTCTTTGACCGGGGTGTCTATGGGCATAAGCAGTCACTCAATGGGTACGGTGTGACCTGTCACTTTGCGTTGTCCCCCGAAGACGCAGATACCCAGATTATCCGCCGCATTAAGCAGACTTCCAAACCCAAAGAGTGGGCGTTGGTGACTGCCGATCGCCGCATCATCGATGTTGCTCATCAATATGGCATGCGGGTCATGCCAAATGCCATACTTGTGCAGCAAATGGCACGGCAGACCAGCGCCAAAACTGAATACCACGATGAAAAACCGGAAGTTCCTCTATCTGCAGTGCAAATTGAACAGTGGCGGGTAGAGCTGAAGTTGCCGGTTGAAGTCAGTGATGAGCTGCTCTTGTTACAAGAGAGCATGCGTGATCTCAAACCAAAAATACGCAAACCGTAAGTACCCTTTGTTGGCTAGTTGACTCGGATGCACCATGCCTATTTTTCTCGTTGACGTGAATCGTCCCTCGCTCTTTGGTTCACCGCTCGCCGCCATCGATGATACAACCATGTCACGGTATCATGCTGCCATATACGATGGATGTGAATACGGGTGCGCGTATTGCGAGGGCTGGGGGCTTTTGGCACGGCCATTAAACGAGAGCGTTCGAATGATGCCAAATATCGCGCAACACGCCACGCAAGAGCTCGCACTGATGCAGCCGGATGATGTGGTGGGGTTGGTCGCAGAGAGCGATGCCTATCAACCAGCGGAACAGCGCTTCCGACGCACGCGTTCGGTGTTGACCATACTGGCCGCTCAGCAGCGTCCTGTAGTGATTATGACCAAAAGTCCCCATGTGCTCGAAGATATTGATCTATTGCGTCAGATACATCTGCAACGCTTCGCCATGGTGATCGTATCAGTGGTGTCGCATTCCCCTGATTTGCAGAGCAAATTCGAGGATAAAGTAGCGTCGTATACAGCACGCCTGGCCGCCGTGACAGCACTCAAGAAGCGAGGAATTCCCGTTGGGGTTGCGTTGATGCCGCTCGTGCCATATATCAACGATACGGACTATGCCTTGACCCAAGTGATTCAGCAAGTAGCCGCGGCAGGTGCAGACTTCATCTATTGGGATTATTTGCAGATGCCCAATCAGCGGCATCGTAATCGGATGAACGACATAATGATTCGTGTGGGTAATTACCCGATATCGTATCTGCGTGAGCTGTATCGCGACGGTGTGGCAATTGATGCCCGCTATCGCGCAGAGCGCGATGCGGTCGTATTGCGAATCTGTGACGACAATCGAATCGCGATCCGACTGCCCTACGCACTGTTTCGGGGGAAGTTCGGCGCTGCGTACACCATATCGCACATCATCGCGCACCAATCGAGCCGGGACGCACTCCAAGGACGTGACGTACTTGTCGCGCAAGGGAACGCGCTCGCCGAGGAAGTACGTCATGGCGAATGGCCGATTGAGCGTTTACAAAGCCATCCCACTTACGCGCTTTTTCGCGAGCTCATGCCTTCCTCGAATGCTGGAAGCCCTGTGTTATAATCAAATTCATTTGTGTGCCTGGAGTAGATTCATGTCTCTAAGAAGCGCGCGCCTGCGGCAAGTGTGGGTTGTATGTATACCGCTGGTGCTCTTGATTGGCTGTTCGTCATCAACTGAACTACTTGCCCCGCGGGAGACGTCGGCGGCTTTACTGTATATCACCCCTGCTGCGACCCTGGACATTGATGCGACAGTGACTGCATTTGCAGAAGGTATTATTCCATCTGCGACCCCGAGTGGAATGTACATCGTGAAATCTGGCGATACACTCAGTGCGATTGCAGACGACTTCAGTACGACAATCGAAGAGATCATGGTCACCAACGATATCTCGAGTCCGGAATCAATCCAAATAGGTCAGACACTTATTATCCCTTCGTTGGTCGACCGTACGCCAATACCGGCGCCGACCTTCGGTCCGCAAGACACCCCCACTATGGAACCCACTGATGTGCCTGAACCAGCTGCAGACGTCGTCGCCACTGCGACTCCATAAGGAATTTGTATGCTCCGCACACCGTTGCACATCGTGCTCATTGGCCCTCCGGGCGCAGGGAAGAGTTCGGTTGGTCAGGCATTGGCAGCGCTCGAAGACATGACGGTTATCTCGACGGGAGCTATCCTTCGTGGCGAAATAAAGACCGGCTCGCTCCTCGGCCAAGAAATTGCGCGACTCATCGATGCAGGTGATTTTGTCACTGATGATATGATTCAGCAGGTATTGGTCGCTCAGTGTGGTGTCCTGGCTGCTTCCCAAGGGATTATCCTCGATGGATATCCACGGAATCTCGCGCAAGCTGCTGCGTTGCCAGGGATTCTGGCGCAATTCACGCGTACCATCGACGCGGTGGTGATGCTCGACATCCCCGATAGTACGGCGTTGACCCGGCTCGGAGGGCGACGGATGTGCATAACGCCAACCGAGACATACCCCGTACACCTCGCAGATCCCGCCGCGTTGGCGCTGTGTGCCGCGCAAAACGGTGTCCTTACCATCCGACCTGATGATGCCCCAGACATCATCGCACACCGGCTCGCGGTCTACCATCGCAGTACTGCGCCCTTGATTGCCTTCTATCAACAGCACGGGTTGTTGCGACGTGTCGACGCGAGCGCTGATCCAGAGTTCATCGCTCATGCGATTTTATCGGTGTTGACCACACACCCTGCGGTACCCGCTCCTCGTCGCTGATCTGCGCACCCGCTCACAGAAAGGTACCCCCATGACCATCTACCAAGAAAAATCCGATCAGGCTGCAGCGCTATTGCACGAGTTTGACTTGGATTGTTGGCTGACATTCGCACGTGAGACCGTCGTATCACCCGATCCCGGTGTTGAATTGGCCATCGGCAGTAATGTAACCTGGCCCTCAGCGTTCATCTATGCCCGCACCGGCGAGCGTGTGGCTATCGTGGGACGCTATGATGCCCCTGGAGTGGAAGCATATGGTGTGTTCCCGCGCATCGTGTCGTACGATGCAGGAATTCGTGAAGCACTCATCGCTGAATTGACCAAACTCAATCCACGGCAGATCGGCCTCAACTATAGCAAAGACGACAAAACATCCGATGGGCTAACGGTGGGCATGCATCTGATGTTGCAGGACATCCTCCGTGGTACGCCATTTGCCGATCGCCTCGTCAGTGCTGGTCCCCTGCTGAGCGCGTTGCGGTCCCGCAAGACCGCTGGCGAAGTCGCCTTGATTCAAGCTGCCATCGATACTACCGAGGACATCGTCGACCTCGTCGATCGTGAAATTCGGATTGGTCGGAGCGAAAAAGACATCGGTGACTTTATCCATGGGGAATTCAAACGGCGTGGCCTCCCGGCTGCCTGGGCATGGGACGGTTGTCCGATTGTGAACAGCGGCCCGAACTCCGCCGTGGGGCACGGCGTTCCGAGTGAGCACATCAAAATTGAAGCCGGGCATATTGTCCACATCGACCTCGGCGTGCAACAAGAAGGGTACTGCTCAGACATCCAACGCCTCTGGTACGTGCGCAAACCGGGCGAGACAGCCTTGCCGGCAGAATTGCAACGTGCCTTCGACACCGTCCGACAAGCAATCCGTGAGGGTGCCAAAGCACTGCGACCGGGCACAAAAGGGCACGAAGTCGATGCTGTTGCACGTGATGTGATTGTGGATGCGGGCTACGAAGAATACATGCACGCGTTCGGCCATGGCCTGGGTAAAGCCTGTCATGATGGTGGTCCGTTGCTCGGACCACGTTGGGAACGCTATGGTTCAACGCCAGACATGCGCGTCGAAGCCGGCAATATCTATACGCTCGAGCTGGGAATCGTGACATCGGCTGGATATATTGGGCTCGAAGAAGATGTCTTGGTGACCGAAACAGGTGTAGAGTTTTTGTCAAAAGAACAGACAACCATTCGCATGATATAGATTTGCACTGCTTCTGTTATGGCTTTGCAAAGATGTAAACGCATTGCATACGCACAAAATGTGCGTATGCTTTTTTGTGGAGTAATTGTGTACGAATATTCGAATGGATGTATCAGAATGCAGTTCAGAAGCAGAAATTCTCGGTGCTATACTTCTGCGTAAGACTCGGTACTACGAGTCAGCTTGCGATTCGTATGATGCATGGAAAGGGACACATGCTATGGCAGCAGTGATACGAGCACTTCGAGGCGTTTCCGATACCCTCCGCCTCGCCATCCCAAAAATTGGGGCAGGATGGATGTTTGCCCTTTTGACGAGTAACTTCAATCGAATATCGATCCACGAACTCGGTATTGCCGCAGTGGTCATCACCATCATGATTGGCATGCACCACTTTTTGTCGCCATTTCAGGTCATCATGGGGCGAATCGCTGACCGCTTCCCGATATTGGGGTATCGGCGGACGCCGTACTTCTTCATCGGGAGCATGCTGGCAGCGATGGTGTTTGTCTTCCTGCCGCGCGTCGCTCTGATGATGAGTCAAGGCGATACGCTGGGCTTTGTCTTCGGATTTGGGTTGCTGTTCCTCTTTGGAATCGGGATTGCAACGACCGGTGATACGCATCATGCACTGATTGCGGAAGTCACCAATTCCGAAAAGCGGGGCGCTGTTGTGGCGGTCGTCTGGACGTTCACCATTATCAGTGCGATTGCAGCCGCCATTGTCATTAGAGCAAACATCAGCGAGACATTCATTTTTGCCGAGATGGAACGCATCTATTCATTCACCCCATTCATCGTGTTCATCGCTGCGTTGCCCATTCTTGGTGTCGAAAAGCGCCGCACAAATGAAGAGTTGCGTCAGATAGCTGCTTCTTCGATGACCGCCTCCGTCTCGCCGTTGAATGCATTAGGGGTCGCATTCAAACTCATCAAAACCAATAGTCAGGTTCGTGCGTTCTTTTTGTTCGTCATCTTCTCGATTATTGGTATCTTCCTTCAGGATGCTATCCTCGAAGTCTTTGGTGGCGAGGTGTTCGGGATGAGCATCAAAGAGACATCGTCCTTCAACACCATGTGGGGTGGCGGTGTACTCATCGGGATGATTATCATGGGGATTCTGAGCAGCACCACTTCCATCAAAAAGAAAACGATCGGCATTGTCGGTGGGCTCGGGACGGCATTTGGGCTGGGAATACTGTCGATTGCAGCATTCACCGGCCAACGGGAACTGATGACGCCTGCGTTAGTCATCATGGGTTTGTTTACCGGGTTCTATAACGTCGGCGCCTTGTCGCTGATGATGGATATGACCGTAGAGGGTTCGACAGGGTTGTACATGGGCATTTGGGGTATGGCGCAGGCGTTCGGTGTTGGCTTGTCGACCATCTTGAGTGGTGCACTCAAGTCGGGACTCATCGAGACGGGGCTCATGTCTCCTGCACTGGGCTATTCGACGATTTTTGGCTTGGAATTGGTGTTGATGGTACTCGGTGCTGCGATGCTCCGTAATGTGAGTATTGTGGAGTTCCGGTCATTGAGTACGAAAGACCTGTCGTTGGCAATGGAAAACAGCGCTGCAACGTAGAGGTAACCGCGGCCATGAGCAAATTTGATTTTCAAAAAGTAGCAGCCAACTACGACGACATCCACGTGCATGACGCGTCTGTCTCGACAGATATCGGTCGCTACCTTGTCAGCCAGGTCGGTCTCGGTGGTCGTATTTTGGAAATAGGCATTGGCACGGGACGGATTGCGGCACCAGTTGTTGCAAACGGGTGTACAGTAGTAGGATTCGACGTTTCGCCGGGGATGTTGCACGGTGCAGCACAACGCGGACTCGACCGACTCCTCGTAGCCGATATGATGGCCATGCCATTTGCACGTGGAAGCTTCGATGCAACCCTGGCAGTACACGTGCTGCATCACGCCAGCGACTGGCGTGAGGTCCTGCGCGAATCCGTACGTGTCATCCGTGAAGGTGGGTTGTTCATCGAAGGACGCGACTGGAACGATCCGACGTCGCCAGCAATGCGCATGCGGAATCGTATGCGTGAGGTCATCATGGCGTTGTCGCCTGGTATTCGTCCTCCAGGTGCTGGTGCAGCCAAACAGCAGTTCCTCGCACGGATGGGGGCCGAATCGTTGCCCGAAGACACCGCGGCGAGCTGGCAGGCCTACGCATCGCCCGCACAAATGCTGGCACAGATGCAAAGCCGCACCGATCCCGAGACGTGGGCGATTGAACCGACTCTTTTGGATGCTACCTTGGCAAAGGTAGCAGAATGGGCGCATGGAGAATGGCCTGATTTCGATACGGTGATGCCGTACGAACGCCGCTTCGTCATAAACTCGTATCGGATACATCATCAGGCTGCCGCAGCAGTGTAGTGCCGGACGGAAAGGATTCCTCACCATGGCGCAGGATGCCTCTCAGTCAAAGCCAAAGCCCCAACAGGTATTCCCTTTTTCGGCCATTGTTGGCCAGGCGGAACTCAAACTCGCGTTGACCCTGTGTGTCGTCGACCCGACCATCGGTGGGGTGATGATCATGGGTCATCGCGGTACCGCCAAAAGCACTGCGGTGCGTGCGTTGGCGGATATGCTCCCAGAGGTGGCGACCGTCGTCGGCTGCCCATACAACTGCAACCCGCTGCATCCGTCGCCGATGTGTACCTTCTGCAACGACGGCCATAAACGGACGGCGCAGACGGGACCAGTCCCGGTCGTCGACCTGCCACTCGGTGCGACTGAGGACCGGGTCGTCGGTGCATTGGACATCGAGCGCGCGTTGGTCGACGGCGTGCAGGCATTTGCGCCGGGTCTGTTGGCCCGGGCGAATCGCGGGTTTTTGTACATCGATGAGGTCAATCTGCTCGAGGACCATCTGGTAGACTTGCTGCTCGACGTCGCGACCTCGGGAGTCAATGTGGTCGAGCGTGAGGGCATCAGCGTGCGCCACCCGGCGCGCTTTGTGCTGGTTGGTTCGGGGAATCCCGAGGAAGGCGATTTGCGCCCGCAGTTGCTCGATCGCTTTGGCTTGCATGCGCGCATTACCACGATTACGGATATCCCCGAACGGGTCGAAATCGTGCGGCGCCGCCGGGCCTACGACCTAGACCCGCTGACCTTCTGCGCACACTGGGAAAAAGAGCAAGTCAAGCTGAGCAAAAAAATCAAAGCCGCCCAGAAGCTCCTCCCTACCGTCGAGATTCTGGACGCGTGCCTTTATGCAGCGGCAGAAATCTGTGCGCTCCTGGCCATTGATGGCCATCGCGGCGAATTGACGCTCACCCGCGCTGCCGGTGCCTTAGCAGCCTACGAAAAACGAACCACTGCAGGTGCTGAGGATGTCCTGCGCGTGGCGGTTTTGGCACTGCGCCACCGCCTGCGCAAAGATCCGCTCGAGACCACCGGCGACGAACACCGCATCCAACGCGCCATTGAAGATATGCGCGCCAAGCAGAAAAGCTAAACCCACGGAAAACGTTGCGCTCGCACCTCCCGCGGTCTACCGCGGGAGGTGCTTTTTGACGGTCGATCAGGGATGACGTAAGATCTATGGATCACGATCGTACGTCAAAATGAGAAAAGAGTTGCTATGTCATCGCCATTGCTCATTCCACAGTCTCCATGTTTATCAATCCATGACTTTTTTCAGAAGTCGTACGCGGTTCCCGATTTTCAGCGTGGGTATGCATGGAAGGAGGAGCAGGTCAAGCAACTTTTGGAGGACGTGCACGAATTTCTTGAGTCCGGAAGTCCTGTCTATTTACTAGGGCAGGTGATCGTGTCATACGGGTCAACGAGCGAGGATTACATCCTGGTTGACGGCCAACAACGTGTTACGACGCTTCTTCTGTTGTTGATTGCCTTGCACAAACGGTTCATGCAGATCCCACATATGAATGTGAACGCTGGCTTGCAGTTCACAGCAAGCCGACTGGCTGGACTCATAATGCGTGAAGTACGCGGGAGTTCCGCTGACGGGCTGCGAGCAAAGGTAACGGTCGCAGCGGAAGGCGTCGCACTCGTTGAGGCCTATATACACAGTCGTGAACAACCTGATATCAATGGGTGGACCCGTGAAAACATCAAGGAGGCCTACGACACAATAAACGCATATTTGGATGACGAGTGGCCAAATGTTGTCGACATCCCAGAGCTGTATCAGAAGATTGTCGACCGTATATTTATGGTGAGACTTGAGCTTCCAAATACAGAGATGGCCGTTGATATATTTGAAAAAATAAATAACCGTGGTTTGGGGTTGAGTAGTGCAGATTTAATCAAAAACGTCATTTTCCAAAAAGTAAGCAATGAGGCGTTCCTGGATAGCGTTTCTACAGATTGGGACATAGCAAATGCGACACTGTATCTCTGTAAGACTGGACGCATTCGAAGCATTGAGTACCTTTTGCGAGCAATGATGTTTGCACTGCGAGGGGAGAATGTCTCTAATCGTGATATTCGAGATAAGTGGCGGGCTGAATTGACGGGCGAAGCAGAGTCCATTCGCTTTGCTCGGTCACTTCCCGTCCAGGCGACGTATCTGAGGTCAATTGATTTGGGGAAAACACCACGTGGCGAAGATACCCGTGTCACACAAGGTTCGAGGTATTTCGGCGCAGTCCAGAACTATCCTATTCTGTTGGCAGGAGCTCATTTGGCCAAAGAGAGTTTCGAAATTTTAGGTCGATTTGTTGATGATCGGACCATTTTGTCACTTCTTGCCAAGGAACGTCCTCAGGAATACGAACGCTTGGTGCCTGCGTGGTGTCTTGCGGTGCGGATGCTTCCAACGCATGCAACATACGATCAGATTCGTGCTGCATCAGTATGTGCTCACGGTGATCATGTGCGACTCTTGGCAATGCTTCGCTTGAACATAGGGGGTTTGCGGACTCGACGCAGTAATGACAAAAAGCGAATTCGGTATATTCTGGCGCGCATAAGCCGTAAGATTCAAATTGATGCTGCTGTAGCTGCGGTGCCCGAACTTTCTGCGATGCTTTATGCCAGTGCAGCGACAAAGGCTCAATCAAAGTTAGGGTATGACATCGAACACATCAATCCTATGTCCATCTATGGCGGAAATGAACTGACGGATAGCATCGGGAACTTGGTCCTAGCGCACCCTGTCGATCAGCGCGTTGCTGGTGGGAGTAATCCAGCCGACAAACGTGAGGTCTACCGTACATCAAACCTCATCCTCACACAGTCCTTGTGTGCAGTTGATGACCTCGTCGTGACGCCCTCACAACACACAGTTATAAAGCGCATTCACGAGGTTGCACCACCGTATCTGTCGGGGTGGAACGACGAAGTGATAAGGCAGCGCGAGCAGTTGTATGGTGATTTATTTGTGGCAGATTTGGCGTTTCGTCCGTAACCAAGAATTATAAAGTTAAAATCCCCACCGAGCTGAGGGGGATACGCTCGGTGAGGATGAATTTCTCTCCCTACAAATTCGCCGTGCCCCCCGCGGGAATTTTTATGATTCCGCTCGGCAACACAATCTCGCCGCTGACGCCTGCAGGGAGGGTCACCGTGCCGCGCATCACGCCGTTGTCGCGCCAGAATGCGCTTTTGATGTGGCCCTGTGCGAGAGGGGTGGTGGCATTGGCGCGTTGCAGTGGACCCAATTGTGGAGTGATGGTCACATGGTTTGCTCCTGGGACCGCCGGTCGGATGCCGATGATGGTCGCGTGGTAGTGGAACAACGGATGTGCACCCCAGGCATGACAATCCGATCGCGTCGGTTCCGGCATTTCGACCGTCGTCGTCAGGCCTTGTGCCGGCAAATCAAACCACAGTTGCATGCGGTCGATGAGCAGGTCGATGGCGCCGGTGAGTCGATAGGCTTCGAACAAGTAGTGGCTGAAGTAGATGGTCGTCCGTGCAAATTCTGTCCGCTTACGCAACGCGTTGGCCATGGCAGTGCAGTGTTCGGCAGGGGCTGATCCGCTCAAGAGGGCCAGACACTGGGCGTGTTCGCTGACGAGCATACCATCGAGCACTTCGCGGTAGACACCTGCGGTGGCGTCCCACAGGGTGCGACTGAGTGCAGCAGCAATCGTTTTGGCGTGCTCGCGCCAACGTTGGGCTAGGAGTGCTTCGCCGTAGTGGTCTTCGAGGTCGGCCGCCAATCCGAGGGTATAGACGATGTGCCAATTGATGGTCGCGCAGGGCTGCCGATCTGCTCCTGGGGGCATGCCGCCTTGCCAGCCGGGGACCCAGTCGACGAAGTTCCATCCTGCCGGCGGTGCGACCAGGCCGTTGTCTTGGGTGCCTGCGAGGAACGCATCCAGTACACCGCGCATCGCCGGCAACATGCTGCGTACTTCTGTGCCGCGACCACGCCAGTAGGCACTGTCGTGGAGCATCCCAATCCACCACATCGAGAACGGCGGGATGATTTGCTGGACCCGGCTGGGGTACCGGGACTGCGTCAGGTTGTTGGGCATGCGTGATTGGTGAAAAAGCTTGATTGCTTTGCTGGGCAGTCGGTCGTCTTGGGTCAGTACATACGTCGCCAACGCCTCGAGGCGTGTATCCCCGATGTACATCAGTTGCTCGTAGTAGGGGCAATCCATGTACGTTTCGTGGGAGCACATCTGCAAGACGCGCTCCATCATGGGGATGACGCTCTTGAGGCGCTGATCATCACTGTCGAAGACGCCGGTGAATGCGAAGGGATAGCCTGTTTCGGCGATGCGCAGTGATTCAATGGTCAACGCCTCATCCGCGGTGGTCACGAGCACCTCGATATACCGACCCGATTGCCACCACAACGGTTGATGACTTGCCTGCGTTGACCCGTCGGCGATGAAGATATCGCCCACCCCTGCAAAGTTTTTGCCGAATACCTCGTTCCGGTTGGTTTTGATGCGGAAGTATTCCTTTGGGTTCGTCGACAAGGATTCTTCCCAGTGGATGCGGACCCGGGCTGCCGTCCCGCCACTGAGCACCATCCGATGGTAGCCACATACATAGATACCGAGGTCATAGATGACCCGTACCGTGGTATGCGCCGGGATGGTCAGGGATGCACTTCCATCGGCGATTCCCTGCCATGCCACGTGCTGGCTCTGAAGATCGGTTTTTTTGCGAACGACGGTTGCTGCTGCGTTCTCTTCGGTCGCAGCATCGATGTAACGCACAATCCCCAGTCCGCGCAAATCATCGCGCTGCGCAGGCAACGGCGCTGGTTGCAGATGCTTGTGACTGCCGAGTTCGTAGTCGTAGAGTGAATCTTCGCCATGGTAGACCGGGGCGACCGGGAGCCAATCTGTGCCGCCACCGGTGTGCCAGTCCCAGGGATGGAGGCGTGCATCGAACACCACATTCGATCCGGTACCCCAGGCTTGTTTGGGTGGTGTGAAGGTGTAACTGTGGAGCGTTTTGGCACGCCATGGTGCAATGCCGGTGGCACAGAGCGCGTTGTTTTTGGCATCTGCCGAGACAATCAGCCCGTGCGCTTTGCCGATTTGGGCGAATGCTGCTGCATCACCGAGGCTCCAGACCAGTGCTGACAGATGATGAACCCCAGCTGCGAGGGTAACGGTCACCGTGTGATAGTGCCACATACTGCCATCGCCGCGTTCCGGGCCGCGGGCGTGACAGACACCGTCGATGTACCATTCAAAACGCTCGTCGCCACTCACCAAAAACGTGATCGTACGTTTTTTGGGAATCGTGATTGCCAGATGAAAAAGAGTCACCTGCGGCGCATGCGTGGTACTCCCGCGTACCCAATGAGCCTGCCAACGACCATGTTGGTGCCAAGCGAGTGCCATGTGATGCTCCTTCAATCAACCGACGGCTGCTACCGCCAAAATACGTCCGAGGTGATGGGGCAGTTCGCTGACGCGTGTGCCTTCGAGGGCAACGACACGCCCAGAAGTCGTTCCTGCAATGATGATGTTCCCGCTCCGAGTCATCCCGCTCCGCAACACACAGCTGTAATCGCGACCAGGACCGAACAGGACATTCGTGGTGCGCCGGGTGGTAGCATCGATAATCCAAAACGATAACTCGCCATTCAACGCACTGCGTTGTTCGTCGAACGCGAGCGGAACGGACACAAAATCATCGTCGCTAGGTCGGTAGTTGGTCGAAAATCCTGCATGATGCCCGGGTTTTTCGACATCAAACCACTGCTGCCCGTCGAACAGTTTGAGCCCAAGGTGGAACTGTACCAGCATATCACCGTGCGAGCCTGCAGCGACGCCATGCACGCAGCTGAGGCGCAGATCTTCGTCGGGATGCCCCACATGATGATTGTGGGGGTGATGCATCACTTCCCATCCCGCTGTCCGATGCACCCACAAGCCGCCGGTACTCACCGCGATGATGCCTTTGCCGCTGCGTGGATTGCTGGTAATCATCGATATTGCGTTGCCGTAATTGCTTTCGTGCAGCACGTGTGTCCGCAAGGTCGCATCGAATTCTTCGTCACGGGTAACGACACCCTCATCGAGGGTGTAGAGCCGGTGGCCTTCGGTACCGATGCGAATCAGGCCGTCGGCAATGCCGATGTTGGTGACCCTCGGGATGACCGTGTCGCTGGCGGGGGTGAGCGCCCGCGTCGCGGCATCGTACCACAGCAGACGGGCATGATCATGGTCTTCGTTGCTGTGATAGACGGCACAGAGCACACCGCGGCCGGGTATGGTTGCGGCTGCAATGACCGGCTCCACCGCGAGGTGTTCAATCGTCGCGTCACTGAGCGAATCACGCCAGGTGACAATGAACGCGCCGCTGTTGCTGCCGACAAAAACCTGATGCATACGAAACCTCCCGAGGGGGAATACAGCCATAGACCTGGAATCTGAATCAGACATCCCCCGCTGTTGTCAAGGGGAGCACATGGCCAGTATTAGCGACTCGCTTGGGCAATGAGTCCATCGGCGATGCGGCCGAGCATTTCGCTGATTTTGGGATCAACGAGTACCCCGTCTTTGAATGCATCGTGGAAGCGCACTGCGAGCTCGGGACGGGGCAGCACATGACAGCCACAGCCATTGAGCACTTGCCGCAATTGAATCTGCGCACGGATGCCGCCTGTTCCGCCGCCGCCGCCGATGACTGCGGCATGTTTGCCAGTGAGTGCACCCTTCCCGTATGGACGTGACGCCCAGTCGAGGGCATTCTTGAGGGTACCAGGGTATCCATGGTTATACTCTGGCGTTGCAATGACGACTGCATCAGCGGACTGAATTGCCGTCCGGAATGCAGTCACCACGGCTGGTGCGGGTTCTTCGTTGTCCTGGTTGTAGTGTGGCAAATCCTGTATCTCGACTATCTGTGCGGTATGTGGGGCGGCAAGTGTACGGGCAAACTCTTGGAGCAGGGCGCGATTGAGTGACTGCGCCCGGATACTCCCCGAAATAGTCACGATATGCATGCACAACTCGTTCTAGTACGATATGCCAAGTCTGGCTCCTTCTATCATACCAAAATACACGCAAATGCCACGCATGGGTCGGCGTCATACGCGCTTCGTTGCACATATTTTGCACATCATTCGCCGCAATTGTAGGCAATTTATGCATAAAAAATGTCCAAAATAACAGCTATTCATTTTCTGTAGAAGGATTGTGCATGTATTGTTTTGTATATGTATCGTGCAACAAAAGAGCGCGGTGCTATAATAGCGTTCAAGTAGTCTGTTACGCCATACGAAAGCCGTGAATCAGATAGAGCGTGGCACATTCAACACACCACGAATTCTGACGATTAGTATGCATCTGTCTCCCAAAAGATTCCCCAGCATGCCGTGATAATTGTTTTATACGACATGCACCCGTACAACGACACTTGCGAATTCCCTGTGTGGACAGGATATACACGATGACACATCCCATGCCGATGGCCGGTCTGGTCGGAATCGACGGAGCGCTCGAAGCAATCCGAATATTGGCAGTAGATCCACGCTTGGGCGGGGTCGCTATTGGCGCTCCTGTTGGCTCAGGCAAGAGCTCTTTGGCGCGCGCCAGCGTGTCGCTCTTCGCTGGTTCTACGGGGTTTATCGAGCTCCCGCTGGGCAGCGACGAAGAAGCACTCCTTGGGGGCATCGACATCGAAGCGACGTTGCGCACCGGGAATAGGGCAGCGCGACGTGGCTTGTTGGCTCGTGCAGATGGTGGTGTGCTCTATGCAGACGCGCTCAATCTCCTCCCCGATGCAGTCGTGAATATCTTGTTGGGGGCACTCGATACTGGTACGGTCCAACTCGAACGAGAGGGAATGAGCCAGCAGATTACCTGTAGATTCCGACTAATCGGCACGTACGACCCGGCTGAAGGGTTGCCGCGGCGGCACTTACTCGATCGCATAGGGTTACTCGTATTGTTGCCCAGCCTGAGTACAGCGGCACAACGACACGAAGTTTTGGACCATCATATCCATCCCGATTATGCGCACTGGGATGAGTTAGCAGTCCTTGATGCAGAGCTGATTTCACAGGCCCGTGATTTGCTCGAGCGGGTGACCATCGCGCCAGAGCAGCAGCAGTTGCTGGTCGATTTGGCGTTACGGGCCGGAGTCGAAGGACACCGGGTCGATATGTATGCCACCGCAGTGGCATGTGCTGCTGCTGCACTCGATTTGCGCTCCGAAGTGAGTATGGAAGACCTCGATGTGGCGGCGCGTCTGGTGATTTTGCCGCGGGCAACGCGCGACGTCGCACCGCCGGAACCGCCACCTGCAGACCAGCAGCAGGCACAGCCGCCACCGCCGCCACCAAGTAACGAGGCACAAGCCGAGGACGATGATCAGCCCGAAGCAGAGCAGCAACCACAACCAGACGAGCTCGCACCCCCCCAAGAAGAAATACTCGCGGCATTACTGACCGAACTGCCGCTGCATCTAAATGATTTGCCGTTCCGCACCATACGGCGGGGACGATCGGGTTCGCGCGGTGCTACCAACGGTACGCGCGGCAGACACATTCGGAGCACTGCCGGCGATCCGCGGCGAGCGCGGATTGACATACCGTCGACCTTGCGTGCCGCTGCCCCCTGGCAACCCCTGCGCCACAAAAACAATCTGACCACACGCAAAATCTCGTTGCGCGTCGACGACGTGCGCGTCAAAGAATTCCGTTCCAAAGCGGGTGTCTTGTTCTGTTTTGTGGTGGATGCCAGCGGCAGTATGGCACTCAATCGGATGCGGCAGGCCAAAGGTGCGGTGCAGACATTGCTCCAACAAGCATACGTCCATCGTGATCGGGTGGCGTTATTGGCATTCCGTGGTGAGCACTGCGAAGTGCTCTTGCCTGCCTCCCAGAGTGTCGAACTCGCGCGACGGGCACTCGACATTTTGCCAACGGGTGGGACGACGCCGCTCGCTGCCGCACTCCTGGGAACCATCGAGGTTGCCAAGCAAGCGCGGAGTAAAGGAATCCAGCAGTGTGTTGCGCTGTTCTTGACGGACGGTCGTGGTAACAAAGGCTTGCAGAACGATGTCCCCATCGACGTCGAGATCGCCACGTTGGCGGCTGCAGTTGCTGCCGAAGGCATCAAAGCGGTGGTCATCGACACACAGCGTAACTACCTCAGTCGCGGCGAAGGGCGGAAGCTCGCCGAAAAACTCAGTGGCGAGTATATCTATTTGCCTAACGCGACTGGCGCCGATATTGCGGCGACGGCGGTGAGTCTTGTATAAAAAAACCCACACAACCATAGTTGCATGGGTCGGATGGGTGGGACCGCCGAGTCTACTTGCTCTGCTGTGGTGCACCTGCGAACCAGGTCATCAGAATGCTGTATGCCAGTGGCAAGAAGAATGCCAAAGTTACCAGCAACAAGACGATTGTACGCGCCATACGTCACCTCCTATGTAGCATGATCGCCTCTATTATACGCAGTAATTTTCAGAATACAATAGCTCAACGGTGATGTAGCAGCCGGAAGGAAAACGGAATGAAAACCATTACGATGATCAATGGCATGGAGCGGTTCAATGCACATGTCTGGACCGAAGTCCAGAAGTTGCTGACCGCCGGCGGGATCGACGTGCGTATTCATCGATTCCATGATGGGCATGTGACTGACCACGATGAGACACTCAAAAAAGCCATTGCCCAGGCAGACGTGGTCTTTATCTCGCTCATCAATGATCGTGATCAGGCGGATTGGTTGGGTGACCAACTCAAACGTGCCGGCACGCAGACGATTTTTTGTTATGAGAGTATGCCTGAGATCATGGGGCTGACCAAAGTCGGCGATTATCAGATTGACCCGAACAAAAAATCTGGTTTGCCCAAGCCCATGCAGGCAATCCTTCGGTTGATTACCAAAGGACGCGACGAAGATACCCTGTATGCCTATACCAAATTGACCAAAGCTGCTGCCAAGTTGTTGCCGTTGATGCCTGCAAAGCTCAAAGACTTCCGCACGTGGTTGAGTGTCAACATCTACTGGAACCAACCGGATTCGGCGAATTTGGCGCAGATGATTCGCTTGATTCTGCGCGATTGTCTCGGTGTTTCGGTGACCGTTGTTCCGCCGCGGATGATTCCGCAGATGGGCTGCTTCCATCCAGACACCACGGAATTGTTCGACAGCAATACCGATTACATTCGCTGGGCAATCAAAACAAAACATTACCGGCGCGGGCAGCCATTGGTTGCGATGATGGTGTTCCGCAAGCATTTGCTCCAAGAACAGACCTACCCCAACGATTTGATCCGCGCACTCGAGGCAAAAGGGTTGGCAGTTTTGCCTATCTTTGTGAGCGGGATTGAGGCGCACGTCGCCTTGCGCGAATGGGTCGCCAAAGAAAAAGTCGATTTTGTCATCAGCACCATGGGTTTTGCGGTGGTCGGCGGCCCGGCCGGTTCGACCCGCCCCGGTGCACACGCCGCAACATCGGCCGAAATCATGAGCGCGCTCGACGTACCCTACATGGTTGCACAACCCCTGCTGATGCAAAATCTCGAGCAATGGACCGACAAGGGTGTGTCTCCTATGCAGTCGGTCATTATGTATGACTTACCCGAAATGGATGGCAGCATATCGCCCATCGTGATCGGTGCAATCGAAAACGATCGCATCGTGACCGTGCCGGACCGGATTGAACGCGTTGCGACAATCGCCGCAAAATGGACGAGTTTGCGCCGCAAATCACCAAACGAGCGAAAAATCGCCCTCGTCGTGTATAACTACCCACCAGGATTGGGTCGGCTGGGCACTGCTGCGCTGTTGAACGTCCCGGCGACGCTGCATGCGTTGATGACGCGACTCAAACAGGACGGATACCAGATTGGTGACATTCCAGCGACACCTGACGCGCTCGCCAAACGGATGGCGACGATGGAAGGCGGGCAGGGCGAACACATTGCCGTGCCAGTAAACGACCTGCGAAAATTTATCAAAGATTCGATTCTGCGGCGCATCGATAACAAGTGGGGGGCGATGCCTGGCGATATCGCACCTGCTGGGCGTGATGCCATCCGCCTCGATGGGTTTGAATTAGACAATGTCTTTGTCGGGGTGCAACCACCATTAGCAGTCCCTGGTGATCCGATGCGCATGCTCTTTGATCACGACTATGCGCCGCATCATCAATTTGTCGCGTTTTATCGGTACCTTATCGATATCTGGGGTGCAGACGCCATCGTCCACGTCGGTATGCACGGTACTGCTGAGTGGTTGCCGGGCTTGCAGTTGGGGTTGACGGGTGAATGCTGGCCAGACATCGTCATGGGCGATGTGCCGCAGTTATACCTCTACCCGTTGAATAACCCGGCAGAATCGGCCATTGCCAAGCGACGCGGTGGTGCCGCGGTGATTAGCCACCTCATTCCTCCCTATGCCCGCGCGGGTCTGTATAAGCAATTGGCGCAATTGCGTAGTCAATTACAGCGCGATGTACCGGCAGTAGATTTGGCTCCCTTGGTGCCCGAAGTGCCCATCCGTGCCGGCGAGCCAGACGGTGCGTATCGGATGCGTTTGACACGCTACCTCGACGAGCTTGAACAACGCTTGATTTTGGACGGGCTGCATGTCATGGGCCAACGCGTCTCTCGCGATCGATCGATTGCGTTGGTCGAGGCTGCGCTAGATATTCCCCGGATGGGTAGTAATGGGCTGTTGCAGACCATCCTCGAAAACGGCGTCGATGTCGGCTCCGCCCCGACCGTGCGCGGCGAGTTCGTGTCGAAGGTGGTCTATGGACGCGAAGCGTCTGACACGTTTTGGAAGAACTACTTCAATCAGCCAACCCCTGCGCATGTGAATGACATGGTCAGTCATGGTCGTGAGATGTTGATCCGACTCGAAGAGAGTGGTGACGAAATCGACGTTGTCATGCATGCACTCGAGGGTGGGTACATCTTGCCTGGTCATGGTGCAGACCCCATCCGTGGTGGTGCAGCGGCACTCCCGAGTGGTCGAAACATCCATGGAATCGATCCGTGGCGTTTGCCGAGTGACGCAGCACTGCAGCGCGGTCAGCAGATGGCAGAGCAATTGATTCGGTCGCACATCGCCGACAATGGGGTGATGCCGTCCACTGTGTCGCTGACGTTGTGGGCACTCGACACCATCAAAAGCGAAGGCGAGAGCATCGGCGTGGTGCTGGGGTTGATTGGCGGAGTGCCGGCACGCGACGGGCAAGGCAAAATATTCCGGTATGACCTCGTTCCGCTCAACAAACTGGGTCGGGCCCGTGTCGATGTGGTACTCGACATCAGCAGCATCTTCCGCGATAACTTCCCGATGATTCTCGACTTGATGGACAACTTGATTGTCCGCGCTGCGCGAGCCGATGAGCCAGCAGACATGAATCCCATCAAAGCGCACGTCGTAGCGATGCAGGAACAAGGACAGACGTTTGAATCTGCCACGGCACGATTGTTCACCCAGGCACAAGGCGAGTACGGTACCGGAGTTGACATGGTGGTCGACGAAAGCCAGTGGGAGAGTAAATCAGACCTTGCATCCATCTACATCAAGCGTAGCGGTTTTGCATACGGCGGCAAGCGCAATGGCGTGGCTGCACAAGCAACCTATCGAAGCTTGCTCGGCACTGTGGAGCACGTATTCCAGGCGATCGACAGCGTCGAGTACGGCTTGACCGACATGCAACACTACTACGGACACAGTGGTGCGGTACAGTTGGCAGCGAGTTACGAGAGCGGCCGGACCGTGCAGTTGAGTTATGCCGAAACCTATACCGGTAAAACGACCATCACCAGTGCCAAACAGATGATTACTATCGAAGCGCGCACCAAAATCCTCAACCCACGTTGGTTTGAGCCATTGCTGGCGCAGGGGTATGCGGGTGCGACCGAAATTGCCAATCGCTTTACCAATGTGATGGGTTGGAGTGCCGTCGGTGATTCGGTCGAAAATTGGGTCTACGACGGTATGTCGGACACCTTCATCATGGACGAAGATGTGCGCCGGCGCTTCATGGCTGCTAATCCTCACGCTGCCAAAGCCGCCGTCCAGCGCCTCCTCGAGGCAAATAGCCGCGGTCTGTGGCAGAGCGACGAAGCGACCATCGCCAGACTGCAAGAGATCTACGCCGACATCGAAGACCGGATCGAGGGCGTCGTCGGAGTCTAAAAAAAGGTCCCAGCTGTGAGGCGCTGCACGATTATTCGTGCAGCGCTTTTCTTTGGTGATGTGCCCTCTATTGTGCCGAAATGGATATGCAATTTGGCAATGAGAGTTCCCTAGCAACACGAAAAACTGCTATGAACGTTGTTTTTGGATGCAGTGGCTGGGCCACTTGCCAGTATTTCGTTTCGGCGATTCATCTGTCACGAAAGCAGACGCGGACTGGTATGCAGCGATGGCGTAGTTGGCTCGAGCACTTGGGTGATATGGCGAGCTGATGCGTGCGCTTAGTGCACAGGGGTACTGAACGACATCTGCATATGACGCACGATCATGGCCGGCAGTCTCGACTGGTGTTGACACAAAAAAACACCCCCTGTAACGTACTGGACGGGTGATTAGTGGTGGCGCCGCGGGTGCGGCAGAGATGTGCGTATTGGAACAGCACTGTCGGTCAACCGCGCAGATGGAACGAGGGTTGGGATGTCATGGATGCGGCGGTATCACGCATGCGGAATCGGAACGGCGCAATCGGCCCATGGAGGCAGGTGACGGGTGCATCCGGCCGCGATACGCGGCCGGCTTTCCTCTGAAAAAGAATCACATGCCTTCGTAGTCGATTTGTGGATCGTCCTCGGTACCTTCGAGGATGTCGACAATTTCTTTTTGGGTGAGCGGAATCCCGCGGGAGAGGCGCCAGCGTTTGAACCATCGAATATTGTTTCGAAAGGCGCGCTCGACTTCGGCGGTATTGAGATCGGGGATTTTCAGGCGAATGAGGGTATTGATGCTGGCACGTTCTGATTCGTCAATTGCGGGGATGCCCATCATGATACGTTCGGCTCGAATGAAGAATATTTCGCGTTCGAGCGCACTAAACTCACCATTGATTTGGCGGATGTTGCCGAGGTAGCCGATGGTGCGCTGGCGCGGTTGGCTGGCTTCGTCGCGATAGCTCTCGACGAGGTAGGCGTCGTAGAACGAGACGTTGGCTGTTTCAGCGTTTTTGTGGTGACGGACTATCCAGCGAATGTACATGGTTCCTCCATGGTTAACGATGTCGGCCCACGCCGTGCTGCGGACAAAGGTGGAGTAGCGGACACTGCGTACAGAGTGGAGAAATGGGTTTGCAGATATGCTGACCGAGGGTCACTAAGCGTTGATTGATCGCGATCCAGGAGTCGGTAGGGACACGTTCGCGGAGTACCAATTCAGTTTGTTCCGGTGTTGTTGTGTCGACGTATTGCCAGCGGTTGCAGATGCGGTGTACATGGATGTCGACGCAGATCGCGGGAATGCCGTAGCCGACGGATAGGACCAAATTCGCTGTTTTGCGGCCAACCCCTGGCAACGCCAATAATTCCTCGAGTGTGTGTGGAACCACCCCATTATACCGCTCAGTCAGGATGGTGCAGATATCCACAATTGACTGCGCTTTGGTGCGATAGAAGCCAACGGGATAAATGAGGGTTGCAATCGTCGCGGGATCGAGCGTTGCGCCGACGGCAGGATTTTCGAGCACTGCGAACAGGCGTGGAGTCACCTGCGCGGTTGTGTCGTCGCGGGTACGCAGACTGAGAATTGTCGCAATCAACACTTGGAATGGATTGCTGCGACCCATCTGATCAATGAGCGGCACGGGGTAGGCTGCGAGCGCCGGTTCGAGCATGTCGAGGACTGCGACGAACGGGAAGGCACTCATTGGGTGCGTTCGGTGAGGACGAAGTTGTCAAATGCTACTTCACCAGGCGCAGTCCCACAGACCAGAATCATGCCGACACTGCCAGATTGACTCGGGAGGTTATCGATGGAGCCGACCTCAAGGTCGTTGACGAAGAGCGTGAGTGTCGTGCCGACTTTGCGGACGGTGATGCGATTGACTGCGTCCTTGCTGGTATCGAGCATGGGCAGCTTCATCGGCTCGAGCAATCGTTCTGTGGCTTTGGCGGGGTTGCTTTGGAGCAATTGCACGGTGCCGTTGCCACCGAAGAGCAATATTGAATGGCCAAAGTCCCCTGTGTCGCCGTAGACAATGCCATAGCCAATTGAATCGCGATCACCACTGATGATGCGTGTATCGACGCTGAGGTCAAAATCGGTGACCTGTGTCTGCGATTGGGGGAGGGAGTTCTGCCATACCGAGACGCCGGCATTGGCACGGAGGTGGTACGCACCATCGTTGGCATACGAACCGCCCGTACTGAATTGTGTGGTGGTGTTGTCCGTGAAGTCCTCAGAAATTGCGACGCCTTCGGCCGAACCCGACACCGCATCGAAGTCGACGCGCATGGCGCCGGTGTCTGCCGTGGCGGCTGCCAACGTCAATTGGCCACGTACCGCTGCTTCATCGACAATGGTATCTACAACGACCCCGTTGATGGCAATGCTGATGCGTGGTCCCCGGGCGTCAACGGTGAGCTCGTTGGAAGAGCCGATCCCTTGCTGGATGGTATGGCTGTAGGTCCATGGAACGAGCTCTGCACGTACCCCAAAGTTCGAGCGCACCACACTCCAATACCCGCGCGTATTGAGCGCGACCATCAGATAACTGTCCGGTGCGTCTTGCCGGAAGCGGATGCCATGGCTGGCATCATCTGGTCCCGATATTTGCGTCATCGTGGCCGAGAGCCTGAAGTCCATTACCCGTGAGCCAATGGTCGGATCACCGAGCCAGAGCGAATATGCATCGGCATGCGGGAGTCGCAGATCGATGGCGAGATGACCGTCTTGGACCGTCACATTGCTTTGGTCCCAGAGCGCGCTCGGAGTATCGAATGTGTCACGGAGCGTGAGCGGACGCGCATAGGGAGGCTGCGTGTCACGTGCAGAGAATGCTGGTGTCGGCAGGCGATTCGTGACCGTGAGCCGCATCAGACGCGCCGCAATATCGGGGACTGCAAACGGCACTAGTGCGAGCGCGATGCATTCGCAGAGGATGACGATACAGAGTGCGATATTGATGCGACGCGTGGCGGTGCGTATCATGTCGTTCCTTGGTATGGCGAAAAATCACTGCTAAGGGCTATTCTGCTGCCTTGAATCCGATGACCTGAGCACAGGCACGCAGGAGCTTTTGGGCTGCTGCAATGGAGTGTGTGACGCTCTGCGAGTTGATGCGGGTAATCATCGTCTTGAGGTGCTGCAAGGCAATATGCATGGCCAAATCGTCGTCTAGAGCGGCATAGAATGCTGCGGAGTCGGCACCCAGGTCGAGTTCAGGTCCGTTCCCTGCCGGGGCACGCAAGGCGCTGACCAAAGCTGCAATCTCGCCTTCGGCGGCTTTTGCATCAGCTCGGATGTAGTTGAAATCTTCGCGATACGGGAATGACGCAAGATACCAGCGAATCGAATCGGGGCTCTGCTGCAACACTGCGTCGCGCACAAAGACCAAATTGCCCAGGGATTTGCTCATTTTGGCGCCGTCCAGCCAGGTCAATCCGCCATGCATCCAGAAGCGCGTGAATGGGCGCTTGCCGGTGTAGCCTTCGGTCTGAACGATTTCGGACGGATGATGGGGGAACATCAAGTCGCGGCCACCGCCGTGAATATCGAGCTGTTCGCCGAGATAGCGGGTCGACATGGCAGTGCATTCGATGTGCCAACCCGGGCGGCCGAGCCCCCAGGGGCTGGGCCAGGTTGGTTCACCGGGGTTGGAGGTGCGCCATAGCACAAAATCAAGAGGGTCGGTTTTGTTGGGGTCGTTGGGATTATTGCCGCGTTCGTTGGCAGTTTTGAGGAGTTCTTCGTAGCCGCCGAGGCGGGCCATTTCGCCGTAGCTCGGTTCGCTGCTGACGTCGAAGAAGACATTGCCGTTGGCAACGTAGGCTTTGCCGTTTTTGATGAGGCCTTCGATGATGGGAATCATCCCGCCGATTTCTTCCGAGACTTTGGGGAAGAAGTCAGGTGTGAGGAAGTTCATGGCCGTGCAGTCTTTGAGATACTGATCGACTTCGCGCTTGGCCAGTGCATCCCAGGCGATGTTGTCGCGATTGGCGCGCTCGAAGAGCGGGTCATCGACGTCGGTGACATTCTGGCAGTAGGTGACCTGGCCACCCTGTGAGCGGATATACCGAATGAGTATGTCGAAAATCAGAAATGTGTGGGCATGTCCGATATGCGTCGTGTCGTAGGGGGTGACGCCACAGACGTACAGCGTCAATGGACGGTCAGTCGGGATCTCGAGCGTCGCTTTGTGACCGCGCAGCGTGTCGAAGAGTTGCATATCGTGCTTCCTTGTTGGAATAGTATGCAGGTATTATACACGTCTAAAGTCGAACAAATGAAACCTCCGCACGTTATGTGATGTGCGGAGCGCAGTAATATCTGTTGTTGAGAGTGTTATTCTATAGACAGGACGAAAAGGAGTCGCTGTGCGCATTGGTATTGACATAAGCAGATTGGCGACGCGGCAGCGTACTGGCACCGAACGCTACACATGGGAACTGCTGGCGGCACTCGCTGCAGACCCTGGTCCGCATCAATACATCCTCTACTGCCGCGAGATGCCCTCAGATTTGCCAACGTTAGCGCCGGAAATGTCCATCCGAGTACTTCCTGGTGCGCGGCTCTGGACGCATACACGCCTTGCATGGGACGTATTCATCGATCGCCCGGATGTCTTGTTTATTCCATCACACGTCATCCCCTGGAATGCACCATTGTTGCGGGGCACGCGGGTGGTGACGACGATCCACGATTTGGGATTTTTGGCGTATGCGGCAGCTCATACGACGTTCCAAAACATCTATTTGCGCGTGAGCACACGCTGGGCAGCTTGGGTCGCGGATGGAATTATCGCTATTTCGCAGGCGACTGCGGACGATTTGGTGCGTTATACCGGGGTTGATCGGCAGCGGATACAGGTAATCGCACATGGCGTATCGGCTGCATTCCGGCCGAGCAATGCGACACCGCAAGCATACACGCGCTATTTTCTGAGTGTTGGGACGCTCCAGCCACGGAAAAATCTGCAACGCCTCATCGAGGCGTTTGTGCGTATGCCGCAGACGCACGACACGCATCTGGTGATCGCGGGCAAAGTGGGCTGGCTGGGCGAGCCGCTCCAGGCGCTCATCGACGCATCGCCTGTGCGAAAAAACATCCACATGGTGGGCTTCGTGTCGGATGTTGAGCTCTATGGATTGCTTGCCAGTGCGCGGGCATTTGTGTTCCCCTCACTCTATGAGGGGTTCGGCATGCCGGTACTCGAGGCGATGGCGAGTGGGACGACGGTGGTGTGCGCACAGACGACTGCGCTTCCCGAGGTTGCAGGCGACGCGGCGGTCTACTTTGATCCACTGTCTGTCCCGTCGATTACTGACGCACTCCAACGAGTCGATCGTGACGACCTGCTGGTTGCAGCGTGTGTTGCCCGCGGGTTGGCGCGTGTCAAACAGTACACATGGGCGCGGTGCGCATCTGCGACACGGTCCATGCTCGAGAGGAACCGGTGACCCGCCGCTGGTACTACGGATGGAACTTGGTAGCGGTATTGGCAGTGACCGAAACGCTCTCGTACGGCATTCTCATATACGCGTTCAGCGTCTATGTCGTGCCATTAGAGCAGGCCTTTGGCTGGTCTCGAGCGACCATCAATGGCGCGGTTACGGCTGCCCAACTCGTCGCCGGGTTGCTCGCCTGGCCGGTGGGCATTTTGCTTGACCGGTATGGTGCGCGTTGGTTGATGACAGCCGGAGCAATCTGGGGCGCAGTTTGGTTGGCATTGTGGGGATTTGTGACCGAGCCATGGCAACATATCGTGGTGTGGGTCATGCTCGGAATATCTATGGCGACCACGCTCTATGAACCAGCGTTCGTCATTGTGGCGCAATGGTTTGACCGAAAACGAAGCACCGCCTTGACCGTTCTGACGTTTGTCGCCGGATTTGCGATTATCATTGCCACGCCTACCACAACGTGGTTGATCGAACGCTATTCGTGGAATGTCACCACATGGATCTACGCTGGGGTTATGCTGGTTGTGGTAGCCCCGTTGCTGGCCTGGTGGGTGCGTAAATCACCCGCTGATGTTGGGGCAGTGGTCGATGGTGCGCATGGGCCGACGACCGCACCGGTACGCCCCGTCCCGCTGCATGCAGTGCGTGAAGCAATGCATGACCGTGGATTTTGGCTGTTGGGCGGTGCATTTTTGGCGTCGACGTGTGCACTCGTCGTCGTGTTGCAGACGTTTGTGCCGTTGCTCATCGACCGCGGCTTGAGTGCAACTGACGCAGCCTGGTATGCGGCTGCAGCGGGAGTGCTGGCTTTGCCGAGTCGTCTGCTCTTCACACCGCTCGGCGCATATGTATCGCGGTATACCTTGGCTACGGCGTTGTGTGTCATGCAAGGACTGGCCCTGGTTGTGTTGATGTTGTTCCCTGGAGGATGGGGGATTTGGGGTTGTGTAGTGTTATTTGGACTGAGCTTTGGTGCAATCACACCGGTCCGGGCGGCGCTCTTTGCAGACCGGTACGGAGTTGCTATTTATGGCGCTCTGAGTGGCATTTTGGCGTTGGTATTGACTGTTGCGCGGGCGGTGATGCCCGTACTCGTAGAGACCATACGTACCAATACGGGTGATTATGTCGCGATATATCTGTGGGTAGGAATGTTGAGTGCCTTCGGATCGCTCGGGATAGCATTCGTGCCCGCGCTGCGTCAGCGCGGGCACGTTCGGACGGAATGAAACAGGGTCCTATGCCAATGCGTTGAGTGCCGCCAACAAGCGGTCGACTTCTTGGGTAGTGTTGTAATGGACGAGCCCGATGCGAACCATACCGCCTGTCTCTTCTACCCCGAGACGTTCGGTCAAATTGAGGGCGTAGTAATTGCCATCCCACACGAAAATCCCCTTGTGTGCCAAGGCTACTGCGACCTCGTTGGGGGTGTGCTTGGCCATGCGAATTGCCACAGTAGGTGTGCGCTTGCCGAAATCGCTACTGTCACTGATGCCATAAAACGTCAGACCGGGAATTTTGAGTAGCCCGCTGATGAGGTAATCGCTCAACGTGCGCTCGTAATCCTGGATCGCATGCATAGCGTAATCGACTGCTTCGCGACGTGTCGCAAATGGTTTGCCTGCGGTGCGAGTTCCTAATTCGGCGAGATAGTCAATGGCGGCAGTGACTCCAGCCATGATTTCATGGTTTTTGGTGCCTGTTTCCCAGCGTTCGGTCGAATCATTGCCCGCAGGGCGTACTTTATAGGCTGCAATGCCTTCGAGATGCGCTTTTTTGCCATAGATCGTGCCGCTGTGTGGGGCAAAAAACTTGTACGGGGAGCAGGCCAAAAAGTCAACGTCGAGTGCTTTGACGTCGATTGGGCCGTGCGGTGCGTAATGCACTGCGTCCACAAAAATCATTGCTCCGACCGCACGTCCGAGCTTGACTGCTGCTTTGATGTCATTGATGGTGCCTACCGCATTCGATGCGAAGCCGATTGCGATGAGTTTGGTCTTGGCGTTGACTTTGCTGGCGAAATCGGCCATATCCAGTGTGCAGTCTTCGACGTCCACATCGACCTCGCGGATGACAACTCCAAGTTCTTTCAAGGCATGCCAGGGGGCGACGTTTGCATCATGGTCGAGCTTGGTTGTGACGATTTCGTCACCGGGCTTGAGGGTCCGACCGATGGCACGCGCCAGTGAGAATGTCAATGACGTCATATTGGCGCCAAAGATGACTTCGTCCGCAGCACAACCCAAAAAGTCTGCCATTGCCTGCCGAGATGCAGTAATCGCAGCATCGGTGCGTTGACTCGTCAAGAATGATCCGTGCGTGTTCGCATTGGAGTGGCGTAGGTAGTCACTAATCGCATCGATGACCTGATTTGGCACCTGTGTACCGCCAGGACCATCGAAGAACACTGCAGGTTGACCGTCTACCTGTTCGGCGAGTGCGGGAAATTGGTTCCGAATCCATGCAATATCGAGTGTCATTGCTGCTTCCTTTGTGTCGGTGGATGTCGCTATTCTAGCACCATTCACGACAACTGACTCAAAGCGTCGCTGTCAGCAAAGACAGCGACGCGAATGCGAGTCACCGGGACTTTAGTTGCGGGTCAACAGGAGGGCGGCAGGCGCACGGTTAATCATCCAGAAGCTGACCGGGAGCAGTACCACGGTCGAGCCCAGCAGCCAGGCCACGCTGAGCCAGATAGCGCTAAACCACCAACCGACAAAGACAAAATACACTGCTCGTATGAGTAGAGGATATTGATCAGTATCGACAACGGTGATGACACCACGTGCGTCGAGAACGGTTACCAGGTCTCGGCTCCGGAGCGTCGTCACTTGGGGCAGTGCATTCAACATGATGATTCCCAAGGGCAACCCTATAATCGAGATACACAGTACCCACGCGATGACCGTCCAGATACCACTGAGCCACCAGCCCAACAAAAGAAACCAGATGACACGGATGAGGAGATTCGGTGATTGTTTGACAGCATGTGATGACATGAAAACTCCTTTTCTACAGAATGTGATACGAAGGCTTATTCGTACATGTTGCATCAGTTATAATACCAAGCATCCACCAAGGTAGTACGCGAATATGACCGTTTTGGCACACTCTGCGGTCAAAGGAGTCTGTATGTCGAAGACGACAATCATCCTTAATCCATCGGCTGGGCGTGGGAAGGCGGGTCGCCGCCAAGCGGCGCTCGAAGAAGCACTCCGTGCCGCAGATATTCCCTATACCTTGTTGTTGACCAATGCACGAGGCCACGCAACACAGCTTGCGCGCGAAGCGGTCCAGCAGGGCAGCGACGTGGTGATTGCGATAGGCGGTGATGGTACCCTGAACGAAACCGTCAATGGCGTCGTCGAGGGGAATGCGCTCACCGGCAGGCGCGCAGCGTTTGGGGTCATCCCATTGGGTACGGGCAGTGATTTTGTGAAAGTATTGGAAGACGTCAAAGCAGACGATATCGCGGGCGGAATTCGGCGCATCCTCGAAAACAAACGCCGACCGATTGACCTTGGACTCGTCGAAGTCCCTGGCCAAGTCAATCGGTACCTGCTCAATGCCGTTGGGGTGGGTTTTGATGCGCAAGCCGCCGCCGAAGCACTCAAGTTTAAGCGTCTCACCGGTTGGGCTGTTTACTACTTGGCTATTCTGAAGGCACTGTTGAATTACAAGGCGTTCCCCATGAAGATACACTTCCGGGAAGAAATGGTCGAGCGCCGCATGATGTTTACCACTATCGCCAATGGTCGGTGCCAAGGGGCAGGGTTCTGGTTGACTCCAGATGCCCACATCGATGATGGCCAACTAGATATCTGCATGGTAGACATGCTCGGCATTGTCAAAGTCCTGCAGTATATTCCGTTGATCCAAAAAGCTGCCCATACCCATCTCCCAGAGGTGCGCATGGAGCGGATTCCACGGATTCACATCACCTGTGAAAACGACTTGCCTGTCGCCATTGACGGTGAAGTCGTGAGCACGACAGCACGTGACATAACGGTGACTGCATGTCCAGGAATCGTTGATTTGCTGCATTAGGATAGTAGATGATCGACCATGCACGGATTCATCGAGACATCGCTACCTTGGCGAACTTCGTCGAACCTGGTTGTGTAGGAACGACGCGACGGGCATTCACCCCTGCTTTTCTGGCGGGACGTGCTTGGTTGCGTGCACAGTTTGAAGCGGCTGGCCTCGAGACGAGTGTCGATGCAGGTGGGAATCTCATCGGGCGGCGCCACGGGAAAACACAGCAAGCACCCATCATAATGGGTTCGCACACCGATACCGTGATGGGTGGAGGTCGGTACGACGGGGCGCTTGGTGTTTTGGCGGGGCTGGCAGTCGCACGCACCCTCAATGCAGAAGGAATCACTCTCGACCACCCACTCGAAGTCATCGATTTCTTGGCCGAAGAATCGACTCCGCTTGGGTCGTTGATTGGGAGCACTGCAATGTGTGCCGGCATCGATGAGCGCACGCTCAATATCGATATCCCCGGTTGGGGCAGATTGGTCGATGCACTCGTCATGGTCGGTGGTGCGCCTGACCTGGTGCGACACCCAATCCGCAGTAGCGGATCTGTCACTGCATATGTCGAAGTACACATCGAACAAGGCCCATTCCTCGAACACGCGCACCAGCCAATCGCTGCGGTCACGGGGATAGTTGGCATTCGTCGCGCCGACATTATCTGTCGCGGTCGTCCCGACCATGCGGGGACGACACAAATGCATCTTCGCCATGACGCTCTGGCAGCAGTTGCAACCGTCATCAGTTCCGCGGAATCAGCTGCACAGAGGATCCCCGGTACGGTCGCGACGGTCGGCGCACTGACAATCGGTCCGAATCAATCGAACGTTGTTCCTGGGTATGTTCGCTTTTCGGTCGAAATGCGGTCCCTGGTCTGGTCCGAAGTCGAGTCGCTCTGGCAGACCATTGCGCTTGCACTTGATGAAGCAAGTGCTTCTCGTGGAGTCTCGTACGAAATCGAAATGATTCACGATTCGACTCCGGTTACCTTCCCCGCGTGGTTAGTCGATGTCGTTGGGGATGCCTGCGTGACGAGTTGCGGGAGTACGATGCGCATCTCGAGTGGGGCTGGGCATGATGGCAGCTTGCTGGCACGCATTTGCCCGGCGGCGATGATCTTTGTTCGGACAAAAGATGGCCGGAGCCACTGTCCCGAAGAATTTGCTGCTGCAGATGACATCGAGGCTGCAGTGACGGCACTCTACCAGGCAGTCCGCGTCATCGATGCACGCGCGCGGGACTCCGGTGCATGAGCGAAAAAATACAGCGCAAAACCGAGACAGTCCAACGCCGCACGCGCAGAATGGCTGACGATGCGCGTGTTGTCGCATTGCGAGAATTGGTGCAGATAAGCACGCTTTCGGTCGCAGAATTGCGTTGGATCGGACGACAGACTATTCTGCGTGTTTTTGCTGCGCAGACGACGATTGTGACTGAGCGGATGCCGAGTGAGTATCTGTACATTGTGCTCCAGGGCACAGTGTCTGCCACGTTGCATGATCGCATCGGGCGCGAGGCATCACTGGGTACGCTCTCTGCTGGTGATGTGTTTGGCGAGGGTCTGTTATTCGGCAATCACTTCGCGAGCTCAACGCTCGTATCCCTGTCGCCCTGTCAGCTGCTCCAAATTCCATTGACACAATTGCAGGGCGATGCGCACCTGATTCCTGGCTTTCTTGAGCAGCTGCGGGGGATTTATCGGCAACGCCTAGTTCTGGCGACATTGCTGCGTGTGCCATTCCTCGCCGTGATGAGCGACGCAGAGCGAACCGCCATTGCGGAGCAGTTACTGGTGCGCGAGGTGCGTCGTGGAGAATTCGTCATTCGCCGAGGGAACCGACCAAACGGGTTGCACCTCATCGAATCTGGGCAGTTTGTGGTCGAACATGAGGGTCACGTGCTCTCGCACCTGGATGCGGGTGATTTTTTTGGGGCAACGGCACTCATGACCAACGAGCCGGCGCACGACGACATACGAGCGCTGACACCCTGTCAGATATTGACCATGCCAACACTGCAGTTTTTGACGCTACTCGACCAACATCCCGATATGGCGGATTTTCTGCAGGCAAGTATCCGTGAACGCAATCAGTACGGTGCGCAACTCGATACACTCGGGGATGCATTGGTACGTCGTGGGGTACGGCGCGGTGAACGCATTCTCGTCCGCGATGTGGAGCGCTGTCCGCCGGGCTGTCAATTGTGCCTCGATGGCTGTGTATCGCGACACGGCGTGCCACGGATGCAGTTGACGGGGATTCGTACTGAGGCTATCCAAATCCTGGATTCGTGTCGGCAGTGTCGCGTCGGGGCGGAATGTATGGAAATTTGCCCGCAGCACGCAATTCAATGGTCAGGTTCAGTATTGACGGTGGGGCCAAGTTGCGATGGGTGTGGGCTGTGTGTGCCTGCCTGCCCGTATGATGCGTTGACTGTTGATCCGATTACTCCTGGTGTTATGGCAACACTGCAAGACCATGCGCAGCGCATTCCTATTATTTCGCTCATCGTCAACAAACCACCCAAAAAAGCCAATAAATGCGATTTTTGTGCCGATTTCCAGGATATGGCGTGCGTCTCACGCTGCCCAATCGGAGCACTGCGTATCGTCGATGTAGAACAACTCTATCCGTATTGAGAAAAGCGCGTACCTTTTTGCCTGCCTGCTGCGGTTACATTCGCAGGAGGTAACGTATGCTAGAACGATTCTTGCAATGGCTCTTCCCGGATACATGTCTCGGCTGCACTGCTCGTGGCGCGCTCCTCTGTCAACGGTGTCTGCAGCATGCGCCACGGTACCGCGAGGCTCCCCCGCTTACAGGAGCAGAACAGATATGCATCGGCTTCTTGTATACCGGATTCATCCGTGAGGCGCTGCTGTTGCTCAAATACTGTGGTCAGCGTCGGTATGCAGGGGTGTTGGCGCGCGGTGTCGCTCCTCGCCTGACGAAAACGTACGTTGCTGTTGTCCCGTTGCCTGCTGCAGCGAGTCGAGTTGCCAAGCGCGGCTACGATCAGGCGGTCTTACTCGCTGAGGAAGTTGCTGCCTATTTGCAGGTTCCATGTTGGCGTGGGCTCGTCCGTACTAGAGAGACGACCGCGCAGGCCAAGCTTGATCGGAATCAACGCATACAGAATGTTGCTGCGGCTTTTGCGTGGAATGGAACTATTCCTGACGGGGGCGTCTTGTTGGTGGATGATATTTGTACGACGGGAGCAACCCTGTCCGAAGCAATAGACACGCTTCTTCGCGCAGGTATTGTGTGTGTTGACGTAATGGTTGTGGCGCGGGGAAATACAAAACCCTCCCGTTCACCAGAACGGGAAGGTTTGCACTGAGCAGTTATTCTTCTTCGACATCCTTGTCGTGCTTTGCTTCGTCTTTGGCGAGATCTCCGAGGCTGATTTCCTTTTCTCCGTAGGTCTGTTTCGGAGCAGGACCGCTGCGGGCTTTCGCCTTCTTGGAGCCAGGGAACTCGTCAATGTCTTCGTCTTCGTTGCTCCCATCGCCTGGTTCGAAGGGCTCGTCATCATCGTCATACGAAGACAACCGTGGCAACTCTTCTTCTTCGTCGTAGCCGCTTCCCAGCCCACCTTCTTCGATTTCTTCATCGGCGAGGTCCAACAACGGTGCCTTGTCTTCGTCGATGAGTTTGCCAGGGAACGAGACTTCACCACGATGGTCGGGATTGTGGTACACCTCACGGACAGCAAGATCCACGTGATGGTAGTGCTCACTGACACGCCAGACGATCGCTGCATAGCGATTCCCAATACGCATAAATCGTATGATGCGCTGTGCCACGCGGGGCTCGAGTCGGCCGATTTTTTTGTTGTTGCAGTCGTACACGTCTATGGCGTTGGCATCATCGGGGATTTCATCAATCGCATATGCAACGGAAGGGATGGAATCGAGTGAAGTCAAATTGAGGTGTAATGCAGCGGGTTGCTCCGCCAACGTGGGCGTACCAGTTGCCTTGGGTTTTGCGGATTTGCCCTTTTTGCCTTCGCCCTTGTTTTCTGTGTCGGCAAGTTTGGTACCGGGAAAGACCATATATACGACTTCACCGGGAAGCAACGAGAGCGGCTCTGGCTGGTCGATGTGGATAGTCGTCAGGATGGATTTGCCTGTTTCGATAACGAAATTGCGCATTTCGACGTACGAGCGGGTTTTACTGCTCTGCGTTTCGGTTTTCTCGATGACGCTGAGCGCACGACGTGCAATCGGGTTGAGGTCGTTGTACTCGAGGACGACGGCGTACGTCCGCTTTGCAGCTTCGACATCGCCGCTTTCGTAGTAGGCTTTGGCAAGACGGTTGAGTGTTTCGACGTCTTTCTCGTCGAGGGCAAGCATATCCTCATTGGCGATAATTGCATTGCCCCAATCACCCTGAATTGCATAGTTGACGGCGACAGTTTGCAGACGTCGACGTTGTCGTACCAGCTCGTCTTTTTTACTCATCATCACTCCTTCGCCATGCCGGCATTAGGTACGGGCGCATCCAAGTTCCGGATGGTTCACACACGATATTACGAGTAGAAGTGCCACGGCGTTGTTCAGTGCATGTGCCACCATACTCGGGAATGTACTCTGACTCTGACTTCGTATCCAGCCGAGAACGAGCCCCAGCGCGCATATTTGCACTACCAGCGCGATACTGCCACTACTCGCAGACCAGGTGTGTGCGACTGCAAATATCACCGCGCTCGAGACAATCGCAACTCCTGGGGAACTCAAGCGTGCAACACGACCGTAGATGAAGCCCCGGAACAAAACTTCCTCGGCGACCGGCACGAGCACTACTGCCACGGCAAAAAAACCGATTTGACCGAGAGTGTCCCCAGCAGTCAGAGGATACAACGCAGACTGGTTATGCTGCACTCCAAAAACGAAAAACACTGCACCCACGACGATATTGACCATGAGTACCAAGGGAACCGCCACCGCACTGTACACCAGGATATGGCCGAACCGTGCTTGAGCGTCCCCCCAAAGCCAGGTACGACAATCACCTGCACGCCAAATGACATATGCGAGGATGAGCGTGTTTTGCAGCAAGAGCACTCCAATGACCGCCGAGATCCCCATGCTCTTGAGTGTAGGCACCTGACCTGTGGGCTGGATCCATGCAAACAGGAGGGTAACGGCTATCGAAGCACCGACTGCACAGAGCAGGCAGACTGCAATGTCGAGGCACAACACAAGCCATCGTTTAGTCTGCATCGGCCTCGCCAATGACGTCCCCAGACATGGACCACGGACTGGTGTGGGTTACATGCACACGTGCAATGCGACCACGCCAGTCTTCTGGGCTTCCAAAGAACACCAGCTGATTCCCACTCGACCGGCCACGCCATTTGCCCTTGCTTTCGGCTTCGACCAAGACTTCGACCACCGTGTGCAGGAGCCGTGCGCTGCGCTGCGTGGCGATTTCTTCTTGGACGCGTTCGAGTTCGATGCGCCGTTGGGCTTTTACGCCCTCTGGCACAGCTTGGGCAGGGTCTTCTTCGAGCGTCGCGGCACGTGTGCCGGGCCGTGAAGAAAACGCAGCGATATGTATTTTGTCAAAGAGAATTTCTTTGACGAGGTCGACGGTTGCATGAAACTCCTCATCGGACTCACCGGGATGCCCCACGATGATATCAGTGCTGAGCGAAATATCTGGCATAACACGGCGTAGGCTGGCTGCAAGCTCGCGATAGCGTTGAACGGTATAGCCACGGCGCATTCTTTTGAGCATTGCATCGTGCCCATGTTGGATGGGCAAATTGATTTCGCGCGGGCACTTTGGGAGGCTCGCCATCGTCTGCATCAGCCTCTCATTGATCCAGGCTGGGTGTGACGTCAAGAATCGGAGTCGGACCAATCCTGGTACTGCATGAACGGCGATGAGCAGATCGGCCAGTTCTGGGCGACCGGGCAGGTCGTGCCCCCAGGAGTCGACGATTTGTCCCAACAGAGTAATCTCTTTGGCGCCACGTGCAACAATGCGCGTGACTTCCTCGACAATCTCGTCGAGTGGTCGGCTGATTTCTTTGCCACGACGTAGGGGAATCACACAATACGAGCACGTCATGTTGCACCCGTATTGAATGGGTACATAGACTACGACCGGTGGATTGGTCCAATCGGCAACAGGCAACGCTGGCTCATCCATCGTGTAAATGGCATTGGGTGCCAGTGCGACCACTTCATCAACGGCTGATGGCGAGACGAAGTAATCAACGATGGGCAGTTTTTCCTTGAATATCGATGTGTTCTCGGGACCTACCATACAGCCCCAGAGCACGATTTTTAAATCGGGATTCTGGCGCTTGACGCGATGAAGATCGCCGATTTTGCCGATAATGCGTTCTTCTGCCGAGGCACGGACACTACACGAATTGAGCACCACGAAGCTTGCGTCTTCGGGGCGGGAAGCCGGTGCATAGCCGACGCTCTGAAGCCCGCTTTCGAGCCGCTCAGAGTCCGAAATATTCATCTGACAGCCCACCGTCCACACATAATAGCGACGGTCGCGCGGCGTATCGTCGCGCGAAGTCGTCGCTGGTGCGTTCAAAATGAGAGGGATATCCTGCATCGACCGATACATCCTTGCTCGAACCTACTAAAAAGTAAGTATAGCACAGGTCTAGGCTTCGTTTACCAAATCAACAGCGGCAAATCCGTATTGACACTGGTCTGCGCGCCTTCCATCAAGGCATTCAGACAGCGCATCGTGGCATGCTTGGGCGAGATTTCGAATTGTTGCATCAGCCCGCGCAAGATGTACAACTCGCGAATCAGTGCTGGTGCAGACCCGAACGAAAAGATTTCGACGTCTTCATTATCGGGATCTTCACCCTCTGCATCTGATTCTGGCAAGAACCAAATCGGTTCGGGGAAGTCGATGGGCAAGTAATACCCGTCCAAGGCCTGATGTTTGATGAGGTGCGGGAACTGGGTGTCTAGTTCGTCTTCCCAGATACGCTCGAGGAGTGGATCGGTGTCGTCTTCTTCTTTTGAAGGCCGGTTCAAGATGGCTTGGAAGTCCATCCCGTTTTCCATATACGCAGCAATCAGACAGAGCCGGTCGAGGTCGACACCGTGGCGAATGCCTCCCTCCCAGATCATCGTGCCAGGATTGGCCAGGAGATCAATGATGATGTTTTCGCCACGCAAGAGGTCCTGGATTTCTTCGACCCATTGGCGTTCGCTCTCGAAGGCAGCTTTGTCTTCTTGGGGCGTCACGGTGAAAATTGAACCGACGACGAGATTCAACTCGAAATCCGTCTCGTCGAACTGTTTGGGTTGAGATTTATTGCTCACAAGAGGCTCCTCTATGGGTGTATACATAACCACATAAGCATACACAATCCCAGTCGGATACGCAATGTGAAGCATTTTTTGGTGGAACATACATACGTCCGGAGTCGTCTGTAGCTTATAGGCGGTGTAAGATATTCTTAATCCTTCAGTAGAGAGCACTATGCGCCGATTGGTTATGTGTCTTATCCTTCTTTCGGTAGTGGTAGGCTGGCACATCCGTGTGCGTGCCGAAACACTGATTACCCCAAAAATCGTAGGCGGTACCGAGGCGACCCCGAACGAATTTCCATTCATGGCATATATCTACTACACAGGGAGCATCACCAGCCACCGATGTGGTGGTGCGTTGATAGCCCCGACGTGGGTGATGACTGCAGCACATTGCGTGTCGGGTGCGAGTGCATCGCAATATCGGGTTGCCATGGGTATGCACAGCAGCTGTAATGGGTGCAACCCCTATGCTCAGACCAGCGCCATCACACGCGTGATAACGCATGCCAGCTATGATGCATCAATATACGACTACGATATCGCGTTGCTCGAGCTCGCCACTCCAATGACGATGACGGCGCAAGTGGGTGTCGCGCAGCTTGGTTTCTTACCAGCGGCAGAGCCGTTATATGCTGATGGCGCAATAACGACCGTTGCAGGGTGGGGAACGGTGAGCTATGGCGGCAGTTCTTCATCGAACTTGCGCAAGGTCACGGTGCCTGTGGTGATCAATTCACATTGTGATGATACATACATCAACATCTCACAGCCGATTACGACACGCATGATGTGCGCCGGGGACTATGACAACGGTGGAATTGATGCGTGTCAGGGTGACAGCGGCGGACCGTTGTTTACCGTAGATACCTCGGTATTCACTGTTGTGGGGATTGTCAGTTCCGGCGAAGGGTGTGCCTGGCCGGATTATCCGGGAATCTATACGCGGGTATCGTTTTTTCAAAGTTGGATTACATCGTATACCGAGGCACTTGGTCCTTCACCGACTGCCAGTATCACGCCGACTGCCAGTAACACACAGGCGCAGACAGCGACCCGAACTTCCACGCGCATTGCGACCGGAACTCGCACACCGACGGTGACGCCCACCCCGCTGCCGATCGCCGTGAAAAGGGTCGCTAGCGGTGCTTCTTTTTCTGTTGCGGCCCTCTACAACGGGACCCTCGTTACCTGGGGGGTTAACTCGCAAGGGCAGTCGACGATTCCAATCAAGCTCGCAACAGTGTTGTTCGATGATGTTGCAGCAGGGAACAACTACACCATAGCGTTGAGTCGGGCAGGGCGCGTCTATGGCTGGGGTGCAAACGACTATAGGCAGCTCAACATTCCCATCGCCGCACATTCCGGGGTGACCAGTATCGCGGCTGGTCCAAGTCACGTTTTGGCCATCAAAGCGGGGTCAGTGCTGTGTTGGGGGAGTGACCTCAGCAAGCAGTGTAGTGGCAAACCGGCAGGATTGAACGGGGTTGTTGCGGTTGCTGCTGGCAATGGCTATTCACTTGCGCTGAAAAGCTCAGGCAAAGTCATAGGCTGGGGTAAAAACACTGCTGGCCAAGTGTCGATTCCCAGCACCGCTGGTTCACACATTGTCGGCATCAGTGCCGGCACCAATCACGCACTTGCCCTGCGCGACACGGGAACGGTCATCGGGTGGGGCAATAACAGCATTCAGCAAGCAATCCCACCGCCAGGGCTCAAGGATGTCTATGCTATCAGCGCGGGGAATGGATTTTCGCTCGCACTCAAACGCAATGGTTCCGTGGTTGGTTGGGGGCAAAAATCTCAGGGGCAGTTGAGTATCCCCGTCACCAATAACGCGGTGTCGATTGCAGCAGGGCAGTTCAATAGTGTCATCGGGTTACGAAATGGCAGTGTACTGGTGGTCGGGTCTGCGGCAATAAGGACACGCACTCCCACACGTACGCGCTAGTGGACGTGTGTTGTGGTTTTTAGGTGAAAATTGAAAGAATCGACCGATGATATCGTCTATACTTCATTTACGGAAGATGCACGGAAAGAGGGTTTGATGAAGCGACTCATACTGTTCCTCATGGTGGTTTTTACACTTTCACTGCGATTCCCATCTGTGCAGGCACAACTGATTGCCCGCCCAAAGATTGTCGGTGGTACCGCAGCGACCATGGCAGAATTCCCGTACCAAGTTCTGGTTTTGGTCAATGGGTATGTGTGTGGCGGTTCTCTCATCGCAAACCAATATGTGTTGACTGCGGCGCACTGTTCGGTTGATGACTTTGGTGATCCCTATAGCGCGAATAAATTCCGGGTGTATGCAGGGTTGCAGAATAGGGGTTCATTAGCAAAAAACCATCTCAATCCATACTTCCAACAGCGGCTGGTGAGTGCGGTGGCAGTCCATGCGAGATACGACCCTGATTCGGAAGATTTTGATGTCGCGGTACTCAAGCTCAACGCGGCTGTCACTCCGAGTGTGGGGGTGAAGGTCGTCAAGCTTGCCAAGACATCAACCTCATTCAATCCATTGTATGCAGCGGGCAAAATGGCGACGGTCTCGGGCTGGGGCACAACGACCTACGGCGGCAGCGTCTCAAATGTGTTGCGCAAGGTGCAAGTGCCGATGGTGTCAACTGCTGCGTGCAATGCGTACTATGGCGGCGGGATAACCGGTCGCATGGCTTGCGCGGGATATGCAATCGGTGGCAAAGACTCTTGCCAGGGTGACAGCGGTGGCCCATTGGTCACAAAGCAAGGTTCCACCAAAATCCAAATAGGGATTGTCAGTTATGGCGTTGGATGTGCACTGGCGCGGTATCCGGGTGTCTATACGAAGGTTTCAACCGTTTTTCCATGGATCAAGGCACAGGCAAAATTGACGTACTGAGGAGATACGAACGAGCCCACGGACGCAATGCGTCTGTGGGCTATTTTTGTGTTTCTTGCTGCGCATAGTGTGCCGCAACCAGCGCGAATGCGTCGATGCAGTTGAGTATACCCTTCACCAATAACGCGGTGTCGATTGCAGCAGAGCAGTTCAATAGTGTCATCGGGTTACGAAATGGCAGTGTACTGGTGGTCGGGTCTGCGGCAAAAAGGACACGCACTCCCACACGTACACGCTAGCCGCTGCAGGATGAAATTCCGTTATCAAAATTGAACGAATCGGACACTTTCAGCGTCTGTACTCTATGTACGGTTGAAGCACGGAAAGAGGGTTTGATGAAGCGACTCATACTGTTTCTCATGGTGGTTTTTACACTTTCACTGCGATTCCCATCTGCGCACGCACAACTCATTGCCCGCCCAAAGATTGTCGGCGGAACCGCAGCGACCATGGCAGAATTCCCGTACCAAGTTCTGGTTTTGGCCGATGGGTATATTTGTGGCGGTTCTCTCATCGCAAACCAATATGTGTTGACTGCGGCGCACTGTTCGGTTGATGACTTTGGTGATCCCTATAGCGCGAATAAATTCCGGGTGTATGTCGGGTTGCAGAATATCGGTTCTTTGGCAAAAAACAACCTCAATCCATACTTCCAACAGCGGCTGGTGAGTGCGGTGGCAGTCCATCCGAGCTACGACCCTGATTCGTATGATTTTGATGTCGCGGTACTCAGGCTCAACGCGGCTGTCACTCCGAGTGTGGGGGTGAAGGTTGTCAAGCTTGCCACGACAGCGGCCTCATTCAATCCATTGTATACAGCGAGCAAAATGGCGACGGTCTCGGGCTGGGGCACAACGGAAAGCGGCGGCGAAGTCTCTAATGTGTTGCGCAAGGTGCAAGTGCCGATGGTGTCACAACGTGCGTGCAATACGTACTATGACGGCGGGATAACCGGTCGCATGGCTTGCGCGGGATATGCAATCGGTGGCAAAGACTCTTGCCAGGGTGACAGTGGTGGCCCATTGGTTACGACGCAAGATGCCACCAAAATCCAGATTGGGATTGTGAGTTGGGGCAATGACTGTGCACTGGCGCGGTATCCGGGTGTCTATACGAAGGTTTCAACCGTTTTTCCATGGATCAAGGCACAGGCAAAACTGAAGTACTGAGGAGATACGAACGAGCCCACGGACGCCAAGCGTCTGTGGGCTATTTGTGTGTTTCTTGCTGCGCACAGTGTGCCGCAACCTGCGCGAATGCGTCGATATAGCCGCATACACGCGATGGGATGGTCTGTGCTTCTTCGTAGCACCACCACGCAGACAGAACCATGAGTGCGTAGTTCCAATGGGCGATTTTGGATGCGGGAATCTGCAGTACGGAAGCAAAAATGCCGATACGTTTGATTGTCAGCGCGACAACGTCGATACCGCTATCGAGCAAGCGCCCGGGGTTCCGCAGGAACGCTGCACATTCCGCTGCCGGCTCGCCGATAACACCTTTGGGATCGATGATGAGCCAATCCGTTCCATGGCGCAGTATGTTTTCGTGGTGTAAGTCCCCGTGCAATGCAAACCGTGAATCATTCGGATGACGCTGTGATAAAAATCGGATTGTTGCGGCGTGATGTGCAATACCGATGAGATCTACCGCTGCCGGGTGTCGCGCAGGCAGGTCGGTCAGTACGGCGCCTTGCATCAGGTGGGCTGGGAATGGTGCATTGGGCCTCGCAGGCGTGATACATGCGCGCATCACGGTGGCTGCAATATGTGTCTGTGTATCGTCGGACAGTCCGCTGTCGACCAGTCGTGTACCGGGAGTTGCCGCAGGCATCAGCAGTGCAGTGGGTGATTCGTGGACTGCGAGCAGGGTAACTGCGCTGCGGCCGTTGTAGTGGCGGAGCATGGCGACTTCACTGTGGAAATCCGGATTATCGGGAGACGTTTTGAGGACGACCGCCTGCCCTGTCGCGCGATGTGTTGCTGCACAGACGTAGTTGTAGCTGAGTGGAAAAGGTTCACCCAGATCCAAGTTCCAGTCTTCTGCAAGCCTCTGTAGGTGGATTGGCAGGGTATCACACCAGCGTTGGCCACGGCTCCCGTAGAGGTTCACCATGGTGGTGATAAATTCACGAGGGAGCGGGTGCATCGTTTTTTTGGACGGTAATCAAAAGAGCCATCCGGCGATCAATTGCGACTATCGTATCGTCGACGGCAATCGAAACCGGCCCTTCAAATGGTGCAATTGTGTCGACGACGATTGACTTGCCGGGGATTAATCCCAATGATTCGAGATATTTGAGCCGCTCGGGGAAGTTGTCGCCACGGACGCGTGTTATGGAGTACAGATGCCCGATGACTACATCGACCAGGCTCAACGAGCTCAACACCGGCATGGTGCCATCCATCGCGGGAATGGGGGCACCGTGCGGATCCGTGGTCGGATTGCCGAGCAGTGTGGCAATACGGGCTTCGAATTTCTCCGAAATGACATGCTCCAGCCGATCAGCTTCATCGTGGACTTCATCCCAGCCAAATCCCAACGCTTCGACGAGATAGCGTTCGATGAGGCGATGATGACGCAGAATTTCGAGTGCGACACGTTCACCAGCTGGAGTGAGCGTGACTCCGTAATAGCGCGTATGTGCGACGAGGTGGAGCTCGGCGAGCGTCTTTAACATGCCGGTTGCTGAAGCAGGCCGCACATTCATACGTTCCGCGAGGCGTGAAGTGGACACCGAAGCTTGATCTTGCGAGAGTTCGTAGATATTTTTGAGATAATCTTCCATTGCTTGGGTGACTGTCGACTGCCGAGTGACGTCTGCTTCCATACGACCTCTCACACCAAAAACAGGCAACGCCAGAAGTGACGCCCCTGTAGTCTAACATACGGCAGGTACAGGTGGTGGGCTACTCGGTCAGCGCGCGCTTGCGGATGACCATAAGGATGCTGCCCAGCCCAGCAGCGCAGATTCCCATCCCGATGAGAATGGGCAGCGTGGCATTGCTTTGCAGAGGAACTCCGCAAACAAATGCCCAAATCTGCGCGGGGGATGCCACGATCGCCGTGATGTCTTGGCTATATGCATAGGCAAAGAGGAGGCTGCAAACAGACAGGCCCCAACACATGGCAGCACTCATCTGAAGGGAAAATTCATATGGTGCATAAGATTTAAACATCACGAATCCTCTCGTGGCGGGGTCCGAAGACCCCGCCACGGTATACCGCTATGGCTTGTAAAGACCGCCGTTTGGACTGTACCCAGGTATCTGGAATCCATGTGTGAAGTCGACTACTTCGAGGAACACCGGTGCCCACGCGATGACACAGAGGATCCCGACGATGCTCAACCAGAGCCCCCACTTCTCCATCCACAACGGAGACTTCGATTCGACATACGTATCGATTGGTGCTTCTTCGGTCAATTGCTTCTTGGATAGCAACATCGTGCCAGCCATATTGATGAAGAACAGGATCGCACTGATGAGTAGTAGGACACCACTGATGATGGACATATTGAGGTAGGGCACCGCTTCGGGATTGATGTACGGTGCTGCACCGAGGTCGGTACGACGGGGTACGCCGATTAACCCTGCGGCGCCGTACGTATAACCAAAAATCATCATGCCGATAGACCACGTATGCACTTGCCAGAGCGCCATCTTGACACTATACAGCCCGCGACCACGAATCATTGGGATGAGCCAGTAACAGATGCCCATGAATGTCAGGGTGACTGCGCCCCCCAACGTCTGATGAAAGTGTGCCGGGATCCAAGAAGTATTGTGCAAGGCAATGTTGAGCGTTAGTGACGCGTTCATAATACCCGTGACCCCGCCGGTGATGAATAACAGCATCGCAGAGATTTGGGCTGCGATGACGGGATTCTTCCAGTCTTGCTTCCACATCCAGTCGAATGGCGTTTTGGCGCCACGGTTGCGACCGGCACGTTCGAGCATGGCACCGACGTTGAACGCAGTCAATAAACTGGGAACTGCAACGATGAAGGTAAACACCGTTTGGATGCCCTTCATCACTGCACTCACGCCTGGATCGGTAAACATGTGATGAACGCCAACCGGGATTGAGAAAATCATCAAAAGAATGAAAGAGACGCGCGCCAGTGGATCAGAAAAAATCTTGCTGTTGGCTTGTTTTGGAAGCATGGTATACCACGATGTATACGCGGGAAGGAGCCAGAAGTACACCAGTGGATGTCCGAAAAACCAGAACAACGCACGGCCGGCTTGAGGATCTGTGTGCGTGATAAGGCCAAGTGACAGAGGTAACAACATAAACAAAACTTCAATAGCGACGCCGAGGGATGCGACGCACCATAAAACAAAATTTGTCAACGTCGCAAAGACTGCCAGTGGTAAATGTTCTTGTGGATTTTCTTTCCGCCAGAGGTTGTACGTCAAGAACAAATTCGCGGTCACAATCCATGTACCGACAACGAGCAACACCAGGCCGAGATAGAACGCAGGGTGGGCGATGAGCGATGGATAGAACGTGTATAGCACGTTTGCTTGATTCGTTATGAGTGCATAGAGGACCAGCAGCAATCCAATGAGCATCAGTGCGTAGGCAATCCATACGAGTTTGGTACTCCACATCTCGCGCTTGAGTGAACGCATCAAGATGAAGTAACTAAATCCCACAATGAAGAACGTGGTGAAGAAGAGGGCATTCAAGACGCCGTGGACCGTCAATGCCTGATAGTAGTAGCTGAACACAGGGATTTCCCACTTGAGTGCAGGTGCCCGCCGAAAAACCTGGAATGGTCCGAGGAAGATACCGATCAGCAACGCTACTAATCCGGTCAAAACATGGGAACCCACTATCCATTGTTCTGCCGACAAAAATCCCACTTTGGGGAACGTGAGTTCTGGAGTGCTGATGTATGGTTTCGTTTGTTGCATTGTTTTTGCCTTTAGCTAACTTCAATCGTTGCAATCATGGCTTGATGTCCTGGGCCGCAGTACTCGTGGCAAATAATGTGGTAAATGCCAGGTTTACTGAACAAGACTTCGACCTGCGAAATCTGGCCGGGGAGCAACATGACGTTCACATCGTGTCGTTCCACATATATTCCATGTGTGACATCGAGACTCGTGGCAACGATTTTGAGCCTGCTTCCAGCGGGTAACTTGATTGTAGGCTGCGGTTCTTTCGACCCTATGTCGAATCTCCACATTTTGGCTACCATGCGCAAGGTGTAGGCATGCTCACTGTCTTGGGTGAGGCCTGGTTTGGCAAATTCGGATTCTGCTAATTTGGCTGGGTCGATGCGCCCGACCGGGCTCGGCAGATGGACACCAAATACCACGACGGATGCGACAATTGCTGCAGCAAATGCGCCGAATACTACGCCGACGGCGATAATCCAGTAGCGTTCGAGACGATCAATATGCATGTTTAGTTTCCTCCCCGTTCAATGACGACCAAGAACCAAATGTAGCCCCAATACACGACATAGCCGATGAGCATAATCATCACAAATAGGAGTGTTCCTACCGGTGAAAACTCATCCTGGTCGGTGTGGGGTGCCGTTGGCACATTGTCCATTGAGCCCTCCTCTGTACATTCGTCTATGCCACCCCGATAATTTTTTTGCGAGGCTGGTGAGCCGTGCAAAAATTTGGATGTCATATGGCAATGCCTGTTTCGGCATAGATCCACAAATGTGAGGAGTTGTTCCGATGGGGAAGTCTGAAAGTGACTTGTAGGGATTTCTTGTACACACAACACAAAATTCCCGCTCAATGTATCCGTTGATACAGAGCAGGACAGAACGTAGCTGACGACGCAGCCGTTGATCTGGGATTTTCATTTTGCCCCCTGGCGGGATGCGGTATGGATCGCTTCTAGGTCGCTATGTGCGACGAAAAAAAGTGTGGTGGGTCAGGTGGGATTCGAACCTACAACTCATTGCTTAAAAGGCAAGTGCTCTGCCATTGAGCTACTGACCCACACACTCATAGTATAACGCGTCAAATCTGACAATGCAAATACGCTTGTGCGTATCTGCGGGCTATTTCGCTTGAATCTCGATAGGGAGCGTTTGCGGTCGCGACCCCGTCAACCGATACACCGCATTGGCAATTGCACCTGCAATGGGACCGATGGGAGGTTCACCCATGCCGCCAGGAGCTGCAGTGCTCGGCACAATGACGACGCTGATATCTGGCGCTTGGTTGTTACGTAGCAATGGATATGCATCAAAATTAGACGCGCTGAATGCCCCATCCACAACCGTCAGTGCTTCGATGAGTGTAGAACTGACCCCCATCATAATGCCGCCTTCGGTTTGCGCAACGACGCCGTCAGGATTGATGACCAATCCACAATCGATCGCTGCATAGACGTGATGTACGCGGACTGCTCCATCAACAATCGACACATCTGCGATTTGTGCCACACATGTACCTGCGTCTGCAGAGCATGCTAATCCGTAGGCGTGCCCCTCAGGAGGACCGCTATTCCAATTGGCGAGCGTGGAGACAGCATTGAGCGTCGCCTTCATGCGCGTACCAAACTCGGTGTCTGGTAAATTCTGCATACGGAATGTCAACGGATCGATGCCAGCTTTTTCGGCGAGTTCATCGATAAAGCTTTCGATGGCAAACCCGTTTGCCAGCAAACCAAGGCCACGCCAAAAACTCGTTGCGATGGGAAGTTGCACGCGTTGAGCGGTCATGAGGCGACCTGCATTGGCGGTGTAATACCATTTTGCTCCACGTACCGCTCCGATATCCCAGCCGAGGAACGTTCCGACTGCGGCCGGAAAAATCGTCAGCAACACATCACCGCTCGCTTGGTGATGACTGAGCGCTTCGATGGTTCCGTCAGGAGCGAGACTGCCGCGCATCACGTGGTGGGTCGGTGGTCGTACGAATCCGTTGTGGAATTCATCAGCACGAGACCAGGCTATCGCAACGGGGCGTTGCGCTGCAGCCGATAGTCGTGCAGCTTCAATCCCAAGGTCCGCATCGAGTCTTCGTCCAAATCCACCACCGAGGTAGACAGGGTGGACGGTGACATTTGCCGCTTCCCGGTTGAGTGCCTCTGCAATTGCCGAGGCCATCCCCGCAGGTACCTGGGTTGAGACCCAAGCATCGACTCCATCGGGACGAACATCGACCACCGAAGCTTGTGGTTCGAGGTGTGCGTGTACTGCCATCGGTGTGCGAAATTCCCGGGTGTAGACGGTCTTTGCAGACTCGAGTGCTGCGAGCGCATCTCCGTCGCGCTGGATTTCGACACCAGTAGCAGGATCAACCGTTGTGGCTGCGTCGATGGCTGCCTGGGTGACGAGCGTGTCAGGAAGCTTCCATTGAATATCCATGGTCAGCAGTGCCGTTTGTGCCTGTGCCTTTGTTTCGGCAACGACACCGACGAATGAATCTTCGTTGACAATGGCGACGACACCAGGCATTGTGGCTGCATTTTTCGGATCGACGGACGCAATCACCGCACCAATGATACGCGGCCGAGCAACCACGCCCCACGTCATATTGGGGAGGCGAACGTCGTGACCGTAGACTGCGGTACCGGTTACTTTTGCGGGGATATCTAATCGTTTCTGCGAAGTACCAATCAAGCTGAATGCCGATGTCTCCTTGAGCACTGGCGCTGTCTCGGGGACCACCCACTCAGCTGTGTGCGCCGCAACGATTGCACCATAGGTGCGTGCAACCCCTGAATCGGTGACAAAACCAGTAGGGGTGTTTTTGAGGGCGGCGACTGGAACGTTGAGTTGGGTCGCAGCAGCAGCGGCCAGCATATCGCGGAGTGTCGCAGCGGCATTACGGAGTGGTAAGTAGTGTGAAACGACGCTTTCGCTGTTGCCGGTGCCGTTCGGGTCTTGGACGGGTGAACCGGTCGGGTCCATGACGATGCGAACATTCTCCCATGGCAGACTGAGTTCTTCTGCTGCAATTTGGGCTAAAGCCGTCAATATTCCCTGGCCCATCTCGATTTTTTGGACATGCACAGTCAAAATATTATCGGCGCTGATGCTGAGCCATTGCATCGGAGTTGCGGGAGGCGCCCCGCGTGTAATGGCTTTTTCGGTGCCTTCGGCCATGTTCGATATTGCAAGGCGGAGCGAGTTTTTGCCCGCAACCCAACCCACAGCGACGACCGCGACGGTTGTTCCTACACCGACGAGAAATCCACGACGGCTTATCTTCCAACGTAAAGACGGATTCTTCATTCTGTCACCGGGTTTTTGAGTGATGCAGCATGGGCGACTGCATTACGAATGCGATGGTAGGTGCCGCAGCGACAATAATTGGTATCCATGGCAGTGACGATATCGGCTCTGCTTGGATTTGCATTGACTGCCAATAAGGCGGCTGCAGTCATAATCTGACCACTCATGCACCAGCCGCACTGGGGCACTTGGTGTTCAATGAATGCTTGCTGGAGGGGGTGGAGTGATCCATCAGCAAGACTCAGCCCCTCTATGGTGGTGATGCTTTTGCCCGCTAACTGATTGACTGGAGTTTGACATGCACGAGTGGCAACGCCGTCGACATGGACGGTACATGCGCCGCAGATTCCTGCCCCACAACCAAACTTTGTGCCCGTCATATTGAGCTCGTCACGCAAAACGAGGACAAGCGGGCGCGAATCGCCGTTATCGGCGATTGTGACGAGTTTGCCATTAATTGATAGTTCCATTATTACTGCCCCTTTCTGTTTTTTCTAGTATACCGGCTTTGGTGCATTTTTTGGTGCGGTTCCTCGTACAATGGATGAATAGACGCTGAGGGAGGATGCAATGTGCCGACGATTCGAGCAACAGGTCGTACTGATTAGTGGTGCTACGAGTGGAATTGGGTATGCAACTGCGTGCCAGTTCTTGGATGAAGGCGCGCGGGTTGTGTTCTGCGGATTTGAGCAGGATGGCGCAACGGCACTATGTGCTCGCGCACCCGAACACACTACCTGGGTGAACGTAGACCTCCGGTTGCCCGAGTCGTGTGAGGCATTCGTCGACGCTGCATTGGGTCAATACGGTCACATTGATGTCATTGTCAACAATGCTGCTTCGGTCACACGTGGACGGATTGAGCAGACTGATGCGGATTTTTTTGATGCGATGATGGCTCTCAATGTGAGGGCACCGCTTTTGATCACGCGTCATGCGCTTGCGAGTATGCGCCAGAATGCACACGGTGCGGTGGTGGTCAACATCGGTTCGTTAAATGCCTATGTCGGTGCTCCGGAGCTTCTGGCGTATGCCACAAGCAAGGGAGCGTTGATGACCATGACGCGGAATCTGGCGGCTGCGCATCGGCACGAGCACATCAGATTTCATTGTCTGAACATTGGCTGGACACATACTGACGGGGAAGATCGGCTTCAGAAAGAACTCAACGGCCCCGCCAATTGGCATATCGCTGCCGGCAAGACGCGTCCGACAGGGGTGTTGTTACGCCCCGCAGACATTGCTAGCGCAGTGCTCTTTTATGCAAGTCCGGCAGCAGCACCTTTTTCGGGAGCAGCAGTAGATCTTGAACAGATGCCGATTTGATGATTTACGGGGAATTTTGGCGCCCCGCGTACCTTTTTGCCATGCTGTGACGGTAGTACTTGCGAACGTTCATACACATGCGTATGAATGACACACAAGGAGGCGCATATGCGCAGTATCGCAGGGACACTCAACAGTGTCGAATTGATTGGCTGGTTGGGGAACGATACGGAGCTCAAGACCATCGGTGCTAAAAGCAAGGTCTGCAGTTTTAGCGTGGCCACCAAACGCATGACTGGCAACGCCAGTAGCGGGTACGGCTTCGAATCTGAGTGGATGACGGTCGAGGCGTGGGACAAGCTGGCCGAACGCTGCGCCAAGAACCTCTCACGTGGGTCTCGTGTGTTGGTCCGTGGGAGTTTGTTGACGCAGTCGTGGGACGACAAACAGACGGGAGTGAAGCGCTACAAGACGGTCGTTCGCGCCAGTGACTGCGTCGTGCTGAGTCCTGTCGAAAACGACGATACATCAGAGGAAGCCGAAGAAGAATAGTCGCCCGTAGACACCCTCGCACTGGTTGGTGGTGACCAGTGCGAGGGGATTTTTATTTTTGTGATGCGAGTTTTTTGTCGAGTCGTTGTTCTGCTGCAAGGCGTTCGAGTGGATGATCGTGCATGTCCACAAAGTGCATTGCGGCTGTCAACGTTGGATGCACCGCAGACAAGAGTCGGTAGATGTCTTGCGCAACACGGCGGTACGCCGGATGACCTTGCTGCGACGAACGTAGTTCGCACAAGTGGAACGCTTCGCGCAGGTTGAGTGTGAAGCGCCAGCGCATGTGACAGGCCATCGGCACGGCATATTGGCTTGCGGTGGGCAGATCAGCGCGGATGCGACGTGTGACCGTGATTGCCTGTTCAATGGCGGCACGGAATGGACCATCCAGACCTGCAGCTATCAGTTCTGGCGGCACGCTGTAGCCCAACTCGACACCATATGGCTGACGTTCTTGGGTCAACATCCGGTGACGCTGCAGATCTCGGTAGGCGCCGATGTCAGCGATGATGTCGAACGTGTAGACGGCTTCTTCAAAGGCCCGACCAGGTTTGTGAAAGCGGACCGCACGCTCGCCACTGGCCTGCGCAACCAGAGCGGCACATTGTGCGTGATCAAGGGTTGCGACATGGGCAGCGACGGTATCGTAGTCTGCGTCGGCATGCGGGTAGAGAATTGCAGTGACGACGCGTTGGAGCGCATCTTGCTGGTATGCAACGAGCTGTACATTGGGGGTTTGCGCGTATTCTTTGGTGGGTATGGCGCGAGCTGCGTCTGCGCCTGCAACACGGATGGTAGCAAGATAAGCACCCATCGCTGCACCACGGTCCGAGTGAGCGCGTTTGACGAACGAGGGGATCATGGCACTCAACGCATCGTAGAGGCGCGTTTTAATGCTCTGCAGCTCGGTCAGATCATGCGAACCAGCACGTGTAATCAGGTATTCAAATGCACGACCGTTGCCATACATGCCGACGTTTGTCCGCGTTGCCATAGGCAAGAGGCCACGCAAGAGGTCAAATGCTTTGGCACGTGTTGCGGCCGTGTAGGCTCGTTCGCTGGTGTTTGCGTCTCGTGGTGATTGTGACTGCACCCAGCCGATTGTCGGTGCCAGCAGGGCAGCATATGCTTCGAATAAGCCGTCCATTGCTGCAATGTAGGCATCGGCATGGGGGGACGCCATGATGGAAGATTCACGAACGTAGCGAAAAGCTCCATCTATCTTGGTCGTAAAAGAGACGTACCGTGTCGATTTTTCGAGGGGGGATAGACCGATGCGGGCGTCCTCGAGAATTTTGGCGGCGACATTACTGATGTCCTCGCAGGCAACATGTGCACCGCCCAATTCGGCAACAGAATCGTCACCGTAGCCAACCAACACACGATCATAGAATGCTTCGGCCTGTTTTGTGGCGACGATTTGATCGGCCGATGCGTTTGTTGGGGTCGCGACGAGTTGGTGGAACCCTGATTCGGGTTGATGGATGAACTCATCGAGGAGAATCCGGCGAATGGATTTTTCGCTCCGAGAATACCGCGAAAAGAGCGCACCTTTGACGACTTCCGGTAAATTGCGTAGTCCAAAAATTCGTGCATCGACACTTGTCACAAATGGTTCGAGCACGGCCCGTTCTGTGGCTGTGAATTCCGGTTGTGGCTGGTGATCGGTCATACGTGACTCCTGTATGATTACAAAATTTGGTCGTCGTCGACTGCGGGATGCGGCACGATGAGGAGCTGATCGACATGTGGCCGGGTGATGATGGTTGTTGCACCACTTGGCCACTGAATACTGAGTTGATCAATGTCGCGCTGTGTCCCGAGTCCAAAATGGGCGACTGGTTCCATCTGACAGAGGTAGCCACTCCCACCATCAATTGTCTGAGCGACACGGCGATCCCCCATATGGATAACCACCAACGCACCGCGTGCAGGAGCACCGGCACGCGTGAGGGGGCGTACCCGCAGCCAATGATTCGTGTTGGCTGCCACATGAAAAAGTGAAAGAGGTTGCGGTGCTGACTCTCCGTGGGCAATGAGCAGCTCAAGACGTCCGTCGCCATCGAGATCCGCAATCGCAGCACCGGTTCCAAGGCCATCCGGCTCGCGAGCATCGCCGATGTCGAGCGAGACCCAGTGTCCATCTCTGCGGCCGAACAGTCGGTTCGGCTCGCCCATACAATTGAAGAATATTTCTGGGTTGCCATCATTATCAAAGTCTGCAGCAATGACAGTACGGACGCGACTGGGGGCGGCATATTCAGCTGTTGCTACATCCACGAATGCATATGGACCACCGGTGCGCACCCAAAGTCGCTGTGCTCCTTCCCAATTCCCGTATGCGATGTCCAGACGCCCATCGTCATTTGCATCAAAGAGCGTGACACCACGACCGTGCATCAGTCGGTCTTGCAGGCCGCAGGAAGCTGCGACATCAAGGAAGGTACCATCACCTGCGTTGGCAAGGATTAAATTAGGCCCACGTTCGTTGATGCATATGATATCTACATCATTGCCAAAGAGTTGGCCGGTTGCTAAACCACGGCCACCACTGGCGTATGTTACGTGGGCTGCGTGACTCTGCTCCGACAATTGCCACCGTGCATCGAGTTCGTAGACGCGCATGCGCGCACCATAATTCGCCACGACAAAGCTATATCGACCGCTTCCGAAGCGGTCAATTGCCGCGACTGAACGACCGGCGCTCGGGTTTGCCAACAGTTCCGCCTCGGGTTGGGCGAACAAATCAACGCGCGCCCCACCATGCAATGCGAACAGCCGATCCCGCTGTTGTTTATCGCCAGCAAACGTATCGCTATTGAGGATATACAGTTCTTCCATTCCATCGCTGTCAATGTCACCAGCCGCCACCCCGATTGCTTGACCGTTCGGATCAGCAATCACTGCATCTGCGCAGTCGAGGTAGCCGCGACCAGTCCACTTGAGCGCGATGTTGGGGTACCCAAATCCAGTGACGACGAACTCATAGAGTCCATCGCCGTCAATATCAGTGACTGATATCCCATAACTCATTCGGGCTGGATTGTCATAGAGAAGGTCGTTGCGCGCAATGAACATACACTACCTATTCAAACTTGTGCGGGCGAAATCAAGGTCAAGTATTCCTGCTGCGCAATCATCAGTGCCGGAGTAGCACGACTTAATCAGTCAGTTGGTGCGCATACAATTTGGCGTAGAGTCCGTTCTGCGCAATCAGCGTGGCATGGTCGCCGTCTTCGATCACCAGTCCTTGTTGGATAACCAAAATCCTATCTGCACTGCGTACTGTGGCGAGCCGGTGAGCAATGATAATGCTCGTTCGACCGCGAAATAGTCGCTCCAACGCATCTTGTACGAGTGCTTCAGTGGTTGTGTCGATACTGCTCGTTGCCTCATCAAGGATGAGGATACCATGGGGTTGGAGTGCGATGGCCCGCGCCAGTGCGAGCAACTGCCGTTCACCCGCAGACAGATTTGCGCCATTCGGCGTCACCAGTGAGTGGTAGCGCTCGGGGAGACGTTCAATGAAGCTGGCTGCATTCGCCGTGATTGCAGCGTTCTGGATTTCTTCCGTGATGAGCTGTTGATAGAGCGAAATATTGAATTCGATGTCGCCAGCAAATGTAATTGGATCTTGTGGGATGACCGACACGAGGCTCCGCAATGTCTGTGGCTCGAGCGATTTAATGTCGACACCATCGAGGAGGATGCGTCCCTGTTGTGGATCGTACCAACGAGCGAGCAACCCAATCAGACTGGTTTTGCCTGCTCCGGTCGGCCCGACAATTGCGACGCGTTGTCCTGCGGGGATATGGATGTCGATGCCACGCAACACCGGTCGCTCGGGCAGATATTGGAAGTGGATGTTTTGGAGTACGACATCCCCACGGAACGGATGGGTTGGATTGATGGGCACAGCAGGGGGCATAATCGTCCGTGGTTCGTGCAATGTCCGTTCGATGCGTTCGGCTGCTCCGAATGCAATCTGGACCGCATTATACTGTTCCGATAGACGCAACACTGGCTGGAATGCCCGATCAGCATACTGGATGAAGGCAACCAACATCCCCATCGTTGCCCATCCTGCAAGGACTCCGTGCCCACCACCATAGAGCAATATGCCCAACCCTACCGCAGCCAGGAATTCTTGGGTCATCAAAAAAAGCGCGCTGTGCCGACGCAATGAAATAAGTGCACGCCGGTAACCGTGATTCAAGTTGTCGAAGCGATCCATGCTAGGTCGTTGTGCCCCGAAGATTTGGAGCACGGGGACTCCCTGCAGCTGTTCGTTGAGATATCCCGAGACTTTCGATAATGCCGTGCGTTCACCCGTCGAAGAATTCCGGACACGCTCACTGAAATACCGCGTGACGAGAACGAGCACCGGCAAAATAGCAATTACCAAGAGGGCTAATCGCCAATTGACCGTGAACATGACGACGATGACAACCAGCAGCGTTGCAGTTTCGGTCACGATTGTCACCGCACTCGTTGACAACAACGCACTGAGTGTATCGATGTCGCTCGTCAACCGCATGACGAGATCACCAACCGGATTGCGCAAAAAGAAGGCTTGGTCCTGCTCCATGATGCGTCTAAACAAATCCGTGCGCATGTCAGATAAAGCACGCTGTCCCGCTTGCTGGAGGTAGTAGGTATATACGTATTGAATCAAGAACATCGCAATGGCGGTGCTCCCATAGAGTATCGTTATTGTCCACAGATCCTCAGTGGTCCCGCTAAGAATGGGGCCGTCGATTGCCCATTGGAGCAGTGTCGGGGGGACAACGTTTAGTGCTGCAGTGATGGCGAGCAGTACTAACGAAATAGCAAGCGGGCGCCAATGTGGTCGTACCGCCCGAAAAAGAAGGACAAACAGAATCGTATCGGGTCGCGGGACAGATTGTTTGCTGGGTGTCATGTGTGTTCGCCTGTATGTTGTTACCGCTAGTATACCGTAGCTGGTAAACCAAATGTTGATTGTGTTAAAAGTGCTGTTTTCTTCTACCTGATGCTGAATGTCACACGTCTGTAATAGATGAGAGACTTTTTCAATCATGCTGCGTGTTAAGATATAGCAAATCCGTCACGAGGTCTCTGGTGAACAAAAAAACGACGACGAACGCAGCTCGCTATACCTTATCTGACATGAATGACGGCACGCTTTGGGCAATCGACCAAGAGCCGTGGCGAAGGTGTTGGTTTTGTGACAGTCGATTCGGCGCTGCCGGCGATGAATACTGTGGTTCCTGTGGTGCACGCTTTACCCCACGTCGCTACCGCGGTGAGTTATTAGGTAGTATGACCGTCGGTATGCTGCTCGACATCCACCGCAATCCGGCAATTACGCAGGATTTGTTACGACTCCCTGTGCTGTACGAATCATTGGAAACACCCAACGGCACTGTTGTACTGGCACGTACTCCTGAAGGAAGCACCGTGATGCCGTTGTCGGCTCACGACGCTTTGCTTCTGGCGCGCGCTATGTTCACTGGTGTCGTGCAACTCTATGATGCTGGCTACCAGTTAGGCAAACTGCAGTCAACGGATATCTTCCTGCAGAGTGATGGCAGTGTTGCTCTGGGAGCAGCTCCTTTTCTGACGATGCTCACTACCAATCAACAAGCGATTGTCCACGAGACCGCTGAGATATTGGCGACATTTGTGGAAATTCCAAGAATCACCCGCCGTTTTGACATTGCTGACGCAGATGTCAATCCTCTCTTGACCATTCTCGCCGATGTGCGCAGCGATATTCTGACCACTTTGATTGACTGTCTGCAAGCCGTAGAAGAGGCAATTGCACCATTTGAGACACGTCGGACACTCGTGCAGTCATTCGCAGCCAAATCTGATGTTGGGCGGCGCCGCGCAGGCAACGAGGATACCATCTTGACTGCATCGACGACGTGGCATCGCGACAAGAATAACTATCAAGTCGGTTTGTATGTTGTCGCAGATGGGATGGGTGGTCATGCAGCCGGCGAAGTTGCCAGCGCTACCGCAGTCCAATCCATCTTCGAACATATTTTTGCGGCAAATAATACCCACATAAGCAACCCATTGTTTGCTACTGATGTTGCAGCTGTGGTGCAGTGTATCGACGACGCAATCCAGCATGCAAATACACAAATCATGGTTGAAGCGAAGCGTCTCGGCAACGATATGGGCACCACACTCACGATGGCACTGGTCCTCGGCGATGTAGCGTACATTGCCAACATCGGTGATAGTCGCACCTATATTATTCGTGATGACCAGCTTCGACGTGTGACGAATGACCATTCGCTGGTGATGAAGCTCGTGGAACTTGAGCACATCGTTGAGGAAGATATTTATACCCACCCTCAGCGAAATGGGGTGTTGCGTTCGCTAGGAGTCTCGGCACTCGCCGAAGTAGATATCTACATCGAGCGTCTCCGACCAAATGATGTGTTAGTTTTGTGTAGTGATGGTATGTGGGAAATGGTCCGTGACCCCGATATTATTGGTACAATCCGTAATCAGAACGGCTTGGCGAATATTGCCGATACCCTGGTCGAAGTAGCCAACAACGCGGGTGGCGATGACAATATCAGCGTCATTCTAGTGAAATGTGATCAGTAATCCATACTGCGAGAGGCGAAGCCATGAAATGTCAAATGTGTG
>CAMCVW010000017.1 GCA_945881915.1 Thermoflexus hugenholtzii JAD2 | reverse complement strand
AGCTGCTCACGTTCACCCATGGTAAAATGTTGGTACTCCACTGAGGTTCTCCTGTACGTTGTTTTGTCGTAATCTCATTGTACAGAGGCTTCGGTGGAGTGTTTAATTCTTTCCAGTCATGTCGCACTTGGTATGACAATCTGCGAATTATGAATTATGAATGGGTGGTGCTCTGCAAATTCCTAACTCGTAATTCCTAACTCATGATTCCTAATTCCTAATTCGTCTCGGAGGGTTTATGGCGATTGTACGACTCTTGGTGCATGACGTCGCAGTGAGTTCGGCGTTCTACTGCGAGATGTTTGGATTTGTCGAGACAGAAAACTGGGGCGGCGCCTTCGCCATCATCGGCCGCGACGACCTACAGCTCTGGTTGAGTGGACCACAGACATCTGCTGCCAAGACACTAGCCGATGGGCGGCAACCCGCACCGGGTGGGTGGAATCGTGTCGTCCTGCCGGTGTCTGATATGGCTGCCACAGTCGAACGCCTGCGGACGACGGGTGCGACGTTCCGATCCGACATCGTCCAAGGCCCCGGCGGGCAGCAGATACTGTGTGACGACCCGAGCGGCAATCCGCTGGAGCTGTTCCAAGCACGTTGAGCGCTTTGGGGATAACCCGGAGCACGAGCGCAATCGGGGGACACGCGCGGCAGCAAACCTCCGCCCGTCGACGTTGTCGTCGGGCGGTTGGCGTGTCTGGCGGTAGCGCAACGAGCATGCAGGTCGCGATGTCCGCACCGTTACCCCTTTTTTCTTGTTCTTGAAAAATAGAATAGAATTGAACCGAAGGGCAACAGATAGTATAAATGTTTGACAAAATACGTGATATACAGTATCGACAGAAAAGGAGAATAAATGAATCTCGTGACACTTCGTGGGTTTTTCGTGGTGTGTGGCTTGGCAATTGTACTGAGTTCGTGTACCGCATCGGTAAACGGCTCGAGCGTGCAGCCAATCGTCGGCGCTAATTGTATCAACATCGGCCTGCAAGAAGAAAATTGCACGATTGGCTTTGGATCCGACAATGGAGAATTGACGGTGTCTACGGATGCGGTCAATATGTCGTTGGCCAATACGACAGATGGTTCGACCGTCAACATCAACTTGCGCAATAATTCGACAACCGTCAATTATGCCGTGGCGTATGTCGCCGGGCCAGAGTCTTGTACGACGAACATCTTCTGGGGACCGAACGAGGCAGGCGACGGGTATGTGGCGACGGGTACGGGAGACGGCTGTACCATTCTGTACACTGATTCGGTCAAGCCAGAACGGATTCAACAGATCGCGCTGAGCTTCACCATTGCGCAGACCGCCTATATCGTGGTGAGCATGGCCGACAAAGACGACGCCACCCAGGCGGTGGTCACGGTGAATGCGACGGAGTAGTGCGAAGTACGAATTAGTAATTAGTAGTGAATAGTGAGTAATTGGGGGGGAGAGTCCCGGCGCCGCGGCGCCGGGATTTTTGTGCATGTCACCGCCGGAATATCACCCCATCGGGCACATGCGTCTGCTGGTACGAGTCCCGACCCCAGGCATACATCTGACCGGATTCTGCCAAGACGATGGTGTGCAAGGTGCCGCAGGCGACCGCCACGATGCGTGGCAGCGAGCGTGGCAGCGAGCATTGGCCGTAGTCATCATTTCCAAAGAATTCGAGTAGGCCGTTGGCACGTAGGACCACGCCGTGTTCCCCACCGAGGCTGACGGCGACTGCGTCGCGGATGTGTGCAATGCTCTGGGCGCGCACTGCCAATTCTCCCCACACCACTACGGAGCCATCGTCCTTGAGCGCTGCCGAAGACTGCCCCCCGGCAGCCACAGCGATGACGCCACTCAGCGTCGGGGGTACTGCCGTCTGATTGGCACTGCCGTTCCCCCAGGCACGTACCGTGCCATCTGCGAGAAGCACGACCGAATGACGCATACCGGCTGCCACCGCGATACCCGGCAAAGACATGTCGGGTACGCTACATTGGCCGTCGTCGTTGTTGCCCCATGCCAAAATCCTGCCGTCGTCGCCGACCGCCAACGAGTGGACCATCCCGGCCGCGACGCCCGCAGCCCGGAATTTGTTCACCGTGGCAAACACCGTCTGGCCGTGATTACTGCGTCCCCAGGCGTGAATGCGACCTTCACTGTCGTACCCCAACGCATGCCAGCCGCCGGCAGCAACTGCGATCAAATGCTGATTGGGGGCGGTTCGTTGACCATAGGTATTGTCGCCCCAGCTCAAAAGTTGCCCTTCGGCAGTGATTCCGACGGTGTGTTCGTAGCCAGCGGCAATGGTCGCGAATGTCCGCTGCGATAGTTGTTGCAATGCCAGTGAACGGTCGATTGCAGACAGTGACGCCCCAATGCGCTGGACGTGGTGACTTTGGAACTCGACAGTGCGTGTCCCGTTTGTGCCCGTCAACGAGACGTTCGCACCTTCACAAACGACGACCTGAGTATCCGTGGCAGTCACCAGTGCGTGGCTTTCGGCCACGTGTGTCGGTGTGCTTGCCTGGGGCGAAATGACATGGATGGTGCCGCGCACATCTACCGCCACAATCGTCTGTTTGCCCAGCCCGATGTGGCAAATAGGAGGGAGTTGTCTGACTGCTGCCCGTGCAGAACCGACGTTCTTGCCCCAGCACACGACTTCGCCTTGATTGGTCAACACGACGCTCAAACCATCGTGTGCGGCGATGGCTGCGATCCCGCTGACGCCGCGGGCATCGAGTAATGCATCGCGATCGAGCAACCCCCACTCGACGACCGTCCCATCTGCGCGCAGCGCCATCCCGTGCGTGCTGCCTGCGGCAATCTGGACCACGGTGCCTATATTGGGTGGAACTTGGCACTGCAGCGATTGGTCATCCCCCCAGGCGACGACGCGTCCGTCGCGCTGGAGTGCCAACGAGAATGCTCCACCGGCTGCGATGGCGACGACGTCACTCAGCCCGATGGGGATATTGGTCTGACCGAGTCCGTTCATCCCCCACGCTACAACACTTCCGTCATAGCACAATGCCAGACTGTGCTGCTGGCCAGCTGCGACCGCGACCACGCCGCTCAGTCCGGTAGGGACTTGCAGTGCCGTGATGGGCGGCTCGCTCAGCGTCCAGACCGTACCATCACCACGGACTGCAACGATGTGCTGTGCGCCTGCCGCCAGGGTGGTACCGCGGCGAATCTCTATGGGCACTGCGGGTATGTTTGCCCGCGGTGTGACCAGCGTGCTGACGTCGTTTGGTTCTGGTGGTCGTGGTGCGTAAGGCGGGGCATCTGAACGTCCCGTCATGATGGGAATTGCATCTGCACCACGCCCAAACGGTCGGGTGGTGGTCGCATTCCCCGATTCTACGGGTACACGCGTCGCTTCCCCTGCCTGGAGTGGTGTACTCCAGAGCGAATTCCCTTGCGAGATTGTGGTCGGTGGGGCTTCGAATGCCCGTTGTTCGGATGATGGTACAGGCAGTGCACCGTTCTCGTCACCCAGTGGGGCAAGGAATTGTGTCCGCGATCCGGCGCTCGATTGCTCAGCACCTGCTTCGCGTGGGACACGCGTCGCTTCACCTGCTTGGAGCGGAGTGCTCCACAGCGATCGTGATGCGGCTATTGGCGGCAGATTTGTTGCTGCTTCATCGGAGTATGCCGCTGCAGCGTCGGGTTGTCGCGTGCTACGGGGTACTTCACTCGACGCAGCATTGGCCGCGGGTTGACTTTGGCGGTAGGGGTCATATGGCAGGGGAATTGCATTCACATCTGGTTCTGCGGGTGAGGGATTACCTGCCTCGGTTGGTACCCGTATTGCCTCATTTGGCCGCAACGGAGTGCTCCATAATGACTTGGGGACGCTACTCGTGGCGGGGAGTGTATCGTCGACAACATCCAGAGTATCGTTGACAAACGTAGCGATGCTCTGGAATGCGGCAGCAATCGCCCGGGTGTCGAGTGCCTCGGTCTGCAACCCCCTGTCGGCGGGCGCTCCTTGGACCGGCGTGGGCTGTGGTTGGACCGGTATTGGCTCTGGCTGGAACTGCTGCGGTGGCGATGCGTCGGGAGGACGCTGGCCGACCAGTAAATTATACTCCGGCACTCGTGCCAATGGTACTGCCAGGGGTGTGCTGGTGGGTGTGGTGGTGGGTATGGTGGTTTGCAGCGAGTCCATCGGCGGCAGCGCAGGCACTGGATCGACGGGGTTCGCCAACGGATTGCGAATCACGGGGATAGGGTTCGATATGGCAGGCAACGGCGAACTCCACAGCGACGGTTTTATGCTCGCTATCGGTGTGGCATCGGGTGCTTCCTCTGATGGGGCAGGAGCGGTAGATGGTTGCCCCGATGACGCATCCATCTGGATCGGTATCGGTGCTGATTGTGAGGAAGCAGGGGCCGCTTGCGATGCAGCAGGGGCCGCTAGCGTCGGGATGGGTGCTGACTGTGATGATGCGGACCGCTGCTCGACGGGGGTACTCCACAGCGACTTGGGGATGACGCGTTCTTCGGAATGAACGACCTCCGGCTCAGTCAGGCGAATTGGCTCAATTGCGGTATCTGCGTGCTGGCGCGGCGCTGCGGTGATGTGACTGACTGGCTGTATTTCGTTGGCCCGAAGCAAAGGCGGGAGGGGCATATCGGCTAATTCTGCAGGCACCACAATCCCACCAGAGGCGCGTTTTCCATTGGCAAAATCCCATTCGCAGACGACACACGGACAATCCTTGGGATGGATGTGACTCTCGTCATTACCACAGGGCACGAGCGTCTGCTCGAGCTGCGTCAATGCCACTTCCCATTCTGCAGCAGTCGGACGGCTAAATCCTTTGAGAAATGCCCGGAGAAACAATGTAATCAGGCTCGCTGGCAAAGACGTGATGCGGGGTGCATAGCGTGGCGGGCCGTAGAACGAATTGGCGATGTGCGGGAAGACGTTGTTTTTGATACACCACACCTGCGCCGATTCGACCTGCGGCATCCCTGCCGAAGGAATGCCCTGAAACGGGTGAAAACCCTGCATCAACAACTTGTACAACAGCACCGCTAATCCGAACAGATCGTGTTGTTCGGTCCGTACGACACCCTTGCGGATATCTTTGCCGTGCAGCTCCGGCGCGGTATATTCGGGGACGACGACATTGCAGGGGAATATTTCGCCCTGGGGTGAGGTAATCTGCATCGAGTCACAGTCAATGACGGTGACCAAAGCGACGCGGTCGAGTTCTTTGGTGAAGTGAAAATTCTTTTCATTGATGTCGCCGATTACAATCCCGCTGTTGTGCAGCTGACTGACAATCCGCACCAAGTTTATGGCAACGCGATAGATGTGCCGATGGTTCAATTCAGGATGGTGTTTGACGCGGAAGTTCGGATTCAGGAGTTGTGCGATTGCATAGGTGTGGTTCAGCTTGGGCATCAAGTAGCCCACCACCAGATTTTCGGTGCCGTTGGCGCTGGTATACGACGATTGGGCACTTGGGGTTTTGTAGATAATTTGTGTCGGCCACGCAATCAACACATGCTGGCGATGTGCATTGACATCCTCTGTGGGCCGGAACTGCAACATCACTTGCAGTTTTTCGGCGATCGCGCTGGTCCGTTGCCGTGGGTGGAATATCTTGGCGACCTGTTCTGGGTACTCGAAGACATTGTATACCCCACCTTCACCGCCCGAAGCGATGAGGTTTGCGAGGTGCACCGCTTCACGCGGACCCGTATAAAAAACGAGTTGATGATGTGGGCTCATACCAGCAACCCTCGTGTGTCAGTCACGCCGCATTCGGGCGTGAATCGAGGATACATTAGCTCCGTAACGCCAAAACGAGCGTCAAATCGTCGTCACTCTTCTGGCGAATTTGCGCCGAATCGAGCAGTTTTGCCAGCGCCGTCGTCCGATCGAAGTCGCGCGGCAAGCCACGAAACCACGACAAAATCGGCTGGAAGAAGCCATCGAAGGCAGCCCCTGATTTGTAGTTGATGCACAAATGTTGAATGCCGTCGCTGAAAACGGCAATTCCTTCGAGGCGCTGGCTGCCCTCGCTGTAGCGTTGGGCGAGCTGGTAGCGGGTACTGGTAATAGGTGTCACGGAATTGACGAACTCGCCACGCTCCGGTGCACTCAGGGTAGACACGCTTCCGTCTGCCAGGATGCCGACAATTGCGCCGTCGCCGATGTGTAACGCATGCCACGAATCCGCCATCACCACCGCGACCATCAAGGTACACGCATATGCACTTAGGCTTTGCCCTTCGGCGGCTGCGAGTTTGACTAAACTCGCTCGCACTTCAGAAAAAGCTTCTTTGAGCATCTGTTCTGGATTTTTGGGCGCCCGTGTGAAACGCCAGATGAGCTCACGGACGCCGGCTAGCGACAATTTGCGCGTGCGTTGCAGATCGAATGTACGTTCTATCGAAGCAACCGCGCTTTTGCAGGCATGCTTTGCACCTAAGTGTGCCAACGCTGCGGATCCAAGACCGTCCGACACTGCGATGATTAAGGTACCGTTGGCTAACATAATCATATGCGCATCTTGGCAGGGAGTCTCGGTCTTGAGGTGAGAGCTGCCCACAATCGAAGCGCCCCCGGATGTCCACGACATTCTGGGTCCCTTTCCGCTACAGCGTTCCCCAGTCGGAGGTCGGTTTGAGGGTCACGGTGTCGTTTGGCTGTGACTGCGAGACGTGTTGCAGGCTGCCAGACAACCAGACGAACATTTCGCGGAAGGAGTACCCCTTCAACCCAATCGGCTGGCGATGTGACAATAGGCTCAGCACGTGCATATCTGCCCCAGCGACGCCCACGCCAAAGAACGCGACGCCCTTTTTCACTTCCTCAGCGCGGATGCGCTGGGCGGCGCTCTTCCACTGCTGCGTACCGTCACTCGGTGTGCCGTCGGTCACCAACATAATCCACGGCCGATAATAGGGGATGCCCACGCTGCGGTAGAGTGCTTTGCGCTCGTGCACCATGTCCAGCGCTTGATGCAAAGCCGCGCCCAATGGCGTGTCGCCGGTGGTGACCAGCTCCGGTGCGCGGAATTCACTGGCTGATGTGAACGGTACCGCAATTTGGACTGGTCCGAACGTCACCACTGCCACTTCGACCCGAGATTGGGCTATTTCGTCAGTGCGCAGTTCCGTCTGGAAGGCCTGCAAACCTTCGTTGAGTTGGTTGATTTTTTCGCCGGCCATCGATGTCGATGTATCGAGTACCAACACACACGCGCAGCGTGGGTCCGGATTAGATGTATCGAAATGTAACTCGGGTAGCCGGAACTCATTTTGTGTCATTGCTATCCCTTAAATCATCGTGACCTTGATACTAAAATACTACCATATGCCGTATACCGTGGCAAATGAGGAGGTGCCTGTGTGGTTTTCGCATGATGAAAAAACGCACGCCGACGACCCACCCACCTGCGCGTGCGCGCGCAGTACATCCGTGGCAATCAGCAATGCGTCAATGAGTCACGGAAATCACAGGCCGCCGGTTTTTTCAAAAGCCAACACCGCAACCGTCGGCTCCTCCGGCGTTCCTGACTAGCGCCCGATAAACACAATTCCCCGGATCCGCGCCGTGCGAATCCGGGGGAGCGATACGAATTTACAGGGTTGCTTTGCGACCCGAAATGCTAATGTTGTCGTTGTTGGCAATACGTGTGCGCAATTGGCTGAGTAACTCATCGACTTTCTCGGGCGTGCTGAGCTCGCCGTGGTAGTCGAGGTTTGCCTGTAGTACCGGTGCCCGATTACACGCTGCCAAACACTTGACACGCTGGAGCGTGAACAATCCATCAGCAGTCGTTTCTTCGCTTTTGATGCCTAACTTGGACTCGAGCGTACCCACCAGTTCCTCTGCACCACAAAACGCACAGGGTACATCGTCGCAGACCTGGAGGACGACCTTGCCCACTTTGTCGTCGTACAACAATGTGTAGAAGCCAACGACCTCAAAGACATCGGTCACGGTTGCGTCGAGAATCTCAGCGACTTCGCGGATGGCGGCATCGCTGAGTTGTCCGTATGCATCCTGGGCAATGTAGAGCACCGCCAAAATCGCGCTGCGCTTGTGGGGATAGAGGGCCAAGATCGCATCAATCTCGGCGCCGTGGGTCTGACGAAGTGACATAGAGCATCCTACCTGGTGGGCGGTCTGCACCGCTTAACGATCCACTTCTCCGAGCACGGGGTCGAGCGAGGCAATCAGGGCGACCAAATCGGCCATCAGTTGGCCTTTTGCCATGTGTGGCAATGCCTGCAAATTGATGAACGATGGAGCCCGCATGTGCACCCGATACGGCTTTGGGCTACCATCGCTGACGATGTAGGTAGCCAATTCACCGCGGGGCGATTCGATGGCGACCATGGCATCACCGCGGGGTGGCTTGAAGCCTTCGGTCCACAACTTGAAGTGGTGGATGAGGGATTCCATGCTCTGCGTGATTTCGATTTTGGGTGGCGGAGCAATCTTGCGATCGGCAGTCTGCCAGGGGCCGTCGCCCATGTCTTTGAGGCGGGTAGCGGCTTGAGCGACAATTTTGACTGATTCGCGCATTTCGGCCATACGGACGAGATAGCGGTCGTAGATGTCACCGTTGGTGGCAGTCGGAATAGCGAATGTGTAGTTCTCGTAGCCGCTGTAGGGCATCGCTTTGCGGATGTCCCATGCAACCCCTGTGGCACGCAAACCAGGACCGGTCATTCCGTATTGGAGTGCGGCTGCACTGTCGATTGCTCCGACACCCATGGTGCGCTCTTGCCAGATGAGATTGTTCGTCAGCAATGCTTCGTACTCGTCGATGCGCGCAGGCATGACATCAACAAAGGCTTTGACCGCGGGGAAGAATCCCTCAGGCAGGTCATACGCCAACCCGCCCACGCGGAAGTAGCTCGTCATCATCCGTGCACCCGAGACCATCTCGAAGATGTCAAGAATCTGCTCGCGCTCACGGAACCCGTACAAAAAGACACTCATGGCAGCCAAGTCGAGGGCATGCGTGCCGAGCCATACCAGATGGCTCGAAATACGCTGCAATTCGACCAACAGCACGCGAGCGGTCTGTGCACGCTCAGGAATGTCACATTGGAGCAGACTTTCGACCGCCAACACATAGCTCAAGTTGTTGGACAACGGAGCGAGGTAGTCTGTGCGATCGGTCATCACCAAGGCCTGTTGGTAGGTCTTGTATTCCATGTTTTTTTCGATACCGGTGTGCAGAAAACCCATATCAGGCGCAACGTTGACGACCGTCTCGCCGTCGAGTTCGACGACCAACCGGAGCACGCCGTGGGTACTCGGGTGATGTGGTCCCATGTTGAGGACCATGTTCTGCGTTTTGCCGGCTAATGCGGGCTCGGTGATGCTCCGTGGGGAGGGTACCGAGAGTGAATGATCGATAGTGGTCATGTTCCCTCTTTCGCCTTATTCTTTTGCAAAAGGCTTGTGGGCGTTGATTTGGTCTTCGTTGAAGGTGAAGGCGACCTCTTCGTACCCCAATGGGGTGTCTTTGCGCTGCGGGAAGCCGACCCAGTCATCAGGCATCAAGATGCGGTCGAGGCTAGGATGACCGGTGAAGATAATGCCAAACATGTCGTAGGCTTCACGTTCTTGGTAGTTGGCAGTTTGCCACATACCGGTCAGGGTTGGCACAACCGGGGTGACCGCATCGAGCCCGACTTTGAGGCAGACGCGGTTGCGATTCTTCATCGAGAGCAGATGGTACACCACCTCGAAGCGTGGTGTTCGGCCGAGGTAATCGACACCACACAAGTTTTCGAGGAAGGTGAACGCCATTTCTTCGTCGTCGCGTAAAAACGTGGCGACGTCGATGAGGTCATTCGCCGCGATATATGCAACGACGTCGCCACCACGGTGGCTGTCGAAGCGCTGGATGCGCGCGCCAAATTGTTCTTGCAGGCGTGTGCTGATTGTCGTGTTTTCCATGCTGGGAGGTCCTTCGTCTTAGACGTGAATCGGGGCGCGATCGCGGAGCGTGCCGTCCAGCTTCATCCGCTCGACCTTATGATGGAGCTGGATAATCCCATCGATGAGTGCTTCGGGGCGCGGTGGGCAACCTGCGACATAGACATCAACCGGGATGACTTCGTCCACACCTTGGACGATGGCATAGTTATTGAACACACCACCACACGATGCACAATCACCCATCGCGATGACCCACTTCGGTTCAGACATTTGGTCGTATAAACGCCGGATGACAGGAGCCATCTTGCGCGATACACGGCCGGCGACGATGATGAGGTCTGCCTGGCGGGGTGAGGCACGGTTGATTTCCATCCCGAAACGGGACAAATCGTAGTTTGCGCCCTGGGCACCCATCATTTCGATGGCACAACAGGCCAAACCGAACAGCAGTGGCCACATAGCATTGGTACGACCCCAGTTCACGACTGTTTCGAGCGAGGTGGTGACCACACCCATATCACCGGCTTTGGTCTCTAGTCCCATGTCAGCGCTCCCTTTTTCCAGACATACGTCAGACCGACCAGCAGCACCAACACAAAGCTCCCCATTTCGATCAAGCCGGGGATACCCAATTGGCGGTAGACCAGTGCATAGGGGAAGAAGAAAATAACTTCCACATCAAACAGGATAAAGAGCATCGCAACCAAGTTGAACTTGATGGGGAAGCGTGCCATGGCATCGCCAATGGGCTCCATACCCGATTCGTAGGGCGCCAATTTTCGGACGGTAGCCTTCTGGGGTCCAAGGATACGTGATACGGACAGCACAAACACGGCAATAAATACTGCAATGCCTACCATTGCCAGTAATGGAACGTATGCGTCGAGCATGGTCATATCCTCGAAACAGTCTAGAAAGAGAGTTTTACCTCGCGTTATTATATGCTGTTTGCCGTGGGTGTCAAACGTGCATCCTGCCGAACTGAGGTTGGGTCATCATCGGTAATCCTGCCAACGCGTGTAGTGACAGACATCAAGATCGTAGAAACGCCACACGGATCCGGCGCGTATGAGTGACGGGAGTGTTCAACACAACATCACGTTGGATTGCTTCAGCTCGGAATTTGACGGAGCAGGGTTGCCATCTCTATCGCTGCCAGTGCAGCTTCAGAGCCTTTGTTCCCCATTTTGCTGCCGGCACGTTCAATTGCTTGTTCAATGCTTTCGGTGGTGACGACGCCAAAAATACACGGGATTCCCGTTTGGATGCCGACCTGGGCAATTCCGGAAGTGACTCCCGATGTGACGTGATCATAATGGCTCGTCGAACCACGGATGACACACCCCAAGGCAATAACTGCTTGATAGCGGCCACTCTGCGCGAATTTTTTGGCAACGAGGGGCAATTCGAATGACCCCGGTACCCATGCGGTATCGACGTCGGTGGTCTGCACTCCGTGACGCGCCAGGGTATCGAGGGCGCCATCGAGAAGACGTTGCGTGATGATGTCGTTCCAGCGACTCACCACAATTGCGATGTGTAAATCGTGCCCAATAAATTGCCCTTGAAACGTTGTCATCGCATCCTCCTGTAGATTAGTTGCCGTACATCAATGATGGAGCGCCGATATCGGACTTCTGGTGGGTGTTGCGGCGGTATTCGACGAGTTGGGCCACGCTGGTCATCGAGAGGCTATGGACCCGACAGAATGCTTCGAGCTGCGGCCTGCGTGCCATTGTGCCGTCGTCGTTCATGATTTCGCAGATCACCCCCGCTGGTCGCCGGTTGAGCAGGTGTGCAAAATCCACTGCTGCTTCGGTGTGCCCTGGTCGTTCGAGCACCCCTCCCGCACGCGCGCGTAGCGGGAAGACGTGGCCGGGACTGACAATATCAGCGACCGTACTCTGTGGATCTATTGCGGCAGTGATTGTACGTGCCCGGTCTGCTGCAGAAATACCCGTCGTTATTCCGCTCGCTGCCTCGATTGAAACGGTAAATGCAGTCCCTGTGCCAGATCGATTGTGTGCGACCATTGGCGCAAGCGCCAATACATCGCAAATAGCGCTGTCTAGTGCCAAACAAATCAGACCACGTCCGTACACTGCCATGAACGCAATATGCGCAGGGGTCACCGCATCTGCGAGGCACATCAGGTCGCCCTCGTTTTCGCGGTCTTCGTCATCAACGACGACGATTATCTTGCCCTGGGCGAGGTCGGCAAGGATTTGGTCAATCGGTGTGAGCATGTTGTTCTCTCCATGGGGCTGTCATGCGTTCGATGTATTTGGCCATGATATCGACCTCGATGTTGACGAGTGTGCCTACAGCCTGGCGTCCCATGGTGACAACGGATTGTGTGTGTGCAATCATGGCAATCCCAAAACTCGTGTTGTCGAGGGCGGCGACGGTCAGGCTTACGCCATCGACGGCAATATACCCCTTCATGACGATGTATTTGAGTAATTCTGCAGGGGGTGTGATGGTGATGAAAATCGATTCGCCTTCGGCGCGAATCGCACTGATATGAGCGACGCCGTCGACATGCCCTTGCACATAATGACCGCCCATCCGGCCACCGTAGGTCAGCGCTCGTTCGAGATTCACACAATCTCCGACGCGGCGCTCGCCGAAATTGGTACACCGCAGCGTTTCGGGTGAAAGACCCACACAGAATGCCGTGTCTGTCATGCTCGTGACGGTCAAACAGACGCCCGAGACCGAGATGCTGTCGCCGATGACAGTCCCATTGAGAGCTGCCTGGGCACTGATGGTCAGAGTGTTGTCGCGAGTACTGAGTGTTTCGGCCACGAGTATCTGACCTTGTTCCTCTACGATGCCGGTAAACATGTGCTGACTCCTTGTTGGTTGTGCTGAAAAAGAGCGTCTATGCGGTGATGAACCGCGTGGATATGCATGTCGCCACCATGCACGAACTGTTCAACAAAACGAAAAGCACGCCACTCGTGAAGTTGCTCTATGCCATGCCCTGCCAGAGGACTCGGCGCATGCTGATTGCCAATCACTCCTGGAGCTATAAAACAATGAATTTCGTCGATGAGTTGTGCATCCGCACACGCACCGGCCAACCCTGCCCCTGCTTCGAGAAGCACGTGGTTGATACCCATGTCACTCAACTGCGCAGTCGCTGCGCGGAGGTCGACACGTCCGCTCATTGGCTGGCAGATGACCTGGACCCCGTGCCGTGTGAGTGCTTGCTGCCAGATTGCGGGGGCATCATTGGTACAAAACACCAATGTCGCTGCGTGCTGTTGACAAAACACTTTTGCGGAAGGCGGGCATTGACCGCGACTATCAATGACCACGCGGAGTGGCTGTCGCAGCGTGACGTGGTCAGCGATGCGTACCGTGAGGAGGGGGTCATCTGCAAGCACGGTCCCGCTCCCCGTCATCACGGCATCTACCGTGTTGCGGATGGCATGGACGACCGACCGACTGTCACGCGTGCTGATCCATTGACTCATTCCGGTATGGGTGGCAATTTTGCCGTCGAGGCTCATCGCATACTTCCAGGTGACCAGTGGTCGGTGCTGTTGTATCCGCAGAAAAAACGGCGCGAGCTGGAGGCGAACGCGCTCATCCGCGGGAGAAATTTGCCTGCACGCGATCCCGGAGGCACGCAACGCATCCTCGGCACCGCCGCCCATGCGTGGATCAGGGTCACGCATCACAAAAAACACGCGTGCAATACCCGCTGCGCTGATTGCATCGGTACACGGCGGGGTGCGTCCATGGAATGTACACGGTTCGAGCGTCACATAGAGGTCGGCACCACGCGCTGCCGGTCCTGCGTGCAGGAGCGCCTGACGTTCCGCGTGAGGACCGCCGGGCGGTTGCGTGGCTCCCCAGCCAATCACTGTGCCATCACGCACAACGACTGCTCCTACTGCCGGATTCGGGCTGGTACGGCCACGCACGGATTCTGCGCATTCGACCGAACGCTGATAGGCTTGCTCGTTGTAGACCTGTTCGCGCATAAAAAAACACTACCCTCACAGTTACAGGGCAGTGGTGCAGACAAATGCGTACCGATGCCACGAAAACGTGGCACCAATGGTGCTTTTATCAGCACACACCTTCTTTCATCCGGACTATACCGTCGGCCCTGGAATCGCACCAGTGTCGTGCAACGTATGTTGCTCGCGGGCTTGTCAGTGAGTGACTTACCGCCGGTAGGGAATTACGCCCTGCCCTGAAGGTGTGCAAAAACTGTGCACATTGTATCACATCCTGTGCATGTTCGTGAGGTGCATGGGGGTGAAAAGGCTGTGCTATAATAGCCGTCATCCCGCGACCGTGTGGTACATGCCACACCCCCTGTAACTCCAAAAGAGGCACCCTAATGACCAACCCTACCCAGTACCGCGCCACCACTGGCGAGCAAATCACCATCAAAAACGGGCAACTCCACGTCCCAAATAATCCTGTCATCCCATTCGTCATCGGCGACGGCACAGGACCAGATATTTGGCATGCGAGTGTGCGCATCTTCGATGCAGCCATCGCCAAGGCATATAAAGGGCAACGCAAAATAGAATGGCTCGAAGTTCTGGCTGGCGAAAAGGCATTCACCACCACTGGGAATTGGTTGCCAGACGCCACCGTAGAAGCATTCAATCACTACCTTGTGGGCATCAAGGGCCCGTTGACGACACCCATCGGCAAGGGCATGCGGAGCTTGAATGTGGCATTGCGCCAGATGCTTGATTTGTACGTCTGTTTGCGTCCGGTACGCTGGTTCACCGGGGTACCATCCCCCGTCAAAAGCCCCGAGAAGGTCGACATGGTCATCTTCCGCGAAAACACCGAAGACATCTATGCCGGTATCGAGTACGTCGGTGGCTCACCGGAAGCAGCCAAACTGTTGGACTTCATCCGCGACAACTTCCCCAAGGACTTCGCCAAGATTCGCTTCGGGACAAGTGCTAAAACCGGTGAATTCAATCAGCAAATCGGTCTGAGCAATGATTTGGTCGAAGTGGGCATCGGCATCAAACCGGTCAGCCGTACGGGTTCCGAGCGCTTGATTCGTTCGGCCATCGAGTACGCATTGCTCCACAAGCGTCGCAATCTGACCCTTGTCCACAAGGGCAACATCATGAAGTTCACCGAGGGTGGCTTCTTGGATTGGGGCTACGCATTGGCCGAGCGCGAATTCGGCGACAAGGTCTACACGTGGGCACAGTGGGAACGCACCAAAGCCGCCAAGGGAGAGTCCGAAGCCAATGCAGAACAAAAGGCCGCCCTGGCCAACGGTAAGCTGTTGGTCCGAGACGCCATTGCAGACATCACGTTGCAGCAGATTTTGACCCGCCCCGAAGACTTCGATGTCATCGCCACGTTGAACCTCAACGGCGATTACCTGTCCGACGCACTGGCTGCACAAGTCGGTGGGATCGGCATTGCCCCGGGCGGCAACATCAACTATGTGACCGGGCATGCGATATTCGAAGCGACGCACGGCACGGCTCCCAAGTACGCCAACCAGGATAAAGTCAACCCCTGTAGTGTCGTCCTCAGTGGCGACATGATGCTGCGTCACCTCGGCTGGCACGAGGCTGCTGACATGATCATCAGCGCAATCGAAGCCACCATCGACGACAAGGTCGTCACCTATGACTTCGCACGCTTGATGGATGGCGCCAAGGAAGTCAAAACATCAGCCTTTGCCGATGCAGTCATTGCCAACATGAAGTAACACTCCAAGGCATTTGTATATCAGAACGGGACAGTGCACGGTGCACTGTCCTTTTTCATGCCAGCGAGAATGACGTTTCGATTACGGTTTTGGGGTAGCTGCTAATGCAATGCGCTGATCGCCGGGATCGCTATTGATCATAAAGCGCGCAGTCGAAGTGAAGTAGGTTCGCATCGCTGCGTCAACATCCGGTGCAAAGCCGACTTCGTCCATTGCGGTCAACATGCAATCGAGCCACGCGTCGGCTTCTGCAGGACCGATGACAAATGGACCATGGCGCATGCGCAGGCGCGGGTGTCCGCGTTGTTCGATGTACCGTGATGGTCCACCGAAGTATTGGGTGATGAACAAAAACTGCCACTCTTTGCCTTCAGAGAGGTCTGCAGGGAACATAGGGCGCAGTATGGGAGTTGCTTCCACATGGCGATAAAACGCATCGACGAGCGCGCGGAATGGGGGGTCTCCGCCGGCTTGTTCATAGATGCTGCGTGCTTCCATGATTAGAGGGCTCCTACGGCGTTACGCCGGTTTGCGCTGGCCATCAATGTACCAAGCCGATGTACGATGTTCCATTCAGGCGCCTTCGAAAAAAGAACGTCATCTGCATAGACCTGATAGACATACTGACTTTCGCCGATTTTGATGGGACTAGAGGGTCCTAGTGGGGTACCCAATGCCCATCCGCGCGACAGCAGATGGATTTGTTGTTCGGGGACGTAGGTGACCTTCATAGTGCGGTATGTCTCACTCAGGAGGGTGTCACGCAGCGTGACTGCCCAGCTGTCGATCATGCCACCGAGGTCACTGACAATAGCCATTTTCTTCCAATCTACTTTGCTGGGGTCATCGCCACGGACATAGACCGTATTGCCAGCAAACACTTGATAGACATACATAATCCCGCCAATCTCGCGCATTGCAGCCGGTGCGAGGGGTGGGCCGACAAATCGATTGGCGAACATAAAGAGATGGAATGGATTGTCGGGTCGAAAAGTCGTCCCTCCAGCGCGCAGTGTTTCGTCGAGGAGAAACCGTTCAAACGTTTTTTCGGCGGGGACTGTATCGCCAATGGTCTGCCACATGCTGGCAGGACGGCTCCAGCCGGGGATCTCCATGTACAACGTGTCTTGGGCAAAGGGGAGGATGGTGTACTTTTTGCCGTTATAGCTCGCCGAAGATGCTTTCGCCACGGGGAGGCCAATGCGTTGTTCGAGGGCGGCCTGGTAGAACGGTTCATATGCATTGAAATCGTTCCCACGCATCAACCATGCCTGCTGCATGATTTGGCGCTGGAGCTGCTGAACTTCGGGCGCAGGGGAGCCGACGGCGTACTGTTTGATGGGAGGCAAGGTGTGATTGGTACGCAGCCACCGTTCGATTTCGGGGATGACCCAGTCGAGTGTGACGGCTTTGCCAGGGCATGTTTTGGTGCTGTAGTCACGATGGAAGCCGATGAGTTGGGACGGCTTCATACCGAGGCGCAGAGCGAGACCGCCAATAATCGCCGTGGTGTTTTCCCAGACAGCGCCGCTCGGGCGATTGACATCGTAGTCTCCGACCATTTCGAGCCCTAGGGTATACCAACCTTTGGCGAAGTTGCCGTTACCTTTGCCGGCATGGACGCCCAATTCACGCATGGGAGTAAACAGCCATATTCCGTCTGGTGCCGCAAAGAAGTGCGGAGCAGCAGTCCAGCCCATGGTTGCAAAGTAATGTTGCATGCCCTGCATGCTCTTGAGTCCTTGCCACTGGGCTACGGTCGGGCGCCAGGTGTGGTGGACGATGACTTTTGAGGGCATGACGGGGCCAAATTGGTATGATGCAATATAGCCCAACCACTCAGGGATGGTGAGCTTGCGGCCGATCATCGGCGGAGAACCCGTTGGTCCAAAATCGGCAATCATCAGCAACTCCCTCGCAACTCTACTACAAAACGTAGAATAGCACGCACTGACGTGTGTCGTCAACGCACCAATATTGATGTTGCAGAGGTTGCACTTTCGTAACAATCCGCAGTGTGGCCGGCCAAACAAGAGGGGGTAGCGTACAATGTGAAGAGGACCACTTAACGGGGCAGACATGCAACAACGCATTGCAATCATTGACTTGGGATCAAACACCACCCGCATGATTGTGGTGGGCTACATACCACAACAAACCTACAAACTCATCGACGAAGTGCGTGAAGCAGTTCGGTTGGCGCACGGCATCGGCAGAGATGGGAAGCTCCAAGAGATTCCGATGAATCGAGCCATCAAAACGATGCGCTTGTTTCACCAGATGTGTCGCGGGAGTGGCGTCGATACCATTGTCCCGGTCGCAACCAGTGCCGTCCGTGAGGCGACCAATCGCGCCGCCTTCCTCGACAGGGTCGAAGCCGAAGCGGGATTACGCTTCCGCGTGCTGACTGCTGCCGAAGAAGCATACTACGGGTACCTCGGGGCAATCAATACCCTCAACGTACGCAACGGCAGTGTCATCGACATTGGCGGCGGGAGCACGCAGGTGACCGTGGTCCGACAGCGTGCAGTCGAAGCCAGCGTCAGTCGACCGATTGGTGCAGTGCGCCTGACAGACCGCTACGTCAAAAGCGACCCAATCGCCAACAAAGACTGCAAAGCGCTCGAGAAAGCCATCGCCGCCCAGTTCGACGACGTCCCATGGCTGACAGGTCAAGGGGGTGAGCTCGCCGGTATCGGTGGCACCATCCGGGCCCTCGCCGAAATAGACCAAAAACTGCGCCATCATCCCATCGATCGTGTGCACGGCCATGCAATGGCGGCCGAACGTGTCTATGAGTTATATGAATTATTCAAGGGATTGACGGTAAAGCAGCGCGAAGGGATCCCCGGCTTGAGTAAGGATCGCGCCGATTTGATTTTGGCCGGGAGTGCGATTCTGACAGACGTGATGCGGCGCGGCAAGTACAAGCGGATTTTGATTAGTGGGCAAGGGTTGCGTGAGGGGATCTTTTTTGAGCACTTCATGCAACAGCATTCGCCTTTGATTCCCGACATACGGGCATTCAGTGTCCAGAATTTGGCCCGTATCTATAATTACGAGGCGACACACTCCGCAAAAGTCCGCGAGCTTGCAGTGTCGATGTTCGATCAACTGCAACCGTTACATGGCTTCGACGCCACTGCTCGTGAGTTGCTCGGGCATGCGGCAATTCTGCACGACATCGGGAATGCGGTGAACTACTATGATCACCATAAACATGGCGCGTATTTGTTGGTGAACAGCCCGATGCAGGGATTTGATCATCGCGAGGTAGCGTTATTAGCGCTGTTGGTGCGCTATCATCGCAAAGGTGAAGTGTCCGTCGACACGTATGCGGATGTGCTTAATCCGGGGGATGATGTACTCGTTGCCAAAATGGCGGCAATGCTGCGCTTAGCGGAATTTTTGGAACGCCGGAAAAATCAAGTAGTGCAGCACATCCATGTCGAAATCGGCAAAAATGTGCGGATGGTCACCCAAGCCGCCGGGGATACCGCGGTCGAAGTCTGGGACGCAAACCGCGCCGCTGGACTGTTCCGTAAAGCCTTTGGATGCGAAATCGAAATCGTCTAGTTATGCATCACCCAAGGTATTCCGAGGGCCGCTCGCAGGAACCGCAAGGACCTCGCGTGAGCGGCCTTCTTCGGCTGGCCCCACGATGCCTTGTTCTTCGAGTAAGTCAATAAGTTGTGATGCCTTGCTATAGCCAATGCGTAGTCTGCGCTGGAGCAGCGATGCCGAAGCCCGTTTATGTTGCTGGACGAGGCGAATTGCCTCAGGGAGGAGCCCATCTTGCTCGTTCTCTGATAAAAACTCTGCGATGGGTTGCATTGGCGTCACGACGTCGTCGCTATCGAACGGCTCGATGTCTTCATCTTGGGCATGGGGCACCGGCTCGCGTGGGCTGATTGCAAGGCGTTCGACGCGCGCCAATTCGGGTTGCAAATCGTCTGCAACGGGCGTGGGCATGAAGGCAGGAGTTGTTGCGGACCCTTCTGCTGTGTTTGCGGTGCTGGTCTGGTCGTCCTGGTCATCGATGGGCGGCTTGGCAGCACGCCAGAATCGCACAATCTGCTCGACCTCGTCATCGGTGAGGTAGGTACCCTGGACGCGCAACGTCCGCGGTGAATCAGCGGGAGTGAACAGCATGTCACCACGGCCAAGCAGCTGTTCGGCGCCGGGTTGGTCGAGGATGACGCGGGAGTCGATTTGTGAGGTGACGGCGAATGCCATACGTGATGGGAAGTTGGCCTTGATGAGTCCAGTCACCACATCGACCGATGGCCGTTGGGTAGCGATGATGAGGTGGATGCCAGTTGCCCGGGCCATCTGGGCCAAGCGACAGATGAGGGTCTCGACATCGTCCGGTGCCATCATCATCAGGTCGGCAAGCTCGTCGATGATGATGACGATGTACGGCATGGTCTCGAGGTCGGTCCGTTCGCGGGCCAATGCGCGGTAGCTGTCGAGGTTGCGTACGCCGTTTTTGGCAAAGAGTTTATAGCGCCGCTCCATCTCGCGCACGGCCCATTTGAGGGTCGGTACCACACGCTCGACTTCGGTGACCACCGGTGCGAGCAGATGCGGAATGCCGTTGTAGCCGACGAGTTCGACGCGCTTGGGATCGACCATGATGAACTTCAAATCATCGGGGGTATGACGCATCAGCAAGGCACAGATGAAGCAGTTGATGGCCACCGACTTACCGCTGCCCGTACTCCCGGCAACGAGCAGATGGGGCATGCGTTCCATGCCAGCGACGACCGGCATGCCCGATACGTCCTTGCCCAGCGGTAGGCGTAATTTGGCTTTGGAACGGACGAATTCATCGCTTTCGACGATGTCACGCAGGGCGACGGTGCTGATGGATGTATTCGGGATTTCGATACCGACGACAGACTTGCCGGGAATCGGTGCTTCGATACGAATCGATGGTGCAGCCAGGGCGAGCGCCAGATCTTTGTCGAGCGTGGTGATTTTGTTCACCTTGACGCCGATGGCGGGTTGCAACTCGTATTGGGTCACTGCGGGACCGACGTTGATGTTGACCACCCGTGCTTCGACCTTGAAGCTGGCGAGCGTGTCTTCGATGAGACGTGACTTGTTGCGGTGCTCGTCGTCGTGTACCTCGGCTTCGACCGAATAGCGCAGCAAATCGGGTGAGGGCAAAGCCCAGGCACGATAGGAACTACCTTTTTCGGGGATATCGAAGCTGGCCTGCACGGGAGTACCGGGTATCGAGGTGCGTGTGTTGATGGGCACCGGTGGGCGGAGCACTGCGACCGTGGGTGTCGGTGCCGTCAGGTCGTTCTTGGGCAGTTCTAATGCAGTACCATCACTTGCCCCTGGTGCTGGCAGCACGGCTTTTTTTTGGGAGGCAGTATTTCGGGCAGGAACTGCGGTGTCGATGGGCCGTTCGAGTATGGCTGCGAGTTCGTCGTCATAATTGACGGGCGGAACGGCTTTGGGCTCGACCGTCGTGCGCCGAATCGGTACTTCGGTACGCCGTCCGGTCGTCGCTGGAAGTCCGCTGGTCTGCACGCCGCGGATGCGTGTGTAGATTACTCCGGCGGCTTGACTGACGGCGGCAAAGAGTTGGACAACGGTGAAGTCGAAGGCCAACATCCCTCCGATGAGTAATCCCAAAGCCGTCACAGCGGCGCTGGCTGGCCGGCCGATTCCGGTGCTGAGGAGTACCATTATGAAGTGGCCCACTATCCCTCCGCCGATTCCTTGGCGGGTGTCGCCGGGTACCACAAAAAACTCGAGAAACAGCAAGATACACAAAATAAAAATGGACATGCCGGTCAATTGCCAGCCACGACTGTGGTTGGGATTGTTTTGCCCGCGGATGAACATCAGTACGCCTACCACACCCATGAATAACGGCAGGACCAGGGCTCCCCAGCCGAAGAAGTATTCCATCCAGAGCTTCCACGAGCTGCCCACGGTGCCGGCACTGCCGGTCAGGTAAAAGATGCTGGTCACGCCTGCAACAGCCAACAGCGACAATGCCGTCAGCTCGATACGGTGCTCTGGGCGCAGCGTCGACGCAACAGGTGCGCGGCGACGCTGTGGTGTCCGCTCGGTGCTGGGGGGTTTTGCCTTGCTCATGGCCACTCCGACAATACTACATACGACAAATATTAGTACTACGAGAGTACACGATAATGAAGGGTTTTGCAACAAGTCGACATAAAATTATTCGATTGTGCTCATTGGGGCTTGTGGAGCAGCGTCCCGAGGACGTGCAGAGCGTAAATCGTGCACGATGAGTTGCACTTCGACACGGCCGTTCCATTCGTTGCGTTGCGGATGGAAGACGATATCGACCGCAGTGATGCGTGTGAACTGATGCGCATGGGCACCTTCACCCCAGGCAATCGCGGTGAGTACCCGCCCGGCGAGATCGAGTTTGAGGCGGAGATGTTTGTTGTCGCTGCCCATTGATTGTGCGTTGATGACGCGGCAGTTGCGGGTGAGCAGGACGGCGCTGTGATTACCGTGCCCACACGGTTCGAGTTGGCTGAGCTCTGTAATGAGGTCAATGCTGACCGCCTCGTGCGGGACTTCGCAGTCAATGTGCAGGCTACGGGTGCCGACGCGGATGTCCTGTGCCACTGCGTATTCGTTCAGCGACTGACGGAGGTTGTCGATGAGTGCAGATTCGATGGTGAATCCAGCCGCGGCGGCGTGACCTCCCATTTTGATGAAGGTGGCGCCACAGTTGCGCAATGCTTCGACCATGTTGATCATGCCGCCGGAACGTGCAGACCCGCGTGAATGGGGTTCCCCGCGTTCAATGATGATGGCGGGCCGCGCGAATTGGTCTGCAATGCGGGCGGCGGCCAGGCCCACCAGTCCTGCGTGCGCATCGGGATCGGCATGGACGATGATGCGGTCACCTGCCTGCGCGGCATTGTTGGCGTCACGCAAGGCCGCAACGACGCGCTCCTGGAGCAGTTTGGTCTGATGTTGGCGTTCGATGTTAACTTCATTGAGGAGCTGTGCTTTGGCCTGCGCTTCGAGGAAGTCATCGGTCAACAGTAACTCATAGGCGGGAACGGCGTCGTCGAGGCGGCCAGCAGCATTGATGCGGGGTCCCAGTTTGAATCCGATGTCATCTGCTTTGAGGCTCGCCGGTGCAATCCCGGCTACGGCGATGAGGGCGCGGATGCCGGGTCGCTGACTGTTGGCCAGCACCTGCAACCCACGGGCCACCAGAGATCGGTTTTCGCCCTGTAACGGTCCCAAATCGGCGACGGTACCGAGCGCCACTAAATCCAGCAGATTGGTCATCTGCGCGGCACTGAGGGGCATGCCCAGTTGACCGATTGCCTGAATGAGTTTGTAGGCAATACCGACGCCCACCAGCCCTTTGTCGGGGTATGGGCAGCCTGGCAGTTTGGGATTGACGAGCGCCGTTGCGACAGGCAATTCGGTCGGTGGAGCATGGTGGTCCGTAATGATCACATCCATGCCCAACTCACGGGCCAGTGCAACCTCCGAAACATTGCTGATGCCGCAGTCCACCGTGACCAGGAGTGTGACCCCACTCTGGGCCAGGCGATGCATCGCCTCGTGGTTGAGCCCGTAGCCCTCAGCCGTGCGGTGTGGGATATAGGGAGCGATGTTGGCACCGAGTTGGCGGAATGCATCACAGATGAGGCTGGTCGCCGTGATGCCGTCGGCATCGAAGTCGCCGTAGACCGCAATGGCTTCTTGGTCGTGGATGGCCGAGATAATACGTTCTGCAGCGGCGCGCATGTCGTGCATCAGCAATGGATCGTGCTGCGGATCAGTACAGGCCAGGAACGTCGTGAGTGCTGGTACCGTCGTCAACCCGCGTCCAAACAGCAGGCGTGCCATGAACGGCGAAACGTGACTGACCAGTGCCAGCTCCTCGATACGCGCCGTGGGGGCGATCGGGGCCAATTCCCAGTGCATGTGTTTGAGAGAGAGTCGCGTCGTCATCCGATCCTCGCAGTTACTTCACGGTAGTGCTCTAATAGTTATACCGTTGCAGGGGTACGCTGTCTGCGCAATCACCGCAAGAAGAAAAACACCAACACAATTCCTGCAGTGACTATGAGCGCACAAAGCAATCCGATACCGATGCGTTGCCAGTTATAGAAGCCGCGGTCGGCAACCACGACGTTCCCGTAGCCGATGACCGCAATGGTACGGTTGCGACCGCCGATCGTATAGACCACATCCGTCAGTGGCGTCGCGCGAATCGTTAACTCTGCATCCAGCACAATGCCGTTGTGCGTGTGTGCCGCCGTTGCGTGGCTGATGAGTTCTGCCAATGCGGGAATCTGCTGCCAGCGGGGGTCGTCCAGATGCACCGTGTCGCGGTAGACCACCTGGGCGTGCTGGCTCAGCAGGCGTGGGTTGGGAGCGGTCGGGTCGTCGACGGTGTGGTGCGTCTGGGTGGTCCGTGACCACAAAAACATCTGCTCCTCGAGCAATTCACCGCGCGCGTTGCACCGCCGGCAGGCGATCATCCCCGATCCCTGACAGGGTGCGCAGGCGCGATCCTGATTCTGTACGGTCATACCCCCGTCAGCGGTGCGTGTTTTGACCGGGCGCTCGACGACACCGCGACCAGTACAATCAGCACACAAGAGCTCCCCTTGTCCGTCGCAGTCTTCGCAGACGACGACCTGGGTTGCACCGGGGATGCGAATCGGCGTCTGTTTGACAGGTGCATATCGAGGTGTCTCGGGTACGCTGACCTCCCACACATCTTGTGCTTCTTCGTCTGATGGCCGGTAACGTTGCGGCAGCGGGATTCGCTTCGCATGGGGCTCGCTACGCACTTCCGTCGAGACACGTACATCGAATTGGTACACATTCCGACTGATGACGTGGACTGGTTCGCGTTGCAAAATAGCCTGTCCATTGTGGAATGTACTGCTCTTGGCCCAGCGTACCAGCATGCGCTGCAATGAGTCTGTGCGGTGAACCGCCAGACCACGCGCCTGGCTGCGTGCCATGTATTTGGAGTCGAGTTCAGCTGCCAACAGCGACTCGATGGCATGCGATTGCCATTCGGGCTGTGTGGTCCATGGTTGGATTGGTGTGTGTTCGCGTGGATCGCTCATCCGTATCCTCTACATCAGCGGTGAAACGTGCGTCGGGCCAGTTGTCGGAACAATCGATTCGCGTTGCAATGCGTACTCTGCTTGATGTGCGTGGATATGCACATACGTACTCGGAAGCGCAGTAATAAGCGACCGAATACTGGCTGGGACGATATCAATCGTCGCCAACGAACTCCGTGGACACCACCAAAATTCAGCCGGAAAACTGACTTCTGGACCGATGAATGGCTTATCAGAACGCACCAAATCTGGCAAATGAATCGCGTAGTAAAAGGCCACTTCATGAAAAACGGTGCCGTCCGCGCCACGGTCACAGAGCTCGATTGTCGCCACAAGTCGTTCAATCGTGGCGGTCGTTTGTAATTCCTCTGTGAGCTCGCGCACCAGGGTGGCTGCAGAATCTTCACCGAGCGCGATGCGCCCACCTGGGAGTGACCAATGCGTATCGCCGAGTGCGTGATGGACGAGCACACAGTCGTCGCGGACGCAGATTGCACCGGCTCTGAGTTGGAAGGTTCCTGTGTCCGTCTGCATAGTCACATTCATGCAAAATTCCTCGTATGTCGGCGTCTCTGGCCGCCTGCACACAGCACAGTATAGAGCATTCTGTCGCGCCAGGTCATGCTTTTTGTCGCTTCGAACGTGTGGGGTGTGTTTTTTCTGTCAAAAATGGTGGCTGGGTTTTGTGGTGTCTCGACGGGTATGTGGTGCTAGTTTGCCTCGACTGCTTTGGCCCAAAATGCTTCGACCTGCGCGCGGAGGAGTGCGTGTTCTATCGATGCGAGCTCGGGATCTGCGTGCAGGATGAGTTTCGCTTCGGCCTGCGCTTTCAGCAAGAGCTCTGTGTCGGTCAATTTGGCGATTTTGAGGTCGGGGATGCCGCTCTGGCGGGTGCCAAAAAACTCACCGGGGCCCCGTAATTCGAGGTCAATCTCGGCCAAACGGAAGCCATCGCGGGTCTCTTCCATCGCCGAAAGCCGGCGTTCGGTCGATTCTGCATCGCGGTCGCTCACCAAAATACAGTAGCTCTTGTAGGCGCCACGGCCGACGCGCCCGCGGAACTGGTGGAGTTGTGCAAGGCCGAACCGATCGGCACCTTCGATCAACATGGTAGTCGCATTGGGAATGTCTATCCCCACTTCGATGACGGCAGTGGCGACCAAAATATCGTATTCGTGATTGCGGAACGAGACCATCACGGCGTCTTTGTCGCGTGCGCTCATTTTCCCGTGAATCAAGGTGACACGCAGATCGGGGAAGACATCAGACTGGAGTTTGACGTACATTTCTTCCGCAGACGGGAGGTCGAGGGTCTCGCTCTCTTCGACCAACGGGCAGATGACGAATACCTGACGACCCGTGCTGACTTCCTTGCGGATGTGCTTGTAGGCGCGCTCACGTTCGTGCGCGCGGATGCGCTTGGTGGCAATCGCTTGCCGTCCCGGCGGTAATTCATCCAGGACCGACGTATCCAAGTCGCCGTAGATGGTCATCGTCAGCGTGCGCGGGATGGGGGTAGCGGTCATCACCAGTAGGTGCGGGCTGGTCCCTTTGTCTTTGAGCGCCTGGCGTTGCTCTACACCGAAGCGATGCTGTTCATCGACGATAGCCAGACCCAGGCGGTGGTACTGCACCGATTCGGTGATGAGTGCATGGGTGCCGATGATGAGGTCTACTTCGCCATTTGACACGCCTTCGAGGACGCGGCGGCGCTCGCGCACCCCCAAGCTGCCGGTCAGCAGGGCAACGCGCACACCGTTGGTACGGGCGGGATCCATGCCCAGCAGGAGCTGTATCTCGCTGATGCGGGCGGCGCGTTCTGGGTCGATGGTGGGCTGGTTGGCGACGCGGGTGCGGGCTATTTCGATATCGCCGAGGAGGGCGGTGAGTCCGCGGTAGTGTTGCTCGGCCAGGATTTCGGTAGGGGCCATGATGGCTGCTTGGAATCCGTTGGCGACGGCTTGCAGCGCCGCAGCTGCAGCCACTGCGGTTTTGCCACTGCCCACGTCGCCCTGCAACAAACGTGCCATCGGGACGGGGGTGGCGATATCGGCAAAAATCTCGCCCAGGGCACGGGTCTGGGCATTGGTCAGCGCGAATGGCAGCTTGTGCAGGAATGCACTGTGTACCGCATCGTCGTAGGGGATGGGTAGCGACTGCTCGTGCTGCGAGACCATTTTGCGTTGCAGGACGCCCAGTTGGATGCACAAAAACTCGTCGAACCCCAATCGTTGATCGGCGCGTAAGATGGCATCCTCGGTAGGCGGGAAGTGTTTGTGGCGGATGGACGTGGGTAAATCGAGCAAATGCGCGCGTGCCCTTACCTCTGCAGGAAGCGGGTCGGCGAGTTGGCCAGCGTAGCCGTCGACCAGTTTTTTGATGATTTCGCGGCCGCCCTTTTCGACCAGACCCTCAGTCAGGGGATGGATAGGCACGAGCCGTCCGACATGCAGCAAATCTTCGGCGTTTTCACCCTGATAAAACTGCCAATCTGGGCCGGTCATTTGACGCATCCCGTTGAAGTGTTCGACCTTGCCACTGACCATAATGGTGGCACCGATTTTGAGTTGTTTGGCGAGCCAGGGTTGGCGGAAGAACGATAATTTGAGGATGCCCGTGTCGTCCTCGATTTTGAACTCGAGACCGCTGCCGCCGGCGCGCATCGTGAATGTACGCGAATCGACAATGGTCCCCACCACTGAATAGGTCTCGCCGGGGCGCATATCGGCGATGGTCTGTCGATTGGAGCGGTCTTCGTAGCGGAATGGGAAGTGGTACAGCACGTCGCGCACGGTGCGTACTCCCAAACGGCGGAATGCTTTGGCGTTGCTCATCCCCACCCCGGGCACGACCTCGAGGGCCGAGGCCAGCGTGACGGGTTTTGCACCAGAAGGAGCAGCAGCTGCGGGAGATTTTTTGGTTTTGGCGGTAGCGCTTTTGGGTGCAGGGTTGGGGGTGATTGGTTCCGGTGGGGAAGCGGTTTTCACCGACGATGACCGCGGTGTCGGTGGGGAATCCGCTTCGGATGCGTTGATGGTGGAGTTGTAGAGTGCCAGGAGCGCGCGCAAGCCAGCCTCGCCACGGAGCTCACGTTTGTGCACGGAGAACGTGTCGTAGCCGCGCAGGGCGGTGACGACGACGGTCAGCGGGCCGTACTGGGCCACACCGGGGTAGTCACACAGCCAGTCGTCAATAAATGCGTCGAGCCCAGTCGGCTGGCTGGTATTGGCAAATGCGGTTTTTTGTTCGGCGCGCAGGGCGTTCCCGAGCGATTTGATGGCATCGCGGAGCAGGAGCGGATCAGGCGATTCCTTCATAGACGGACACTCCCATGGCCCCCGGTCCCAAAATAGCGGCATTACTCGGATTCATCTGGATGACGGTCACATCTGCACGTGGGAAGATGGGATCGAGGCGTTCGAGGAACTTTTCGACGTCTTCTGCGGCAGTGCTATACAGCACGGTGACCGCTTGGACTTTGGGGAAGTCTTCGACGAACGTGGCCAAGCCTTCGATGGCTTTGGTGCGGGTGCGGGTGCGTTCGTAGAGGACGATCTCGCCATCGTCGAGGAGGAGCAGCGGTTTGATGCGCTGGAGCGTGCTGATGGCGCTGTTTGCGTATTCGAGGCAACCGGCCTGCTCGAGGGCATCGATGGTGTCGACAAAGAACACGAAGTGGGTTTGACCGACGGTGTCTGCAATGAGGCGTTCGATTTCGCTCGGGGAGGCACCGTCTTGGACTGCCCGGGCGGCCCGGGTGACGATGGTGCCGAGCCCTGCCGAGAAGGATTTGCTGTCGACGACACGAATTTTGGCTGCGGTAGCGGGTATGCGCCCGGGCAATTGTTGCACGGTACGGTATATGGGCGTGAGTTGGGTCGCCATGTGAATCGAAAAGATGAAGTCATATTGGACGGTCAATTTGCGAAAAACGTTATCAATATCGGGTGTGCTGGGTGGCAGGAAGCGTGGTCGCAAGCGACCATCCGAAATGAGTTGGTAATATTGTTCGTTACTGAGTTCGGTGCCCACGCGGAACGCCTGATCGCCGAATTGTACCTGAGCAGGGATGATGCTGATGTCGAGCTCATTTGCGAGCTCAGCGGGGATGTCGGCCGTACTGTCTGTGACGATTTTGATACGGGGCAAGGTGTTCTCCCTCACGGATGATATACAAGCCTCAAGCGCTCGGCACGAGGGCGATGACATAGACGTCAATAGAGACGGGTTGTTCGAGCCAGCGACCAAGCTGCAGGGATACGTCGGTGCGAATCTGGGAGCATTCGTTCGTGACATCGCAACCAGGAGCGAGTGCCACCAAGAGGGTGACGTCGGTGATCTGTACTAATTGTATCCCCTGCCAGGCATGTTCTGCCGAGATTTGGACAGATGGACTTCCAACAGCAGAAACCGCTGGATGTCGGCGCAGAATCTGGATAATGAACGAGGCAACTGCCTGATGCGACAATGTCAGATAGGCATTTGTCTGGATGCGCGTTTGCGTGTCTTGGGTATGTATGGTATCATCTTTCATTAGTGTGTTACATGCTATTTGAGTCGGCGAGCCGTCTCCTGAGGAGGAGTCCCCATGGCGAAGTGCCAAATCTGCGATAAGGGATTGACGTTCGGTCGGAATATCCGCCACCAAGCATCCGGTGGTTGGTTCCGTCGCGCCCCTCGCACCAATCGTACCTTCAAGGCAAACATCCAGCGCACCACATTGACCCTCGAGGGTGGCCTTCAGGTACAAGTCAGCGTCTGCACCAAGTGCTTGCGCACCATGTATCGCTCACGCTAGTCTTTTATTATAGAAGATTGCCGGAGTCAATGCAACGAAAACGCTTTCGACACTCGTCGAAAGCGTTTTTGCGTGGAGTGAATCCCGAAAGTCTAGAGTATGAATTGTTCGATGGCAACTGCCACACCGTCTTCGCTGATGGTGGGCAGGATGTGATTGGCGATGGCTTTGAGGGGGTCAATGGCATTCCCCATGGCGAGGCCAAGCCCAGCCCATTCGACCATTTCGAGGTCATTTGCTTGGTCACCGATGGCCACCACGGCATCGCGTGGAATATCGAGTTGACGGGCCAACTCCGCGAGTGCGACGCCTTTGTTGACGCCTAAGGCAGTCAGTTCTCCAAAGAGTGCGTGGGATTGTGTGGTCACGAGGCGTGTCCCCACCAGCGTATGCAACGCATCGAGGATCGGACCTACTTCGTGGGGCTGCGCCACAAATAAGAGCTTGGTCGGAGCGTGGGCATGGACAACGGCTTGTAAGTCGTCGCAGACGCGCACTTCGGCTCCTTCGGGGTGATAACTCAGGTACAAATCGAGCTCAGGGCGTTTGTGGGCGATGTGCAGGACTTCGTCGATATAGGCCACGACAAAGACATCCTGAGCGAGCAAATAGGCAATCGCCTCGGCCGTTGCGTCGCTGGGCATCGTCGCCGCAAAACGAATATGTGCGTCGCTTGCATTTTGGATGACTGCACCCTGATAGCAGATGAGCGGTGCTTGTATGTCGAGGAGTCGCGCAAACGGCATCGCTGCACCATACATCCGACCGGTAGCGATGGTCACGATGACACCGGCCCGCTGTGCCGCTTCGATTGCTTTACGGACGCGTGGACTGACCGATAAATCGTGATTGACGACGGTGCCGTCGAGATCGAGTGCCAAGAGTCGATACTGCACGTGAGCTCCTTTGTGGACGATACCGTGGTATTGTATCAGTCACTGCACCCAAATACTGACTTCCGAGGCAACTGTGAACCGATTTGCCCAGACAACCCTATGGTATACCCTGGCAGGTCTCGTCGGGCCGATTGTTGCACTTGCCTTGACCCCACTGTATACCAGGACCATCGGCGTCGCAGGGTATGGCACGGTCGATGTTCTGCTCACGCTCTGGCAAGGGGTATTCACTGTCACTTTGTGGGGCATGGCGACGGTTTTGGCTGGCTTGTACAGCAGAAGCCAAAGCGAAGACCAACGCCAACGTGTGGTCTTGAGCGTCGGGGTTGCGGTTGTGCTGCTGGCGCTCCTGTGTGGCGGCGGTGTGTATGGATTTTCCTCATGGATTGCGAAACTGACGTACCGTGCTGAGGCGTCTGCGGCACTGCCATATTTCGTTGCGGCATTGCCATTTGCCGTAATCTATACGACTCTCTTGCAGGTTTTTCGGTTGCGGAATGACATCCGCCGCACCGTGGTGAGTATGCTTGCCTTGGTTTTGGTCACCGCAGCAACGCGGATTGGACTGGTGGTTGTGGCTGGCTTGGGTGTGTTGGGGATGATTCAAGCTGCGGCCTTGACGAATGTGCTGATGGCACTATTCACGGTGACCATTGGTTGGCAGATTATCGGTACACGCATAGATGCGGCCGTGATCAAGACGTTTTATCGGAGCGGCTTACCATTGCTGCCGGTGAGTCTGGCTGGCTGGGCACTGCTGTATGCGGACCGCTGGCTGTTGGTGCCGCATGTGAGTCCGATTGCACTCGGTCAGTATGCCCTGGCAGTACTCTTGGCGTCGCTCCTGGCATTTGTCATTGAACCGCTCAAAAATGCATGGCAACCGGTGGCACTCCAGTTGCGCCGGTGCGACGAAGATGCTTTTCTGGCGTTGTCGTATCGATTGTACCAATCACTTGCCTTGCTGTTCGTCGGTGGGCTGGTTTTGAGCACGCCCGCACTCTTGTGGGTCATCGGTGCTGACGACGCATTGGCAGCAGCCCCATATGTGCTGCCGTTGGCGAGTATGCCGATCCTGGGAGGTGTCCAGCTGATGTTGGGAATCCGTGCTATCAGAGATGGGCGCACAACGGTGTTTGGCTGGAGCGCCGTGAGTGCAGCAGTTGTCAACATTGTGTTGAATCTCGTTTTTATCCCGCAGTATGGCGTCAACGCTGCAGCGTGGGCAACTGCAGCAGCGGTCCTGAGCGCTACCATTGTGCTGGGCATGCGTGAGCGAGCCACCGCACGGGCATTGCGCATCGGTGGAGGGCTCTGGCTGGTGGCGTTGTGGGGATTGTGCCTCGAGTGGTGGGTGGTGTACGGAGCAGCGTGGACGAACGGCGTCGCACTTCTGTTGTTGGTGATTGGAACGATTGTGCGTGCCTGGCCGGCCCTCATCCAGTGGCGTCAGCTGAGTTCAGGCATCGAGCCACAAGCAGACCACACGGGTATGCCCAGCGAGGTCGTCGTGCAACGTGAGCCGTCCGTTTGGGAATGAACCCTGCAGGAGCGAGCAGACCGTCTGCACTTGGCGCGGGTCGAGTTCACACGCAAAGAATCCCGGTGTCTTGAGATGATGCGGAAGCAACGCGGCTAACCGCCGATAAAATGCAGCACCGTCACTATCGCCACCAAAAAGGGCGAGATGCGGCTCATGCAGACGAACATCAGCATCGCCGTCATCATCCATGACGTAGGGTGGATTGCTGACAATCATATGTACCGGGGCGATTGCCGTACAACTGTCTGCCTGGATGAGGTGCACGGTGCTGTTCAACGCATGGCTGTCGCGGTTGATTGCGGTGACGGCCAGTGCGTCAGACGAAATATCGACGGCAATGATCGTCGTTGCTGCAGCGGCAAGCGCCAGTGCTACAGAGATGCAGCCTGACCCGCTCCCGATATCAACGATCACTGCGGGCTTGAGGATGCGCGCGGCTGCGATGGCGCAGTCGACCAATAACTCCGTCTCGGGGCGGGGCACGAGCACGCGTGCGTCGACGTAGAATGCATGCCCATAGAATTCGCGCTGGTTGATGATGTATGCGACGGATTCACCAGTAGATCGGCGTGCCACGAGGTCAGCGAATCGCGCACCACCCTGGTCCGAGAGCGTGTCGGAGCGGTGGATGACCAGTTGGGTGCGACTCCAGCCCATCACATGGCCGAGCAAGAGTTCGGCATCGAGGCGCGGACTTGCGCTGGCCTGGGACAGGGTTTGGGTAGCGTGCAAGAGCACATCGCGCACAGAGGGTGATTGGGTCACAGCTGACTCACATACGAAAAAACACGCGCCGGCACAACGTGCCGGCGCGTGTGGCGCGACTTAGAGGAATGACAGAGGTTCACCCATGCTCGATTGGTTAGTGGGCATGGTTTTGATTGCACCAATGACACGGTATTTTTGGTAGCGTTGGTCGAGCAGGATGCTGGTCGGCAGGGCATTGAGTTGATTGACGCTCTGCATGATTGCGATGCCTGCACGGCGGATGGTGGCATCGGGGTCGTTGTGTGCACCACCTTCGGGTTCGGGGATGAGGGTATCGACAATGGCCATGTCTTTGAGGTCTTGGGCGGTGATGCGCATCGTTTTGGCGGCATCGGGTGCTTTGGACGAATCGCGCCATAGAATGGCAGCGCTGGCTTCGGGTGCGGCCACCGAATAGACGGAGTGTTCAAGCATCAAGATGCGATCGGTGACACCGATGGCGAGTGCCCCACCCGAACCGCCTTCCCCGATGACGAGGCTGACAATGGGTGTACGCAGTTGCGCCATGACCAGGATGTTTTCGGCGATGGCGTTACCTTGCCCGCGTGACTCCGACTCCATGCTCGGATCTGCGCCTGGGGTATCGATGAGACAGATGACGGGCAGTGCGAATTTTTGGGCGTGGTGGAACAAGCGCATGGCTTTGCGGTAGCCTTCAGGTTTGGGCATGCCAAAGTTCCGCCGCATGTTTTCACGCGTGTCGCGGCCCTTTTGGTGACCAATGATGACCACGGACTGACCATCGATACGACCGACACCAGCGACTATGGCTGCATCATCGGCAAATCGGCGATCGCCGTGGAATTCGAAGTATTCTTCGCACAGGACACGCACGTAATCGAGTGTGCGTGGACGTTGCACATGGCGTGATATCTGGACTTTATCCCAGGCAGAAAGTGGCGTCTTCATGCAGTGACCTCACACATCAGCAGGTAATGGTGATGCGTCGGCATCACGCATGGTATAGAGCTTGAGCAAGCGGCCGAGAGTACTGCGCAGATCGGTGCGTGGGACGACCATGTCGATCATGCCGTGCTCCATCATGAATTCGGCGCTTTGGAAGTTGGCTGGCAGCTTTTGGCGGATGGTTTGTTCGATAACGCGGCGGCCTGCGAAGCCGATGCGGGCACCTGGCTCGGCGATGATGATGTCGGCCACCGAAGCATACGAGGCCAATACCCCACCGTAGCACGGGTCGGTCATCAGCGAAATATGCGGCATGCCAATGGTGCCGAGCCGGGCCAAGGTCAAATTGACTTTGGGAAGCTGCATCAGTGCCAAAACGCCTTCGTGCATGCGGGCACCGCCGGACGCATTGATGGTCAGTAGCGGGACACGGCGTTCGTAGGCACGTTCGGCGGCGCGGGCGATTTTTTCACCAAACACGCTCCCCATGGAACCACCGATGAATTCAAATTCCGTGATAGTGACTTGGAGTCCTTGCCCCATGATGCTCGCGTTGCCGCTAATCATTGCGTCATAGAGGCCGGTATGGAGTTGGCTGTCGCGCAGCTTTTGGGCGTAGTTGTCTTTGGGCGAGACGAAGTTGAGGGGATCGAGCGGTGCAATGTCGCCGTCTTCTTCGGTGAATGATTCACTGTCGAACAACCCTTGCCACTCGACTGCGCTGAGACGCATGTGGTGTCCACATTTGCAGACTTTGAGGTTGTCACGGAGTTGTTTGTAGTACGTCAAATCCCCACATGAAGGGCATTTGACCCACATGTTGTCTGGGGTGTCTTGATCGCGCGTCTGCTCGCCGGGCGTGAACGCTTTCGGAGCGCGACGAAAGAGCTCTTTCATCGGGGTCGCCTCACAGTTGACTATTGATTCCAAATTATACCACATCCCTCTGTGGTGCCGACGACGCTATGGTATGATGCGGCTTGCAGTGAGTGCGAATGGATAAGGCGTCGGCATGAACGAGAGCTTCTATATACCCCAGCCTGTGGTTGGGAATGACCTTACGTTGCGAACCAGCTCGCCCACCGGGAACCCGATTGTCAGCAAAGAAGACGGCAAAGCAGCCGCAGATGCGCTGATGACCGAGGTCAGTGAACTCGAAGCCCTCATGTACGGTGCGGGTACACATCGTGTGCTGTTGGTTTTGCAGGGGCTCGATGCGAGTGGGAAAGACGGTCTCGTGCGCTTTGTAATTGGCAGAGGCGACCCGGTGACGACTGTTGTCTCGTCGTTCAAGATGCCGACACCACTCGAAGTTGGGCATGATTTTCTGTGGCGTGTTCATCAAGCGGTGCCGCCACGGGGCATGGTGGGAATATTCAATCGATCGCACTACGAAGACGTGGTTGCGACCCACGTCCGCGGCAGCATCAGCGCCGCGTTGCAAGAACAGCGTATCGGGCATATCCGGGCATTCGAATCGTTGTTGGTAGACGACGGGACGATCATCATAAAGTGTTACCTGCATATTGATGCGAGTGAGCAGGCTTCACGGTTATTGGCGCGCGAGCAAGAGCTCATTACCGCATGGAAGCTCGCTCCGGATGACTGGCACGACCGCGAACTATTCACCACATACCTGGACGTCTACTCCACGATACTCGCGCAAACGAGCACCTCGGCTGCTCCATGGTACGTCGTGCCTGCGAACCGGAAGTGGTATCGCAACTTGGTGATTGCTGGTTTGTTACGCCTGCATATGCTGCCGTTCCGCGATGGCTGGATTCGGACACTCCAACAGATGCAGACGGATCGTATTGCAGCGATTCAGGCTGTTCGCGCGCATACAGAGACAGGAACCAAAGCATGATGATGCGTGGTAGTTTGGCTCAGGGTTTATATGATGCAGGTATCCGCTGGCGGCCACAGAACGGTGATTGGTTCTGCCTTGACACCAACGATGTTGATCCGTGGCTCGTGGCTCCGGGCGCAATTGAACTGGGCATGCATGATGGTGCGACGGTGTTGATGTTCCACGGAGCCAGCGAATGGGCGATGGATGCAGTGCACGCGGTGGATGCCACGTGGCTGCCCAGTGAATCACAAGTGCGCCAATTGTTGCTCGAGCACGCAGGTGCGGGAGTTGTGGTGCAACTCGAATCGCGCCATGAAGGTGTGCGCTGTCGTCTGCAACTCGAGGATTGGTTATATGAATCCTCAGCAGAGCAGGCTGTGGATGCCTATGCAAGCGTATTGTTGGCGGTTTTAGAGCGAGCGCGTGAACAAAGCTAGCCGCTATGGGCGTCGAGCCCGCGGATTGCATTGGCGATTAATCGTGCGCTCTGTTCGACGATGGCGGGGGTAATCGCATCGGATGTGTCCTTCGATGATCCTTGGAGGGGCACGCGGCCGTTGTGGTCCAGACAGGCGACGCTGATTGCACGGCGCTTGGCCTGCGTCAGTGGCCGTACCAGCGGCACAAAATTGGCAATCCGCGGTTCGGCCCGCACGCCGAGTGTTGCTTCGGTGAACACATCGACCAACATATCATCTGCACTGCGGGTGCGTTCGTTCACGTCGTGGATGAGGTAGCTCAACGTTCCACGACCGATGCCTTCGAGGCCAATAAAAAATGTTGCATTCGCGTCAAATGGGTATTTTTTGACCAGATGGGCTAACCCGGCCCCCGTCGTCCCACCACCTAACCCCACTGCCCACAACTCGGTATGATTGAGCCGACCGACGTCATCCACGGCGGCCAACATGGCTGCTATGGAGCTCGCATAGCTCACTGCACCGGCCGAATACGGCTGGGAACGCACCCATAGTTCTGCACTCGCCGCCAGCAGGAGGTAGAGTGCCGGTACGATCAACAACATGGTACGTACCTGGACCGGAAGGGGCATCGGGGCAATGTATTCGAGTGACATCATCATCAGCAGAGCCAACGTGGCCGCGACTTGTGCTTCACGACTCCCGATTGGGTCGCGAGGCTGATGGGTATCGAGCGGCACCAGCAGCACGACACGTCGCGTGGCAGGTCCGATCGGGGCATGGGTGGCGATGACGTTTTGGCTCTCGCTCGTGGCGCGGCGGAAGTAACGACTGAGCGTGTTGGTCAATACAATTGCCACGACACACGTCGTGGCAGCGATAGCGAGCGCATAGAGGCGATCGTAACCCCACATACCAACGGCAGCGCTCCCCAGTAATGCGAGCATCAGGGTGCCACTGCCAGACAGCGCGTGGGTGCGGAACGGGTCCGTCCAGACCTGTAACCCGGAACGCCGTAATCGACTCGCCACATAGGCGGCAGTTTGTGCCTCGGCGATAGAGGTGACTGGGCGTGCACCGATATCGTCGGCGATTTTGTGCATTGCCTCGATTGGGTCTTCTCGACGACGCAACACCGGGAGCGGGAACTCCACGGTGTTGAGCGGTAGTGTTGTATAGTCGGGTTCGTATGTCATGCAGCCCTAGAACGGCTATTAGGACGGATCGACGCCGTAGCGCCAGCGGTAGTAGTGCCGACCGACGTTGCCTTGTTCGATTTGCCAACCAGCGGGGTTATTGGGGACGTAGGTCAACACACGGCGTTCGAACGGCTGTACCATGACCCACTGCTCGATTCCATCGATGGTCGTCTTGGTCCAGTATGCCTCGCTCAATGGGTACCCCATGGTGGCGACCCAATTGTCCATCAAGGCGCCGCGTTGGCTGCGACCGTTGATATAGACGACATCGGTGCTGTTGAGGTAGTCCGAGAAGACCTGCGGGATGTTGTGGCCGGTGGTCGCAGAGTAGTAGCCGATGCGGGCAGCCGCGACGTCTGTAGCGTCGTAGGGCGAAACTGCGCCGTTGCGACCGATCCGGGCGTCGACGTATTCGCCGATGCGGTTGGGTGCTCGGGCGGTGACGACGGTCGCGAAGCTGGCATACGTGGGACCATTGCGTTCGCCGCTGTCGCCAGTGATGCCGACGTCCGAAGACTCACGATCGATGAAGTCGACGTTGCCTACTTGCATCTGGCCGGTGATGAGTTCCCGTACGAGCAAGCCACTGGTGACGTACCAGGCGCTGCGGGGGTCTGCGGCGGGGTTGTTTATCTCCATGCGGCCTTTGTCGAAGTACTGTACTTGGCGCATGCCGCCGCCGATTTGCAGGTAGGCTTCGCTGCGCGCCATCAAACCCGTTGGACCCCACAGCCAACTGCGCTGCGCCTGCTGGCGCACGACGGGGCGATCGCTTCGGGCCCAAAGGTACTCGAAGGCACGGTTGACAAAGGTTTTGAGCGGACCATTGATGAGCTCGGCGGTGGGTTGGAAGTCGACGCGTTCGTAGCTGGAGGACCCATCGCCGAATGGCGTTTCGGTAGCCGTTGGTTCGAGGAATTCTTCGTCACCTTTGGGGGTAATCGTGGGCTGGAAGAAGTCTTCGGTAGGAGTGGCGCTCAGATCGACCGTCGCCGTACTGCCCTCACAGCTGGTTGTGCCGGCGGGGCAGACCGTGTTTTGCAGATTGTATTGGAAGAATGGGTTGCCCAAGTCGCCGATGTTTTTGATTTGGATAAAGTAGAATCCGTCGACGGGTGGGTTAAAGACAATTTTCGAGTCGAACGACGTCGTGTCCTTGTTGTCGTTCTGGTCGATGAGCGTATAGGCATCGCGATCGAACAAGGTCATGATGGTATCGGTACCTTGCGTGGTGGTCGATGAGCTGCTGTTTAAATTTGCAGTGGTGTCTGTTGCAAGGACGTAGGTGTTCCCTGCTTTTGCGAAAAATCGGACCCAATCGGCGTCTCCATTGGGGCAGAGTCGGTGGTCCTTTTGGGTCTGATTCGAAAAAATCAAACTCGCTTGTTCTGGCAAACCATCTGGTTCGTAAAGGTCAGTACACAGCCCGCTAGTGTCGGGCACATTCCCCTCGAATCGATGACCGTCGCCGCCGGTATACGACAGGTTTTTGAGTGTAAACGTATAGATACCGTAATTGGCATTCGTTGCTTCGTAGACTCGGGCAACGTAGATACCGTCCATCGGCGCACGGAACTGCTTGATATACGGATCGAGTGTCGAACTGTTTGGGTTTTGTGATTCGTAAGAATCATCACTGGTGATGACCAATGCGTGATTGGGATCGTAGAGTTCCATTACGAGGTCTAATGAACCACTGCTGAGTGTGGCTTCATCGGTGTTGAATGCGAGCGATCCAGAATCAGATATGTAAATGTCATAGACCTTCCCACGGGTCATGGGCAAGGCGTAGTAGTTCATCGAACCCACTTGGCAGAGCTTTTGCAGAATGGGTAGATCCTGCTGTACGGCGTAGTAGTTTGTGTATGTCTGCGCCCCAGCGGTACAGTTAGTGGGACTGACGGGTGCAGCGGTAGGGGTCGGTGTGGTTGTTGGTCCTACCGTATTCGTCGGGGTCGCCGTTGCGGGTTCGGAACCAATGTAGAAGAAAAAATTCACCGAAGCCGTGTCACCTGCGACCGTGGCCTTGATGGCGGTACACGTCCCCTGCGTCACGCTTGCATTGGCGATGATTTGCACCGGGAAGATTTTGGAGCTGAGTGGCGAAATGTCGACCGCAGAAAATCCTTTGTTGATAGACGCAACGCCCGAACACGTGCCTGTCAATGTCAGATCCACACTATTCAGCGTCACGGTATTGCTGTTGTTGGTGACTCTGGCATACACGGTGAGAATTTGACCAGCAGACAGAACGGCATCGTTGTTGTACGTACTTCCTGTGGAGTCATCCACCTGCACAATCGAGGCACTACCGGCATACACCGCTTGCGGCGCTTTCATCATATACGAACCCAAAAGCACGATGAGTGTCAGAACAGTCGTGAGGAGTCTTGGTGTGATACGTATAGCCATGTGAATGTCCCTTACACGTGATGCAGTCTATCGTGATGAGGTTACGAAACTATTTAAGATAGTATATCATAGAGACTAATGGCTTGTATGGATATTTTTTGACGATAAGGTACTTCCATGTTGGCAGGATTTGACATATTGTGGCGCCTCTTTGCGGTGTTCACCCGTGTGGCGTTGTTGTCTTGGGGTGGTGGGCCTGCTTCGATGGCGCTGATGCAGCGCATGTCGGTCGCCGAAGGCTGGAGCACACCGCCGGAATTCGCTGACGCCTTGGCTGTGGGGAACGCTCTGCCAGGCCCCATTGCACCTCAGGTCGCTGCCTACATCGGCTACAAAGTCGCCGGCTTGAGTGGCGCGTTGGCTGCAGTGCTCGGCACCGTCGGGCCAACGACGATTCTGATGCTGGTGATGATCGTGGCGTTCTTCCAGATCAAAGACTCCCCCGTTGTCGCAGGGATGCTCAAGGCGGTACGGCCCGTCGTCGTCGGATTGTTATTGTGGACGACGTACGACATCGGCCGGTCGGTCTTTTGGAAGCAGGGCATGTCCATCGGCGAGTTGTGGACCCGCTGGGATGGGCTGATAATTGCACTGTTGACCTTTGCAGTGCTCACATTTACGAAAGTCAATCCCGCCTATATCGTCCTCGGTTCCGCCGTTCTGGGATGGTTGGTCTATACACGACGCTGAGCCTACCAAGTGTGGAGAATCCAATGGACCTGTATCAGCTACGCACAGTACACAACCCAAAATCCGTCACACACGATGCCGCACCGTGGCCCTGGTGGTTGGCCGAGACGCCTGCCACTCCACGCTGGCAGTGGTTCGTCGTGTGTCTCGCTGCTAGTCTGTGTACCCTGCTGATGACGTGGCCGGTTGCATTCCAGCTGTCGGAAGGCGTCATCACTACCCCTGCACGGACCATCAACCCCGATTTGGGCCAAAATGTCTGGAACGTCTGGCACTTCATGAATACCTGGCAACGGACGGACCAACTCTGGTCAGGGTTGGTGACTGCGCCGCTCCAGGTCAATCTGGTTGCGCAGTCGTATGGTGTTGCCAACCTCTGGCTCAGCCTGCCCAGCGCACTGCTCGCGGGTCCGATTGTAGGAGCAAATACTATCATCTTGTTCGGTTTTTGGGCTGGCATTGTGGCAATGACGGTGGTGGCGTATCGAGTTTGTCGGTCGATGCCGTTGGCATTCGTCATCGGCTGTCTGTTTGTACTGACCCCAGCGCACCTCAAAAACATCGAATGGGCGGCAGACGAAAACGCAGCAGTCCACTGGCTGGTGCTTGTGCACCTCGGAACTATATGGTGGCTGCGGCGCCCAACTGCATGGCGGAGTAGCGCGCTTGCCTGCATACTCGTCGTGGTATCACTGTCGAGCGGCTATTCGGGGCTGTTTGGGGTGATCTACATGGCGCTCTTGGTCGCAGTGACGCTGTGGGCTCACGCCGATCGACAGTGGCGCACAGCAGCGCTGGCGTGGGCTGCCGTAGTGGCTGTGCTCTGGGCGGGCGTGATGGCACTGCTCACCAGTGAACTGACAAACCCACTGCATGTGGTCGGAATAACCTGGGATGCGCCGCAGGATGTCATTGTCGGCGGCGCTGGGTTGCGCGACTGGGTGATGCGACAAACGATCTGGCTGCATGTGGTGTCGCTGGCAGATCTGGTGACGCCACTGGCGAGTCACCCGCTGTGGGGCGCAATCCCGGCGGTTGCAGCAGTGCGCCATCCGTCCGAAATGGGCGGGTACCTCGGGATCTTTTGCCTCGCGCTCTTCATCTGGACGCTCCGGACCCAGCCAACGTCGCGACACATCGGTATCGTTACCGGCGTGTTGGTACTTTTGGCGTGCGGTCTCGACATCAAACTCTGGTACGACCAGCCATTCCCCGCTCTTCCGGGGCTTTTTTGGGTACTGGACCTCGTCGGCGTGTTCCGCAATGCATCGCGACCGGGACTATTCCTGCTGTATGCCTGGATTCCGCTGCTTTTGGTTGTCACGTATGGTCTGGCACGCATCGAACGACGCTGGCTGCAACTGGCATTATGTGCTGCCATGGTCATCGATTTTGCGCCGCCACAATGGGTGGTTGTCCCGATGCGTACATCTGCAGCGGCTGCGCTCATCCCTCGTGATGGACCGGCAGGCGCAGTCTTGACGTTACCCATCAAAAAGAATGCCCAGCAACCGCTCAACGATCAACTCTGCCACCAACGCCCGATTGTGGCGGGCTATCTGGCGCGTACGCCAGCCTATCCGGTTGCCTGGCCGGCATTCATCGTGCGTGCTGACCCAAAGCGCCGCCTGTTGCCTCAGGATGGTCTGACTGCCATGCAAAACATGGGAATTCGCTATGTCATCGCCCAGAATCAACCCATACGCGCCGCACTCGCTGCGATGAGCGGCAGTGGTGTGTTGCAGGTGGCTGAACGCGGCACCGCGACGGTCTATGCAGTTCCCGATGGGACCAAACCGGTGCTCACCGCTGGTGCTGGTTGGTGGGACGAAGAATCAGCCGCGGGGAGGGTGTGGCGCTGGACCACGAGTACTGCCGAGTTAGTCGTGTTGTCTTCCCAGCCACGCCACATCCAATTGGTGCTGCACGCCTCGAGCACGGCGGCGACCGTGACAGATTGGGAGCTCGATGGGCGACACATTGGCACCGTTGCGATCGCGGCACAGCCGTCACTGAGTGCGCGCATCCTCCGGTTCACCGTGCCGGCTGGCCGGAGCGTTGTCCGCATCCATGCCCCTGCGAAACCGGATGTGCACGGACGCGCGGTCGCCATCGCATTCACCCAGCTGTATGTGCGCAGTGCGCAGCCGGTGAGAGACGCTCGGGTTGCTTCAGGGGTGCACATATCGACGCAACCGTCTTGTGTAACTGCATCGCAGTAAGCTGCTTCCCTGTGTTGCTGGCACGCTACCGTCAGCCGAAAATCCTTGCATTCACTGGTATCCCTCGTTATACGGAATCGAGTAGACCACTATGGAGCGCTCCACCTTTCCATTGCATCATTGGTGGGACATCAACGTACCACGGCGCAAAGTGCATCTGTAGGTTTTGGTCCGCATTGGCTTTGTGTTGCTGGCAATGTGTGGACGTGGCCACTGGTACGGTATTTTGGTGATGTCGCGATCCAAGGGCTGGCTGCGGTCCTAAAGACACTAGTCGACATCGCGCAAAACTCATGGAATATCTGGCAATTCCGGCTCCATTGGGCCGATGGGAGCTGGCCGCTGACCACCGACCGGATATTTTATCCGCAGCGTATCAATCTGACATACCAGACCTATGGCTTGCCCAATCTGCTCGTTGCAGCGCCCATTGCCGCACTGTTTGGCGAATTGACGGCACTGAATGTGTTGGTGGTGCTGGGTTTTGTGGGCGGCGCTGTCGCAATGTATGCCCTACTGTTGGCCTACGGCGTAGACGACTAGTTGGCGTTCGGCTTAGCGTGGCTGTTTGTTGCGTCGCCAGCGCATCTCTCGGTGGTACAGACGTCTGGGGTCGAACGTGCATTGATGGATTGGTAATTGCTGGTGTATTGGGCGGTTGCCCGCGCAGTCCAGCAGCCGGGGTGGCGCAGTGCGCTCGGTTGGCTGTGGTTTTGGTATTGGTATCGCTCAACAGCGGCTATTACGGGTTATATGGTCTGGTCTATTGTGCGGTAATGATCGTCCTGGCACTCAGCGACACACGCGTGCGGTTCCGCTGGCTGTCGACGACGGGGTGGCCAGTTGCGGGATTTGCAGGGTGGGCAAGCGTGATGACGACGCTGATGAGTTGGCCCCAGAATGGCTATCTCGGTCAGCGCGAATTGCCCGGTCAGTCAATTCTTACACAATCGATTACTCTCGCGGACTGGTATGAACGGCAAACCGATCCCCATCATGTGCTGTCCGTGCTCGACTTCATCAAGCCAACTAGCGCCCATTTCTTTTGGCGGCTCATAGAGGCACCGCTGACCTACCCGGACCTGGGTAATGGTGGCTATCTGGGGATCGGCGTCGTCTTATTGGCCTGCTATATCTGCTGGTACGAGCGTCGCATCCGGCCCATGCTCGTGGCAACTGCGGTGTTGGTATGGCTTGCCTGTGGCCCTACGGTGCGCCTCTGGGATGGTCAAATCTACGGTCAATTGCCCGGACTGTATGCGGTGTTGAATGTCGTTTCGGTCTACAAAAACGCCACGCGGCCGGTAATGATTCTATTCTATGATTGGATTCCACTTATCCTCGTGCTCACGGTGGCGGTGCAGCGCATCGCCATGCGCCGCACCGCATGGGCAGGAATCGTGCTGGTATTGCTGTGTGTCGAATTCCTCCCGCCGAAGTGGGGGATGGTGTCGATGCAACCGAGCCTGGCGGTTTCGCGCATCCCCAACGACGAGCCTGCTGGTTCGGTCCTAGAGGTCCCTGCCCGGATGGACGAAGGACAGAGTTTGGTCGACCAGATGTGCCACGGTCGGCCGATTGCGGCAGGGTACCTGGCCCGTGTTCCGGACTTCTATGTCACGCCGATGCATGGAATTGTCGTCCCACCCGATGCAACTGCGGACGTCATCCCGACGTTGCCCCTGCGCGAGATGGGCAATCTGGGGGTTCGCTACCTTGGGTCCCCAGCGATGCGCCGTATTTTGTGCTCGATAATCTGACCAAATGGAATGTGCCGTTGTTGGCCAAAGTACAGCGCGAGCGCGTTTTTCGCGTCCCACCACCAGACGAAGCCTCACTGGTGGCGGATGATAATTGGTGGGACAGCGAAGACAACGGGACACAACGTTGGCGCTGGTCGCAAGCCGACTCACGGCTGATTCTAATGTCAGATCGGGCCAAAATCATTCGCATCGCCATGACGATGAGGAGCTCCGTCGAGCGCGAGAGGAGTTGGTCACTCAATTGCTTACCGCTCTTCCGTATCAGTGTGCCAGCGCAGCCTGCGATGCTGACGCGCGTGGTTTCGTTACCCATACGTGCCGGGGTGAATTACCTCGACCTCTCTAGTCCAACGACGACGGATGCGTTCGGGCGTGCCGTCGGTATCGCATTCACGCGACTGGAAGTCTCCGGGAGTGCAGAGGTTATCGGCGCCGCACCGGTGCACCCTCCGGCCACAGAGCGAGATACAGTTTTTTGTGCGTAGAAAGCCGAAGCGGCACGACGTGGCCGCGTCGGATGCGCGCGACCATGGTCGCTGGATTCTGCATGCTTTTTTGGCTATCGAAAACGGGTTCGCCGCAGTACAACAACCCTGGTAGCCCTCCACCAAAACGAAAACCGTCTCGTTCGACTGCTCGAACAAGACGGTTAAGATTATTGGGCGTCGCTGTTATTGAGCGTTGCTGAGGGTCTTGTGGTAATCGTCCGACAACTGGGTGAGCATCTTGGCACGTTTGTCGTATAGGCGCTTGAGCGGTCGAGGCGTTGTCGATTCGAGTGCATAGGCAGTCAGAACGGGCAACACGACGGTGCTGTCGACATAACACACAATCGAATCGGGCAGTTGCTCGGGGTCGATTTTGCCCCAGGTCATCGCCTCGCTGGGAGTCGCGCCCGACAAACCGCCGGTATCGGGGCGGGCATCGGTGAACTGGATGAAGTAATCGTGCCCTTTTTCGGCTATGCCCATGATTTCTTGTAGCTGTGGTTCGGTCTGCAGGATGAAGTTTTTGGGGGATCCACCACCGAAAATCATCACCGCGCTTTTCCCGCCGTGTTTTTTGGCGTCATAGACAATTGCAGTCGTTTCGTTGACATCGGCTTCGACGTCGAAGCGGAGTTTATTGCCGGTCAGCGTCATCGCGGCGACATTCATCCCGATGGTCGAGTCGCCCGGGCTGGAGGTATAGATGGGCACTCCGGCTTCGTAGGCTGCAGTCAAGACCGATACATACGACGTCCCGATGGCCTTCTCGCGCGCTTGGGTGTAGCGACCGAGGCGGTAGTGTAATTCGGCAGTGGACATGGGTTTTTGGAATTCGGGCTCGGCGATACAACGGCGTAGGAATGCATCGGATTCGAGCAGAACATTCTGATCAAACAAGATGTCATAGATGCGGATGATGTTGTGCTCACGCAGTTCGAGGTCGTCGCTGTACGGGCTGCCGCCAAAGAGCTCAAAGCCCAGCGAGCGGTGCATGTCGTGGTATACATTTGCGCCGGTGCTGACAATCCAGTCGATGAGACCGGCACGAATCAGCGGCACAATCGCGGCAGTACCCAGTCCTGTCGGCGTGAGTGCGCCAGACAACGTAACGCCGATGGTGACGTCGGCTGCGCTCATTTTGCGCGAGAACAGCTGACAGGCCTCGCGCAAGCGACCACCGTTGTACGAATAGAAGTGTTGGTCGACGAGCGTTTTGACACTCAGCCCGGCGGTAATCGGGGTAGGATCGAGTTTGACGCCATATGCCATGGGTGTGACTCCTGTTGACGAAACGTGTCCAAATTGTACCATGTGGGTCAGCAGCCGAGCAGATCAGCGCAAAATTCGCGTATGGTATACTCTGTATTCGAAGCGCTTCCAATCCTCACAAGAGGGAATATCTATGAACCAGCTCGTCTCGGTGACGTGGCACGACAATGCCGTGCATGTACTCGATCAGCGGCTCTTGCCGCACCAAGAGGTCGTCAACGCCTATACCACCGTCGCAGGCGTCGCAGACTCCATCCGCAGCATGCAGGTCCGCGGCGCGCCAGCAATTGGCTGTACCGCTGCCTACGGGATGGCGTTGGTTGCAGTGCACACCGCTGCAGATTCCGCCAGCACGGTCATCCCTGCGTTGCGTGCGGCGCAACAGGTGCTCGACGCATCGCGACCTACCGCGGTCAATCTCTTTTGGGCGACTGCCCGGATGCTCGCCCATGCAATGGACAACGTGCATCTGCCCATCGCTGCGTTTCGTGCGGCGATGCTCACCGAAGCACAGACGATTTTCGCCGAAGACCTGGCCATGTGTCAGGCGATTGGGCGCCACGGCGAGCCGCTCATCCCAGCCCGAGGACGGGTGTTGACCCACTGCAATGCTGGCGGGCTCGCGACCGCCGGGTACGGTACGGCGCTGGGTCCCATATATCGTGCCCACGAGTTGGGGCGGGCAGTGCATGTCTACGTTGACGAAACCCGACCGTATCTGCAGGGTGCGCGCTTGACGGCGTTTGAGCTCCAGCGAGGCGGGGTGCCGTTGACGTTGATTACCGACAATATGGCAGCCTACTTCATGGGCAAAGGACTCGTCGATTGCGTCATCGTGGGCGCAGATCGCATAGCCGCAAACGGTGACGTCGCCAACAAAATCGGCACCTATGGATTGGCAGTGCTCGCGCACGCGCATGGTATCCCGATGTACGTGGCTGCACCGACGTCGACCATCGATTTGCGCATCGCCGACGGCAGCATGATTCCAATCGAAGAACGCTCGTCGGACGAAGTCACCATGATTCAGGGCATCCGAATTGCACCTGCAGGGGTGATAGCCGCGCATCCGGCGTTCGATGTGACCCCTGCTCGGTACATCAGTGGCATCATCTGCGAAAAAGGGGTCATTCGTGCCCCATATGGCCCCGGCCTGGCGGCGATGTGCTAATCGGTCGCCACAACAATATTCTGCCCATGCTCTATGGAGCGCTCCCACACGTCTCTGCACACGATGCATATGCAGTACTGCAACGTAACCATATGCCCTACGTGGCATGGCCACAACTCCCACAGCGGCACTTCTTCGAGCGGAGCATTGTCCAGGCGAGTTGGGGATTGCCGGGAGTCATTCTCGACGAAGCGCAACGCCGTGTCTATGTCATGCGAGACGTAGCGCTCGCGGCGTTGCCTGCATATACGATTGCGTTCTTGCGGCAAACAACCGGTCTGACCGCCGAATGGACCAGGAGTGAGGCAGCGGGGTTACTCCATCTATTGGACGGGATTGCGGACGTCGCAGGCGACTGTGGTCTCAAAGGACAATTGTTGGGTCCGATTTCGCTCGCTGCCCAGCTCACTGACGAGCACCAGCAGCCGTTGGTAGCTGATCCGGTGCTGTTCGAGGGAGTGGTGATTCATTGTTGTCTGCGGGCGCGCTTGCAGGCGGAAGCATTGATGCGGACCAATCGGCCGGCACTCGTCTGCATCGAAGAGCCATTTGCGGACGTGATGCGGTCGCCGTTTATGACCATCGACCGTGATGAATTGTTGGTCGCGTTGGCGCGTGTGTTGCTGGCAGTGCCCTGCGCACGTGGTCTGACGATTCGCTGTGGGAACCCGTTGGGCGACTTTGGGTCGCTTCCCCTCGATCTGCTGATGATTACACACTGGGACAATGTGTTGATGCGTGACTCCGATTTTGCAGTGTTAGTTTCGTGCATTAACAATTGTGTCGACATCGGTCTGGGCGTTGTTCCCGTATCCGGAACGACAGCGGAGGATATAACGAGCACCAACCTCGTGGTCTATGCGATAATAGAACGGTTTTTGCAGGCCGGGCTGAGTCCCGAGCAACTGCGGAGCCATCTGGTACTAGCGCCGGCGTTTTCGCTCGGACAATCAGCAATTGCCGAGGCCGAAGCCGTCGTTGCATTGACGTGTGCATGCGCTGCGGCGCTCGATGCGCGGCTTGTTGATTTGATTGCATCCACAACCATATCCGATCTGAAGGAGTAGGGCATGCGAGTCGTCGTTACGGGTTCTTTGGCATATGACTACATCATGAACTTCCCTGGGTTGTTCAAAGATCACATTTTGCCCGATCGTGTGCACATGCTGTCGGTCAGCTTTTTGGTTGATTCGATGAAGCGTATGCGCGGCGGTGTGGCAGGGAATATTGCGTATTCTCTGGCACTGTTGGGCCAAAAGCCACTTGTTGTGGCCTCGGCAGGCCAAGATTTCGGTGAATACCGCACATGGATGACGCAGTGCGGCGTCGATGCCAGCGGTGTGCACGAGGTGGTGGGTGAATTCACCGCATCGTGTTTTATCAATACCGATCAAGCAAATAACCAGCTCGTGGCGTTTTATACCGGAGCAATGGCACGTTCGCGCGACCTCAGCTTGTTGGGATTCGGTTTGACCAGTGCAGATTTGGTGGTCATCTCGCCCACCGACCCAGAAGCTATGGCGCGCTATGTCTCTGAGTGCCGGCAAATGGGTGTGCCGTTCTTGTTTGATCCGGGCAAACAGACGCCGCGTCTGACCGCTGAACAGATTCTGGATGGATTGAATGGTGCCTATGCGCTCATCGGGAATGACTATGAATTTGCGATGATGTCGCAGTTGACCGGCAAAAGCGAACAGGAACTCGTCGAGAGTGTGCCGCTCACTGTCATCACGCGCGGCGAAAAAGGCTCGTTGGTCTCTGATGCGCGGAGTGGAGTGCGCACCGAAACAAGCATCGAAGTCGCTCCGGTTGACGCCGTCCGCGATCCTACGGGAGCAGGCGATGCATACTTGGCTGGCTTCGTATGCGGCATGGCGCACGGGTTGCCCGCCGAAACATGCGGTAAGCTCGCCTCGTTGGCTGGTGCCTATGCCATCGAACATCATGGCTGCCAAGAACATGCCTACACACAAACAGAGTTCTACACGCGGTATATCGGTGCATTTGGTGCTGATGACGCCGTGCGTGCTGCGCTGGGAGCCGTGTAGTCGTGCGCTGGGGCATTCTTGGTGCCGGTCGCATTGCCAAAAAAGTCGGAGCTGCAATGCACACAACCCCTGGGCATCGCATCACCGCGGTCTATGGGCGGCGCATCGAATCAGCGCAGGTGCTCGCGCAGGAATTTTCGGCAGTGGCATTTGATGATGTAGGCGCGTTGCTGGCAACACAAGGGTGTGATGCAGTGTATATCGCACTACCCAACCATCTGCATGCACCGATTGCGTTGCAAGCGATTGCTGCAGGGCTGCATGTACTCATCGAAAAGCCGTTGGCGTGTACCGCCGCAGAAGTCAAAGAACTGACGGACGCAGCACAAAAAGCCGGCGTCGTGCTGATGGAAGGAATGATGTATCAACACCATCAGCAGACGATTCAGACGCGTGCCTTGATTGCGGACGGGGCGATTGGTGCGGTCCGGCAGATTCAGATTGCATTTGGCTATCGGCAGGATAATGTTGCTGATATTCGCATGACAGAACACGTCGGTGGCGGTGCAATCGCTGATCTGGGCTGCTATGCAGTGCACTATAGTCAATTGATGACCGGAAGCGCGGTCATTGATGTGGTTGGAATAGGCACATGGGGTGGTAATCAGGTCGACGTCAGGGCAAGTGCGCTTTGTCTCCTCGAAAACGACATTGAGGCCACTTTCAATGTGAGTTTTTTGGGTGGATTCTACCAAAATGCCCGTATAATCGGGTATGATGGTGTCATAGAGATTGAACGACCGTTCACAATCTTCTCAGATCGTGATTCGACGATTCAACTCTGGCGTGGTGCGCATTTTGCTCAATCGGAGCAGATTGTGATACCGCCAGGGAATCATTTTGTGGAGCAGGCCCTGGCATTCGCCCGTGCAGTGGCCCTGCCTGCAATGCAGCGGACGACGACGCAGTTGTCAGATGCATATGCCAATGCGCAGGTCATGGATGCGTGGCGACGTTCGCTGATGAGTGGTCATCGTGAGCATATCGGGTAATCGAAACATTGTAAGGAGTAGGAATTCGATGAGTAAAGAGTTTGACATCAAAGACATTAGTCTTGCCGATCAGGGTCGCAAGCGCATGATCTGGGCAGAAAACGAAATGCCCGTTTTGCGCCAGATTCGCGAGCGCTTCGCCAAAGAGAAGCCGTTTGCCGGCATGCGCGTGTCTGCTTGTCTGCACGTCACAGCCGAGACTGCAAATCTGATGGCCACGTTGGCTGCGGGTGGTGCTGACGTCGTGTTGGTAGCGTCGAACCCATTGTCAACTCAGGACGACATCGCAGCAACCTTGGTAAAGCACGAAGAAATCCCCGTCTACGCCATCAAAGGTGAAGACAACGCCACATATTACAAGCACCTCGAGGCCGCATTGGCCCACAATCCACACGTCACCCAGGACGATGGTGCCGACCTGGTATCGGGCATCCTCAAGACCCGTCGCGACTTGATTCCAACGATGCTCGGAAGCACCGAAGAAACCACCACTGGCGTCATTCGTCTGCGTGCTATGGCCGCCGACGGTGTGCTGCCCTTCCCCGTCATCGCAGTCAATGACAGTGACACCAAGCATTTGTTTGACAACCGTTACGGCACGGGCCAGAGCACGCTCGACGGCATCATCCGTGCTACCAACGTCTTGTTGGCAGGCAAAACCTTCGTGGTCGCTGGGTATGGCTACTGCTCACGGGGTATCGCCGAACGCGCCCGTGGGATGGGTTCGTGGGTCATTGTGACCGAGGTCGATCCCGTCAAAGCACTCGAAGCCGCCATGGACGGATTCCGCGTCATGCCGATGGAAGAAGCCGTCGCCCAGGCAGACTTCGTCGTCACAGCAACGGGCAATAAGCACGTGTTGAGCGCTAAAGACTTCGCCGCGATGAAGGATGGCTGTATCATCTCGAACAGCGGCCACTTCAATGTCGAAATAAACATCGACGACCTCGATGCCATCACCGTCGAAAAACGACAGCCACGTCCGTTTATCGACCAATACATCCTCAAAGATGGTCGCCGCATCAATTTGCTGGGTGAAGGTCGCTTGATTAACTTGGCAGCAGCCGAAGGTCACCCAAGCGCCGTCATGGACATGTCGTTCGCCAATCAGGCACTGGCCACCGAGTTCTTGCTCAAGCACAAGGGCAAGCTGACTGCTGCGGTGCACGCTTTACCAAAGGCCGTCGATGCCGAAATCGCCGCGCTCAAGTTGCGCGCCATGGGTATTAATTACGATAACCTCAGCAGCGAGCAGGTCAAGTACCTCGGATCCTGGGAAGAGGGCACCTAATTCGATGCCATCGTGCAGCGTCACTTCTGTATGACGCTGCATCGGTATTACCGAATTATGTAGTAAAGGATAAGCATGTCAACATCATTTATGAATTCGAAATCACTGCTCTTTACTTCTGAGTCAGTGACCGAAGGCCACCCGGACAAACTGTGCGATCAGGTATCCGACGCGGTACTCGACGCATTCCTTGCTATTGACCCACGGGCCCGCGTTGCCTGTGAAACAGCCACCACCACTGGTTTGGTCGTTGTCATGGGTGAAGTGACCGTCAACGGCTATGTCGACGTCCAGGATTTGGTCCGCAAGACCGTCCGCGAAATTGGCTACACCGACGGCAAGTTCTACTTCGATGCAGAGTCCTGTGGCGTCATCGTGGCAATCCACGGACAGTCGCCCGACATCGCAATGGGTGTCGACAAGGCCCTCGAGGTCCGCGGCGGCGAAATGTCCGACGCAGAAGTCGACGCTGTTGGCGCTGGTGACCAAGGTATGATGATCGGCTTCGCCTGTAACGAAACGCCGGAACTGATGCCATTGACCATCGCGTTGTCGCATCGCTTGACCCGCGAATTGGCCGTTGCCCGCAAGAGCGGCTTGATGCCGTTCCTCGGACCAGACGGCAAGAGCCAGGTCACCGTCGAATACGAATACGGCAAACCAAAGCGCATCAACACCGTCGTGTTGAGCACGCAGCACACCGCCGACATCTCGCAGGGCGACCTGCGTGAGAACGTGCAGGAGCGCATTTTGGCGAAGGTCCTGCCGGCCCATCTGATGGACCGCCAGCCGACCGTCCACATCAACCCAACCGGCCAGTTCATCGTCGGTGGTCCGCATGGTGATGCAGGTCTGACTGGCCGCAAAATCATCGTCGACACCTACGGCGGCGTGGCCCGTCACGGCGGTGGTGCGTTCTCGGGCAAGGACCCGACAAAGGTCGACCGTAGCGCAGCCTATGCAGCCCGCTACGTCGCCAAGAACATCGTCGCAGCCGGGATTGCGGATCGCTTCGAAGTGCAGTTGTCGTACGCAATTGGTGTTGCTCATCCGGTGTCGATTTCGATCGAAACCTATGGCACCCACAAAATCGACGAAGCCAAGATTTCGAAGCTCATCGCAGAATACTTCGACCTCCGCCCAGGTGCGATTATTCGTGACCTCAAGCTCCGCCGGCCAATCTATCGACAGACCGCTGCCTACGGCCACTTCGGTCGAACTGACATCGATCTGCCATGGGAAGCAACCGACAAAGCCGACGCTCTGCGCCGCGCAGCCGGTCTGTAGTTCCACACTCCCAATACCACACCGTGCGCTCCGGCGCAGGGTGTGGTTTTTTGTGCATAAACGGCGGATTGTATGACGCTGCTCGATTGTTAATCATGCAGTTGACTGTAGTTCTGTCGGCGGGGGGCAATCTTCCCGGCTTGCGTTTGTTGGGTGGCATGACCAAGCGAGCAGCGAGTAGTTGGTAGCGCGCAGTTCGTGTTTGATGTTTTAGAATTATTGTTAAGGTTGGAACATCGTATGGGGTGATTGATGAAATTCCGCAGTATGGATGGTGTTGGGATGACCGAATTACATGCAGCGTTTGTCGATGCATTCAGTGAATACGATGTGCCGATGACATTGTCGCAGGATGCGTTGTTGCAGATGATGACCATCCGTGACTACCATCCAGGCGTGTCGGTCGGATGTTTCGATGCGGGCCAGTTATTGGGATTTGTGTTGGTCGGGGTACGTGGCGCTGACGGTGCGCGGCGTGCATATGATGTGGCAACAGGCGTGGTGCGATCGCACCAGAATCAGCACATTGGTAGTCGGCTGGTTGAGGCAGTCATCGAAGGGTTGCGTGCGCAGGGAATCGCGTCGTTTGTCCTTGAGGTGCTCGAACAAAATGAGGCGGCACGACGGTTGTATGAACGCCAGGGTTTTGTGGTACAGCGCCGCATTGCATGCTACCAGTATGTATATAGCGCGCCACGGGCGATGCCGGCTGGATGGGAACAGCTGGATGGCTTACCGCCAGACAGCGCAGAAGCAACCTATAACGGCTACCTCCCGAGTTGGCAACAGTCGTTGCAGTCGTATCGCAATGCTGCGAGTGACTATGCAGTTGTTGGAATGCGTGAGGCGCACCTACTCATCGCGTATGGCATCGTGCAACGCCAGAATGGGAGCGTGATGCAAATCGGGATTCTGCCGGATTGGCGTGACCGGATTGGAGTCGCACAGGTGGTCGATGCGTTGGCGGCACAAACGGGAGCAGACACGCTGCGGTTCGTCAATGTAGAGGCGGGGTCGTGGGTTGCACAGCAACTCGCATCGATTGGCTGGACAGCGTTTGTGGATCAGCACGAGATGATGCGCCAGATATAGGGTATTACCGCACCACCCAGACGCACGGGAGGGCGGGTACGGAGGAGTGGTACTTGGAGCCGAGCCATCCGTGTTTTCCCCGACGCTGCAACCACCGCGGATGGTGGAGAGGAGTGGCTGTTGGGCATGGGCGAAATTATTGGAATGGGTGCGGCGGTGCGAAGCCCGACGCCTTTTCACAGCACAAAAAAAGAAGCACCTTGGGAAGCATGCGAAATTTTGGTACACTGAAGGAGGAATAATACAAGGAGAAGCAACATGGAACGAGCCAACGCATTTGATTTTATTGGGCCCAAAACCCTGGTCGGCCCCGAACTCAAGGTCGGCGACAAAGCGCCGGCATTTGTCGTCCTCGGGCAGGATTTAAAGGATATCGACAGCGCAACTCTGGCCGGCAAACCCATGCTCATCAGCGTTATCCCATCGGTCGACACCGGCGTGTGTGACCTGCAGACCAAGCGGTTCAACGAAGAAGCCGGCCGATTGGGCGACAAAATCACCTTGCTGACCGTGTCGGCTGACCTGCCCTTTGCACTGCGTCGCTATTGCGGTGCGAACGAAATCAAGAGCCTCGTGGTCGCCAGCGACCACCGCTCCATGGCATTCGGCGCAGCCTACGGCACCTACATCAAAGAAGTCCGCCTCGAATCACGAGCGGTCTTTGTGGTCGACGGCGCCGGCGTCATCCGCCATGCTGAATACGTCCCTACTGCTGGACAGCACCCCGACTATGACGCAGCATTAGCCGTATTGGCCAAGCTGGTCTAGGTTCGTTGTCGGTCTCACCGCTCGGGGCGTTGCCCCGAGCGGTTTTTTGTGGAGTGGAATGGGATGCAGACCGAACGGGTATAATGACGACATTACAGAATCACATGAATGGAGTCGCCATGCCGCTGAGTCACGTTTGGCCCATGTCTGCCGGGATCGGCACCAACGGGCATCTGTTTGTGTCGGGATTCGATGTTGTCTCGTTAGCGGCCGAATACGATACGCCACTCTACATCTACGACGAACCCACCATCCGCACCATGTGCAAAGCATACAAAGATGCCTGCACCGCCTGTGGCGCGACCGATGCCATCGTGCACTACGCCGGCAAGGCCCTCCTCAATACCGCCATCGCACAACTCGTGCATTCCGAAGGGCTGGCGTTGGACGTTGTTTCGGGCGGCGAGCTTGCCTTGGCGCTCCATGCCGGCATCCCCGCTGCACAGATTCACATGCATGGCAACGGCAAGACCTCGCGCGAACTGGACGAGGCCTTGGCTGCGGGTATCGGTGCGATTGTCGTCGACAACTTCGACGAATTAAAACTGCTCATCCACAGGACGAACCTGCGCAAGGTTCCCTTCCCCATTCAGATTCGCGTCACCCCAGATATCGCTGCGGACACGCATCAGCACATCCAGACAGGGCATTATGCGTCGAAGTTCGGCTTCCCGCTCGAAGCCCTCAATCAGGTGGGCGAATTATTGCGCACTGCCCCGGGCTTGCGCTTGACGGCCGTGCATGCCCACCTGGGCTCGCAGATTTTCGATCCGGCCACGCATACCGCGGCAGTAGCAGTGCTGGTCGATCAAATCGCCTATTTGCGCAACCAATACGGCATCAGCATCGAAGCGCTCAACATCGGCGGCGGTCTAGCCGTGGCGTATACCGACGTTCAAAAAGCCCCGAACATCACTTCAGCCGTTGGTGACATATGGCGGGCGTTGACCGTGGCTTGCACACGCAATGGGCTGGCACCGCTGCGCCTCGAGCTCGAGCCGGGACGGTCGATTGTCGCCCGCGCGGGCATTGCGGTGTATCGTGTCGTCGGCGGCAAAACAATCGCCGATATGCCGCGCTGGGTGCACGTCGACGGCGGCATGGCCGACAACATCCGGCCCGCCTTGTACGGTGCCAAATACACGGCGGTGGTGGCCAATCGCGTCAATGCCGCCGCCGAAGAAGTCGTCAATGTGGCGGGGCGTTACTGCGAGTCGGGCGACGTGCTGTTGCACGACACTGCGCTGGCCAAACCACAGGTGGGCGATATTATCGCGTTGGCGGTCTCGGGCGCCTATACGCTCAGTATGGCCAGCAATTACAATATGGTGCCGCGCCCGACGGCGCTCTTGGTCCGCCCCGGCACCGTCCAGGTGATGCGCCAACGTGAGACGTATGCCGATTTGTGGCGCCACGACGGTGCGTACCAGGGTTAACTGGTGTACCATACAGACGTACTACAGTGATTGTGAGGATGTGGATGAGCAACCAGCCCGGTTCTGCGATGTGGACCTGCGCCAACTGTGGCGCGATGGCCAGCGTTCTCGATGGCAATTGTCCGAATTGTCGCACCGCCCGCACGGTGACACCATCTGCGCAGCCTGTATTGCAATCAGCGGTTGGTGCACCGACAGTGCCATTGACCGCTGTGGTTGCCGTCGGTGCGGCCGGGGCACTTGGCTGTTTGGGGCGCTACATGGACCAAAAACCGCGATCACAACCCGGCGCAAAACCTGCATCGCGGATTGTGGCTATTGTGTTGGCGTTTGTATTGGGATTTGTTGGGGCACAGTACTTTTATATGGGGCGTCGTATTTTGGCGGTCTTGAGTGTGCTGTTTTGTTGGACCGGGTACCCTGCGGTCATCGGGATGTTCGATGCCATACGGATGTTGTTCATGACCGATCGTGAGTTTCGCCAACAATGCACCTAGTGCTTTCGGTACAAACGCGCCGCTGCACTGCAGCGGCGCGTTATTTGTGATTAGGCCAAATGAAAGACTTCGGTCAGTGTGAGCAACGAGGTGTCGGCCGCCCCGTTGTCGAGTTGTACAAAAAAGTCGGCCATTTCGGCCTGCCATTTGGCGTTGATGGGTTCGGTCTGCATGCCGGCGACGGCCGCAGCAAAGTCGGGTGTTTCGACATACCCGACCAATAGTCCGTCGTCTTTGAGGAAGAGTGAATAATTGTGCCATCCATGCCGTGACAGCGCTGCCAGCATGTCGGGCCACACATCACTGTGGCGCTGTTTGTATTCGGCAAGACGGTCGGGTTTGACGTGGAGCAGAAAACAGATTCGTTGCATGTGATGCCTCCTGATTGAATGCCTCAATCCTAGCATGTTTTGAGGGTATAGTAGCTTGCGATTGCATAAGCACAATGCATTAAAATATGCTATATTTCTGACTAAAGTAGATACACTTCGAGCATTGAGACGCAATCAAAATGAATTCTATAGACGAAAAACCCATCAGGCCAGTTGAATCCATTGAAGCCCAACTCATGGCGCGTGTCCGGCGGGCCGGGCGTGGCAGCGTGTGGTGTGCCGAGCGCTTCGGTGGAGAGTTCTCGCGCAATGCGGTCGATCAGGCCTTGCTGCGCATGGCGCAGCGACAGACGTTGGTGCGGATTGCCCAAGGTGTATATCTGTACCCCATTCCGCATCCATTGCTCGGCATTGCTCCTGCCACAATGGCAGATGTGCACGAGATGCTGGTGGCGATTCGTGGAGGACCGGTGATCGCGTATGGAGCGACCGCAGCGGCGCAGTACGGATTCGTGCCTGCGGATGGGGAACGCTACGAATACGCGGGTGTAGGGGTGTCACGAACAATCGTAACCCGCTGGTGGAGCATGCACATACGTCCTATTGCGCCACGTTTTATTGTCGGGTTGCACCCCCAGACCGCCATGGTCATCCAGGCAATGCGGTACATTGGCCAAAAACAGTGGAACAACACGCATACGCAGCTCCTTCAGCACAGGATCACCGATGCTTCTGCAGCAACCCTCTGCGACCAGGTAGCGCTGTCCCCTGCCTGGATGCGCACAATCATCGCGACATTGCGTGTGCCCGCTAGTACAGCTGCAGGTACGACGTGATTTTTGGAGCCAAAATCGGCGCGATGTAGGTGGCAAATTCAAATGTCAAATGATGCTTGTCGTACGTGAATGGTACGCCGGCAGGTGTCATCAGAGGACACGCTCCGGAGTCACAGAGGAGCTCCAATTTGTCTACAAAGAGGTACCCCGAACGTTTCGCTGCGATCGACAGCTGACGTTCTGCGAGCTTCGGGTACCCTGTGAAGCGCGCAAGGGTCGTCGTGTCACGACCGTACATCTGCAGGGCATCGTCAAAATCAATCTCTGTACTGAGGTAGTTGCCCAGTACGATGACGTTGCGGACTCCCGAGGCATACATGTGGTCGATCAGTGCGACGGTGGAAGGTGTTCCCTCGTCCGTTGTACGTATGCTGATCACAACATACGCAAATGAACGAAGATAGTCTGCAGAATGACGCAAATTTGTCGGATCCTTGCAGCGAGCAGTGTTCTTGGCTTCACTGTTCAGGTCTGCACACCCATTCATATCTACATAGCTGAGTGCATGGGTTGGATACATGGTCCGCATGATATTGAGACCATCCACCACGTGACTATTCCCCAATACCAGTCCATGAGGAAATTCTCCTCCCTGCGGTGCACACGATTGCTTCGGGCTGACGCCACAGCTCGTGTGCCGCAGTTTCATTCGCTTGGGAAGCCAGTTTTGGTAGGACGGTGCCTCATACTGCGTTCCCTCAATCCATGGGCGGCGCACCCACCCGTCGCTGTAGACAAGAAACCCGCCAAGTAATACACATACCGCAAGGCCAGCGAGCGTTCCGACGACAAATGTGCGCCGATTAACTCTCGGTGCACGCAATGGTAATTCTACAAGGAGGTGCAAGAGAACGGCTGCGCCGACAGAAATCGCGATTATGGCGACGTGGTCCCATGGTGTTCGTTCATTGAACTGAAAGAACTGTATGGTGCGTATGCGTTCATAGAAAACAATGACTGGCCAGTGGACAAGGTACAGTGCATAACTCGCACGCCCAATCACAACCATGAGTGAATTACCCACAAGGACACGAGCGGTGGTTGTGTGTGTCGTCCAGATAAACAACGCTGCCGCGAGACACGGAATCATCGCAATAACCCCTGGGAACGGCGTGTTTTCGTCAAACACAATCATACAGCCAACCATCACAACCAGACTTATCGCTGCTATGCCTTCGTTGAGCCAGCGCAGTGTTGGACGTATGCTATTGGGAAATGCATGCACCAGCGCCCCGAGCGCAAACTCGAACATCCGAAAGGGGACCAAATAAAACACCGCGTCACGATCGTATGACAGATATAACTCAGCCGCAACAAGACTTATCAAAGCAACAATGCCGATACTCACAAAACGCCACCGTGGTACCCGCGACACCAATAGAATCAGCAGAGGCCAGACCGCATAGAACTGTTCTTCTACGGATAATGACCACGTGTGGAGCAGTGGTTTGACGTGTGCGTCCGTGTCAAAATACCCACTGGAAAGGTAGAAGCCGATGTTCGAAATCGACAATGCCGCCATCCAGGTGCTTTCACCATAATCACGCAATAACGCAGGTGAATAGAGCCAAACAGCGAATAGTGTCGATACCACAATCGTTGCAATCAGAGCGGGCGTTATACGCTTGAGCCTACGGTAGTAAAAATCTCTGAGCGCGATGCTGCCTGTTCGGTCGTATTCAGCAAACAAAATCCCACTGATGAGATACCCGCTAATCACCAAAAAGATGTCTACACCGACGAAGCCGCCAGCGAATTGCCCAATACCCACATGAAAAAACACTACGCCAAGCACAGCGATAGAGCGCAATCCATCAATATCAGGACGATATGAAGTTACAGGAGAAACAGATGAATTGACCAAAGCGATAGCTCCTTAGCATATATCGTACGTCCATCGTGCATCTGGTATGGCAGGGCAAGTCTCGATGTGTACGGAATCGACAGGTGCCACTTGTCATACGTATACGGGACTTGGTTCGCGTCAATCTACATCCATCGTGTATAGTGGCAAAAAATGTGTATTTGCTACTATACAAATCCCCATAACGCTTCGTGACATCCCGCAGTCCGCTTCCGAGCGGGGAGGTTGCAACTTGGGATTGTTCGACTGCCGACGCAGAAAACCCATTACTGCTCACGATATCGCTCAAATCGCGGGTCAACGGAACAAAATCACCAAATACGATAACACGCTGTATCCCATTTTGGTGCAAAACGAAGAGATAGTCTGCCGAGTCTCCCGCCGCATAACGTACGTAGCTCTTTGCTTGCAATGGAGTCGAATTGGCGCATATACGCGACATCTTAGTGTTTTTCATTGAGCGCATTGTACTCCACAACAGCGGTGCCAGCCAACAGACGCGCGGAGCAATCGGCTGCAGCACGAATACTAGCGCACCGATCACAAATTCTCCCACGCGTGACGTCATGCCAAAAAACGTCGTGTCGGGTCGAACCCGAACCAGTATTCATGCAACAGGGTCGTACCAACCACAAGCGCATCGAAGTGCCTCCTCCGCACCTGCGTGACACGTGCCAGCAATGCGATGCACTGTGGCTAAATGAGATAACGGCTCTTCGACGCCCAGCGACCAGGTGTGTGAGAGTGGTTTTTGGGTTGCATCGCCATCGAAGTAGCCACTATTTGCGCTAAACCAGATATTTGACACCGACGCGACGGTGGCAATCAATGATAGACCGTATGCAATGAGCTGTGTTGGCGATAAGAAGAAGATGCTCGTCAGGGTGGTCAGCACAAGGACGGCGGTCAACGCAGGCACGATGCGCCGAATACGACGGAGGTAAAATGCCCCAAAATCGATGCGCCCCGTCAAATCGTATTCGTTGAACAAGATGCTCGTAATCAGATACCCGCTAATGACAAAGAAAACATCTCCCCCGACATACCAGCCGCTAAAGCCTTGAATGCCGAGGTGATAGAAGAATACTGATAGGACTGCAATTCCCCGCAAGCCGTCGATGTCGGAACGATAGCCTACAGAATGCTTCACCTCAGAACGTACTGCCATATGCAACCTTCCCCAGCAAGCTACGACGCTGGGATTGCGGTAGGTGTGGTCACTTTTTCGATAAAGTGGACGAGCTGCGGTATGTTTGATTCGATGGAGTATTCACGCTGCGCGCGAGCAACCGCTCCGTCTGAGAGTCGATACCACAACACTTCGTCACGATAGGCTGCCACGATATGGGCTGCCAATGCGTCAGCGCTGTCACCGCATAACATTTCACTGCCGTGCGTCAATGCCATCCCTTCGAATGCGACGGTAGTCCCGACAACAGGAATTCCATTGCACATGGACATGGTTACCTTACCTTTGACACCAGCTCCATAGCGGAGTGGTGCAACTGTCAAACGGACTTGGTCAAGGAGTGGGTCAAGATTTTCGACAAAACCATGAATGCGTACGGATGTTGATGCCAATGCTGAAATCTCGGGTGTAATATTTGAACCGACGATATGCAGTACCAAATCAGGGATTTCGCGTAGCACCAACGGCCAGACATCCTGCACAAAAAACAGCATCCCGTCGACATTCGGCGGATGGCGAAAACCGCCCACAAACAGCACATCATGACGCTCCGCAAAGCCGCTGGTGCGCCCAGGAACGTCGTACATAATTGGTGTGACCTCCACGGACAATGATGGTATCGTCGCAATGATTTCATCGCGTTCGAGTTCACTGTGCACGCAAATCAATGCGGCTTGCAACATAACCGCGTATTCTTCATACTTTGTTTTGAAGCTTTGTAACAACGCTGGCATAGAATTATCGAGAATCGCCCGACGATGTTCGCGCAAGTAATGCAGATCACATGGCATGAATATGCGCGGTCGGGTGTCACCGAGTGCATCGAGAACGTCATAGAAGCGTTGCCCGCGGTCGTAGCGAATCACAACGTTCAGGTCATAGTCATTGACGCGCGTAGCCAGAAAATCTGCCAATGTGTCAAAGTACGGTCTTCTTGGACAGTAAACACCCATTTGCTCGAGCCGTTGTGTGTATTTGGGTGAAGCAATGAAGTTGTCCACCCCCACAAACGTGACATGGTACCCGAGCCCGACAAATATGCGCATCCACCCGTCTGCAACTGCAGACCCCGCATCTTGGTCAGGTGTCGGGTAGGTGGCATCGGCAAAGAGAATCCGCCCTTTGCGGCCATACTCGGCGACCAGGCTAGGGGAATCACCATAGCTGCGCCGCTCGGCAAACTGGGCGCTCCATTTTTCGGCGAATAACGCATGATTACGTATCTGGTACGCTTTGACTCCTGAGCCGACATCGCGACCCGAAGACACCCCTTCGAAGTGGACCACCTTCGACCCAGGCTGATAGATGACATCAAACCCCGCTGCCCGTACCGTCATCGCCAAATCGGCGTCCTCGTAATAGGCGGGTTTGAATGCTTCGGGGAACATGCCCACGTTCTCGAACAGCGTTTTTTTGATCATGAGAGACGCGCCAGAGCAGTAATCGACCGAACGCGCGTAGGTGTATTCCGGCAGCATCGGATACTCCCCACGGCCGTAGTTCCAGCCTTGTCCGTTTTGCCAGACAATCCCACCTGCCTCTTGCAACAAGCCGTCCGGGTAGAGAAACTGCGAACCAACTAAGCCGACATTGGGCATGCGACCAAAGGTATCGACCATTGCATCGAGCCACTGCGGGAGCACATAGACATCATTATTGAGGAACAAAATGTATTCGCCCTGTGCGAGGGTTGCTCCCTGGTTGCAGGCCGCGATGAAGCCCTG
>CAMCVW010000016.1 GCA_945881915.1 Thermoflexus hugenholtzii JAD2 | reverse complement strand
AGCTGCTCACGTTCACCCATGGTAAAATGTTGGTACTCCACTGCGGTTCTCCTGTACGTTGTTTTGTTGTAATCTCATTGTACAGAGGCTTCGGTGGAGTGTTTAATTCTTTCCAGTCATGTCGCACTTGGTATGACAATCTGCGCATTGCTCATTACTAATTACTCATTTTTTCTGCATGTCCCGCTGCCAGGCCTCGAGCAGTTCTGGCAGGTCGGCATAGAGCGCATCTGGTTTTATGGGCGACGCATCCACATCGGCACGCGTGACCACACCGGTCAACACCATGCCTGCGGTCATACCGGCAGCCAATGCGCCAGCCACATCGGTATCGATGCGATCACCGATGGTGAGTGTTTTGGTGGGATCGGACTGCAGGATTTCGGTGGCGATGTGAAACATGGTCGGGCCAGGTTTTCCAATAATAAACGGCTCGACATCCGTCGCTGCCTTCAAAAATGCTAGCAACGAACCAGCGCCCGGCACCAGGCCTTCGGGCATGGGAAGTGACACGTCGGGGTTCGTCCCGATGAACGTTGCACCCGCACGAATCAACAAACAGGCTTTGCGCAGCTTGGCATAGGTCACCTCGGTGTCGAGGCCGACCACCACATACGCCGGCGCGACGTCGTCCTCTACAAAATAGCCGTCTGCAAACAAGGCCGTGCGCAACCCATTCATCCCAATGGCAAACACCTTGGTGCCGTGTGGCGAGCGCGCCTTCATCCAGCGCTGGGCCGCGACCGGTGAGTTGATGATGTGCTCTGCAGGGAATTCGATGTGCATGCCGGCCAATTTTTCGGCAAACTGCTGCGGCGTCATGGTCGCATTGTTGGTGATGCAGGCAGTTTGAATGCCATGGGTTCTGCAGAAGGCAATCAGGCGATCTGCACCTTCGAGGCGTTCGTGGCCGCGGTAGAGCACCCCATCCATATCCAATAGCAACGTGTTGTAACTGGTCAGTGGCTTCATTTTTGGCTCCTACATGCGCTCTGGTACATGGATTCCCAACAATCCCAAGCCGTTCTTGAGGGCTTGCGCGGTGGCTGCAGTCAGGGCCAAGCGCGCAGTGCGTATTGCCTCGTCGTCTGCTTTGACCACCGGGCAGTCACGATAAAAGGCCGAAAACGTCCGGGCGGTGTCATAACACCACTCTGCGACGACAAACGTCGCATACCGCTGTGCAGCTTCGCGTACGATTCCCGGCAACTTGGCCAATTGGCGTACCAAATCCAACTCGGATGGGTGGGTCAGCACGCTGGCATCGCAGGCGGGGATGCGCAAATCTGCACTGTCGCCGAGTACCCTGCGCACAATCGAGCGGCAGCGGGCATACATGTATTGAATGTACGGTGCACTGTTCCCTTCGATGGCCAACATTCGATCCCAATCGAGGGTGATATTGCGGCGTGAATCTTGGTAGAGGTCGTTGTACATCACGGCACCGATGCCGACTTTTTCGGCGACGTCTGCCTTGACGTGCTCGGGCAAATCAGGGCTCGAGGCATCCACCACTGCCCGGGCGCGGGTGTGCGCGTCATCGAGCAGTTCGGTCAGATAGACCATATTGCCGGCGCGGGTCGACAGCGGTTTGCCGCTCTGGTCAAAAATCGTCCCGAACTTGACATGCTCGAGTTCGATTCCATCCGGCACATAGCCGACTTTGCGAGCCAATGCAAACAGTTGCCGGAAGTGGAGCTCTTGGGGGGTACCCACCACATAGATAATCTGGTCAGGCTGGAACTCACTCATGCGGTACTTGATACAGCCCATATCACGGGTGTGGTATAGCGATCCGGTGTCACTGCGCTGTAGTAAAAAGGTGGGCATGCCATCCTCGAGCTCGTTGACAACGACCGCACCGGCTTCGTCGCGGTGTGCAAAACCACTCGCAAGACACTCTTCGATGACGCCTTCGTTGAGCGGCGCATAGAAGCTCTCGCCGAGGGCATGATCGAACGTCACCCCCAAGCGGTCGTAATTGGTCTGAATGGCGGTCAGCGTCAGATTGACCATCCATTGCCACAGCTCGACAGCCGTCGCATCCCCTTGTTCGAGTTTGAGCGACCATGCCCGTGCTTCATCGTGCATCGCTTCGTTGTCTTTGGCTTCTTTCGAATACGCCGCATACAACTTATCGATTTGGGCGAGCGCTTCTTCGTCTTGGCCCTCGGGTTTGCCGGAGCGAACAATTGCAGCGATGTTCATGCCGAACTGTTTGCCGTAGTCACCGAGGTGATTATCGCCGATGACCGTGTATCCGAGGAATCGATAAATATTCGCCAGTGATTGCCCGATGATGGTCGAGCGAATATGACCGACGTGCATCAATTTGGCGATATTAACTGACGAATAGTCAATCACGATACGCTTGTTAGTACCCAGATCATCACTTCCATAGCGATTTCCGAGTTTTGTGACTTCCGCCAAAACTGATGCAATATAGCGGCTTTTTTCGATAGAAAAATTCACAAACGGACCCGCTGCGACGACGTCGCTGAGCAGGGAATCTGCAGGAATGGTGACGGCAGCGGCCACTTGTTGGGCAAACTGTGGTGGTGGGATTTGTTTGTCGCGGGCTGCTTTGAATGCAGGCATGGCTACGTCAGCGGGGATATTGGGTTTGGGTGCGACGAGTTCGATGTGTTCAGCGCCGACCAAAGCGGTGCCGAGAATGGCTTCACGCGCCTGCCGATGCAGGCGATCGAGTGTATATTCCACAGAAAAGTCCTTTCTGAACGTTCGTCTAATCGTTCCAAAACGGCTGAGCCCAGCCACGGGTTACCAGCACTGCGCGGATTTCGAGCATTGCGGTGTACGTGGGCAACACATAGACCGTGGTGCCTTCGGGTTGGCCTTGCAATGTGGCATCGATTGCCGCGGTGATGTCATCGACGGTGGTGATTCGATCGGCCGCCACCCCCGCATATTTGAGCCGCACATGCATATCTGCGGCACGGGTACCACTGACGGTGACCCGCTCGAGATGATCCGGCAAGAGTTCAAAATCTGCATCCCAGAGCCACGAAACATCGGTCCCATCGGCGTCACGGTCGTTGATGACAATCAGCATAGGTACGCGGGAATGCCATGCTTCGGTCAACATGCGCAGCGTTTCGCTTGCGCCGACGGGGTTTTTGATGAGGGCCAGCACCAGTGTGTGGTTCGGTGTCTGGACGACTTCGTACCGACCGAATGCCGCTTGGAACAGGGCAAATACCTCGGCATACGGTGGTGCCAAGCCGAGGATGTCGCTGGTAGCCACGGCAGCCAATGCATTCATCGCATTGTAGAGCCCGGGCATCGGTAACGTGAGCCGGATGTCACCGGTGGGTAGCTGCAGCGTCAAGTCGCTGCCGCGCAGTGCGTGCGGTACCACGTCCCGCAACGCGTATGCTGCATCCGGTCGTGCAAACCCACACTGCGGGCAGGAATAATGACCGATATGCCCAAAAAACCGTACGCGGTAGTCCAATGCGCTCCCACAGCGACAAAATCCCGCATCTGCCAGATGTTCGACCGAGCTTCTTGCGCTGTGCACATCGTCATTGCCATACGCGACGACGGTACAATCGAGTTCGCGCCCCAAACGGGCGAGCGACGGATCATCACCATTGATGAGTACCACGGTGCTGACTGGCAGCGTCAGTAGTGCACTGCGCCAATTGGCGGCGATGGTATCTACCTCACCATAGCGATCGAGCTGATCGCGAAACAGATTATGCAAGACGACGAGGCGTGGTTGTACTTCGCGGACAATCTGGGGCAGTGCTGCTTCGTCACATTCAAACAGCGCAGCGTCGTACGGCAACGCCCCGTTCCAGCGCACGCCGTCGATGACGGTCGCGGTCACACCGCTGATGAGATTAGCTCCGGAACGGTTGTGGAGAACTTGCCAGCCTGCTGCAGCAAGTAACGCGGCAATCATACGAGTGGTGGTTGTTTTGCCATTGGTGCCGGCCACGACAATCACTCCCTGCGGGAGGCGCTGCGTCAGGTGCGTCAACACTGCTGGTGCGATCCGGCGCGCAACACGCCCGGGCAGCGTCGTTCCACCGCCACGCCCGAGGCGCCGGCTCAACGACCCCGCCGCTCGACCCATCCAAATTGCCAGTTGCTCACGCATGCACGGGTAACTCGTCAGCTAATATAGGTGCTTGCGCACTTGAATGTGTGTATTATACCCGCGTGCGCCGGACCTGCCATGCACCCGTCCATTCGGGCACAACGGCACTTCCGTCTGACTGTACGACACTCTGCATGGCGACACCGAAGAAGAATTCCGTCAAACGGGCAGCCTCGGCTGCAGATACAAATCGGTAGTCGGTCACGAGCGGGGTACAGACGAACCCGAATTCGTGCTCGAACAGTTCGTAGCACGCCTGTAGATTTTGATTGGGGGGAGCGGGCTCAGACACACCAGATCCCAGTGTTTCGAAGATAATCGCCACTCCGCCTGGTGCCAGCACACGCAACATCTCGCGTACAGCGGCCCGCACATTGTCTTGCCAAATTCCAGGGAGCCACTCGGTGGCATGTCCAAAACTCCAACCGGCAGTCACCAGGTCGAATGAATCATCCGCGTACGGGAGGTGTGTATTGTCGGCTTCGTCGAAGCGGACCGTCGCGGGGAGCTGTTCGCGCGCAACGGTCAACATGGCCGCTGCACCGTCACAGACGGTCAGTGTGCGGCAGTGTTCGACCATCAGGGCGGCAACGCGACCGGTGCCGCAGCCCATGTCCAAAACACGGCTCTGAGACAAATCTGCATGACTGCGGATGTACTGCCCAAGATGACCCTGATAATCTTCACAACTGACGAGTTGGTGGTAGGCGCGAGCATGGTTGACATCTGCATAGATGTCACGGAAGTCACTCATCGTCGTCGTCCTCATCATCCGCATCGTCGTCATCGTCGTCATCAATGCCCGCTTCGTCTTCGTCGGGTTCTGGGAGGACGAGATTTGCGGTGTCGAGCGTGATACCCAAGTGGGCCAGGATTTGCACCACAAACACTGCGTGCGCCATCGGGAAGGTCCACGCGCGTACCTGCGCATCAGGCAACGCACACTTGCGCAGCAAGCGCTCGTATGCATCGGGAAGGGCCGGAAGGGCAACGGATACAACATCATCAACGACCGAAGCGGTCAACTCTGGCGCTTCGAACTGGGCCTGCGAAAAACCATGCAGCAATGCGGTCTGTTCGCTGAGTGGGTGCGTCCACTGCAGTTGCCGACCACCCATGCGGCAGACATACCACTCGGTCATACCGCGACTGCGTCGGACACGGATAATCGTGCCCAAGCGCATAATCACGCCATCCACTCCTTCATGTGTGTACGGTTCGCACGGGGTGATGCTGTACGTCACCGGGTGGAAGAAGCTATAGCGGTCAGTGGTATTGTGCTGCGGATGAAAAACCTCTTCACCGATAGGGATGGTCATCGGCAGATGCGGAAGTTTTTCAATCATCTGCTCGAGTGCATAGACCGTCAGACCACGTTCAGCGATGCGCGCCAGCATGCCGTTACGGCGCCAAGACGTCAGCGTGAACCGATTGCCGACGAGGTCACCCTCACCACGCAGAAAAGGTGTCACCCGGACATCATTGACGATGAAGTGGTTGGGGGTTATTTCTTCGATGGCGTATTTGGGAGCTTTATTCGCCTTCATTCACACGTTCGCCGATCAAGTCACAGCGTTCGGCGTCGATTTGCGCTTTGCCGCAGTCCACCAATAAATCATGGCGCTGTTGTGCCATTTCAATCAGATGCGCGCGCTCGTGTTGGACCATCCAATTGCCCTGGTGAAGCAGATTGACATGTCCATACGACACATGGTCAGCGCCGCGATGCCAGGCAGCACTGGTCAAGCCACGCAGAATCATAAGGCACTCGTGCCGTGAATCATGGAAGGCCTGCAGAATCGCCCGGATGTCGCGGCTGCGGTAGTGCGCTGCAGCCAGGAGTTTGGGAGGGTGTGCAGACGATAATTGGGGATTGTTGGTATCGAGGATGAGGGTGGCGCGTTCACAGAACACGAAGTTCATGTCGTTCAGGTGGCCGAGCACTTCCTTGAGCGACGGTGTTTTATCACGACCGAGGCACGACAAAATCGCATCGTCGACGTCACTCAGCATCGCCCGCAGGGTTCCCTCGGTGTGTTCGAGGGCGTGCATGATGCCATGGGGTCCGAGCGTCCCCATTGCTTCGATAGCCAAAAAGCGCTTGTGTGCTTCAGGGACAGCTCCGCAGACAGGGCATGCCCCCACGAGTTCGCCTTCACGCGTTTCACCGCAGGTGATGCAGACGAACAAGTCGCCCAATTCGTTGGCATTCATATCACGTCGTTCGGCAATTGCATGTGCTGCCCGACCGAGGAGTTCACGGGCTTGGTCAGTTGTGCCGGTAATACGTTGCATCTCGACCTGGAGCGGGATGATACCTTTGAGCGAGCTTTCGATATTGTGTGCGGTATCACCCACGCCGCGTGTCGCGGCAAAGGCTCGTTCCGCACGGGCCCCACGCGAGGTGCACAACGCATCGAACAGCCGCGCGATATTGAAGCGGCGTTCTTTGCGGGCCTGATTTGCCCAAGTGCGATATGCCACTTGCCCCATACTTGCACTCGTGAAGAGTTGATGCAACTCTTGTTCGGACGTATTCATTGCCATTCCTTTGACGAAGCGTATTCGTCAATCAATCATGCGAATCCATCGCATCGTTGCGCCATCATACTATAATCACAATATGGTGTTCTGTGAATAGCCAATGTGAAGCAAATTAGGATGTCTGTGCAAACTGCTCTGGTACACGATTACCTCAATCAATACGGCGGCGCAGAACGGGTGCTCGAGGCGCTGCACGAGATCGTCCCACATGCACCGGTGTATACGTCGATCTACGACCCGCTGGCGATGCCCCTCGAAATGCAATCGTGGGATATTCGCACCAGCTGGATGCAGCACCTCCCCGCATGGAGACGCTACTTCCGGCATTATTTTATGCTCTATCCACGGGCCTTCGAAGCGTTCGATATGCGCCCGTACAACCTCATCATCAGTAGCAGTAGCGCCTATGGGAAGGGCATCATCCCCCCGCCCGGCGCGACACACATCTGCTACTGTCACACCCCGATGCGTTTTGCCTGGCAAACCGAACAATACGTGGCCCGCGAACGCATCGACGGACTGCGTCGGCTCCTCATGCAACCGATGCTGGCGGCGTTGCGTCACTGGGATGTGACGAGCGCTGCACGGGTCACGCATTTTATTGCGAATTCGAAGGTCGTCGCCGCACGCATCAACACCCACTATGGCCGTTCGGCGACCGTTATCCCTCCGCCGGTCGATTTGGCGCCGTTCCGGGAGCAGCCAGCGGGTGATTACTACTTGACCGGTGGTCGACTGGTGCCCTACAAACGCATCGACCTGGCGATTCGGGCGTGCAGCGCGTTGGGCGTGCCGTTGGTGGTGTTTGGGGAAGGGCGAGACAAAGCGGAATTAATGGCAATGGCAGGGCCGAGCATTCGCTTTGTGGGGCGCATCAGTGAGCAAGAGCGCCTCGATTTGTACGCCGGCTGCAAGGCTTTCCTGTTCCCCGGTGAAGAAGACTTCGGCATCACGCCACTCGAAGCCATGGCCGCTGGACGGCCTGTGATTGCATTCCATGGCGGTGGTGCACTCGACACGGTGGTCGAGGGTGCGACCGGGATATTTTTCCATACCCAAGAAGCAGACGCGCTCCGCGACGCCATCACGCGCGCCGACACCATCGACTGGGACGCAGCGGCGATTCGTGCCCATGCCGAGTACTTTGGTCGCGATCGCTTCGTTGCACGGATGCGTGACTTCATCGCCAATCACCACGAGGCTGTCAATGGATGACTTCAGTCGACTTGCACGGATCGTTCGCCAGCAGTGGTGGGCGTTGATGGTACCCGCGCTCGTATTGATGGCGACGGCAATTGTGCCGATTGCGCAGGCACCGGAGCGTTTTGCTGTTTCGCAGACGATTCTACTGACCAACCGTGCGCCGATGAACGACACGGGCGATACGTTGGCGTATGACTTCCCAGCGATTAGTCGCAGTGCACGCTATCGCCAAGCAGTGGCAGATGTGGTGGGGAATGAGACAACGGTAGCCGTCATCACAGCGGCGTTGGATGTACGCAACCAAGACCGTGCGGTGACCTTTACGGTGACGGGGGTCCGCCCAGAGGGACTGTTGGCGATCCGCAACGCCGCCGTGGCAGTCCTCGCGCGGGATGGTACACTACTGTGGGGGAACACGAGCGGGCAAACGACCGTCAACATTGCGCCCCTGGACCAGCAAGACGACCCCGTGCGGGTGTCGGTGTGGCGCGACCGCATCGCGTCTCTTTTTCTGCGCGCAATGGCTGGTGCATTGGTCGGCTTATTGGTGATTACCTTCCGCGGACGAAAGGGAGAAGAAGCGCATGCGCATGAGTGAATACTTCAAAATCTTCCGGCGCCGCTGGCTACCCGTTTTTTTGGCGATGATGGTAACCGCCGTGGCTGCCTACGTTTTTAGCAAGCTCCAAGAGCCCCTATACCGCTCCGAAGCAAGTTACTTAGTCGTTCCCAACCGGAACGACAACGGCTTGTCGATTGTGTTGACCAACAATATGAACAGCTACAAACAACTGGCGTTGGCCCGCCCACAAATCGAAAAACTGAGTGCTCAGCTGCAGTTGGACCGTACACCCGAATGGTTGCTCGAGCACATATCCATCCAAGCCAACGCGGATGACCGCAAGATGATTGTGCAAGTCGACTACCCAGACGTCGATTTGGCACCCAAATTAGCCAACGCAGTGGGCGAAAACATGGCAGCCCTGGTCAGTTCACTCAATGATGGACTCGAAGGCACCGACAAAATCAACATGCGGATGACCACACCGGCCACCCCGCCGATACTCTACCGCCCGCAGACCAAAATCAATGTCGCGGCGGGAGCATTCCTCGGATTGATTATCGGTCTCTTGTTGGCACTGGTCTTGAATGCACTCGACGACACGCTCAAAAACAGCGAAGACGTCGAAACACTCGTCGGACTGACCGTCATTGGAGCTATCCCGACGCAATCTGCCAATGCTGACCGCCGTAGTGCAGGGAGGAAGACGCAATGACCAGCGCACCGATGAGTCAATCTTCGCTCGTGGCATTGAGCGATCCGCAGTCTGCAGCAGCTGAGGCGTTCCGCACCCTGCGTACCAACATCCAATTCGCCGGACTCGACCGTACCCTGCAGCTCCTGACCGTCACCAGCGCCGGCATCGACGAAGGCAAATCTCAGGTCGCCGCCAATCTGGCAATCACCATGGCGCAGGCCGAGCAACGCGTCGTCTTGGTCGATTGTGATTTGCGCAGACCTGCCTTGCACACACTGTTTGGCTTGAGCAACGACACCGGCATCACCACGATGTTGCTTGCCAGCGAGGGCACCCCAGCCCCACTGCAACAAACATCGGTGCCAGGCTTGCAATTGCTGGCCAGCGGACCCTTGCCGCCGCGCCCTGCCGACATCCTCGGGTCACGACGCATCGGCGAGATTTTGCACGCGCTGCGTGACGTGGCCGACGTCATCATCATCGACACACCACCGGTTTTGGCAGTCACCGATGCAGTCGTACTGGCACCGCGCGTCGACGGCGTCATACTTGTGCTGCGGGCTGGCCACACACGTCGGGAACCCGCCAAACAGGCCCGCTCCGTGCTCGAAAAATCCAAGGCAAACATCGTCGGCATCGTCCTCAACGATGCCGAACTGAATGCCACCACCGACTACTACGGCTAAGAGAACACATGATAGATATCCATTGCCATATCTTCCACGACCTCGACGACGGCCCACGCAATCGCGATGTCTCGCTCAATATGGTGCGCCAACAACACGCCGCCGGCGTGACCACGATTATCGGCACGCCGCACAGTCCCAATTCGTCGGCGTCGCGCAAGTACAGCCCGGCCCTGATTCGTGAGCGGGCCTATGAGCTCCAAGAACTCGCACAGGCCGATGGGTTGGACATAGCGATTTTGCCCGGTACCGAGATTAACTACCACAACCAAATCTCGAAGCAGCTCAAAACCGAGACCATCATCCCCTTGGCAGGCAGTCGGACGGTGCTCATCGAGATGCCGGTTTTTGCCGTCGACATGCGCTTTTTGCCCACAGCCATCGAGCTCATGGAAGAAGGCTACCACGTCGTTCTGGCACATCCCGAACGCTACATCTACAATCAGCGCGACATCGATGATCTCAGACGCATCCACGAAACAGGCGTCTTGTTCCAGATAACGGCCAATGCCGTCTCCGAACAGAACAGCACGACATTATTCGAACATGCCTTGGTCGACCTGGTCGCGAGTGATGCCCACGGCGATACCTACCGACCAACGCAGATGGGCACGGGCTACACCAAAGTCAGCGAACGCTACGGCACAGAGACGGCCGAGCGCTTATTTGTGCACACACCGGGTCGGCTCATCAGTCGCTGAGTGCTGTTACCCAGCGTCTGTCGTCTGCACAAAAACGTCGTGGCGAATTATCGCCACGACACTTTTTTTGGATAGAAAAGAGCAAACCTACACCTTGCGGGCACCGGTCTCGCGCCGAGCCTCGATGACATCGGGCAGACGGTTGAGCCGGTCCAACAGACGCGTCAATTGTTCGACGCTCTGCACCCGGATGATGGCACGCAGCATCGACACATTGTGGCGCTTGGTGGGGACTTGCTCGACGACATCGATATTGATGCCCGCATCGGCAATCGTCGACGAGATATCACGCCACAACCCGACGCGGTCCCACGATTCGATTTGCAACGGCACCGAGAAGCCCAATTTTGGTACAGATCCGCCCCAATTGACTGCTACGATGCGATTGCGATCGGGCTCGTTGAGGATGTTGTGGCAGTCGGCCCGATGAATGGTGACACCGCGCCCGCGCGTCACATAGCCGGCGATGGGCTCGGTGACAACGGGATTGCAGCAGCGCGCGAGGCGCGTCAGCATGCCATCGATGCCGCGCACCCGGATGTCGGCACTGCCCACCGTGGTCGTCTTGGGGGCGTTGGGCATCGGCGGATCGACCGGCTCGTTTTCCTTCATCTGTACGGCCAGGATTTTTTGGCCGATGGTGCGGGCCGACAGCTCGCCGTCGCCGATTTGGGCAAACATATCGTCGATGATTTTGATACCGACCAGGTTGGCGGCTTCTTCGAGCGATACGATGAGCCCGAGGCGCTTGAACTCCTTTTCGAGCATTTCACGGCCCGCGTTGATGTTTTCGCCGCGATCGGCACGTTTGAAAAAACGGCGGATGTGTGCGCGGGCACTGACCGTTTTGACGAAGTTCATCCAGTCCCTGCTGGGACCGTTCGAGCTGCGCTTGGTCATGATTTCGATCATTTCGCCGGTCTGGATCTGATAGTCCAGTGGCACCATGCGATTATTGATGCGTGCACCGACGCAGTTATTGCCCACATCGGAATGGATGCGGTAGGCGAAGTCAACCGGAGTAGATCCCAAGGGCAGGTCGATGATTTTGCCGCGCGGAGTAAACACAAATACCTGTTCTTCGAGAAAGTCGCTTTTGAAGCGCTCGACGAATTCGGTGGCGTCGGCGACTTCGTTGCGCCACGACATCAAGCCGCGCAGCCAGACGATTTTGGCATCGAAGTTCTGGTCCGAATTCTTGTAGCCGTCTTTGTAGCGCCAATGCGCGGCGATGCCATGCTCGGCGACCTCGTGCATCCCGTAGGTACGGATTTGCACTTCGCAGGGCTGACCACCCGGAATGAGCACGGTGGTGTGCAGCGAACGGTACAGACTTTCTTTGGGATTGGCAATGTAGTCGTCGAATTCGCCCGGCACCGGAGGCCAGGCGGTGTGAACCAAGCCGAGCATCTGATAGCACTCCGGGACCGTGGTGACCATGACTCGTACGGCCAACTGATCGTAGATCTGCTCGAGGCGGACGCCTTTTCGCTGCATTTTTCGATAGATAGAATGGATATTCTTGGGGCGACCGGTGACGTCGCCGACGATGTGTTCGGCGGTGAGGAGTTCACTGAGGCGATCCACCACGCGCTGGACGGTTTTTTCACGCAGTTCGCGGCGCATGGCCAGCTGACGGCTTATCTCGGTGTAGTGATCGGGTTCGAGGATAGCAAACGAGCGGTCTTCGAGCTCCCATTTGAGCTGACCGATGCCGAGGCGATGGGCCAGCGGGACGTAGATTTCCATCGTCTCGTGGGCAATGCGCTGTTGTTTCTCGGGTTTTGTCGCATAGATGGTACGCATGTTGTGGAGTCGGTCGGCGAGTTTGACCAGGACGACGCGGGGGTCATTGGCCATCGACACGAACATTTTGCGATAGTTTTCGGCCTGTGCTTCCTCTTTGGGGCGCACTTCGAGTTCGGACAATTTGGTGACGCCATCGACCAAGGTGGCCACGTCGGATCCAAACAACGCCTCGATTTGTTCATAGCTGACGCTGGTGTCTTCGATGACGTCGTGGAGCAGGGCGGCAATGATGGTATCGGCGTCGATATGCAGTTCGATGAGGATGAGAGCGACCGCAACGGGATGGTTGATGTACGGTTCGCCTGATTCACGCAACTGATGGATGTGCGCAGAAGCAGCGACTGCGAATGCCTGGCGGACTTTTTCGACGTATGCTTCGATGTGCGGGTCGTGGGTTGCGATGGCACGAAACCGCGTGGTCAGGTCATTGATGACCGGAGCATACATCAATTCGTGATCGGGATACAGCAGACCTGTCGGCGTGAGCGGACTCGATTTGCGTTGTTCAGGCAGCGGTGAAAAGCCGTTTGTCATGGTCTGCGAATCCTCACCTGGGCTACTTTGTTTCGACACCATCAAAAAAACCACCCGCTGCGCTGTCGAACGTTTCGACGTACAACGCCGGCACACCCGGATCGGGGATGTCGATCGAAAACGTCGCCATTTGGGTCCCATTGACGCGGAAGACGTAGTCACTCCCTTCGACCGCGAGGTCGAGGATGTTTTCTCCATCGGGAATGATGACATCGCTCGTCTCGACATCTTTGTACGCCGTCCAGACATCGCCTTCGGAGCGGAAGCAGCCATAGCGCTGAATCGGACTGATCCAGCACGCCACGTAATCGCGGCTATCGTCTGGCCGGTAGCGGAAGCGGACGGCCACCCCGATGCGGGCCACGCCGTCGAAGCGTGTGCTGACATGGATGGATTGATCTGCACGTTCGACTTCGGCCGGTGCGCTCAGATAATAACTCTCTGCCATGCGCAGATACATATGATAGACGCCGTCTTGGATGGTCATGGCACGCCGTAGGTCGTCACCAATGAACCAGCGGCCTTCGTCGACATCGAACGAGTCGCGCGTGAATGGTGCGGGTGTGGCCGTCGGCACGGGTGTCAGCGTAGGCAACGGTGCGATGCCCAATGATGCCTGTACGGTGGGCATATGGGCGATCAACGGCGCGCTTTCGACACTGGGCACGGCCATCACGACGATGGCTTCGCTGTCTTCGAACTGCTGTGCGCTGACCCGGACCCACAGGGGGACACTGCTGCCGTTGGTCGTTTTGCCCGTCGCACGTGCTTCGAGCACGAGTGTACCGTCGCTTGCAGTAGCGACGTCGCCCTGTGGCGTCGCATCGAGCTGCGTGACGGCCTGGAGCAATAACTCGCGGCGCTGGGGCTCTGCAAGCAACGTCGGACTAGCGATAATCAACAACGAGAGTAAGCCGCGCCGGTCTGGTGCATTCCAGATCCAGAGGGTGCGACCGGCGTCCTCGTGGTGCTCGATTTGCCAGCCGGTCGGCACCTGCAACGAAACCCTGCCGTCGGGCGAGCGCCATCCCTGCAGGGCAGGAACGGGAGTCGTCGTCGGTGAATCGGGAGGTATCAATGGCAGTGCGACCGTTGGTGGCTGCGGCAACGCACATGCGCTTCCCAATACCACGATGACCATCGCACCGAGTGACCATGCATAGAACGTTTTCACCGCTGTATTATACTCCTCGCCACAGTGCATCTGGGATTTGGAGTGCGCCAAATCGGGTATGCTAACAGCAACCTATTCCGCCAGAGGACACACACCATGCACAGCCGCTGGAACGACACAGACGCCCAACAGCATACGACCCCGCTCGCACTGCGCATCTACACGTCGCGCTTGCTCGGTGCAGATCAACGCCTCGTACTGCACGGCGGCGGCAACACCTCGGTCAAAATCCGTGAACGCAATCTGTTCGGCGATGTAGAAACAATTCTGTATATCAAAGGCAGCGGCCACGATTTGGGTACCATCGACGCTCGTGGCTTCGCGCCGGTGCGCCTCGATGCCTTACTGCGCATGGCTCAGCTTGAACAACTGAGCGATGCGGCGATGGTCAATGCCATGCGCACCGCCATGACCGATGCGAGCGCACCGACGCCGTCGGTCGAGGCGATTCTGCATGCCATCATCCCAGCCACCTTCGTCGATCACACCCATGCCGATGCGGTGTTGACCCTGCTCGACACTCCGCACGCCGAGCACTACATGCGCGAACTGTACGGCGACCGCTTCCTCATCGTCCCCTATGTGATGCCGGGGTTTGCGTTGGCACGGCACTGTGCGCTCCAACTCGCACGCGAACTCACCCCCCAGCACGAGGGCATCATCTTGCTCCAGCACGGCATCTTTACCTGGGGCGACGACGCCCAAACCAGCTACGAACGGATGATAGCCGCCGTCGATGCAGCAGAACAGTATGCAGAAAAACGCATCCGCGCGGCGGCTGCGAATGTGCCTACATTCCCCGCGGCACGCATGACCCGGGCCACGCTGCGGGCTGACATTACGCGTGCTGCCGGCGTGCCCATGATCGTGCAGTCGCATCGCGACGACACGACGCGTGCCTATGCGGCCCGCGCCGACATCCAGACGCTAGCCACGCGCGGCTGCGTCACGCCCGACCATATCATCCGCACCCGCCAGATTCCCCTCGTCGGGCGTGATGTGGCCGCCTATACGCAACGCTACCGTGATTGGTACACCGCCCAGGCGGTCGGGGCGGCCACACCGCTGACCATGCTCGATCCCGCGCCACGTATCGTCCTCGATGCCGAATTGGGCATGCTGACCGTCGGCCGCTCGGTCAAAGACGCGCGCATCGCCGCGGACGTCTACCGCCAGTCCATCCCCGTCATCTGCGCCGCCGAACAACTGGGCGGCTACACACCGTTGGGCGATGCAGATTTGTTCGCCATCGAATACTGGGAGCTCGAGCAGGCCAAACTCCGCCTGGCGGGCACCCCTCCCGTGCACAGTGGCGAGGTTGTCTTGGTGACCGGGGCTGCCTCGGGGATTGGTCGGGCCTGTGTCGAAGCGTTCCTCACGCTCGGCGCTGCCGTCGTCGCACTCGACATCAATCCGGCAGTCGCGACGGTGTTTGATCGACCCGATGTGTGCGCGATTGTGTGCGATATCAGCGACGACGCAGCCATTGTGACAGCCGTCGATGCCGGGGTGGTGGCGTTCGGCGGGATCGACATGATTGTGCTGAATGCCGGCATCTTCCCCAAAAGCAGGGCCATCAGTGCCATGCCCATGGACGAATGGCGCCGCACCATGGCCATCAATCTGGACGCAAACGTGGTTCTCATGCGGGAGTGTCAACCCCTGCTGGCCCAGTCCCTGCGCGGCGGGCGCGTGGTCATCATCGGTTCCAAAAACGTCCCGGCGCCAGGACCCGGTGCAGCGGCATACTCTGCCTCCAAGGCTGCCATCACGCAATTGGCGCGTGTGGCAGCGCTCGAATGGGGCGACAGCGGCATCAGGGTCAACGTTGTGCACCCCAATCAGGTCTTCGACACGGGGATCTGGAGCGACGACATCCTCGCCAGTCGGGCGGCCAACTACGGCATGAGCATCGACGACTACAAAAAGAACAATATCCTGCACACCACCATCACCAGCCACGACGTGGCCGCCATGGTGACAACCTTGTGCGGCGCGGCGTTCTCGCGCACAACCGGCGCGCAGGTTCCGATTGATGGCGGGAATGAACGCGTGATTTGAATTAGGAATTAGGAATTAGGAATTAGGAATTGGTGATTAAGCTGAGTTCTGATCTCTGATTTCTGATTTCTTCCCAAAACCGCCGCTGCGGGTATAATGGCGATACCGACCTGAGGAGACATGCCGTGAAGCTGATTGTCCAAATCCCGGCGCTCAACGAAGAAGAAACCATCGCCGAAGTCATCAGTCACGTGCCGCGGAGCATCCCCGGCATTGACGTCATCGAAGTATTGCTCATCGACGATGGCAGCACCGACCAAACAGTCGCCCGCGCCCGGGCCGCTGGGGTCGACCACGTTGTCAGCCACACCGCCCGGCGTGGGTTGGCCTATGCCTACCAGACCGGCATCGACACCTGCTTGCGCCTCGGTGCCGACATCATCGTCAACACCGATGCCGACCATCAATACCCCGGCAGCGAGATTCCCCTGCTCGTGAGGCCTATTTTGGCCAACCAAGCCGACATGGTCGTCGGCGACCGACAGGTGCAGCAGCTGGAGCACTTTTCACCCCTCAAAAAGTTCCTGCAATACATCGGCTCTGGGGTGGTGCGCTGGGCATCGGGGACCGATGTGCCCGACACGGTCTCGGGATTCCGCGCACTGTCGCGCGAAGCCGCGTTGCGTACCTTCGTGACGAGTGATTTTTCGTATACCATCGAAGTCCTCATCCAGGCGGGCAAGCGCAAATTGGCCATCCATCACGTGCCCATCAAAACAAACCTGGTGACCCGGCAATCACGCTTGTTCACCGGCAATTGGAACTTCATCAAACGCCAAGCCGCCACCATTGCGCGTACCTACGCGACGTACGAACCGCTCAAGAGCTTCTCGTATTTGGCAGTGCCATTCCTCCTCATCGGTGTTGTTTTTCTCGGCCGCGCAGCGTACGTCTACATCGGTCGCCAGTTCGGCCTCGAGGCGACCAACGACCAAGCACTGACGGTAGGCAGCACGTCGCTCATCCTCGGCTTTATCATCTTCCTCTTTGGGGTCATCGCCGACCGCATCGGCGGGGTGCGCCGTGTCGAGGAAGAAATCCTCTATCGCATCCGCCGGGACGAAATCGAACGTCTCAAGGAACGCTAGTTCATCTTTTTCTGGTCAAAAAAACAGGCAGTCTGCCGCGGCAGACTGCCTGTATCATTGCGCACGACGTCAGCGGGTGACCAGATTTTGGAGTGACTGACCAGCCTTGTAGGCCGCAATTTGGGCCTGCACAAGCGCCGCGGCGTTGATGGGTCGCCCGCCGGCGACGTGCGGCGTCAACAGCAGATTGGGGCAATCCCACAACGCCGACTGCTGTGGCAACGGTTCGATTGCCGTCACATCCAACGCCGCCGCCCGGAACTGATCGGCGCGCAGCGCAGCAATCAAGGCGTCTTCGTCGACCGTTTTGCCACGACCGACATTGACAAATATCGCCATCGGAGCGAGCATGCCAAAAAACTCCGCGTCGCAGATCTTGTCAGTCGCTGTGGTATGCGGCAAAATCGACACTACCACATCGGCGCCAGCCAACACCGCGGCACGGTCGCTCCAGGCGACGACCTGCGCACCTGCCCGCTCGGCAGCCCGCGTCGCCACGCCGATGACGTGAGCACCCAACGCGCGCAACACCGGCGTCAACGTGGCCGCAATCGAGCCGAAGCCCAGAATCACGACCGTCGCACCCGCCAGCGTATATTGCTGGCGCGTCTCGGCAGCTGCCTGGGCGGGCACCATCGCACCCACCCATTCGCTGCGTTTTTGGGCCTCATGCAGCTCAGGGATGCGTCGTTGCAGTGCCAAAATCAGTGCCAATGTATGCTCAGTCACGGGGCCGTCGTGGAGCGAGCGACCCGAACAAATCTGGATGTGCGCTGCAAAACCCGCTGCCACTGCCTGATCCGGCCCGGCCGACAACGTCTGCACCAGCCGCAATTGCGTTAATTGCTGGGTGGCCGACTGCATGTTTGCGTTGGTATTGGCCCAGGTGACCAGCATCTCGGCAGCGGTGTGGCGCGCATCGAACGGCGCGCTGGCGTCGTAGATCTGGAATGTATCGGCACCCACTGGCATATCGAGTGCGATGGTATCGGGAATGAGGATGTGCATGGCGTTCCTTCCTAACAGGATGTATCTTGCAGCGGACAACTCGTCCCCTTCATGCGTTCGGAGACTCTGCCACACACCGCCAAAAAGACTTCCTTCTCAGCTTCCGTCACATCGGCAAATGCAAGCGCACTCTGGGCCACCCACTGCACCCACACCGCCTCGGCTTGCGCCCGACCTGTGTCGGTCAGACACAGGTGCACGGCCCGGCGATCATATTCGTCGTGGCTGCGCGTGAGCAAATCAGCCGCCAAAAAGTCGTCGACCACCGTCGTCATGTGTGCCTTCGAGATACCCAGGATTCGCGCATAGAAACCCATCGGCAACGACGGCTTGTGGTACAGCATCGTCAACAGCCGCACCCGCGCTCCCTGACAGTGTGTCGGCGCGCACTCCTCTACCCAACTCCGGTAGAGTGGGCCGAATTGCAACAACGCTGCTGCCAGCGCCTCATGCTCGTGTGCCATTCCTGCCCCCTCTTCCGTACACCACATCCGTATTGTGACACGGGCCATTCGATTTGACAACGGAATAATAGTACGTTATCGTACTATGTAGATAGTTCACTAACGAACTACATCATCATACGCGATAGGAGCGAACCCCATGCAAAAGATAGCCAAGTCCGCCGCAATTGCTGCCCTGATTGCAGCAGTCGTCAATGCCATTGTCGTTTTGATCGCAACAGCCATCAGTGGAGAATTGTTGGTGACGATGCCTGCTCCCATGACTATCACCGTGGCAGAGCCATTCATATTCACCGCATTGCTGGGAATCATCGGCAGCCTGATTGTATCGTTCATTGCCATGCGTACCGCCAATCCACGACGCACCTGGGTGTTGATTGCGGTCATTGGGGTGACGCTGTACGGCATCCCGCCGTTTTTGTCGGCCGGCGCAATCACGGCAATCTGGTTCAACGTGATGCACGCCGTCGCTGCAGTGTTCATCATTCCAGCGGTCGCCAAGGCACTCCCCGAGAGCAAGTAATCTCGGTCACGATGCACAGAACCCCCGCTGGCGCATGCCAGCGGGGGTTCTGATTTTGGCCCTATACCGAGGGAACGAGAATCGCTTCGCTGTGTTGCGCAAAAAAGACTTCGATGAGGTTGCGGGCTTCGTCGAGTGTAGTCGAACGATGCACGTGCTCGCGCAGTTTGGCGGCATACGGCAGGTCGACGGCGAACTGTCCGATGAGTTGTTTGGTTTTGTTGAGGCCCAAGCGCTCGCCGAGTTCTTCGCGCAGGAGTTCGATGTAGCGCACCAAAAAGTCGCATTTATCGCTGGGTTGGGGCACAAACATCGGTTCGCCGCGACGCAGTTGGGCGATTTGCATGAATATCCACGGATTCTCCATCGCGCCACGGCCGATCATGATGCCGCTGGCGTTGTAGACTTCGAGTCGGTGCAGTGCTTCGGGTGCGTCTTTGACATCACCGGAACCGACGACGGGGATCGACACGACGTCACGCACCTCGCGGATACGTGACCAATCTGCCGTACCGGTGTATAGCTGGGCACGTGTGCGGGGATGCAGTGCGAGTGCTTTGATACCGGCAGCCTCGGCCATCCGGGCGGTGTCGAGGTAGTTGAGGCTGTTGTCGTCCCAGCCAGCTCGGTATTTGAGGGTCACGGGGATTTGGACCGCGGCGATGACGGCTTTGATGAGGACTTCCATCTTGCAGAGGTCCTTGAGGAGTGCCGAACCGTGGCCGCCTCCGGTCACTTTGGGTGACGGACAGCCGCAGTTGATGTCGAGGATGTCGGCACCGAGCAGTTCGACCGTTCGCGCAGCTTGCGAGACCAAGTCGGGCTCATTGCCGCTGAGCTGCATGGTGATGGGGCGCTCTTCGGGCAAAAACTCGAGCTGATTGTGCCGGGAGCGTGCGCGCGGGCTGACGCTGGCAGCATTGGTCATCTCGCTCGAGACCAATCCACACCCGCCCAGGCTGAGAATCATGCGTCGGAAGATACTATCGGTCACGCCGACCATCGGCGCCAACACGATATTGGGCGCGATGCGGATATGACCGACGTGATATTCGCTGGGAATGTTCTGATATATACTCATGGATAAACGCGCTCCCTGACGCCATTGATCTGGCATGCTGTGTATTATACCAAAACCACCAAACGGAGTCTCATATGCGCACGCCACCGTCCACCCGAGCCGCCATGTGTGCTATTGCGCGTGACCTCGCATCGGTCTTTGCCGAATCGGCTGATTCCTATGACCGACGCGGCACGTTCCCCGAGCCGTTCTACCATGCCCTCCACCAATCCGGCTACCTGGCATTCGTGGTCCCGACCGAGTTCGGCGGCCGCGGTGCCAGTCTGGCCGACATGGTGCGCTGCCAAGAACTGTTGGCGATGGGCTGCGGCTCGACCGCCATGGCCGTCGATATGACGGTACACGTCATCGGCCGTATCGGTGAGACGCGCAGTTACCCGGCTGCCATCTACGAGACCATCTGTCGCGACATCGTCACCTCTGGCGCGTTGGTCAATGCCGTCGCCAGCGAAAAAGACCTCGGCAGCCCGTCGCGCGGTGGTTTGCCAGCCACCACGGCGACGTGGGACGGGCGCCAATGGCGTATCAACGGCCACAAATTATTTGTCAGCATGGCGCCCATCCTGCGCTACCTGATTACCAATGTGGCGTTGCCGGTGACTGACGGGATGCCCCACGGCGGCACCGCCAATGCCGTGGTCCGCGGTGACGCGAGCGGGTTGACCAGCGCCGATACTTGGAGTGACGCCCTGGCCCTGCGCAGTAGCGGCAGCGGCGACGTCATCTATACCGATGTTGCCGTTGACGATGCCTGGCTCATCGAGCGCAAATCTGCAGGTGCGCCCAGCCCCGCCGAGCCACCCGCTGGTATGGCCTGGTTTGCCCTGACCCTGGCTGGTGTGTACCTGGGTATCGGGCAGGCTGCGGTCGATTGTATTGCGCGCTATGCCAATACACGAGTGCCCACTGCATTGGGCAAGCCCATTTCGTCGCTCCCCCACATCCAGCACCGCATCGGCGAGGCGAGTATTCCGCTCCAAGCAGCCCGAGCGCTGCTCTATGATGTGGCCGACAGCTGGAGTGAACAACTCGATACCCGCATGGAGCTTGCTCCGCGTATCGCTGCAGCCAAATACGCAGCCACCAATGCAGCGCTGGTGGCGACCGATCAGGCATTGCGTATCGCCGGCGGCTTTGGGATTACGCGCGATTTGCCGCTCGAGCGGTTCTTCCGTGATGTGCGGGCAGGAATCACGCACCCTCCCAATGACGACACCGCACTGGAGCTGGTGGGCCGCGCAGTGTTACAACAGCATGCAGTGTGAGGGAATGTTCACGCGGCAGCGTTTTTCTGAATCCGCTAGCAATGCTATAATAAGGCGCGAAATTGCACTGCATTGGAGCTTGGCATGACATCTCACGACACCGTCGTCAGCGCACCCATCATCGACCCGTCGATTCCGATCATCAACGATTTTTCTCTGGTTGTCGCCACCGAAAACGGCTCGGGGAGCCAAACCGCCAACAACACATTGATTCGTGCCATATTCAAAATGGGCGTCCCCGTCAGTGGCAAAAATCTCTTCCCGTCCAACATCTCGGGCTTGCCCACCTGGTATACCATCCGCGTCAGCCACCAGGGCTATGCCGCACGCCGCGAATATTCCGAAATTCTGGTCGCGTATAACCCACGTACCTCGGACGAAGACTTATCCAAGCTACCGGCCGGCGGCGTCTGCATTCACCCTGCCGATATGAAGTTCACCACGCCCCGCAGCGACGTTGTCTACTACCCGGTCCCGGTCAAAGACTTCCTCAAAGAGATTGCTCCCCCCCAACACCTCCGCGATTACATCATCAATATGTCGTACGTCGGCGTCGTCACGCAGCTGTTCAACATCAGCCGGGACGAAATCGAAAGCGCCCTGATGCATCACTTCAACGGCAAACGCAAAGCGGTCGACCTCAATCTGCGCATGGTCGATTTGGCAATTGCGCACACCGTCGCCTCCTTGCCCAAACAGGACCCATTCCGCGTCGAACCCCTCGACAAAACCGCTGGCAAGATTCTCATCGACGGCAACACCGCTGCCGGGATTGGCGCGGTCGTCGGTGGTGTGGGCATCGTGGCCTGGTACCCGATTACCCCGTCGACGAGTCTGGTCGATGCCATCACCGAATACGCGCCCAAATTGCGCCCAGCTGTCGACGACAAAGTCAATTATGCAATCATCCAAGCCGAAGACGAACTCGCCGCTGCAGGCATGATTGTCGGGGCTGGGTGGGCCGGTGTGCGCGCCATGACGGCGACCTCTGGCCCAGGATTGTCGTTGATGAACGAATTCGGTGGCCTGGCCCACTTCGCCGAAGTGCCTATCGTCATCTGGGACATCATGCGCATGGGTCCGTCGACCGGTTTGCCCACCCGCGTCTCGCAGGGGGATATATTGTCGGCCTACTACCTCGGTCACGGTGACAGCCAGCACATCTGTCTGCTCCCCGGCGATATGTCCGAGTGTTTCAGTTTTGCCGGTACCGCGTTTGACCTGGCCGAACGCTTCCAGACACCCGTCTTGGTCCTCAGTGACCTCGACTTGGGGATGAACAACTGGATGACCGCACCGTTCGAATACCCCGAAACCCCGTTCGATCGCGGCAAGATATTGCACACGGCCAGCTTCGAGCAGTTTTTGGCAGACCACGACAACAAGTGGGGTCGCTACCGCGACGTCGACGGCGACGGCATCACCTACCGCACCATTCCGGGCAATCAACACCCACGTGCTGGCTGGTTGGGCCGCGGTACGGGCCACAACGAACAAGCCGTCTACAGCGAACGGAGCGAAGACTGGCAGCGCAACATGGAACGATTGAGCCGCAAGCTCGAGACCGCACGCACCCATGTGCCCGCACCGGTTGTGGATGCACGAGCCGGCGCAACCGTCGGGATCATCGGCTACGGCTCGACCAGTGATGCCATCGCAGAAGCGCGTGACCAACTGCGTGCGCAAGGGATCGAGACCAGCAGCATGCGCCTGCGTTCATTGCCGCTCAACGACGAAGTCCGTGCCTTTGTGGCCGCATTCGATGTGGTCTACGTCGTCGAACTCAATCAAGACAGCCAGATGCTCCAATTGCTGTGTGCCCATGCACCCAAACACGCCGGTAACCTGGCCCCAGTCAATTTGTGTGACGGGTTACCACTGACCGCGACATTCATCACCAATCGCATTCTGGCACATCGTGCTTCAGCACAGAAATAGACGAGGACGTTCATGACTGCAACGACGACACGACCAACCAACCGCATCGGCCTCACCACCCAAGACTATCAGGGGGGTACTTCGACCCTCTGTGCCGGCTGCGGTCATAATTCCATCACCAGCCAGATTATCTCGGCATGTTATGATTTGTCCCTTGACCCGGCATCGGTCATCAAGATGAGCGGCATCGGCTGTTCGAGCAAGACCCCAGCCTACTTCTTGGGTCGCAGTTTTGGGTTCAACACCCTGCATGGGCGTATGCCGTCGGTATCTACCGGTGCAATGTTGGCCAACCGTACCATGACGGCCATCGGCGTTTCGGGCGATGGTGATACCGGCAGCATCGGCTTTGGACAATTCAAGCACATGATGCGCCGCAATGTGCCGATGGTCTATATCGTCGAAAACAACGGCGTCTACGGCCTCACCAAAGGACAACACTCGGCCACGGCAGACGTCGGGCAGCACCTCAAGTATGCCGGCACGAATTCTTTGCCTCCGATCGATATCTGCGCCGAGGCCATCGCGGCCGACTGTGGTTTTGTGGCCCGCTCGTTCTCTGGCGATGCCAAGCAGTTGCGCGAGCTGATTAAAGCCGCCATCAGCTACGAAGGCACCGCCGTCATCGACATCATCAGCCCGTGTGTCACCTTCAACAACGAAGATGATTCGTCAAAGAGCTATGCCTACGGCAAAGACAAAGAAGAACGCATCCAAGACATTCAGTTCATCCAGAGCTTCGAAGAAGTAGTCGTCGACTACGAGCCCGGCAGCGAACAAATCGTCAAGCTCCATGACGGTCCGACCATCAAGTTGCGCAAATTGACTCGTGAATACGATGCGACCGACCGTTGGGCAGCCATCAAACTTCTCGAAGAATCGCGCAATGCCGACATCTTTGTGACCGGGTTGATCCACATCAACGAATCACGGCCTACCTTGCAACAGACCATGAGTCTCATCGACGAGCCGTTGGCATATCAGACTGAAGCTCAATTGCGGCCGAGTCGCGCAGCCTTCGCTGCCGTGATGGCAGAATTCTAGGTCACAGACCGGAGGAATCGTATGGCGCAGATCTATCACATGGCACTCGCCAGCCGTTGGCACTCATGGCCCCAAAACACGCCGTACCTCCCCGAGGCCTACGCCGTTGATGGGTTTATTCACTGTACCGCGGGCGACGCGTTGATGATCAAGGTTGCCAATACCTTCTACCGTAGCGTGCCTGGGAACTTCCTCGCCCTGGTGGTCGAAACCGGGTTGCTCACGAGTCGCCTCGAGTGGGAAGCACCTTCGGCGGGGGATGACCTCGCCCCCACGTTCCCGCACATCTATGGACCCATCAATTTGGATGCCGTTGTCGATGTGAAAACCATGCTGCGCGACGCCAAAGGCCATTTCACCGCTCTGGTTTGAGCATCCTCAACCACAAAAACCACCGTGCCGGTGAGCACGGTGGTTTTTTGCGTATCCGATAGTTTTTTATGTCTACAAAATACAGACAATCATTCATTTATACGATATACTGTAGTACACACAACGCACTTAATCGTACGCGGGATGACGCAATGCCCGAACAGTACATTTCGAAGTACAGTCCCATGGAACGGCGTCGCAGTGGGTATACGCCGCCCGAAAACCTGCTGCCCAAAGCAGCCCCTAAGCCCCCCAGCCGTATCGTCGGGGGTGGGTTGACCGGTCGTGGGCAATTGCTGACAATGCCCATCACCGTGGGGAATCTGTCCGCGTTGTGGATTGGTATTGCCGTGCTGGTCCTCGTGCTGCTGACGCCGTACGTGTTGCCGTCAAACGACGTCTCTGTCGGTGCCGGCGTATCGCTCCAGGGTGAAGGGTTACAAGGGATGACACGGGCGATGCTCGACGAGCATGTCGCCAAGCGCTACGAACGATTCCTGATGCAGCCAGTCACGCTGGTCTACCAAGACCGCATCTGGCAGCCGACCGCCAGCGAACTGGGAGTATCGCTGGATATTCGTCAGACCAACAACGCCCTCCTCGGACTCAGCACCGGTACCGATTTGAGCACCCAGCTGCGTGCGACCTGGGCGCGTTGGATGCGTGTGCTCGATGTCGGCCCGCAGTTTGTCATCAATGGTCCCAAAATGCAACGCTACCTGATGACCTTGAGTGCCGAAATAGATCAGCCCATCGTGACTGCAGACCTCCTCATCGATAATCAGACCGGCCAAGCCGAAGCATTACCGGCCCAAACCGGGCGCCAGCTGCTCATCGACGACAGCATGATTGATATTTATCAGGCAATTGCCTCCACCACCGTCACCACGGTCACCCTGCGCACACGTACGCTGGACACCATCAGCGACACCGCAAAACTCACCGTATCTGCCGACACGGCGGAACGATTCCTCAGTGCACCGCTGGTGCTCACGAGTGGTGACAAAACCTGGACCTGGGACCGTGACCGTCTGTCGACGATGATTATCACCACCAAATCTGCCGACGGCATTACAGTCAGCCCAGATGCCGCGGCAATCACCCTCGAGGTCGAACGCTTGGCACAACACATCGATAGTGGGAGTGCCGAGCCACGGGTGGCGTTGGTCGATGGGGTACCGACGATTATTCAAGCGGGCAAAACAGGCTTTTTGTTGGACCGTATTGCAGCGGTGCAGGCGATTGGGAATGCGTTTTATGCAGAAAACCGAACCATCGCGCTGCCGACAATCCCGGTCGAACCCAAGCTCAACGCTGCGCAGATCGCAGATTTGTCTTTTGCCGACATCCTGAGCACCGGCCGCAGTAGCTTCAAAGGATCTGCTGCGTATCGTATTACCAACATCACCACTGGTGCCGAACACATCAACGGTGTGCTGATAGCTCCTGATGCGGTTTTTTCGTTCAATACCGAAGTAGGTGAAATCGACGAAGCCAACGGATTTGTGCAGGGGTATGCGGTCGTCGGCAATCGCACCCAGCTCGAATGGGGCGGCGGCGTCTGTCAGGTGTCGACCTCGATGTTCCGCGCTGCGTTCTACGCCGGATTGCCCATTGTCGAGCGGCATGCGCATCCGTATTACATTCGCTGGTACGACGAATACGCCTTCCCCGATGCTGCCGGCCCGGGGCTCGATGCGGCGATTTTTACGGGCGAGCTCGACTTCCGGTTCCGCAATAATTCCGGTAACTGGCTCCTCATCGAGACGATTGTCGACGCAAAAAACCAAATCCTCGATATCAATCTGCGCGGAGTGGCGAACGGCACCACCGTACGTCTGGTCGGCCCCAAAATCACGGGGACGACTCCTGCGCCCAAAGAACCTGTCTACGTCGACGACCCTAGTCTGCCGACGGGGGAGGTCAAGCAGACCGATAAAGCCAAGGATGGGATGAACGTGGTGGTGTTCCGCATTGTCAATCGCGGCGGCAAGGATGCAGCGGGCGAAGAATTCTCGACGGACTTCCGGCCCTGGCCAGATGTGTTCCTGCGTGGCACTGGCCCCAAAGCAACACCATGACGACGACCGCCGTTCCGGCAACCATGCCACTCCAGATCATCAGCGACGCGCTTGATTGGAACGCACTCGATCTGGGCTTGGTACGCGAGACGTATGCGGCCCACCGCGAGCGTGGTATCAGCCATGTGCGCATCGTCCCACCCTGGTATATGCTCCAACCGAGTGCCCGACACATCGACAAAGTGATGATGCTGACCCTCGAGCGTTTGTACGACACAGCACAGCACGCCGGCTTGCGGGTCATTCCGGGGCTGCTCAGTGTGCGCGCCGACGGCCTGTTGATGCTGCCTGATTGGCACAACGGCCCTGACGCCGTCGGCTGGTTGGCCGGCCGTACACGCCAACCCGTCAAAACACAGGGCACCCCGGCGCAGATTAGTGGTCGCCTCCAGAAGCTCAATCTGGCTGATCCCTATGCCACCGAATCATGGCGCGATGCGCAATTACTGTTGTTGCGCACCGTGATTGGCTACTTCGACGGCCACCCGGCCATCAGTCATTGGCACATCGCGGATGGATGGAGCCGGCTGGCCGACACGACGCCACGCCACGCCGATGCGTGGCTCCAGGCAGTGCACACGACCATCCGTCGCGTTGCACCCAAAACCCCACTGCTGAGCACCGTCGACGGCCCCAATCTGTTGGGGCATGTGCTCACCGTCGAGCGTCTGGCGCGCGTCTTTGATCTGCTGATGGTCGACTGCGCCATGCCCGAGATTCCGCGGCGCAGCGAGTTACGCCTCAGCGCGCCGGCATTGGTCTTGGTGGCGCTGGTGGCGGCCTTGGGGCAGCGCCCCGTGATTGCGCAACTCGCGCCACTGGTGCATGCCCCGCAGCGCAGCTGGGGTCAGATTCCCTGGCACCAGGTACAGATCGCGGTTGCCCATCTGCCCGCAGAAGACGTGCAGCGCTACCACGAGGCGGTCATCACTGGGCTGGCCCAGTACGGCGCCGCAGGCGTCGTCTATCCCGTCCCATTGGGCACGCAGGAGGGTGGATTACTGCCCGTTCCTTCGTGGCAGACCAGCGCCGGTCAGGCGCCCAGTATCGACGCCGAACGCTACCTCCACAATCCTGCATTGGCATTTGCACAACTCTGGCACGATGTCTAGAAGGGTGTGGGTGCGCAGGAGCTGGTGAAGCGCAGGGACCGCCGTTTCGCGCCAGCACGGCGACGCAGAACGAGCAATGTCTGCACGCGACCGGGCACCTCCTGCGCATGGACTGCCTGGCGCGCCAGAACGCGCGAAGCGCTTTCCCAAACTGCGTACCCTGACGATGAGGAACGTGGTATTATGAGAAATCACTGAGGAGCTCCATGGATACTGACGAGATGTTTGAACGGGGTATTGCCGACGCCTACCGCGGCGAACGGCACCCGTTTTATTATGAACACTACGAACCCTACAAACGGGCCTACGACCAGACCCGCAAGCGCATGCACAAAACCGGTAGCATCCCGGTGATTGATGTGCGACGCTGGGCTTTGAATGGGGTGTTTGTGGTGGGGCTGGTGGTCTTGGGCTTTGTGGTCTATTTGTTTACGACCACGAGCATCATTCGACCCACCAAAACGAAACCGACGCCAGTGATTTTGCCGACGCTGGCTGCGTCGAGTCAATTGCTCTTTGCCACCAACACGCCATGGCCATTGACACCCACACCGATTCTGCTCCGCGAAGGAGGTCGGGCGCTGATCCAAAACACCGACGTCAATCCGCTACGGGTACGGATATCGCCCTCCAAAAATGCGACGGTGATTGCCTATATCCGCGACAACGAGCAAGTCAGTGTGAACAGCGGGCCGATTATGGCGGATGGGTTTGTGTGGTGGAACATTACCGGGGCTTCGGGCACGGGCTGGAGTGCCGAACACGACAACGAAGGAACCTACTGGATCGTTCCAGTCCCATAAGACCGCACAGAAGGGCGACCACTTCATGACCATTGCACCGATTGTTAATCCCAAGGTTGGGAAGCGCATCGCGCAGATTTTATTCATCACCCAAAGCCTCGGGTCGGCAGCGCTCATCGCGAACGCCACGGTTAATCCCATCATCGGTTCGAAATTAGGCGGCAGCGATATACTGGCCGGCGTCCCGGGCACATTGCTGTTGCTCGGGGCAGCCATCGCATCGTACCCGGCAGGCATTCTGATGCAACGCATCGGACGGCGCCCCGGGTTGGCGCTGGGCTTCTACCTCGGCGCTTTCGGCATGGCAGTCAGCGGGTACGCCATCGTCTTGGGGTCGTTTCTGCTCTTTTTGCTCGGGTTGTTCTTGATTGGTGGTGCCCGCGGTGCCGTCGATCAGAGCCGCTACGCTGCTGCCGACGCCAATCTGCCCGAAAACCGAGCCCGTGCCATCAGCACGGTCGTCTTTGCAGGCACCGTCGGCGCGGTCGGTGGTCCGTTGCTGGTCGCACCGCTCGGGATTTTGGTCAATACGGTGTTTGGTTTTGATGCGCTGGCCGGCCCGATGATTGGTGGCGCAGTCCTTTTTGCCATCTCTGGGTTGTTGATAAGCGGCTTGTTGCGACCCGACCCGCGCGACATCGGCAAAATCATCTCGGATGCCCTCAAAAAAGAAGACGACGAACCTATCGCTGCTGCCCGCGAACTCAAGGTGATTGCGCGCCTGCACGGCGTCCAGCTGGCCGCCTTGTCGATGCTCATCGGCCAAGCCATGATGGTGCTGGTGATGACCGTCACGTCGTTACATATGCAGCACTACAAACACAATCTGGCCGACATCTCGCTGGTCATCATGGCACATACGCTGGGCATGTTCGGCCTGTCGTTCCTGACCGGCACCATCGCTGACCGTTACGGTCGCAATACGGTCATTGCCACCGGTGCACTGGTGCTGATCCTCGGCTGTGTGGTGGCACCGTTGTCTACCGACGTGTTGCCGCTGGCGATTGGCTTGTTCCTCGTCGGCGTCGGTTGGAACATGTGCTATATCGGCGGCTCGTCGTTGCTGGCCGACAATTTGGCCCCCAACGAACGCGGTCGCTACCAAGGCGCAGTCGAGCTGACGGTCAACATTGCGTCAGCAGCGGGCAGTCTGAGCTCGGGCTTTATTTTGGCCGGTTTGGGCTTTACCATTCTGTGCGTCATTGCCAGTGTGCTGACCTGCGCGCCGTTGCTGGTACTGATGTTCCGCCGTCTCAAAGTCCGCAACGCCGCGGCATTCCAATAGCCCCATGCGCGTCCTAACGACCATCCTGCTTTGGACATTCCTGGCATCCTGTGGCCTATGGCCGCCGGATGCCATTGCGTTGCATGATGTGGCGACACGCCGTGCCACAGGCACACTGCGCATCGCGGCGGTCTATGTGGCAGATGCACGCCAGCCGTTCCTGACCGAATGGGTCGTCATCAATCCCGACATCCCGGCGCAACGCTCCCCTGCGCAGATACCAATCACGCTGACAGCGGCGCAGCTGGCAGCATTGCCGTTGCGGGTCGAAGCCGGGCTGGTCTACGCGCCCCTCATCTTGACGGGCACGACACAGCTGTCCGGTACGACGGTGGTCATTGTCGATGTGACGGACATCGACACCAGTATCCGCGAGCAGACGGTGGCCCACAACGACGCCAATCAACTCATCCGTGTGATTGGGTATCTGCAGAGCCCCAATCCCCTCGCGATGCTGGTCGACCGCAGTGACCCGCGCATCGCGTTGGGATTTGCGCCACCGTGGCAGGCCGACAACGCACCGGTGCGGCTGATGGATGGGGCAGCGTTGCTGGTCGAAGGGGTCCACAGCGGTGATGCGTTCATCCCGCTGGTGATTGCACCGGTCATCGACGAGCAGTAGTTCGTATATTTTGGTAAAAAACGCCCCCCGTGCTGCGCACGGGGGGCGTTGCGTTGGGAATGAATCAGATGATGGCTTTTTCGCTGTCGCGATCAAATACGTGCATCTTGGACATGTCGACGACCAAATCGATACCTTTGCCGATGGCGGCGCTAGTGCGTGGGTCGAGTCGGCTGACCATTTCTTTGCCGCCGTTTTCGACGAAGGCATAGACTTCGGAGCCCAGAGGCTCACGCACGGTGACCTGTGCGGTCAGCTTGGCGACTTCTTCTACGCCACGGGGGACGTAGTTGGCGTCGTGCAAATTCTCGGGACGGATGCCGAAGTAGACCTGCTTGCCGATGAACGGCTCGAGTTGGCCGGCTTTGTCAGCGGGGACGGGCAGGCTGAACGGACCAGTGTCGACCATCAGACCACCATCGCCACGACCGACGGTTGCGTCGAAGAAGTTCATCGATGGGGAACCGATGAAGCCAGCGACGAACATGTTGGATGGGTTGTCGTAGAGGTTCTGTGGGGTGTCGAGCTGCTGCAACACGCCGTCCTTCATGACGGCGATGCGGGTGCCCATGGTCATGGCTTCGGTCTGGTCGTGGGTCACGTAGATGAAGGTGGTCTTGAGGCGCTGGTGCAGCTTCGAGATTTCGGCACGGGTCTGGACGCGCAATTTGGCGTCGAGGTTGGACAACGGCTCGTCCATCAAGAAGACAGCCGGGTTACGCACAATGGCGCGACCCAATGCGACACGTTGGCGTTGACCGCCCGAGAGTGCCTTCGGCTTGCGGTCGAGCAAATGCCCGATGGCCAGCATTTCGGCGGATTCTTTGACGCGGCGATCGATTTCGTCTTTGGGAGTCTTGCGCAGCTTGAGGCCGAACGCCATGTTGTCATAGACCGACATGTGTGGGTACAAGGCGTAGGACTGGAAGACCATGGCGATGTCGCGGTCTTTGGGGGGCATGTCGGTGACGTCACGGTCGCCGATGTAGATGTGGCCGTCGGTGATTTCTTCGAGGCCGGCCAAGCAGCGCAAGGCAGTGGTTTTGCCACAGCCGGAAGGGCCGACGAGGACCAAGAATTCCTGGTCGCTGATTTCGATATTGAGGTCTTTGAGTGCCGTGAAATCACCGAAGCGCTTCCACACATGATCGAACTTAATCCCAGCCATGGTCTACCTCCATCGGTTAGCGAATCATTATATACAGACAGCCAAAATCAGCTGTCGTGCATCACCATGCGTCCCGTGCTCGCCCTGACCATCAGCTTGGGTGGGAGTACGACGTGCGTCTGCGCGGGCTTCGCTGACCGTACCACCGCCTCCAAGAGTTCTATCGCTGCCACTCCGACGTCGTACCGTGGTTGCCGAATCGTGGTCAACGGTGGCTGCAGATACGCCGCGGGGGGCAAATCGTCAAACCCGATGACCGATACATCGCGACCCACCACCAACCCTGCGTCGCGGATGGCCCGCATCGCCCCGTATGCCAGCTCGTCGCTGGCGGCGATGACCGCCGTCATGGGTTCGTCACTGGCCAACAACTCTGCCATCGCGGCTTCGCCATCGGCTTCGCGCCGACCACCGGCCAACACCCCACCATCGGGAATTGTCAAGCCGTGTGCCGCCAACGCAGCACTGTATGCATCCACATACCAATCACTGCTGACCAATTCGGGATCGGGGGCAATCAGACCAATCAAGCGATGACCGTAGTGCACCAGATGTTGAACTGCCTGCGCCATGCCCTGGGCCACGTCATGGGTCACCCAAACGGCACCGACCTGCCCGATACACACATGCGCGATTCCGGCGTCGTACAGCGCTGCCAAACGAGCGTCGTCGTGTTCGGGGTCAAAGACCACTACGCCATCGACTTGCCCACTGCGGGCGACCTGCACACATCCCTTGGCGGGATTGTCGGTACGGGGAATAAGCAGCAGTGCCAAACCGCGTTGTGATGCCGCATCTGCCATTCCTGCTAGAATTTCGGCGGCGGCGGGATCGGCCAAACGGTCGTAGCCACGGGCAATCGAAACGCCCAACGTGTGGCTCCGCCCGCGCATCGACCGGGCGGCATGCCGCGGTTGATACTGCAATGCATCGACTGACTCCCACACCCGTCGCTGTGTCTCGGCAGGGATGGAACCCTGACCGTTCAACACGTACGACACCGTCGCGGTCGATACCCCTGCATGCACGGCAACTTGTTTAATCGTTACCATGGCGCCTCAGGATGGGAATATTACGTGGAAGTTAATCGATTAACCGATTATACCGAGTGGAATTCATGCTGTCAATAGGGACCTGTAAATACGACTATAATAGCCACATCCACCCACAGGAGTACTATTATGAGCACCATCATTGACCTGCGCAGTGACACCGTCACGCATCCGTCGCCCGCCATGCGCCAAGCCATGTTCGACGCCCCATTGGGCGACGACGTCTATGGCGACGATCCAACCGTCAATGCCCTCGAAAAACTCGCCGCCGTCAAAGTAGGCAAAGAAGCCGCGCTGTTTGTGTCGAGCGGCACTATGGGCAACTTGTGCGGTGTGCTGGCACATTGTGGTCGCGGCGACGAGATTTTGCTCGGCGACAAATGCCATATCTACAACCACGAAGCCGGCGGCGCATCGGTCCTCGGCGGCGTCGCATACCATCCGCTCCACAATACCAACATGGGCGAGATTCCGCTCGACGCGCTGGCCGGCGCAGTGCGCGACCCCGACAATTTACATGCGGCGTTGACGCGGCTCATCTGCCTCGAGAATACGCACGGCGGCGTGGGCGGCATCGTGGTCCAACCCAGCTACATGGCACAAGTCAAGGCATTTGCCGACAAATCCGGCCTCAAGGTGCACCTCGACGGCGCCCGCTTGTTCAACGCTGCGGTAGCACTCCACGCCGATGTGCGTGAGATTACCAAGCATGTGGACACGGTGCAATTCTGTCTGTCAAAAGGCCTCTCGGCGCCGATTGGGTCGATTCTGGCCGGCGATGCAGCCTTCATCAGCAAAGCCCGTCGATTGCGCAAAATGGTCGGTGGCGGGTTGCGCCAAGCCGGCGTGATTGCGGCTGCCGGTATTGTGGCGCTGAACGAGATGATTGATCGCTTGGCCGAGGATCATCAGCATGCGAAAATCCTGGCCGCCGGGTTGAACACCATCGCTGGTATCAGCTGCGACGTGGTTCGTACCGAAACAGATATGGTGATTTTTACCATCACCGACGGGCGTGACATGCAGCAATTCATGCAGAAATTGACGGCTGCTGGGGTACTCGTCGGTGGCTTTGGTGGAACCAGCGTCCGCGCAGTGACCCACTATGGCATCGACGGCAATCACATCGAACAAACCCTCGAGACCGTCCGTAAGGTAATGAGGAATTAGGAATTAGGAATTAGAGTGGGGAATTCCTCATTCCTCATTCCTCATTGATAATTGACCATGGTTTCAATCTACGATATTGCCCGAACAGCCAACGTCTCGCCATCGACCGTCTCACGCGCCCTCCAGGGCAATTCGCGCGTCGGCACGGCCACGGTGGCGCGCATCATCGCAATAGCGCACGAGTTGGGCTACGTCCCCAGCAGTGCCGCCCGCAACCTGAGCACGCAGCGCAGTCAGACGATTGCGCTCATTTTGTCGACCATCAGTGACCCATCGGTGGGCAGTGTGGTCGAGGGCATCGAGCGTCAGGCGGCTACAGCTGGGTATGACATCATGCTGGCGATGAGCCGCAACGACCTCGGCCGCGAGCAGCAGATAGTCGCTAGTGCCCGGCAACGGCGCGTCGACGGCATCATCCTCATCGCCTCACAGATGGCGGCCCGCTATCACCAGCTCTTCGACGACCTCCACATCCCCACCGTTGTGATAAGCGAGCAAGAGCTCCAAAACAACGTGCTGGTGGTTCGTACAGACGATTATTCGAGTGCACAGTTGGCGACCAACCACTTGCTCGATTTGGGACATATACGCATCGGATATCTGGGGGTACACGACCGTCCTGCCTCACAAAAACCACGTGTCGCCGGGTACTATGATGCGTTGACTGCGCGGGGGATTACCCCCGACCCCGAACTCGTGCTCATCGGTAATCGGGCCGACCATCTGGCCAACGGCTATGCGGCAGCACCGGCGTTTGCACAGCGCGGAGCGACGGCGGTGTTTTGTTACAACGATTCGAGTGCGATTGGTTTGCTGTCTGCCTGCAGACAACACAACATATCGGTACCCGATCAGATGAGCGTCGTGGGATTTGACGACATCGACATGGCCCAGTACAGCACACCGCCGTTGACAACGCTGCGCCAGCCGCGCTTGGCCATCGGCGAAGCAGCGTTACAGACACTGGTGCTCCGCATCAACAACAAAACCACCGAGAATCTGACCTTCCCCGGTGAACTCATCATCCGCAAATCGACCGGACCCGGACCGAACAAACCGGAACCGAAGGCGATGCAGCAGTTGGGGTGATGTTGGTATGCAATGAGGGCGAAGCGTATCTATAGCGGGCGAGGCATGCCTGGCCCCAAACCGTCATGGCATGCCGACAGCAGCTGCGTGTTACCAGCAGATTCGCCTCGTCGGCATGCCATCGTGTACCAGATGCAATGATTGTTCCAAAAATGGACGGGACAACAGCGCAGTTATCAAAGAGAAGCAATGGTCAATTGTTGCGGGCGAGGTGGGTTTGTTCTGTTGAGGTTGGGGGTGGTAATGGCGGGCGAGTACCCCCCTACGCGGGGCATGACGACGTCGCCCGTCGGGTTTTATCACACCACCGACACCACCACCAAAACCACAATACCAACACTCAACACCGACCCACAACCGCGCGTGGTACGCGTGTAGATGCGGTTGTAGAGCGCACGGCGCGGATTGGTAAGCCAGCCCCAGCCACGCGGCGCTTTGATGCCGAGGTTATGGCGCACATACCGCTTAACGGACAATCGCGACGCAATTCTTTTTGCCAATGATGGGATGCGAAAACGAAGTTTCATCACATGTTCCTCTTCAACGTGTCAACACACCCGCATATCTCAGCTGACTTCTGACGCCTACTCATTACTCATTACTATTTCTTCAACGACCTGCGTCGCTTCCGGCATGGGGAAGACCGGGAACGCGTGCATCATCCCGGCGTATTTTCGATATGTCACCGCTACGCCTGCAGCCCGTGCCTTGTCACAAAAGGTCTCAATGTCAGGCACAAAGATCTCGCGCCCGCCCGCAATCACAACCAACGGGCAGAGCCCGGTCATGTCGCCATAGAGCGGGCTGATGTGCGGCGCGCGCGGGTTTTCGACGCCGGCCCACAATGCCCCAAACACCTGCAGGCCATGTCTGCTCAACACCTGATCACCCGACTCCAACGCCGCAATCGCCGGATTGCTCATGGTCACATCGACCCACGGCGACATCGCAACCACACGTTTGGGCAACGCTACGCCCTGATCACGCATGCGTTGTACCAGTCCCAATGCCAGCCCACCACCGGCCGAATCACCCATAAGCTGTAGCGAATCACAGCCATACTGACCAATCAGACAGTGGTAGAGCGGCTCGACGGCCGCGTAGGCATCGGCGGCACTGGCAAACGGGATTTTGGGGTATAGCGGGGCAACGACCGTCGCGCCGGTTTTTTGGCACAACGCATCGATGAATTGCCAATGAAAATCCGACGCCTGATAGATATACGCCCCGCCGTGCAGATACAACACCGCAGCGCGCGTCGGCTGACCCTGCGGCGTGAAGGTATACACCTGCATGCCCGATTCGATCGTCTGGTCAACCGTCGACGTCAGCTTCAGCTTGGCCGACATCACATAGGGCTGTGGGCCGGCGGCACGTGCATCATCCACAATCTTTTGGACGCGCTGGGGGTCCGACATCTGCCGCTTGAGGCGCATCAGCCGGATGATCAACCCAAAAATGCGGCTACCCATACTCTGTGCCATGACACACCTCATATTCCGTACGCCGGGGGGCTCCTTCGCCACCCGTCGCCACCATGGCGGCGACCTACACATTCCGTACGCCGGGGGCATGCTCCCGGCTATACGCCGGGGGGCTTCATATGCTCCCGTCGCCACCATGGCGGCGACCTACATATTTCCCCACTCTTTGGGATTGGCGCTCCACGCCTCGACGGTCGCACGCTGCTCGGGCTTGATGTATCCCGCTGACACAGCTGCGTCGAGCACGGGCATCAGTGTTGTCAGCGCCGTCAACGGTGCATTGGCTGCCACAAAGCGGTCGTAGGTAGCCTGCCAGCCATACGTGAAGATACAGGCACAGGTGACGCTGGCGGCGCCTTCGCTGTATAATGCTTCGATAGCGGTCACGGCGCTTTCGCCGGTCGACACGGTGTCTTCCATCAACAACACGCGCTTCCCTGCGACGCTGGCGCCCTCGATTTGGCGGCCGCGTCCGTGTGTTTTGGCGCCGCTGCGCACATACGCCATGGGTGTGTTGGCGCGCTCGGCCACCCAGGCCGCCCACGGGATGCCGGCGGTGGCTGTACCAGCAACGACCTCTGCATCGCCGACCATGGCGGCGAATGCATCGCTGATGACCGTCCGGGCTGCCACATTGCCCAGCAGCAAGCGGTTGTCACAATAAATGGGCGATTTTATCCCCGAGGCAAACGTAAACGGCTCGTGTGGACGCAACAACACTGCCTGCGCCTGCAAAAGTGCCAATGCCACGGTGGTGCGATTCGACATAGAAAAGGCTCCTGTTATGAACGTCGGACTCGACTTCGGTACCACTAATTCTAGTGCATCATTGTACGATGGTCACACGGTCACTCTGTTGCCGCTCGACCCCAGCAGTCCCAATCCACAGGTCATGCGCACCACGCTGTTTATGACGCGTGAAGGCGAACGCTATATCGGCCGTGATGCCATCGACCGCTTCACCACTGCAAATGTCGGTCGCAAAATCGAATACGTCTGGCGCAACTTCGGCGAATACGAACTCGTCAACGACAAAGGCGAAATCACCAAGCAGTCCATCGGAGCACTGGTCGATGCCAACCAGCCCGGTCGCTTATTCCAATCCCTCAAAACCCATCTGCGTGACGTCGAATTCACCGATACCAACGTCTTCGGCAAACGTTATACCATTGAATACCTCATCGCCATCGTGCTCCGCCAAATCGTCGATCGCGTCGAGTCCATTACCCACAAACCCGTCACCCGCATGGTCATTGGTCGTCCGGTCCACTACTCCAATCATCCAGACGGCGACGAGACGGCGATTGCGCGTATGACCGAGGCTTGTTTTCTGGCCGACATCCCTGAGTTCGCGTTTTTGCCCGAGCCCAACGCCGCCGCGCTCGCGTATGCCCGTACCGCCACCGAACGCCAAAAAGCCCTCGTCTTCGACTTCGGTGGTGGTACCCTCGACGTCACCATTATCGAGACCGACGGCAAAGGCGGCAGCGTCGTGTTGTCCAACGACGGTGTGCCCGTCGGCGGCGACATCATGGATCGGCGCATCATGATGGGCAAAATGCTGCCACACTTCGGGTCGACTGCGACCATCGGTCCACAGCGCTTGCCGTTCCCGGCGGTCATCATCGACCATCTGAGCGAGTGGCAGAGCATCCTCGAATTGTCGCACCCCAAGTTCCAACGCATCATCGAAGAAGTACTGGGAACGAGTACCCAACCCACCAAAGTCGCCCAGTTGCAGACGCTGGTCAACCAAAACTATGCGCTGCCGCTCTACGAAATCGTCGAGAAAACCAAGGTCGCCCTCAGTAGCCAAGCCAACGCCGACGTCGCTATGCACGTCCCCGGCATCGACATCGATCAGACCGTCGAACGCTGGGACTTCGAGCGCATGATCGGCCCCGACGTGCGCACCGTGGCTGCTTGCGTCGACCGGGCATTGGCTACTGCTGGTCTTGCGCCGAGTGATATCCATATCGTCTTGCGCACCGGCGGCTCGTCACGCATTCCCGTGTTTGTGAACATGCTGACCGCCAAGTTTGGCTCCGCCGCCATGGTCGAAATGGACCCATTCACCGGTGTCGCCCAAGGCCTCGGCATCGCCGCCAACGATGATGCGCTGTTCGAAGAGTTACAGGAGAATATGCAATAGCCGTTCCCATAGCCCCACGGCATGCCCATAGCCCCACGGCATGCCGTGGGGCTATGGGTGACATCCTTCGTACAACCGTCATCCTCTCCGCCCTCTGCTGCGCAGCGCCTCTGCGTGATCGTTTTCCGCGGATTGTTGTAAATACGAAAACCCCAGACGCTTATGCGTCCGGGGTTTGTCTACTTCAAAGATGCTACACCCTAGCCGAGGGTCTTCTGGTGGCAGGTGCGGTGATGGTAGGTCTTGTTGCGGCGGCGATCGTCCATCAAGACAATCATTTCACGGTCGTTCATGATGCGCTCGTTGCAGTTGGCGCAGGTGTGGTCCGTGGCGCGACCGCTCTTGTCACGTGATGTAACGTCTGTCTTGGATTTGCCCTTGGTTTCTTTTGCCATGATAGTACCTCTTGTATGCGTATCAAAACTTCACTGATTATACCATACAAAATAATCCATCTGCAGGAATCACTGCCAGATTATGCTATACTTTGCGTATTGTCATGACGAAGACATGTCGACCACGAATCCGACCGTTCCAGCGAATGCGCAACTGGTGAGAGGCGCAACGGCCCCCGTCGTCGATATCCCTTCCGAGCAGAAGGCCCAAGCCGCGCCGCGGTGTGTAAGCCGACCGGGCACCCTCCGTTAGCAGGGTACGGCGTGTCAGCGCCGACAAGTGGTCATGCAGGGCATGACAATCAGGGTGGTACCGCGGGGTTTTCGACCTCGTCCCTGTCTGCAGGGGCGGGTATTTTTGTATTCTTTTTTCGGGAGTAACATCATGAGTTTTCGTGCCGTCGACACACGCGCGTCGTTCGTCGCCCTCGAAGATCGCATCGGCGATTATTGGCGCAGCAACGACATCAAAAAACAAGCTTTGGCCCACGGTGACCATGCCAAACCGTTCATTTTCTTCGAAGGCCCACCCACTGCCAACGGTAAGCCGGGCGTCCACCACGTCGAAGCCCGCGTCTCAAAAGACATCATCATCCGCTACCACCGGATGTGCGGCGAGCACGTCATCGGCGCCCGTGGCGGCTGGGATACCCACGGCCTCCCGGTCGAAATCGAGGTCGAAAAAAAGCTCGGCTTCGCCGGCAAACCCGACATCGAGCGCTTCGGCATCGCAGCCTTCAACGCCGAATGCAAATCCTCGGTCCAGACCTACATCGGCGAATGGGAACGCATGACCGACCGTATCGCCTATTGGATCGATATGGAAAAACCATACGCCACCTACGACAATTCCTACATCGAGTCACTCTGGTGGATTCTGCGCCAGTTCTGGGATCGCGATTTGCTCTTCCGCGATTATAAAGTCACCATGCACTGCCCACGCTGCGGCACCACCTTGTCCGACGCCGAAGTCAATCAGGGCTACGAAGACGACGTCGACGATCCATCCGTCTGGCTGCGCTTCCGCCTCGACCCAAGTGGTCATCCCCTCGACGCAGCCCTAGCCGGCGCTGCCTTCCTCGCCTGGACCACCACGCCCTGGACCCTGCCTGCCAACGTCGCACTGGCCGTCAATCCTGACGCCGACTATGTGTTGGCCGAATGTGGTCCCGACAATACGCGTGAAAAAGTCATCCTGGCTGCCAGTCTGGCCACCAACGTCCTCGGCGAGCACCACACCGTTTTGGCAACCTACACTGGCAGCCAGCTCGTTGGTGCAAAATACACCCGCCTCTTTGACGGCGTCCCTGGACCCGGCGACAAACCCGACCTGAGCACGGGCTACCGCGTCATCGGCGACGACTTCGTCTCGCTCGACGACGGTACCGGCATTGTCCACATCGCGCCAGCCTACGGTGACCTCGATGTGGGCCGCAAACACGGCTTGCCGACCCTTTTTTCGGTCGATTTGAGCGGCAATACGATGCCCCAATTCGAATCGATGGGCTTTGCCAATATGTTCTTCAAGGCCGCCGACCCGGTCATCACCAAGTTCCTCAAAGAGCGCGGTGATTTGTTCAAAAGCGCCCGCGTCAAGCACACGTATCCCTTCTGCTGGCGCTGCAAAACACCATTGTTGTTCTATGCAAAACCCAGCTGGTATATCCGCACCACGGCGCTCAAAGACCGCCTCGTGTCGGCCAACCAAGAGGTCCACTGGGTGCCAGACCACATCCAAAACGGTCGCTTCGGTAACTGGTTGTCCAACAACATCGATTGGGCCATCAGCCGTGAGCGCTATTGGGGCACCCCGCTGCCCATCTGGATTTCGGACGATGGCAAACACAGCGAGTGCATCGGTTCGGTCGCCGAACTCGAGGCCAAAGTTGGTCGGTCGCTCAGCGAACTTGACCTTCATCGCCCGTACGTGGACGAAATAACCTGGCAGGACCCCATCCACGGCATCATGCGCCGCATCCCCGATGTGGCAGACTGCTGGTTCGACTCCGGTGCCATGCCGGTCGCACAATGGCACTATCCGTTTGAAAACAAAGAACTCTTCGAGAAGTACGCCGGCCAAGCCGACTACATCTCGGAAGCCATCGACCAGACCCGCGGCTGGTTCTACACCCTGCACGCTGTCTCGACGCTATTGTTCGACCGACCAGCCTTCAAAAACGTCATCTGCTTGGGCCATATCCTCGACGGCAAGGGCGAAAAGATGTCCAAGTCGCGTGGCAACATCGTTAACCCATGGGAAATCATCGACGAGTTTGGCACCGACGCCGTACGCTGGTATATGTTCGCCTCGGCGCCCCCGTACAACCCCCGCCGCTTCTCACGCGAGTTGGTCGGCGACATGCTGCGCCAGTTCACCCTGACGTTGTGGAACACGTATTCGTTTTTTGTGACCTATGCCAACCTCGACGGCTGGACGCCTGCCGGTCTGCTCAATGCCGACGGCTCGTTGACACTCGATGTCGCTACCTTGACCAACCCGCTCGACCGCTGGGCATTGGCGCGCCTCGATCACCTGGTGCGTACGGTCAGCAGCGAGCTCGACAGCTACGACATCCATGCACCCGCCAAGGCCATCGAACGCTTCGTCGAAGAGCTGTCCAACTGGTATGTCCGTCGTAGCCGCCGCCGCTTCTGGAAGACCGAAAACGACAGTGACACGCAGGCCGCCTACGCCACCCTATACACATGTCTGGTAACGCTCAGCAAGTTGTTGGCACCGTTCATGCCGTTCTTGGCCGAAGAAATGTACAGCAACCTGGTCCTTTCTAAAGCACCAAACGCCGGCCCTTCGGTCCACATGGCCAAATGGCCACAAAGCGTGCCCTCCTGGCGCGACGACACGCTAGTCGCCAGCATCGACGTCGTCCAGACGTTGGTCGGCCTTGGTCGGGCAGCCCGTCGTACCGCCGCTCTCAAAATCCGCCAGCCACTGCCAGCCATTCTGGTCCGTGTGCCGTCTGCAGTGGCGGCCTCGATGCCCGCGTTCGAAAGTGACATCCGCGAGGAACTCAATGTCAAAGCAGTTCGCTGGCTCGAGACCGGTGCGACCTTTATCGACTATCGCTTCAAACCCAACCTGCGTACCGTCGGCAAAAAATACGGCAAGTTGGTCCCAGCCCTCGGCGAGGCCCTCAAAGCCCTCAGCGGCGACCACGCACGTGCCATTGCCGTCGCAGTCGAACAAGGGAACTCCTTCGATCTCGTCGTCGATGGTCAGACCTTGAGCATCAGCCCCGACGAAGTCTTGGTCGAGACGTCATCCCCCGATGGCTATGCCGTCGCCGAAGAAAACGGCGTCTTGGCAGCTCTCGATACCACACTCACCCCCGAGCTGGTCGCCGAAGGCATCGCCCGAGAGGTCGTCCGCTACATCCAGGATGCCCGCAAAAACGCCGGCTTCGCCATATCGGACCGCATCACTGTGGCCATCGACGGCGTCAGCGGGAACGCCAACCTCGAAGCCACCATTGCCCTCTGGCACGACTACATCCGCACCGAGACCCTGGCTGATCAGCTCGTCCTCGGCTCATCGCATGCAGGTGCACACATCGAGTCCCTCGAACTCGACGCCGTCACCCTGACCATCGCTATCACGAAAGCCGAATAATTCCATCATCCACCGCGTCTGCACTTGCGCTTGCTTCCGATGCTCCTTACGCAGCGCGCCTCGGTTTGGTTGACAGGAGAGGCCGTGATGCCCCGTGAAGCATGGTACCTCGCCCCTGCCTACCCGTCATGGCATCGCACCTTCAGTGCGGTGCCATCTCTTATCTGGTCGCAATTACAGAGCGGGGCTTTTTGCAAAAAGCCCCGCTCTATTCCCTTCCACCTGCATCAATACCAAAAAAACCACCACACTTACATTTTTCGTATAAAATCAATCCACATTAGTTTTCGTCAAAAGAGCATGACATGGCCAAACATCGCGTCACCCGCGCGCTCGTCGTCGAAGCCGCAGCCCGGCGTGTCAACACCTACGGGTTTGCGGCTTTGACGTTGGCGCCCATCGCGGCAGAGCTGGGCATCAAAATTCCATCGCTCTACAATCACGTCAATGGGCTTGATGCGCTCCAGGCGGCACTGGCCGGATTTGGTGCTCAGGCATTGTTTTTGCGCTGCCAAGACGCCGCCATCGGCCGCGGCGAGGCCGATGCGTTGCTGGCGATTGCCGTGGCCTACCGGAGCTTCATCATCCTCAACCCGGGCATCTACGCCGCTACCCTCCACCCCCAAAGCCAACCAAACCCCGAGTTAGTCCAAGCCAACCGATCGCTGATGGAGCTGCTCGAGCGCATCATTATTCCATTTGAGTTGTCTGGGGCAGATCGGACCCACGTACTGCGAGGCTTCCGCAGCATCGTGCACGGCTTTGCGACCCTCGAATCGGCAGGCGGGTTCGGCTTCCCCATCGACATGAACGCGAGCTTCCAGATCATTGTCAGCACCTACATCACGAGCATCCATAAGCCACGCAGGACCGTATCACTGCTCTAGCACGTGCCGTAACCAAGCGACGCAACCCAAGAATTGTCTGCTTTTTGTGCGTCGTTGCAGCGATGCCATGCACACTGCACGCCGCAATCGTTCCTTGGGAACCACAATCCATTGCAAGGCCACCCACATGATGCATGCGAAAGGGCCAGGATTGTTTCACTTTGGAGGAACGTGTGGATGGGCATATTTCGTGCAGCAAAGACGATTGGATCGCGGTGGAGAGAGCAACGGGGATGTTGTGAATCGGGACAAACACGCGCAAGTGGATGAATGGGGATCCACAGAAATAGAATGCACCAGGTGCCACTCGTAGTGAGTCCGGCAATTGGTGCATCGTCAAGCAGTACACAAACACATCGCTAAGATTTGGTACGGGAGGAGAGAATCGAACTCTCGACATGAGCTTGGAAGGCTCCTACGTTACCACTACGCCACTCCCGCATGACCTGCATTGTACGAGACGCAAGGCTGCTGTGTCAAACACACGCAATAATTGCAATACGATGACAAACGCGCTATACTGTTGTCAGGAATGGCGTTGTCTTCACTGTTGAACTGAGAGCACACCTCTCAGTTTTGTTATTGTTTGCCATTCTCGACCGGTACGAGAGGTAACCCTACCATGAGCGACCGAATTACCTACCTAACACGCGACGGCAAAACCAAACTCGAAGAAGAGCTCAAACTGCTCGAGACCGAAGGTCGCGCCGAAGTCGCAGAACGCATCAACCAAGCCAAAGAACTCGGCGATATCTCCGAGAGTGGCGAATACGAAGACGCCAAGAAGTCTTCGGGGTTCCTCGAAGGCAAAATCAAAGAAATCCGCGACATTTTGGCCCGCCATCAAATCATCGAAGAAGACACCGGCGACGTCAAGGAAGTCCGCATCGGTTCAACCGTCACCATCGTCTACGAGGGCGAGACCGATCCCGAGACATATCGCATCGTCGGCAGCGCCGAATCCAATCCAAAGGAACAGCGCATCTCGAACGAGTCACCGCTGGGCACCGCACTCATCGGCCGCCGCGTCAAGGACAAGGTCACCGTGCAGACCCCCAATGGTCCCACCAAGTGCACCATCAAGTCCATTCGCTAAGTGTCGTTCGACGGTACTCGTGGGCGGCCAGGCCGTTTTCGGGTACTGTTTTTTCATATCATGCGTCCATTCTTGAACGGAATCGAGTAGGCAATGGAACTCAACGAACTACAACTCCAGCGCGCCGAAAAGCTGCACCGCCTGCGTGCTGCCGGCATTGATGGGTACCCCGCCCGCACACAGCGCAGCCACGTTATTTCGGCCGTATTGGCAGACTTCGATGGCATGATGGAGCGCTCCGAGCGGGTCACCGTCGTCGGTCGCATCGTCGGTGCCCGCCGCGTCATGGGCAAATTGGCCTTTGCACACATCGAAGACGAACACGGTAAAATCCAAATCTGGCTCAGCCGTGCCGAGCTCGGTGATACCTGGTTCGACCGCTTCGCGGATGAGCTCGACACGTTCGACATCATCGAAGCGACCGGGTCCCTACGCCGCACAAAAGCAGGCGAAGCATCGGTCTACGTCGACGGGATGAACATTCTATCGAAAGCCATCAACCCACCCCCAGACAAGTGGCACGGCTTCACCGATGTCGAAGCACGGTTGCGTGAGCGCTACCTCGATATGATTGTCAACCATGACGTGCGCCAAAACTTCCGTATACGCGCACAGGTCGTACGCATCATGCGCCGCGTCCTCGACGGCCAGGACTACCTCGAGGTCGAGACACCGGCCCTGCAGCCCATCTATGGTGGTGCAACGGCCCGACCGTTCACGACGTTCCATAACCAACTCAACCAAAACCTCTACCTGCGCATCGCCGTCGAACTGTATCTCAAGCGAATGATCGTCGGTGGATTCGAACGCGTCTACGAGATAAGCAAAGTATTCCGCAACGAAGGCGTCGATCGCACGCACAACCCCGAATTCACCATGATGGAATGCTACCAGGCATACGGCGATTACCGCACCATGATGCAGTTGGTCGAGGATGTCTGCCGTACCACCGCCAGCGAGATTCATGGGTCTGCTATCATCGAATTCCAGGGGCAGAGCATCGATTTTGGCAAAACGTGGAACCGCGTGTCCATTCCCGGGGCGATTCTGGAGCAGACCGGCATCGACATCCTGCAACACAAAACCCTCGATGGGTTGATCGCCGAAATCCGCGCCCGCAAATTACCGGTCGAAAACAAGGCATCCTGGGCCAAACAGGTCGATGAATTGTTCAGCGAAATCATCCAGCCGACCCTCATCCAACCCACCTTCATCGTCGACCATCCGGTCGAGTTGTCCCCGCTGGCCAAGCGCCACGCCGACAACCCGGCACTCACCGAACGCTTCGAGGCCATCGTCGCTGGGATGGAGATAGGGAACGGCTATAGTGAGCTGAATGACCCATTCGATCAAGCCCAGCGCTTCGAAGAACAACTCAAAACACACACCGCCGGTGACACCGAAGCCCATCAGCTCGACGACGACTACATCAACGCGTTGATGTATGGCATGCCACCGACGGGTGGTTTAGGCATGGGCATCGACCGCATGTCGATGATTTTTGCCAATCAATCGACCATCCGTGATGTGGTCGTATTCCCCCATCTGCGCCCCCGCGACTAACAGAGGACGAGGGAACGATGCCCAAAAGCTTTTTAGTTGAACCCGAAAATCTACCACACGTCGTCAAAGGCTGGCTCAAAGCCGCGAACTTGGGCGACGTGCCCGAGGTCGAGATTGTCTTTACCGACAGCGAAGTCCTTATCCGCAAGCCACACTCTGAGTCGCTGCGCAAGTGGGCAGAGCCTATCGTCGATGAATACGACCGTGCCTTCCGACGCCTCGCAGGACTCGAATAAGTAATGGCGACGCTCACCCGCGAACATATCCTCGACATGCATACAATGCTTGTGGGTCGCTACGGCGGCCGCTTTGGAATTGTGTCGAACGATGTCCTTGAGGCGGTCGTGGCGACCCCCCATCAGGTTCATTTTGGTGCGCACCGCTATCCGGGTGACATTGCCAAAATGAGCGCTCTTGTCTACGCACTAGTCAAGCGCCAACCGTTCCAGAGCAACAACGAAACCACTGCGCTTCTCGCGCTCCTCTGGCTGTGCCACCACAACGGCTTTCACATTTCGTTCCCACAGCGCGAATTAATTTCACACATCATCGCAGTACACCAACAATCCGACGACACCATGTTGTATACATGGCTGTGTGATCACCTCAATTCCTCCAATGACATCCCCTTCTGATCTGGACATCGCCATGCTGACGCAGCAGTTGCCGCGCAGTGGCTTTGTGCGGCGGCTCGTGCATGTACCCGATACTTCGTCGACCCAAGACATGGTGCGCGCCACAGCAGTCAATGGCGAACCGGCTGGCCTCGTCGTCATCGCCGATCATCAGCATGCGGGACGTGGGCAATTCGGGCGCAGCTGGCGTGATATTCCTGGCCAGACGCTCCTGTGTTCGTTTTTGCTGCGGCCCACTCCTGCCGACACACCAGCCATTCTGTTGCACTTTGCGCAGACACTCTGCGGGGTGATTGGCGAAGCCATCCCCGGGTATTCCGTCCACCTCAAACACCCCAACGATGTTGTCATTGACACTCCCACCGGCACCAAAAAACTCGCCGGCGTCATCGCCGAAGGAGCGGTCCAACCCGGTGGGCAGCAATGGATGAGCGTCGGCTTTGGGGTGAACATCGGTGCAGCCCCACAGGGCATCGTCGACGGGGTCGACCTCAGCACCGCCAGTACAGCCATCAACGACTGGTCATGCGTGCCCCAAACGCGGACTGCCCTGTTGCTAGCCGTGTTCGAGGCCTATCAGCCAATTCAATACCGAAGCCAGAATACCACCCGGTGAATACGCCGTAGTCAGACACACGTTTCATTTTTTTCGCATAAACATCGCGACTCAGTCCACTTTCCGCGGCTGAATTTTCATCGTATACCCAATCGTCACAATCCCGACGACCAACAACAACACCAACGCCCACATTTTGCCGGTGGAACCGATATCAGCAATACCCAGAATCCCAAAAGTCATACTCAATGTATAGAAAAACCAGGCAATGTGTTGCGCTGAGAATCCCGCATCGGTCAAGCGTTGATGCAGATGATCACGGCCGCTGTGCGTCGGCGAACGGCCCGCCAACATGCGCGAGACGATGAGCCATGCGACGTCCAAAATCCATACACCCAACACCAACAAAACGGTGGCAAACTTAGCACCGCCCATAATGGCGCTGACGCCGAGCACATATCCCAAGAATTCCGCTCCCGCATCGCCCATAAACACCTTGGCCGGCGGGAAGTTGAACCACAAGAACCCGGCAGCAGCCCCGGCCAACGCCAATGGCACAACCGCGACGGTGTATTGCGCCGGGTCCAACCGCAACGCATGAATGCCCAGCATGAGGCCAGCAATCGCCGAAACCCCTGCCGCGAGGCCATCCACGCCATCCATCCAGTTGACGGTATTGACCATCCACCCCAACCAGAAAATCGTCACGAGAATGGCGACCCAGGGCGACAGCGCATAGAAGTCCACGTACTCACCAAACGGCATATTGAAGCCCAAAAAAACAATTCCGTTGGCCTGTGTCAACTGCCCTGTTGCATCCGCAGAGAGAACCTGCTCCCAGAGAAAGGGGCCGACAGCCACGACACCGGCGAGGATGTTCACTGCAAATTTGGGGAGCCAATGCAACTCGACGACGTCGTCGATCCACATCACGACAAAGGTCAACGTCCCACCAATCGCCAACAACACCAGTTGCAGCGTATCTTTTTCGCTGCGTGCTAATTCAGGCACGAACAACCCCGCCAACCACGAGGCGGCGATTGCAATGACAAATGCGCCATATATGGCAATCCCGCCAATGGTGGGCATCACTCCTTGGTGGGTACGTCGACCGCCCGGCTGCACCACCCAGCCGCGCTTGATGCACAACCGGATTACTAGTGGCGTTGCGATCAATGCACTCAGACACGCAATCACGGCTATGGCCGCGGCGATGAATCCTGCCATGCGTCCTCCTGTCAGCGTGTGCCGAATTGGCGATCACCGGCGTCACCCAACCCAGGGATGATGTACCCGATGTCGTTCAGACGTTCGTCTACTGCAGCCAAGTGTACGGGCACATCGGGGTGTTCTTTTTGCATCAGTGCCACGCCTTCGGGCGCGGCTATAAGCCCGACAAATTTGATTCTGGGCACTCCCCAGCGCTTCAGCACCGAAACCGCCGCAACCGCCGATCCGCCCGTCGCCAACATTGGATCGAGCACCAGGCAGACGTCCACCGACGGGCTGGCAGGGAGCTTGTTGTAATAACTGACCGGTTGAAGCGTCTGATGGTCGCGATACAAACCCAGGTGCCATATCTGCGCCATTGGAATCATGTCGAGAATGGGGTCGACCATCCCCAGCCCTGCCCGGAGGATGGGAATCAAACCGATGCGCACCGCCAAGGTCTGCCCTTCGTACTCCGCCATCGGCGTCTGCACGGTGATGGGGCTAATCGGCAAATCTGCAGTCGCCTCGTACATCAAGAACTGCGTGATTTCGCCCACCAACTCGCGAAATATCTTGGGTTTTGTCTGCTGGTCTCGCAACACCGCAAGTTTGGTGCGTACCAACGGGTGCATCGACACATGGACGTTTGTCATGGCGTAGCCCTTCTCGTATTGATTCTATTATACCGACTGCATCCTGCTGGTGCAGGTACGCGCACCCCACATGTTACAATCCATCTAGCAAACCCATACGTAGATTGTAGGGCGGGATGAAACTCGGCGTTCAAGAAATACTCATCATCTTGATGGTCATTGGCTTTACCATTGGCTTCGCATATCGGGCTGGCATCGTGCGTGGCCGTGGTCGGCGCACAAAGGAGAAATAATGTCGTTCGCACCCCTCAGCAAAGAACAATTCATCAACCTCGCTACCACCAAAAAATCTGGCGAAATCATTGGTACGCCGGTCTGGTTTGTCAACGACGGCGACGTCCTGTATGTCATGACCGGCAAGCAGGCAGGCAAGGTCAAACGCATTCGGAACTTCCCAGCCGTCACCCTCGGCCCATGTGACCGCTCCGGCAATATGCTTGGCGACACGCAACCTGCCTTCGCACGCATCCTCGACGAGACCGAGAATGCCAAAGCAAATGCACTCCTCAATACCAAATACGGCCTCATGAAGCGCGTTTTTGACCTCATGGCGTTGTTCAATGGCGGCAACAAAAACCGCGCGTACATCGAGATTCGTGCCAACGCATGATTGTCACGCTGACGCCCAATCCCGCCCTCGACCGTACCCTCATCGTGCCTGGCTTTCGCCACGCTGATACAACCCGTGTGCGCGAACGCCACGACGCAGCCGGCGGCAAAGGGCTCAATGTGGCTCGTGCCCTGCACACCATTGGAGCTTCCTACAGGGCAATTGCACCCCTGGGCGGCGTCACTGGCTTACACATCATGACCCTCGCCGCCGCCGAAGGTCTGCGGATCGAGGCGGTGTCCATCAGCGGCGAGACGCGCACGTGCCTGCTCATCACAGACCCCGCTGCCCCAGACCAACTGGTCGTCAACGAACCGGGTCCGAACATGAATGGGTCCGAATGGCACGCGCTGCAGACCGCAGTGACGAAGGCGACACAATCGGCGACCTGGCTGACCATTTCGGGGAGCGTACCCCCTGGTATCGCTGCAAACGACCTGCGCACCCTCATCGCGGCTATCCCCGCCACCTGCAACATAGCCCTCGATACCAGCGGGGCACCGTTGCAAGCATGTATGACTGCACCCATCGCCCTGCTCAAAATCAATCGCGATGAACTGGCCCAAGCCATCGGTATGCCGCTCATAGACACGCCTTCCACCGTTGCAGCAGCTCGACAGGTCGTTGCTTCTGGCCCACGCGCGGTGGTAGTGACCATGGGTGCCCAAGGGGCCCTCGCGGTCAGCGCTGGCGGCGCCTGGTTCATCTCGGCCCCGCCCATCAGAGCGGTCAGTCCGGTCGGCAGCGGCGACTGCACGCTGGCGGGATTGGTCGATGCGCTCGACCGCGGTGCGAGCCTCGCCGACGCACTCAGTGCCGGCGTGTCCTGTGGGAGTGCCAATGCCCTCGCCCCGCACGCGGGAGTTTTTACAATGGCTGATGTAGAACTGTTCCGCAGTGCAGCGGTGATTCAGATTCTCGACTAACCACCCGTACCCTTTTGCCCTCTTGTAACGGTAGTACCTCTGTGCAGTCTGCACGAGATCGTCCGCAAAGGGGGCTTTTCTATGGGTTTATCACTCTCGTTCCCACTCCAAATCCGCGAAACACCGTTCGTTCAACATCCGCGCACGCGCCTGGCAATGCATGGACCGACTGCACTGAGTGATGCCGAACTGGTCACACTCCTCTACGGCGACGGTGGCGACTATGACACCACCTTGCGCAACGCCCAGCACGCGCTCGGTGCCGCTGGCGGTCTGCTCGGTTTACAACGACTGAGCGTCGAAGAACTCCAACAACTCCCCGGCATCGGTAGTGTACGTTCCATCCGCATCAAAGCGGCCCTCGAACTGTGCCGGCGCTTGATTTTGGCTGGGTTCGAAGACCGCTTCCAGATTCGAGCACCGGCCGACGCCGCCCAGTTAATGCTCATCGAGATGAGCCACCTCGACCAAGAGCACCTCAGAGTCATCTGCCTCGACACCAAAAACCGCGTCCAAAAGATCCAAACCCTCTACGTGGGCTCACTCAACTCGTCGTTGCTCCGCGTCGGCGAAGTCTACAAAGAAGCGATCCGCCTCAATAGCGCTGCCATCATCCTGGTGCATAATCACCCATCCGGCGATCCGACGCCCTCGGCAGACGACATCCAAGTCACCCGCGATGTCTTCGCCGCCGGCAAACTCCTCGATGTAGACCTGCTCGATCACCTCATCATCGGTCAGGGACAGTGGATTAGTATGCGCGAGCGCGGCCTCGGCTTTGGCAGTTGATTACCCGCGCATCGCCTGCTGAATCTCGCGCCAGCCAATGAGATGGATTCCTTGCGCGTCGACGTAGGTGCGCAATGTAAGATCGGTCATCACGGCGTAATCGCGCACGCGCGATTGCCAATCAGGTGCAATCGCGCGCAACTCGGGGCTATCAGCGGCGGGGTGGCAAATGACGTACGTCAACCCCGCCGGCAACGCCGCAAACAACGCCTGCACATCGGCGACATTCTGCGCCGGATTGCCCAAGTCGAGCCAACGCAGGTGATCACACAGCGGCAAGCCGGCTGCCTCCAAGGTCGCCAGTTGACTGACCTGGTAGGCAGCCGTCGCCGCGTCGAACCCCCCCGCCTCGAGCCGCGCCGCATTCAACCGCGCCACAAATGCTGGCGTCTGCGTGCGCTGGCTCAGCGCACGGTATGGTGCAAATGTCGCCGCCCCAAACATCGTCCCCATGTGTGAGTCGATGTGTGTCGGCTGCATCCCATAGCGGAGCGCACGGGCATACTGGGCATCGATTTCGACCGTGACATCCTCCGTCGACACCGTCGCAAATACCGCCGCCATCGTCCGGTGCAGGTACCCTTCGTCGTCGTGCAACGTGCGCCCACCGGTCAGCGACCCCCAGCGATAGGTGGACCACTCGCAGGTCAGGGTCAGATGCACGCCCAAATCGACTGCCGGGTGCGCGCTGGCCCACTGCGCCGCGGCGGGGAACCAGGCGCACGGAGCCATCAACGACCCAGACGTCAGGACCCCATCCCGAAACAACGTGGCCAAGATACCCGTCGACGATTGACACATCCCGATGTCGTCGGCGTGTACAATCGCCACCCGGTCGTGCGGCCCGTAGCCCAGCTTTTGGAGCAATGGATTCATCGCAGCCATCCTCTCGTCACGGCGCCAAGCGCTCACGGACCCACCCGGTCGCCGTCAACCGATAGCGCAACCGGTCATGCAACCGACTCGGCCGACCCTGCCAGAACTCGACCGCATCGGGCACCACCCGGTAGCCGCCCCAAAACGGCGGGCGGCTGGGGGCTGACCCCGTATACGTGCCCTGCACGTCGGCCAATGCACCTTCGAGGGCACTCCGATCGGCTATCACCTGACTCTGCGGCGACGCCCACGCGCCCAACCGACTCCCCACCGGGCGGCTGTGATAGTAGGTGTCTGCCTCGGTAGCGGCGACTTTGTCGACCCGCCCGTCGATGCGGATCTGGCGCTCCAACTCGGGCCAATAAAAAATCAACGCCGCATACGGATGACCTGCCAACGCGCGCCCCTTGCGACTTTCGTAGTTGGTATAAAAGACAAACCCTCGCGCGTCATACCCCTTGAGCAAGACAATCCGCGCCGACGGCCGCCCGTCGGGGTCGACCGTGGCCACCGTCATCGCATTGGGTTCGTGTACATTGCCTGCCACCGCTTGATCGAACCAGGCCGTGAACTGTGCAAACGGCTCGGCGGCGGCTTCGCCCTCCAACAGCCCATGCTGCGTGTAGTCCTTGCGCATATCTGCTACATTCATTCACGCACCTCCTGCATGTCGGCCAGCAACCCCAGCCGGATGGTCGCCTCGAGCACCAGCGGCTGTTGATTTGCCGCCCGACGCAGCTGCGTGATGGCTGCCGTCGTCCAAAAGACATCACTATTGCGTGTCGCCAACATACCCTCGATCAACGCAATCAGTTCAGTACCCACCACGCGCACCCGCACATCAGCAAGGCGGCCAGTCCCGTACATCAGTTGATACAACGGCTTGCTCAACGCCACCACCTGTGGCTCAATCGGCAACGCATGCTGGCCATCGATGGCGCCGTACAGCACACTATAGGCCAAGGCCTGGCCGTCACTCAACCCCAACAACTGCCGTGTCGCCGCATCCCACTGCAGCGGGACCATCCGTTGCTCCGGCCGGATCTGGCTCAACGTCGCCCCATATGCCAGCACCTGCGCCTGCTCGGTAGCACTGGGCAATCCCCAGGCCACACTCGGCAAGCCCGTGCGCAACGGCAACAGCGCAGTCAGACAATCGAGCACGTTGGTCGCCGCCAACGCCTGCGCCTCTGCCAGCACAAACGACCCGTACAACGCCGCCCGCGTCAGCTGTTTGCGCACCATGCGCAACCGGTTGCGGTGATAGTAATAATAGAACGCACCGCTATACTTGCCGGTCGACGACGATTCACGATGTATCAGCTGTGCTTCGGCCACAGCGACACAGCGCTGACCGCGTGCACGGACACGCAGGCACAGATCGAGATCCTCGAAGTACGCCGGAAAAAATCCTTCGTCGAACCCGCCCAGCGCATCCCAATCCGCCCGCCGCAATGCAATCCCGGCACCCGTCACATACGCCACATCGTCCAGCGACCCGACCACTCCTTCGTGGTGCCCGGTCCGGTAGGTCAATGCATCGACCGTCCCCGCCGTGTGCGTCACCTGTCCGTCTTCATCGCGGATCACACTGCCCACTACGCCGATCGTCGCATCCGCATCCAGACGATCCACCAATGCCTGCAACCAACCTGCGGCTACCTCGGTGTCAGGATTCAGCGTCGCGACAATCCGTCCCACCCCCGCGGCGACACCCTGATTGACCGCTGCGGCAAACCCACGATTTTGCGCATTTTGCAGCACAATAGCCGTGGGGAACAATGCACATGCCTGCGTCAGACTATCGTCATGAGACGCGTTGTCGACGATAATCAGCTCATACCCGCCAACCACCACCACTGCCGCCAGACTCGCCGCACAGCGCGCCAGCGCGCCGCTACTGTTATACGTGACAATCACCAGTGTGACCGTTGTCATGTTGTCCTCCTGCGTTTTTTTCATCATATCAGTTTTGAAGTCATCAATCACAGCAGCATGTTTTTGTTTCTACGAAAATTGTTTTTTCGTCATCCCAACAATCTCAATACAAAATAAATCGTCAGTTATCTTGCAGTAATTGAGTCGTCTACTGCCTGTCTACATCCGTCACCACTGCACCTCACCACTGTCGTTCCAAGCGCCACGCACGCAGGAGCAACCTGGTTTCACCGGCACTCCCCGCGCAACCACAGCGCCCCGCGCGGCGACCGACGCCAAACAATTGTCATTTGCGTTTTCTCAGTCGCAGAGATACAAATCATGCGCTTCATGGCAGAGATGCGCATGATTTTACGCTTCCATAGACGCGTGCGGTTGGGTAGGCATCGAGCAGTCGGGCCGGGGTTCGGCGCCACGCGGTCTGGTGCGCCACGAATCACCCCAAAAACAGCTTGACAATATGTAGTACTTCGGTATAATGAAACATAAGTTCTACCGAACATATATTCGCATGGCACCAAAGGACGACTGCGTGCAACCACAACCATCCTTATCGAATCGCCAACGCGAAATCCTGGGCTACATCGAACAATTCGTCGACCAGCACAACTATCCACCGGCTATCCGCCAGATCCAAGAAGACCTGGGGATTTCGTCGACGTCGGTCGTTGTCTACAACCTCAACATCCTCGAGCAGCGCGGCATGTTGCGTCGCGAGGGCAAAGTCTCACGGGGGATTTCGATCTCCAAGGTCGAGGCTGCCTTCGAGGCCAACGCCAACCAAGTACCCTTCTTGGGCACCATCACCGCTGGCTCACCCCTACCCGACCCCGAGGATCTGAGCAGCGGTACCACCGAGTACATCGATGTGCCGCCCGAGGTCGTTCCCAGCAACAAGCTGGCCAACGTTTATGCCCTCAAAGTGCGTGGCTATTCGATGGTCGACGCCCTGATTGCCGACGGCGATATCGTGCTGCTCCGCTACCAAGAGACAGCCCAACAAGGCGACATGGTGGCCGTGCGCATCATCTCGGACAACTCGGTGACACTCAAGCGCTTCTACAAAGAGGGCGACAAGGTCCGCTTGCAACCCGCCAATGTCACCATGGACCCCATCTACGTCCCTGCCACCAACGTCCGCATCCAGGGCCGCGTCGTCGGGGTAATGCGCAGCATGTAGTCGACCCAACACACCACCCCCCGCCGCGGTTTTCCGTGGCGGGGGGTGTTTTTCGTGAGTCTATAGCACCGGCCGGAACTTGTAGGCGTACAGCAACAACCCATCGGGGCCGGTATCGCCCATGAGCCGCGTCACCATTTCGACCTGCATGCCCATCTCGACCTCGTTGGCGCTGACGTCCGTCAATTGGGCGGTGATACGGGGGCCTTCGCTGAGTTGCACGATTGCAACGATGTAGGGTGATTCGGCATCGTGGCCGGTACTGGCTTGGTGGACGACTGCATAGGTAAGCACACTGCCGCGTCCCGACAGAGTGTAGGGGAGCCATTCGCTCCCCTGTGCTGCTGGGAATGCCACCGCGTGTGTCGTGCTGTGCCGGGACCCTTCGAGTCGGTATCGGGCATTCCGTTGGCGCCAATGTCGTGCGAGTTCCATGTATGCCTCATTCCCGTGCGCTGCAGCGCATGATTGTGTGTCTATTATGCGTCTCGGACCAAAATATGAGTGGCGACAGTATTGGCAATCCCTGACATGCACTGCGCGAGGGCTATTCGGGCATCGGCGACTTGGGTGCTGGCACTGCCCTGCAACTGCGCGCATAACTCGACAATCTGGGCGACTCCGAGTGCACCGACCAGATTCCCGCGCGCTTTGCAGCCGCCTGCCAATGCCAATGGAACGCTGCCGTCCGGTCGAATCGCCCCGACGGTGCCGAGCGAATAGCCCGTCCCTCGTGCTGCATAGCCCATTGCTTCGAACGCAAGTATCGCTGCAATGGCGTGTGGATCATGCAAATCATACACATCGACGTCGGAACGTTCAATGCCAGCCTGCACCAATGCACGCTCAAACGACAGGCGCACCGCGTCGAGCTTGAGGAGATCCGTGCGTGAATGCAGTGCCACGGTGTCACTCGCCACTCCAGAACCCGCAATCCGAATGACCGCACCTCCCACGGGAGGCGTGGCACTGATGAGCACTGCCGCAGCACCATCTGCCTCGGTCGAACAGTCCAATAAACCGAGCGGTGCGGCCACTGCGGCGGCAATCTGATACTTGTCGGCACTGATGGGGAACCGATAGAGGGCTTTTTTGTTGGCGACGCCATTGGCGTGTGCGTTGACGGGGAACGCTGCAAATTCCTGAGCGCCGATGGCATATGTATGCATGTAGGAACGCATCAGCATTGCCCATTGGGCGGTCACTGTGACGCCGTGGAATGCCTCCCAATCGGCATCCATGCTGAGTGCCAGCGCAGCCTCGCGACGTTCGTCGAGCACATCCGAAACTTTTTCGACCCCGACTACCAGCACTGCATCGGCGAGACCCGCTGCCACTGCCAATTGTGCCTGACGAATGGCCAAGCCACCGGCAGCACCTCCCGATTCGATGGTCAGGGTCTCGACCCCGCGTAATCCCAAAGCGGTTGCCACTGCCGGTGCCAGATTACTCTGATTGCCCAGGGCGGCGCTGAGTGCATTGGCGACATAGACGGCACCAATGGTCCCGCTGAAGTCCCGCACTGCCTGCAACCCTGCATCCAACGCCAAATCCTGTGCGGTTTTATCCCAATGCTCTGCAACGGCAGTCTGACCAACGCCCACGATATACACAGGTCGCATGCTTACCCCATTACCAATTTATTGCGCCATTTTGCATAGACGGCGTAGTCGATCATCGTTTCGCGGGATAGATATCGTTCGGTCAGTGGTGCACGGCTGCGGCGCGCGATGATGGCTTCGGTGACGCGGAGCACATAGGCATCGGCGCCGGAGCCGGAGCCGTAGCTGGTCATCAGGATGACATCACCAGGGTTGGCGATGTCTAATGTGGCACAAAGCCCCAGAATTGCCGCTGCCGAATACGTATTGCCGATACTGCCAGCCAACAATCCCGGGGCCAGTTGGTCGGGAGTGAAGCCCAGTTGCTTCGCGACGACCTGTGGGAAGCGCGCATTCGGCTGATGAAAAACGGCATAGGTGAAGTCTTGTGGGGTCATCCCCAATTTGGCCAATAGCGCAGCACTGGCACTCCGCACTTGCTGGAAGTAGGCTGGTTCGCCGGTGAAGCGATTGCCGTGTACCGGGTATGGCCGGTCGGCGCGGCGGAAGAAGTCTGGGACGTCGCTGACGTACGAAATAGTCTCCTCGATGACCGCGACACTCTCTTCGGCGGGACCGATGATGACCGCAGCGGCTCCTGCAGCAGCGGTATATTCGAGGGCATCACCGGGGCGTCCCTGGGCGGTGTCGGCACCGATAGCCAGCACATAGTTGGCCATACCACTGCCGACCATACCCATTCCGGCGGTCATCGCTTCAGTGCCGGCTTTGCAGGCGAATTCGAAGTCTGCGGTACTCACGAATGGAGTGACCCCGAGTGCTTCGGCGACGATCGTGCCCGATGGTTTGACGCTATAGGGGTGCGACTCGCTCCCGATCCACACCGCACTCAAATCATTGGCGTTGATTCCGGCACGTGCCACCGCATTGCGGCCGGCTTCGAGCGACATGGTAATCACGTCCTCGTCTGGACCGGGGACACTCTTGGCGACGACCGGTACTCCGCCGTGACCATCGGTCCAGACCCGTGAGATTTCTTTTGCGGCGATGCGGTAGCGCGGCACATATGCCCCGTATCCTACCAGACCGACCGGACGATTGGGCTTCATGCGGTATCCTCATATACTCAAAACGCCGATGACGGCGCGTTACGTCGCGTTATGTCAGGCTTCGGTCAGACAGTTGCGCAGCGCCGCCAAAAACTGCTCGGCCGCGGCGGGCTTGATACTGGCTGTATCGATCATTTGTTGGGCAATGGTGGCGACTTCTGTCGCTTCAGCACCGGCTGCCAGAGCAATCTGCCGTGCATGGAGGGACATGTGTCCGCGCTGAATTCCTTCGGTGGCCAGCGCTCGCATGGCAGCCAGATTCGACGCCAAGCCGGCACAGACGCACACCTCGGCGAGTTCGCCGGCACTGCGGACTCCCAGAATATCGAGTGCTGCCCGGGCTGCGGGGTGTACCCGGGTCGCCCCACCGACGATGCCGACCGCCAACGGTATGGTCAACTCACCACACAGAAAGCCGTGCGCATCACGATACCAATGACTCATCGACGTATACCTGCCGGAGCGGGAAGCCCATGCATGTGCACCGGCTTCGACGGCACGCCAGTCGTTGCCGGTGGCGACAATGACGGGATCGATACCGTTCATGATGCCTTTGTTGTGGGTCGTAGCGCGATACGGATCGACCACTGCAAAGGCGTGGGCCCAGAGGATGCGCTCGATGACCTCGTGGCCGTCGATGCCATCACGCGTCAGTGCATCGGCTGCGATACGAACCCGTGCCGTGGCTGTGCGTTTGTCGGCAAGATTAGATAAAATTCTGAGCATTGCCCGGCCGCCACTGGCAGCTTCGAGCAACGGCGCGATGGCTTCGCACATGCTGTTGACTGCGTTTGCGCCCATGGCATCTCGACAATCAACCAGCAAGTGGACGACCATCATCGGACCCATTGGGGAGGAATCAAAGCGGTGTACCTCGACAGATCGTGCCCCACCGCCGCGGGCAACCATGCTCATACTCTGCGCATTGGCACGCTCAATGAGCTCGATTGTTTGGCCGAGAATTGCCGCTTCGGCCGCGCGACTATCGGGTACTTCGATGAGTTGAATTTGTCCAATCATCACCGGCTCAGCATGTGTGGCGATGAACCCGCCCGTGGCACGAGCCATGCGCGCGGCGTAGCTTGCGCCGGCAACGATGGATGGTTCCTCGACGACCATGGGTATCAAATAGTCTCGTCCGTTTATGGTAAAATTCGTGGCAATTCCGAATGGTAATTCGTATAATCCCACAACATTTTCTATCATTTTGTCTGCCCGCTCTTGGCCGAGCACACACCCAGCCAGTGCATCGGTTGCCGTCGCGGTCAGGCCAGTCTCGTCCGCGATTCGCCGACGTCGTTCTTCGGGGTTGTGTCGGTACAACCCTTCGATACGTGAATTCACTCCAGATGCCATATACACCTTCCCGCACGCTGACAACAGTGACATAGTACCGTGCAAAAACTCTCAACAGTGCCCAATAAGCTGTCAATACCTCTCACAATCAACGACAAATTGCAAAATCGACAGAAAATGGAGTGAATGTGACCAAGAAATAATTGAACCTCAATAAAAAAAAGAATATGCTATTATACGGAATATCCATTTGCGGGCGTAGCTCAGTGGATTAGAGCAGCGGTCTTCTAAACCGTTGGTCGTGGGTTCGATCCCCGCCGTCCGCGCCACATACAAAACAAGGATTTGTTGATGAACGTCGATTCACTCAATGCCTACCAAATTGCTTCCCGCAAAACCTGGAGCCGCATCCAGACTGACCACGCAATTGTGTACCCTACGCTTGGGTTGACCAACGAAGCCGGTGAAGTGGCCGGCAAAATCAAGAAAATCTTCCGTGATCGCGATGGTGTCATTAGCGATGCCGACCGCGATGCACTCAAATACGAACTCGGCGATGTGCTGTGGTACCTCGCCCAGATTTGCACGGAACTTGATTTGACGCTAGAAGACGTCGCGAGTGCCAACTTGACGAAGCTCTCCGATCGCCTCGAACGCAACAGTATTCGCGGAGACGGCGATAATCGTTAAGAATTATGTTAAATTTCTGTGATTATCCATTATACTAAGGACATAGCAGTAATGCTTCAACCAAATAATGGTGTTGTTGAGGAGTCACCAATGCACAATCCAATAGTATCGATTGTCATTCCGTGCCTCAACGAAGCCGAAACACTCGCCACGGTCATTCAAAAAACCGCTGCCGGGTTGCAACGCCAAGGAATCATCGGCGAAATCATCGTTGCTGACAATGGCAGCACCGATGGTTCACAGGAAATTGCTCGCGTGGAAGGCGCGACAGTGGTCCATGTACCACAGCGTGGCTACGGGGCAGCGCTCCACGGTGGCATCAGTGTCGCACGGGCATCCTACGTGGTGATGGGGGATGCCGATGATAGTTACGACCTGGCAGCTATTGACCCATTCCTGGAGCACCTCCGCAACGGTGCCGATGTCGTCATGGGCAACCGCTTCGCAGGGCGCATTATGCCCAAAGCAATGCCATGGTTGCATCAATGGCTCGGGAATCCGGTGCTGAGCTGGTTAGGACGGACGCTCTACGCGAGCAACGTCGGCGACTTCCATTGTGGGTTGCGTGCATTCACAAAAGACGCCTGGATTGCGATGCACCTGCAGACGAGCGGGATGGAGTACGCCAGCGAGATGGTCATCAAAGCGTCGTTATTCGGTATGCGCATCGAAGAAGTGCCGATTACCCTCTACAAAGATGGGCGATCGCGGCCACCGCATCTGCGTACATGGCGCGATGGCTGGAGGCATCTCCGTTTCATGCTGGCCTACGCACCAAACTGGGTCTTGCTTACCCCGGGTATTGTGTTATCGCTGATAGGCGCATTGGTAATGCTCTGGCTCTTGCCAGGCGCACAGCACATCGGAGCGGTTACGCTCGACATCAATACGCTGACGGTCGCAGCCGCTGTGATGTTGTTTGGTGTACAGTTGGCGCTGTTTGGGATGCTCGCAAAGAAGTACATGATTGCCAGCGGGTTACTGCCTGAATCGCCACGCTTTGCCAAAATCAATGCCAATCTGACCCTCGAAGCAGGGTTATTGACGGGGTTGGTCTTGTTTATTGCGGGAATTGTGCTGATAACCAGGGTATTTAGTATTTGGCAGAGCGTCGCCTTCCAAAATCTCGATCCGGCACAGAGTGCTAGACAGACGATTGTCGGGGCCGTGGCACTGATTCTGGCAGGACAAGTTGGATTTACCAGTTTGTTTATGAGCATCATCGGGCTGAACTTCCGCTCGCGATGATGCATGTGTGATGGTATTAGGAGGTGAATGGCATGGTGCAGAACTCTGAATTACACCCACTTGATATGCTGTACGTGGGCAATAGCCCATCGTGGCAAAATCCCGGCTTGACGGGAATAAATCGGCTCCCCCCACACGCGACACTCTACCCATTCCAAGACATCGAGAGTGCACGCAACGGCGATCGAAGTGCCTCGCGTTGGGTGCATGTCCTCAACGGGGAGTGGCGTTTCGCGCTGCTGGCCAATCCCGCACAGACGACGAAGGCAGCTATCGCTGCCGCCCAGTGGCACCCCATACAGGTACCTGGGTTGTGGACGATGCAGGGGTTTGCGCAACCACAATACCTCAACATCAAGATGCCCTTCGACAACAGCCCGCCGAATGTGCCAGAAGATAATCCCGTCGGAATATACACGCGGAGCATCACCATCCCGATCGATTGGCAGAGTCGTCGCGTCATCGTGCACTTCGGTGGCGTAGAGGGAATGCTGTGTGTCTACATCGACGGCGTTGCCATTGGCATGTCGAAGGATGCACGCACTCCGGCAGAATACGATCTGACCGGACATGTCCACGCTGGCCAGACGCACGAGCTGATGGCCGTGGTCGTGCGTTGGAGTGATGCAACGTACATCGAAGACCAGGACCAGTGGTGGCATGCAGGAATCCCTCGCGAAGTCTTGCTCTACAGCACGACCATGCCGTATCTGCGTGACGTTTCTGTTACTGCTACGCCAGACTCAATCTACAAGGGCGGAACGCTGACCATCAAGGCGTATGCAAACATGCCAGGCGACATCCGGACCGATTGGAGCGTCACCGTTCAGGTATTTGGTCCCGACAACAAACCCTGCTTCGAAGCACCGTTACACGCCAAGCCGACCGTCGGCCGCGACAAATGGGGCGCACGCAATAATGCCGTGGACGTATCGACGTTCACTGAAGTCTTCCGACGGGTCGAACTGTGGAGCAACGAAGAACCCAACCTGTACACCGTTTTGTTGACCTTCCACACGCAGTCCGGGGACGAGCACTATTGTGTGCGAACGGGATTCCGCGACGTCAAAGTCTCTGCGCGAGAATTGCTCATCAATGACCGCGCTGTGCGCATCAACGGAGTCAATCGACACGACTTCGACGATACGACTGGTCGCGTCATATCACGCGAACTCATGCTGCAAGACGTCATCCTGATGAAGCAACACAACATCAACGCGGTGCGCTGTTCGCACTACCCCAACGATCCGGTTTTTTATGATTTGTGCGACGAGTACGGGCTGTTTGTCATAGACGAAGCGAACATCGAATCGCACGCCTTCGCGATGGACATCTGCCGTGACCCGCGGTATACCGAAGCATTTGTCGATCGCATGCGTAATATGGTCGAGCGCGACAAGAATCACCCTTCGATTATCGCCTGGTCGTTGGGCAACGAAAGCGGCTACGGTCCCAACCACGTAGCGGCTGCAGGATGGACGCGAGCAGCCGATCCGACACGCGTGCTGCACTATGAAGGTGCAATTGCGCGCGAATTCGGCAATGATTGGGACCAGGGCCATTTGGCGACTGATATTATCTGCCCGATGTATCCGTCGATCGAGAGCATCATCGACTGGTCGACCGAAGGCAGTCACGACCCACGACCATTGATTCTGTGCGAATACTCGCACGCCATGGGCAATAGCAATGGCACGTTGGCCGAGTACTATGCCGCATTCGATTTGGCCGGGTTGCAAGGTGGCTTCATCTGGGAGTGGGTCGATCATGGTCTGCGCAAAACGACACCGGATGGTCAGCAGTACTGGGCCTACGGCGGCGACTTCGGCGACACCAAAAACGACGCGAATTTCTGCGCCGATGGGCTCGTCTGGCCGGATCGGACTCCGCATCCCGCCTTGTCTGAGTTGAAGTATCTGGCGCGGCCGGTGACGATATTGCCTATTTTGGGCGTGTCGGGAACGTACCGGATGCGGAATCGACGCTATTTTACTGACCTCGACGATCTGAGCGGTGAGTACACGATTGCCGTGGATGGCGTTGATATTCTCGAAGGTTCGGTCAACATGCGCGGGCTCGAACCACAGACATCGCGCGAGCTCACCATTGCAGCAGTACAGGCCGCAGTCGTCTCGCACCCGCATCAGTTGGTGACGGTGACATTCCACTTCCGTAAGCGCCGCTCGACCGAACACAGCCCAATCCGACACGAAGTGGCATGGGATCAGCACATCGCACAACAAGCCATCAACGGTCACGAACGCAACCGTGGTGGTCGTGTCAAGCACGACAACGACGAAATCATGATTCAAGCCGGTAGAGTCAAGGCGCGATTCAATGCGCTGACTGGCGAGCTTATTTCGTATGGTACCCCGCGCCGAAACTTCATCACTGCGGGACCCAAATTGAGTATTTGGCGCGCTGCAATCGACAACGATGGCCTCAAACTGTGGCCTGATCATCCCTCAAAAGTACTACCCGGTTGGCTGGACAAAGGGCTCAACAACATCGAAATGACGCTGACCGACACCGACCAGATCGGTGCCCGTCTGAGCTTCACGTATCGCGGCAGTGGCCGTGGCAACGCAGCGGACTTCCGGCATACCCAGACTTTTTCGCTCAATGGTGATGGTAGTCTGCACATCGAGCAGTACATCAAATTGGGCGAAGACCTCATCGATATGCCGCGGGTGGGCGTCAGCTTTGCCATTCCGCTGCAATACCGCACGGTGAGCTGGCTCGGTCGTGGTCCGTGGGAAAACTACCCAGACCGCAAAGCCAGTGCCATGGTGGGGCAGTACGAGCAGGATGTCGACGATTTTTATACGCCGTACATCATGCCGCAAGAGCACGGATTGCGCACAGATGTCTATTCGACGGTGTTCGACAATGGCCGTGGCAGTCGTCTCAAAATCTTGGGGGACGATTTGTACCACTTCTCGGCGAGTCGATATACCGCTGCCCAGCTCTATGAAGCAAAACACACCACCGACTTGGTCCCCAACGACTTCATCACGGTGTCGATTGACAACGTGCACCGTGGCGTCGGCACGGGCAGTTGCGGACCCGACACGTTGGAGCACTACAAGGTATTGGGCCGACGCCATCGCTTCGGATTTACCTTGATTATCGGCAACGACGAAGACTAAGCCACGCTCGGAATCACTGACAGCCCCTCTTGCACGTGCATGAGGGGCTTTGCGCGTACTGAAGGGGCGGAACGGGTGGGTCTGCAACTCGGACACGGGAGCCTTCGGAGTGAAGCACCCGCAGCGAGCGATTGTTCCCGGGGACCGGGTCGCCGCTGCGGGCTTTTTTTCTCTGACTATGCGTGGACCACTGCGTACGTGGCGAGATAGTCGCTCATACCACCGGGGTAGACGACGGCATCGATGATTTTGCCGGCTTGGCGCAGATACGAGGCGGCGATGGTGGCGCGCTGCCCGCTTTCGCACACGATGACGAGCGGCACTGCGGGAATGTCGGCCGTGGTGAGTTCGAGCAGTGGGACGAGGACGGCAATGGCAATCACGCCTTTGGCATGCTCATATGTCTCGCGCACATCGAGGATGAACGCGCCGGCCAGCACTTTGGCGTGGAGTGTCTCGATGGTGATGGCGGGTAGCACCTGGATGTTTTGGGTCATGGGGGCATTACTGAGCGCGACAACCGGGTACCCTGCTGCTTCGGCGATGAGTTTGGCGGCTTCGGCAGTGACCAGCGTGTCGGCGTAGATGACGAGAGGTCGACCAGCAGGAACGACTTTGGGCAACCGTACCGGTAACATATCGTGCGAATAAGGAATGTTGATCGCACCTGGCATGAACCCCGTGTGGAACGCCGCAGGCGCACGAACATCCAACAGGATGGCGCCCTGCAGCTGGGCCTGTGTCATCTGGGCGCTGCTGGCCGACATCTCGTGGGCACCGTAGTAGCTGGCGGGCAGTGGTAACTCGCCACGATTGGTATTGCGGTGCATCAGGATACTCTCGACGGCTTCACGCACTTCCTGTTTGAGCCAGGCGCTGAACGTCGCTTCGTCGGGAGCCTGCAGGGCCCAATTGAAGTTTCGTTCAAAGCCGATGGTGCTCGACACCTTGCCACTCATGGCACGACCACCACAGGCAGAACCGCCGAAGTGACCGGGGAAGACTTCGACGTAGTCGGGCAGAGCGAGCAGTTTTTGCATGCTGGCGTATTGAATGTCGGTGCCGGTACCAGGGATACTGACCAAGTCGACTCGTCCCACATCACCAACGAACAATGAGTCACCGGTCAGCACAAACCATGGCTTGTCGGAGCGGGGTGTGTCGCTGACGACGTACGCCATGTGCTCTGGGGTATGCCCAGGGGTGTGCATGGCCCTGATGACGATGTTGCCGATGTGGACCTCACTGCCGTCATCGATAGGCTGATGGACGAATTGGATGTCGGCCAGGCGAGGGGCATAGATGGTGGCGCCGGTCAGGGATTGGATGGCGCGAGCGGTAGAAAAGTAATCGGCGTGCATGTGTGTCTCGAAGATTGCGGTGATGCGCAAGCCTTTTTCGGCGGCGAGGGTCACATATTGCTCAGCTGGCAAGCCGGGATCGACGATGGCGGCTTCGCCTTTGGCGATACAGCCGATGAGGTACGACGCGGCGGCGATGGGTTCGACGAATAATTGACGGAATATCATGATATGCCTTTCACAGTGCAATCCGAATCTACCAAAACCTCAGGCGGGAACGACTCTTGGACTGACCACACATTTTGCCTCGTGCCATGCCGCATAGCCACCGACGACGTCATAGGCGTGCGCGATTCCCACGCTGCGCAGCAGGCGGACTGCACTCTTGCTGCGTGTCCCGGTGGCACAGATACAGGCGATGCTGGCATAGCCTGCGAGGGAGGCAACATGCGCCAGAATGGTCTGGACGGGAATGTTGATGGCACCGGGGAGGTGTCCGTCGTCACGGTATTCCGCAGCGCTGCGGACATCCACGATGCATACATCGTCGCGATCAATCAAGACTGCGAGATGCTGGGCCGCGAGCTTCATCGGGGACCTTCTGCGCTCGGAGACGTGGACGTCGCATAGATGTCGGCAGCGAGGGTCTTGGCTTCGATGCGGATATCGGGGATGGCGATGCACTCCCACAACAAGCCTTTGCGCAACGGTCCAATCGTCCACAGCCAGGGAATGGTCTGCCCCGTACCATCGATCAAGCGGGCATCGATGCCGTTGGCAATCCCCAAGCGCAGCGCATCGGGATTGAGTAGACC
>CAMCVW010000015.1 GCA_945881915.1 Thermoflexus hugenholtzii JAD2 | reverse complement strand
ACCGATGTCGAGCGCGGCCAAGTGCTGTGCCACCCCGGTTCGATCAAGCCACACAAGAAGTTCATGGCCAACGTGTACGTCTTGAAGAAGGAAGAAGGCGGTCGCCATACTCCATTCTTCCCAGGCTATCGCCCACAATTCTACATCCGCACCACCGACGTAACAGGTTCAATCACGTTGCCCGAAGGTGTCGAGATGGTGATGCCGGGTGACAACATCGAGATGGCCGTGGAACTCATCGTTCCCGTCGCCATCGAAGAAGGTCTGCGCTTCGCCATCCGCGAAGGCGGTCGTACCGTCGGCGCCGGCGTCGTGTCCAAGATCACGGACTAAGCAAATAACCAGCGGTGATATCGTGGCGACACGGTATCACCGCATTTACTCTAGGAGCAGCGGGTACTGCCCTTGCTGAGAGCGACAAAACATGACAGCAGCGAACGATAAAAGTCCGTCTAATTTCGTGGCATGGCTGAGCAACAGCGCTGCCATGAAGTTTGTGCGTGAAACCCAAAGCGAGCTTCGGAAGGTCACCTGGCCCACGCGTGAAGAAGCCACCCGGCTCACTGTGGTGGTCATTGTCTTGGCCGTATCGGCATCAGTAATCCTGTTCGCGGCAGACGCGCTCTTTGCATGGAGCTTGTTGGAGCTGCAAACGTTGACTACGCCGCAATAGCGCTGAGCGAGAAAGCGGGGTATCTGTGTCAGAACCAATCGGTACATCTTCGCCCGCCGATAATTCCACCGATGATGGGTTGCTCTGGTATGTCATTCAGACGTACGCAGGCTACGAAAACAAAGTAACGCGGAATCTGCTCAACCGGATTGCCCAGCGCGAAATGCAGCACCTCATCAGCGACGTCATCGTGCCCACCGAAGACGAAATCGAAATAAAGAACGGCCAACGGCGCACCATTCAACGCAAAATCTACCCTGGTTATGTGTTGATTCGCATGCAGCTGACGGACGATACCTGGTACTTGGTGCGAAACACACCAGGTGTCTCTACATTTGTTGGGAACGGCAATAAACCGTCCCCCCTCGATGAACAAGAAGTACGCACCATCCTGCGCACAATGGAAGCGGACGAACCGAAGGTACGGGTCACGTACACCGTCGGTCAGACCGTCAAAATCATCGATGGACCATTCACTGATTTCGAAGGTGTAGTGGACTCCATCGACCAGGATCGTGGCCGTGTCCGCGTATTGGTTTCATTTTTTGGTCGTGAAACCCGAGTCGATCTCGACTTCTTGCAGGTGACCAAAGGCGTCGAATAAGGAGCAGTTCTGTGGCTAAAAAAGTAACCGGCGTTATCAAGCTTCAGTTGCCAGCAGGCAAGGCAACCCCAGCACCACCGGTCGGTCCGGCGTTGGGTAGCTATGGTATCAACATCATGGCATTCGTGAAGGATTACAACGAGAAGACATCTGCTCAGTTGGGAAGCACCATCCCTGTCGAAATCACCGTCTACAGCGATCGTTCTTTCACCTTCGTCCTCAAGACCCCACCCGCATCTGACTTGTTGCGTAAGGCAGCCAAGGTCGAGCGCGGTTCGGGCACCCCAAATCGCACCTCGGTCGGCTCGATTACCCGCAAGCAGTTGCGCGCACTCGCCGAACAAAAGATGACCGATTTGAATGCAGTGTCCGTCGAAGCCGCCGAAAACACCATCGCCGGCACCGCTCGCAGCATGGGTATCAAGATCACCGAATAATCTATAGCTCGTGGGAGGGGTACGCCCCGGATGCACCACGTGGAGGACAACATGGCAAAGAAACACGGGAAGAAATATCTCGAGGCAGCAAAGAAGGTCGACGAGAGCAAGCTGTATGCTCCAGCCGACGCCATCCGTTTGGTCAAAGAGACGTCGTACACGAAGTTCGACGGCTCGGTCGAGGTTCACCTGCGCCTCGGCATTGACCCACGCCAAGCGGACCAGAATATCCGCTCCACCGTCGCCCTGCCACACGGAACCGGCAAAACCGTCCGTGTGTTGGTCTTCGCACAAGGTGATGCTGCAGTAGCAGCCCGCGAAGCCGGCGCAGATTTCGTTGGTGCCGACGAGTTGATCGCCCAGATCGACCGCGAGAATTTCTTCGACTTCGATATCGCCATTGCCACCACCGACATGATGGCAAAAGTCGGCCGCGTCGCCCGAAAACTCGGACCTCGTGGCTTGATGCCCAATCCAAAGTCCGGCACCGTCGTCGCAGGCGACGACTTGGCCCGCACCATCAAAGAAGTCCGCGGTGGTCGTGTTGAGTTCCGTAACGACAAAACCGGTTTGTTGCACGTTGCCGTTGGCAAAGTCAGCTTCAGCGATGCACAAATCAACGAAAACATTGCGTCATTGATGGAGTCCGTGAAGGCCACCAAACCTTCGTCCATCAAAGGCACCTTCGTGCGCTCCGTGACGTTCACGAGCACGATGGGACCTGGCATCCACGTAGACCCGACGTCTGCCTTGGCAATGACCACCAATTAGTCTCACCACCGCAAACCGGGTTGTACGCAATCCGGTTTGTCTGGTATACTCAAGGTAACTTCATACGACCAGAGACTGTCGGTGCCATTTGGCATAATAGGGTAACCCCTACCGACCGAGGTGAGCCCCCACATTTGATGTGTACGGGTTACCGCGTCTCGTATGCGGTAACCCGTTTGTTTTTCATCAAATCTATACGAGGAGGGGGGTGAAATATGCCAACACAACGCAAAATCGAGACAGTATCTGAATTGACCGAAAAGATGTCACGAATGCAAGCAGTCATCGTTGCTGACTACCGCGGTATCACCGTGGCAGAAGTAACCAAGCTGCGCAACAAAATTCGTCCTCTCGGCGGTGAATTCGTAGTCGCCAAGAACACGCTGGCCTTGATTTCAGCAAAAGAAACCGGTTACGCCGGGATCGAGCCCGCTTTGAAGGGTCCAACTGCACTGTGCTTCGCCTATGGTGACGTCGCAGCAGTAGCCAAAGCCATCAAAGAAGTCAATGCCGAAATCAAAAAGCTGTCGTTCCGCGGCGCTATGCTCGGTACGCTGTACATTGACGGTGCTGATGCACTCGACAAAGTCGCCAGCGTTCCTACCCGTCCCGAAATCCTGTCCCAAATCGTCGGAGTCATCGCCGCACCGCTCACCGGTGTCGTCGGTATCCTCGAAAGTGTCGCCACTGGCGTCATCTACGCGGTTCAGGGTCGTGCCGACAAAATCGGCGGCGACGACAAGGCTGCCTAAGCACTCTTGCGTCAATCATTCATCTGTGTATCAACTTTACTTCTGAGGAGTACTACTGTGTCCGACAAAATCAACAACATTGTGAGCGCAATCGAAGAACTGAATGTTCTCGAACTGGTCGAGCTGAAGAAGACCATGGAAGACAAGTGGGGCGTCACCGCCGCCGCTCCGATGATGATGGGCTCCATGGCCCCAGCAGCAGGCGCCCCAGCCGCCGCCGTTGAAGAAAAGACCGAGTTTGACGTCATCCTCAAGGAAGCCGGCCCAAACAAGATCAACGTCATCAAAGTCGTCCGCGAAATCACCAGCCTCGGCCTCAAAGAAGCCAAGGACTTGGTCGATGGTGCACCAAAGGCTGTCAAGGAAGCTGCTTCGAAGGAAGAAGCCGAGCAGGTCAAAGCCAAGCTGGTCGAAGCCGGCGCAACCGTCGAAATCAAGTAATACTTGTTTCGCGCAGACCGGCCGTGGCATATGCCACGGCCGGTTTTCTATAGAATCGATACGCCCTTGCGATTCCCTATCTATCGTGATGCCGACAACGAACTCGTCGGTTTTGTCATTGCCGTCAGCACACACTGGCGCGCGCTCACGCTCTTTGGCGGGATTTTGGCTACCTTCGAATCGCGCCAGGCTGCCACCCAACACGTGCTCGCCCGTGGACTCGCAGCACTCGCAGCACATTGGCAGTACTACGACTGCACTGCCGCAGCATGGCACACCTGCCTCATCCAAGAAGCCAATGAATCGACCGTGACCATCGTCATCGGACTTGAGGCAGTGCCGGGTGCTCCGACGAAAAGACTCAGTGGAGACGATTTTGCGCGTGGGGATATTTTGACACTCGAGTGACAACGCACGCACCTGACCTCATGTGCACCACTCTATAGGATTTGTGCGCATGCATCATATGCACGTATACGATGTGGGGATCACCGAAGGGACTGTGCGCATCGCTGCGTAGCCTTCGTCACTCATGCACATGTTCCCCGCTTCCTGCGTGTATGCACGCAGGATTCGATTGGTGTACCTGCCTGCAACGGCGCCGTTTGTGCGGCGCTACCGCACCGCACGGCACAGGCGTCGTTGCCTACCGTGTGCCCAAAAGCGCGAAACACCCCCTTTTTCCTGACAAAAAAGAAGAAAGAGGAGACCAAGATGCTATGAGTGTGCCTCGACTTGCCAGGCAACAGAACGACGAATGCCTTCGGCGAGGGATATTTTGGGGGCGAATTCGAGCAGCTCACGGGCTCGGCGCAAATCGGCCACATAGTACGTGACCTCACCGACGCGTTTACTCTCTTCGACGGTGATGTTTGGGTTGGTGTTCCCGACCGCTGCAGCCACCAACTGCGCCATCTCGACGAGTGTACTTCCGGCTCCGTAGGCGAGGTTGATAGTTGCAGCCGCGATGCGACGCGTATGCAGAGCAGTAATCCCGCCCAGAATACCGTCCACACAGTCATCGACGTGAGTGAAGTCGAGCTTTTTGTCGCGTCCATAGACGGTGACGCCCCGTCCTGCACGCAGCTCGCGGATGAACAATGGAATGACCCGCTCCATCCGTTCGATGTCGTTGTCGTAGCGCCCATACACATTCGAAAACCGAAAGACGATGTAGGGCAACGCGTAGCAGCGTGCGTAGGCATACACCAGCGATTCTCCAGCGATTTTGCTAGCGGAGTAGGGGCTCTCGGTATAGGCGAAATCAGCAGTCTGCTCGTCGGTCAGATAACGATGGATATCTCCATAGACTTCACGGGACGACGCAAAGATGACGGGAGTCGCCTGCGCACGGCAGTATTCGAGGATATTGAACGTCGAATTGATATTTTCGAGGGCACGATGCGGCATTTCGACGAGTTCGTGCACTTTGGCATTGGCGGCCAGATGGACGACGACGTCGGCAGCAGGGTACGGCGTCCCACCGATGCCGCCCACGAAGTCACGGTAGGGCATGCCGAGGTCCTGCAGCAACGTGGGAAAAACGTCTGTCCAGGTGTTTTGCCGACGATCCACCCCAAAAACATGGTGCCCCTGTGCCAAAAGCGCCAGGGCCAGATTGGTGCCTATTTGCCCACTCGAACCGGTTATCAAAATACGCATCGGTAACGCCTCTTCGCAACTCCGGACGGGCGGTGGATACAATGAACGGTAATCGGCATGCGCTCGATTACCGTTCTGTATGGTACACTCCGCGAAACCTAGATATGTTTAATCCACGAAATACCGTTCTGAAAGACAACCAGACCATCACCCTGCTGGCGTGATTCTCGCGTCCAACGCGGGTGTTGCCACGGCGTGAGGGCGTTTTCGGGGTGGGGCATCATACCCATGATGCGCCCCGATTCATCGCAGATGGCTGCGATACCGTGGCGTGAGCCATTGGGGTTGGCAGGGTGTGCTTCAGTCGGTTGACCGTCGCTGTCGATATACCGGAAGGCGACTTGGCCGTTGGCTGCGAGTGCCTCGAGTTGAGCATCAGACTGCATCACAAATCGGCCCTCACCGTGGGCAACGGGCACTTCGATCGGCTGATCGATACCTTGGGTGAAGACACTCCGGGTCGCACCAGCAGCCAAGCGTACCCAGCGACACTCGAAGCGACCTGACGCATTGTGCGTCAGCGATGCACTCCGCTGTGCGAGGGTCGCACCGGGCAGTAAGCCAGATTTGACGAGCACTTGAAAACCGTTGCAGATGCCCAGCACCGCACGCCCGTCTTCAACGAAGCGACGCACCTCATCCCCGAGGCGATGGACCATATCGACTGCAAGCATTGCACCGGCGCCGAGGTGATCCCCGTACGAAAATCCACCCGGCACAATGAGCATGGCATAGTCTTGGAGGGAAACACTGCCGTCGATGATGCGGCCGATGTGCACGATGTCAGGCGATCCACCGGCCATGGTGACGGCCCGGGCTGCGTCGCCGTCGCGGTTAATCCCGGCTGCACGCACAATGATGACGCGTGGAATCATTCGGTTACTCCCAACGAAATTCTATCTCGACCTCGCCAATGCGAATCCGGTCACCCGGGCGCAATGTCCTCGGAGTCTGCGCAGCAACGGGCATACCATTGAGTTGCGTACCATTGAGCGAACCGAGGTCTTGGAGGAGGTGTTCGCCGTTTTGTTCGATGATGAGCGCGTGACTGCGCGAGGCAACGCCACGATCGTAGTCGGCCAAATCTATCTCGGGGAAGAGGCGATTGGCGGGGTCACGGCGACCGATACGCGCAGGGAATCGATCGAGGCGTACACGATTGGATCCAAGTGGGGACGCCACGATGAGCAACACGGTCTGTTTGTCTTCGCCCGCCAGTGGTTTGCCACAGCTATTACAGAAGCGCGAGTCGATACGGTTGACGTGATTGCAGCTCTTGCAGGTCTGCACCCCTTCGCTATGGCCGGCAGGGATGATTGGCGGTGTGACGACACCGACGGTCGGATCGTTGTATGGTTCTCCGAGGCAGGCCAACAGGGCTTCGGCCATCTCGCCCGCGGATTGGAAGCGCTTGTCGGGGTCGTGCTCCATCGCCTTGATGATGATGTCCTCGAGCTCGCTGGTGACGGTAGCATTGAGACGGCGTACCGAACCAGCCGTTGGCTGATGTAAGGGTACGGGCGTGGTATTGGTGAGTAGGTGCAGCAAAGTTGAACCGAGCCCATACACATCTGAGCGGGCATCGGTCTGGCCTTTGCCGTATTGCTCGGGTGGTGCATAGCCGGCAGAACCCATGGCGACCGTGTCTTTGGATTGGCCTTTTTTGTGGGTGCGCGCGACGCCGAAGTCAATCAGTTTGATGACGCGGTCTGCCCGCAGCATGACGTTGGATGGTTTGATGTCGCGGTAGATGATGGGTGGTGTGCGTGTGTGCAGATATTCGAGGACGCGTGCTACCTGGATGCAGACGCTATTGACTTGCACCGCAGCCAACGGCGCGTTGACGTTGCGAATGCGCTCGTCGAGGGTCTGCCCAGGGACGAATTCCATCACGATGCAGGGCCACTGATTGTGCGTAAATATCTCGGACACAGCCGGCAGATTGGGGTGCACTAAACTGCGCAACAACTCTGCTTCTTGTAAAAAGAGGCGCCGTTGGTCGGATTCTTCGACCGGACGCATCTCTTCGGTGGGGAAGAGCTCTTTGAGCGCCCAGACGGTGTGATCGGCCATGCGCATGACACGATACACTGCACCCATACCACCGCGACCAATCATGGCCAAGATGCGGTAGTCGGACAATGCGCCGGTGACGATGCTGTTATTTGCTAAATAATCTCTCATAGACCATTTCGTGCTGTGCGAGTACTCTATTTTAGCATCGAATCAGCATCCACATACGGCGAACTTGACAGCCGACGTCAGATAGTTCGACAATCTGGTCAAAGCTAGACGCAACCTAGATGTACCAATCAATTAATTGAAAAGAAATCATTTACCATTACGACAGAGAGAACAGACGAAAGGAACGACCATGTTATCGCTCAAACGTATCATCATGGGACTGATTGTGATTGTTGCAGTGATTCAACTCATCCCCGTCACGCGCACCAACCCGGCTGAGCCAGATCCGATTGTCTTTACCAATCCACAAGCCGAGGCGCTGGCCAAGCGCGCCTGCTATGCCTGCCATGCCAACACCAATGCGTGGGACTGGTACGCCTACGTTGCTCCGGTGTCGTGGATCTATGTGGACCATGTGAACGAAGGACGTCAGGCGCTGAACTTTTCGGATATCGCTGCCTCAATCGCCAACAGCGGCGAGGGTGGCGAGAGTGGCGAGGGGATTCCGACACACTCACATGCAGAAGAAGAGAACGAAGGGAATGGCTCCGAAGCAGGATCAGTGGGTGGTCAAGGAAGTGCAGCCGAACTCATCGATGAAGTCGCCGAGCACATGCAAAATGGTGAAATGCCACCGTCGTACTTCTATCTGACCCATTACGCAGATGCAACGTTGACCAGCGAGGAGCAGACAATACTCGTTCAAGGGATGCGCGACGCACTCGCTGGCCGATAACGCCGCAGCGGCAACCATCGTCGGCACCGGTGCACCGAGGCATTCGCCAGGCACAGACGGCGAAAAAACAGACATTGCGCCACCTCATGCGGAGGTGGCGCTCTACTGCGTCTTTTTGGGTGTCTTGTACGCACAGCGGCTACGCAGGTGCGTCTGTCCCCTCTGTCTCCTGGTCTAGCGATGCTGCAAAGGACTGCAATCCAAGAGGTTGTGGTGTTGGGTGCTCTTGTGCAGGATTTTTGGGGTAGCGAAAGAACAGCGCACAACAGCCTGTGCGCTACGGAGAACCGCTGCGATCGGGTGGGTCTGCTGGCCACATTACACACAAGGGCCGGGGAGCTGTCGCTTCTGCGACCATTGTCATGAGGTGCCCAGAGATACTCTGACGGAACAAGGGTACGACACAACTGTTGGCTTGGATACATCTGGTGTTGCACGATGGGCGCTGGACAGACATCGGTGCCGCACCGAGAGGACAGAACGAGCCAAATTCTATTTGCATTCATGATTTTCGTATGGTACTATTTACATGATGAGTTGCGGGAGTGGCTCAGTTGGTAGAGCGAAACCTTGCCAAGGTTTAGGTCGCGAGTTCGAATCTCGTCTCCCGCCCCATTTTCCTCTGGGTGTGTGTCTCAAAGACCAATATCTCGCATGCGGGAGTGGCTCAGTTGGTAGAGCGAAACCTTGCCAAGGTTTAGGTCGCGAGTTCGAATCTCGTCTCCCGCCCCATTTCTGAACCGGGCATCGATGCACATCGATGTCCGGTTTATTCTATATCTGCAGACACATTGCACGAGGAGTCGCACATGGACATCGGAATCATTGGTCTGGGTCGCATGGGTGCCGGCATGGCAAAGCGCTGGTTGCGTCATGGTCATCGCGTGGTGGTGAATAACCGCAGCCACGATCCTATCCGGGAACTCGAGAAGGACGGCGCCGTCGGTGCCTACGATTTGCCGGCACTGGTAGCAGCGTTGCCTGCTCCCCGAGCCATCTGGGTCATGCTCCCGAGTGGAGCGACGACCGAAGCAATGATCGATAACTTATCGACGCTCCTGAGTCCCGGCGATACCATCATCGACAGCGGGAATACCAACTTCAACGACGATATGCGCCGCGCGCCGGTTTTGGCAGCAAAAGGGATCAATTACATCGACCAAGGCACCTCGGGGGGCATCTGGGGGCTTGAACTGGGCTTTTGTCTGATGGTCGGTGGCGACACCACAGTGGTCAAGCGCCTCGAGCAGGCATTCATCGATTTGGCACCAAAAGACGGCTACCTGCATGCGGGACCGGTCGGCAGTGGTCACTTCGTCAAGATGGTGCATAACGGCGTCGAGTACGGCATGATGCAGGCATATGCCGAAGGCTTCGAGATTATGCAGGCCCGCAAAGACTTCAACCTCGATATGCATGCCATCTCGAAAGTTTGGAACCACGGGAGCGTGGTGCGTTCGTGGTTGCTTGAATTGGCCGAAGAAGCCTTCAAGCAGGATCCGCAACTGAGCGAGCTCAAGGGCTATGTCGAAGACAGTGGTGAAGGCCGCTGGACCATTCAGGCCGCCATCGACCTGGATGTACCTGCACCGGTGATTACCCTGTCGTTGTACGAACGCTTCCACTCGCGCCGCCCACACTCGTATGCTGCCAAGGTGTTGGCAGCGTTGCGCAAGGGCTTCGGCGGCCACGCCATCAAAAAGGCAGAATAGTCGCCGGTGACCTGGGCTCAGAGAGCGGGGCTTTTTGCAAAAAGCCTCGCTCTATCCATAACATGACGGTGAATTCGTGATACACTCAGATACCAACGACGGTATTGAAGAGGAGATGCAACGATGCAGCTACCACAGTCCAAAATTGATTTCTACCAAACAAATGGCTTTGTACAGCTCGACAACGTTCTGACGAACGCAGAACTGGATGAATTGTCCGGCGCAATCGACGAAGTCATGCTCGATTCGACTGCAGAGGTCGCACTCCAGACCGACAAAGCGGGCGGGAATTACTACAAAGTCCTCAATCAGCGGGTCAACACGTGGCGCGACCATGGGGTGATGGCCAAGTTTTCGCTCAATGAGAAAATAGCTCGGGCCGCAATGCAATTGAGCGGTGCATCAGGCGTCCGGCTTTTTCACGATCATGCGTTGTGGAAGATGCCCGGTGATTCGAAGCCGACGCCATGGCACCAAGACTTCCCCTACTGGCCGATGCACGAATCTGGCGCATTGTCTGCCTGGATTCCCATGCACGACGTCGACGAAGACAATGGCTGCATGATGTTTGTGCCCGGGACCCAGAACAAAGGGAAGCTGACGGGTATCGACCTCGTCAACCCACAAGATATCTTTGCGTTCGAAGAAAACAAAGACGTGAACCGCAACACCGCGGTCAAAGTGCCCCTCAAGAAGGGCCAGATGACCTTCCACAATGGGTTGACATTCCACTACGCGCACGCAAACAAATCCGATCAGCCACGGCGCGTGTTGGCGTTGATCTTCTTCCCGGACGGGACGCGCTTCAACGGCAAACCGCACGTCATCACCGACGGCAAAGGACTAGTGGCAGACCAGCCGTTCAAGGGTGGGTTGTTTCCGTTGATTGTGAAGAAGTAGTTATCAGTTTAAGTCAGTACACTAAGTTTTGGATGGGGATGGTTTGCGGAACACCTGCTCAGCAGGGATATGCGCATACCATCCTCTTTTTTGTACGAGGAAGCACACGTGCGCGGACGCGGAACACGATGCGCAGCGGTGCAAAAGGCCATTGCCGCGTTTTCACAGAGGGAAGAATAAGGCAAAAAAACACCACCTCGCCGGAGCGAGGTGGTGAGAACGTTGGAGTGATTAGGCTTGTTCTTCGGCGGCTTCGGCCTTGGCGGCTTGTTCGGCGATGATGCGCTGAATTTCCTCAGGCTTTTTGAGCGAGAGGCCCATACGCTGGCGCTGGCGGTCGAGGCTGACAATATGTGCCGTGACGGTCACACCAGGCTGGAGCTTGTCGCGGGAAGTGACTGCACCTTCGCCGTCGATTTCGCTGGCATGGATGAGGCCTTCGACAGCGTCTTCGATCTGGACGAAGGCACCGAACGGAGCCACGTTGGTGACTGGTCCGCTGACTTCTTGACCGATGGTGTAGCGCTGTTCGATGGTGTCCCACGGGTTGGGCAACAAGCGGCGCAGGGACAGGCCGATGCGCTCACGTGATGCATCGATTTCGATAATCATAACCTGGACTTCCTGGCCGGGGGACAGGACTTCACGAGGATGATTGACACGCTGCCACGAGAGTTCGGAGATATGGGCCAGGCCATCGGCGCCGCCCAAATCGATGAATGCACCGAAGTTGGTGAGCTGGTTGACACGACCGGACAGGACATCGCCCTGCTGGAGTTCGGACAGCAAGCGGTGCTTCTGGGCCTTGCGCCATTCTTGGGTGGCCAAGCGCTCGGACAACACGAGGCGATTGCGCTCGCGGTCGACTTCGATGACCTTGAGCGGAATGGTCTGACCGACCATGCGCTGCAAAGCGTGCTGGCGTTCTTCGGCGGCGGTGCGCCCGTGGAGCTGGGCGACTTGTGAGGCTGGTACAAACCCGCGGATGCGGTTGAACTGGACCAACAAACCACCTTTATTGCAGCCGATGACTGCGGACTGGACAATGCCGTTGTCGGCTTGGAGTTGCAGTGCTTCTTCCCAGTCGCGTGCAACTTGAACCATGCCAACGGACAGAACCAGCTCGCCATCGCGGTTTTCTGGGTCTTGGACATAGACTTGGAGGGTGTCGCCGACCTTGAGGGTGGTGACATAATCTTCGCCCATGGTGCGCAAATCGCCGGTGGTGATGGTGCCTTCACGCTTCGAGCCGATCGACACGAGGATCGAATCAGATTCGACCTTCATAATCACGCCTTCGCGTACTTCACCACGCTGCGGACGAGCATAATCGTACTCGTTCAGCAACTGCGTCCAATCGAAATGACCTTCTAATTCCTGACCCATAAAAAGAATTCTCCTAGGTAGATACTACTAGCTTGGCGGTGTGCCACGACTGCCGCTTCGCGCGAATAAAAAAACCCGGCGTCAATCAGACGCCATGGCTCGTGGCATACGATATTATGTAAGTATAGAGATGTACGGCGTAAATGTCAAAGAAACAGACATTACTGTTCATCATTGGCATGCCATCAACCGCATCTGCACGACACGAATTGAGACAGCCTGCATGGCAATCATATTTGTCTTTATTGATGGAATCGGGCTGACCACGGCGAGCAATGACAATCCATTTGCTACCACAGCGATGCCGTACATGCAATCCCTCATCGGTGGCCCACTGCTCAGCGATGCCGTTGGTCAGCACCGCCAAGCGCTGTTACTTGCCGTGGATGCCTGCTTCAGCGTGCCTGGGTTGCCGCAGAGTGGTACCGGGCAGACGGCATTGTTTGCGGGGATTGATGCGGTCGGGCTCGTACAACGCCATCAATCCCACTTCCCGCCGACGGCATTGCAGCAGACATTGCGCGAGCGCAGCGTGTTGCGACGGGCATTGGTACATGGCAGCAGTACCTTTGCCAATGCGTTCGATGGGGGATTTTGGGAAGCTATTGCGACGCGTAAAATCCGTAAATCGGCGAGTGTGATTGCTGCTGAAGGCGCAGACGTACGCTTCCGCGGGATAGCGGAGCTCGCCACTGGGCAGGCTCTGTCGTGGGACATCACCAATGACGTCATGCAGGCTCGGCACCCTGACCGCGTACAGACTATTGATGCATATGACGCAGGAGTGAACCTCGCCCGGCTGGCACAAGGGCATGTGATGACGCTGTACGAGACATTTTTGACGGATTTGGTCGGTCACGGGCGCAGTAATATCGATGCCGGAACGGTGGTGACGCGTATCGACCGCTTGATCGGAGGCATAGTGGCGACGATGCGCCCGCAGGACTCACTCGTCATGTCGAGCGATCATGGGAATTTCGAGTGCCAATCCGACCCGAGTCACACGCGCAACCCAGTGCCGTTATTGGTAGTGGGTCCTGCTTGTGATACACTGCACGAAGTACGAGATATCAGCAATATCGCCGACGCGCTGGAGCGCGTCATGCGGCCGGAGTAGGAGTACCCCATGCGCGTCGGGGTTTTTTACAACCCTTTTTCGGATGCCAGTGTGCGCTTTTCCGAAGCGGCCACTACTTGGCTACGGGGTCGTGGCGTCGACGCATGGCGCAGTGCCTCACACGAGGGCCGTGACGTGCGTTCGGTCGAGACCGCGGACCTCTTTGTTGCGGCCGGCGGCGACGGGACGGTGCTGCGCGCTGCGCGTGTAGGTATGCGCATGGGTGTGCCCGTATTACCGGTCGCGTTGGGGCATTTGAACTTCATGGCAGAGCTCGAGCCTGATACCTTCTACGAGGGTATTGCGACTGTTTTGGATGGCGGTGGCTGGATCGACGAACGCTCCATGATCGAAGGCGTCGTGACCCACGTCGACGGCAGCCCTGATTTGGATTTAATTGCCATCAACGAGATTATCATTACCCGGCGCGACATCAATCGCATCATCAGCATCGATGTGCGCATCTACGATACGCATCTGAATACGTACCACTCGGACGGACTCATCATTTCGACCGCCACGGGGTCTACGGCGTATGCCCTGTCAGCGGGCGGTCCGATTATTGATCCACGCTCGACCGCCATGGTGATGGTCCCGATTGCGGCTCACATGACCAGCATCAAATCGTTGGTCTTGCATGAAGATGCAACGTTGCAGCTGACGTTACGTGGCCGGCATTCGGCCGCGGTCTACGCCGATGGCAACGATCATCATCCCATGCAAGAGGGCGACACCGTCACGATTCGGCGCTCCGAACGTACCTGTGCGTTTAAAAGAGTCTATTCATCGAATACGTTTTATGCCCGATTGACGCAGCGATTACGACGCGATTGAAGAGTTATCAGTTAGCAGTTTTCAGTTTGCAGTGTTGTATCAGGACATTTCTTTCAATGCTCTGCGTCTGGTAATGATTTGGTAACGGCACTCCTCCATACTCGCATTGAGACGTATACGGAGGGAAGTATGACCTACCAAAACATCATCCGAGACAAGAGTTACGTATTTGCTAAGTTAGCCGTACGCATGTATTCCTTGCATTCGAACAATCAGATTCTCCGTCCGATATTACTTCAATTCGTTCGTTCGGCAACGAGCGTCGGAGCAAATGTTGAAGAAGCCGTGGCAGCAGAATCACGCGCTGATTTTCGTCACAAAATGACCATTGCGTACAAAGAAGCCCGTGAAACTGCTTACTGGCTACGTCTTTTTCGTTGATACAGAAATCATGCCCAAAACCGAGTGTGACCCAATATACGATAAGGACTCGAACTCGTGAAAATCGTCTTTGCAATGTGTCGGACTGCCAAAAAACCACGCTCTGATAACTGGTAACTGATAACTTTGTTCAGGCGCTCTGTTGCTTTTCGGCGAGTTGGGCGTCGACGATGTCACGCAGCAACTGTTTGTCCATGGTCCAGGTGAGGGGAATTTGGAAGGTGCGTTTGCCGCAGACATAGCCGGTCAGACGTGGCAAGAAGCTCTCGAACACCGGCACGCTCCAGGGGTGGAACATCAGATGTTTTTTGGCGGCTTCCATGCCCAAGACGTACTTGCCGGCCAAATGGACATGCGGTTTGTTCCAGGCGATTTTGCATTCGAGCTGGGGGTATTCTGCCAAAACGAACTCGATGATCTCGTTCATCGTGTCGCGTTGGGCTGTGGCGAGGGTGGCGAAGTATTCGTCGAGGTTGGCGTATTTTGAAGGCATGTGTATGCTCCTAAGCGGTTTCTGAGACTATGTGCATCATACAGTGCTTTTGTGTAGAAAAAAGCTGCGGGGGTGTGTTCCCCGCGCGAGAAAGGAGCCGGTATTCCGGCTCCTTTCGTTGATTGACCAAATGGACAAACCATCAAACAATGGTTATTTAGGCAGCTACACTGGCCACCGACCACAACCACTCATAATCTGCTGATCGTCATCGTCATTCTTTACCAATAATCACCCCATCGATTACGTGAATCACGTTTCCGTCAAGAAGTTCTATGTCGGCCAGGAGCACATTTATGTCACGATCTATCACAAGCTTGCCATCGATGACAGCAACTTGGATTTTAGTGCCAGCGATTGTCCAGTTTCCTGATTTTGCCAAATCAGCTTCCATTTGTTTGCCTGGGTATAAGCCGAATTGGATGGATTTAAGAAGGACGCTGTGGTTTTCTGGCTTGCTCAGTTCTTCCAAACTCGTGCCAGCTTCGGCAAAATATGCTTCGAAAGCATCGTTTGTAGGCACTAAAAAGGTGATAGTTCCCAATTCACCATTTTTTATTCCACCTGCTAATTCGAGTGTATTCAAAATAGCCACTACTGTAGATAACTGAGGATCTGATTCAAGTGCACACATGATATCCTGATCATCGGATTCACAAGCGGTAGCTTCGGTGGCGGCGGGAGCTTTACCAATAATCACCCCATCGATTACGTGAATCACGTTTCCGTCAAGAAGTTCTGTGTCGGCCAGGAGCACATTTATGTCGCGATCTATCACAAGCTTGCCATCGATGACAGCAACTTGGATTGCAGTGCCAGCGACTGTCCAGTTTCCTGATTTTGCCAAATCAGCTTCCATTTGTTTGCCTGGGAATATGCCTAATTGGACGGATTTAAGAAGGACGCTGTAGTTTTCTGGCTTGCTCAGTTCTTCCAAACTCGTGCCAGCTCCGGCAAAATATGCTTCGAAAGCATCGTTTGTAGGCACTAAAAAGGTGATAGTTCCCAATTTACCATTTTTTATTCCACCTGCTAATTGGAGTGTATTCAAAATAGCCACTACTGTAGAGAACTGAGGATCTGATTCAAGTGCACACATGATATCCTGTTCATCGGATGTACACGCGGGCGCTTTGGTGGCGGCGGGCGCTTCGATTGCAGCGGGCGCTTCGGTCGCGGCCGGAGCTTGCGTTGGCTCAGCGACAGGTACTGCTGCACCTGCACAAGCAACGACGACAAAGGACATCACAAGCAACACTGCCAGGGTTTTGAAACGTAAGTTCATCGTAGTCTCCTTGAAAAGAAATTATTACCACATCACAACGACAAATTTTTATAGCAGACTTCGGTGAATTCACCGAAGTCTGCTATTAGATTCACGAGATTGTACAATCCGGCTTACTTTGGTAAGTATTTATTACCGAGTAAACCCAACAACACCTTGTATGGTTCTGGATTATCGGGATGCCATTCGAATCGAGCGCGCTCGAAAGTTTGACTCAAATACCCATCTTCTGACAAATAATGTGTAGTAAGTGGTAAGCCAAACAACGCTAGGCTCTCCGCTTCTGAAATACTCTTTTTTCCATCGAGTTGTAACCCATGAGTCCGCCAGTATTCAAGAAATTCACCCGCGATGAAAAATTTCGTTTGTGGAAACCATTTCGTGTTAATGGGGTCGCTTTTCCACAGAACACCGTCTGTTTCTTTTGTGTCGTAGTCGTCAATCGCAAGTATGTCTGGATTAATATCATCTTGTTCTAATGATAATGCGCCGACTCGCCCAATCAGTACATCATATGGTGCCTTGTTTTCAGGATGTAATTCTAAGCGATTACGTTCAAAGTTTTGCGCCATGAACGGAGTTCCTTCGATATCCATTGACCGTAATTCAGATGTTGGGAAGCCAAAAACGGGCAACCCACCATTGCGTTCCCAATACGAACGGATTTGGCCACTAATACAAAAACCAGTTTCAGCAAAGCAGCGATCATCGCTTGCTGCCTGAGTAGGCATACTGGGAATCAAGACCATTGAACATAGCACGGCAAAAACAATTGCGAGAGATTTAAACACAGTGTTCTCCTTCTAACCTTCTTGTTGGGAGGGAGTCCGGGAGCGAGGGCGTGTGCGGTGGAAAGATGCCGATCATGCGCGGCTGTTCCCATGGTTGCGAGCGTCAGCCGTGACCTACTGTGTTTGGGTTCCGAACAGTACACAGGCGCATCATTTGCTGCTCGGTCGCAGGGTTAGGTTTGCAAGCTACACTGCGTGCCGATGTCAATGTTTGACATCTGCTACGTACTCGACGGGGATAAATCTTCTTGTCTAGTTTATTTATCATACTAATTTGAATGATTATGACTATATTAACAGTATTTATTTAAATGTCAAGTTTATGTCACAATATTTTTGGTCTTCTATTCATCTCGTACGATTGTCGTCTATTATGCAGTTGCACAATCTCTTTGCTATAACCAGATGCCAAAAGTCTACATCCTTCTTGCGAACGTGGTGCTCTGTGGTAACCAATCTCGATGATGGAATGCGGGTGTAACGACGGTGCTTCATGAAAAATCAAAGAACAGCCGCCTCGTACAGGTAACGAGGGGAATAGGGTGCGCCAACCCTTCAATATTTACCGCTTGTCAAGAAACAACCATCGAGGTCGTAGAACTAGACAGAGATTGGAGTCTGAAGCGCGGTTACTTCACCAAAAAGTTTATGGATGAAGCCCGCGATTCCACTTACCGCCGATAATTACTGCCGCTTCAGCGAACCCACGAATTTACACCACTTGACAAGACGCAACCTAATTCATAAATTCATAAATTCATAAATTCAAAATTCATAATTCATAATTCAGTTCATAATTCATAATTCAGTTCATAATTCATAATTCTACTTGGTGGCTTTTTTCAACAACGCAATAATGCGATCCTCGATATCGGGAGTCATCGCAAGCAGGGCATACGCCGTCGGCCACATGGGCCCGTCATCGAGCGTGGCTGCATCTTGGAAGCCAAATGTATTCAAGCGCGAGCCGAATTTACTCGCAGATTGGAAGAAGCAGACAACCTTGCCGTCGCGTACCCATGCAGGCATGCCGTACCATGTTTTGGGAGTGAGGATGGGAGCGTGTGTGCTGACGAGCTCGTGCAGACGTGTGGCGATACCCTGTTCATCCACGGTCATTTCGGCGACTTTGGCGAGCAAATCTTTTTCACCATCGGCACGCACTTGCGTGCTCTTGGCCTGTGCTTTGAGTTCACGGGCCCGCTCTGCCATTGCAGCCTTTTCGGCGGCCGAGAATCCGTCTGTTTTTTTGGGACTCATGCGCTCTCCTTGTGCACGTGCACTTCTGACTTTTTGACGTCGGAAATCACACCCATTCTGAAGCATTGCTACCCCACCGTCAACCACACCCCATTGGTCATACAGTATGATATCCACACAACACACGCACTTGCATTATTTGACGGAGTCGCACCGATGACCACACTGACCGTCGTTCCACACCGCATGCCCGGCGTCGCATTGGGGAGCGAAAATCCTCTGCCGCGCTTCCGCGATCGCACCACCAATCGGACCGTCAGTGTGCATGCCAACATGCCTGCGAAAAAGCTCGAAATGCTGGGCTCGGAATGCGGCGCACGTGTCTTGCCGTACCGCATGCAAGATACCTACACCCGTCAGCGTGTCGCGACAACCTACCAGACCATCGTGCTCGAAAACGATATCCTGCGCGCGACGTTTTTGCCCGCCCATGGCGGACGCTTGTTGTCGCTTTTTCACATCCCGACCCAACGTGAATTGCTCAACGTCAATCCGGTCTACCAACCGGCGAATTTGGCAATCCGCAACGCCTGGTTTTCGGGCGGGATCGAGTGGAATGTCAGCCAATACGGGCATACCTTTGGCACCTGCGCGTCGGTCTATGCCGCCGAAATTCGCGGTGCCGACGGTGAACCGGGATTACGCCTGTATGAATACGAACGCACCAAAAACTTGTTCTGGCAGATTGATTTTTATCTGCCCCAAGGGTCGCACTGGCTCATTGCACACACCCGCGTCGCCAATCCCAATGACGTCGCGACCTCAATGTACTGGTGGACCAATACTGCGGTAGATGAACGACCAGACGTGCGTGTATTGGCACCTACCAAAGAAATAATCTATACCGATTTGACGGGCAAGGGGTATGACTACGCCTACGGCGAAATGCCCATTTTGTCGACGTTCGACAACAAAGACGCCTCGTATTCGTTACACTCAGGCTCGGCGAACGAGTACTTCTTCCAACCAGATGAAGCAGATATACCCTGGGAAGCAGCCCTAGGGGCCGACGGATCGGGCTTCCTCGAGGCATCGACACCGCTCCTGCGCTACCGCAAAATGTTCTGCTGGGGCAGTCACCAGGGCGGGCGGCACTGGCAAGAATTCTTGGCCCCCGGCGGCAAACCATACCTCGAGATTCAAGCCGGTATTGCACCATCTCAATTGCACGGTCTGACCATGCCGGCAAGGGCGGATTGGCATTGGACGCAGGTGTTTGGCCACTTCCAGGGAGATCCTGCCGCTGTGCACTCCCCTGATTGGGATTATGCCTGGCAGAGTGTCGATCGTCTGCTGAAGGGACGGCTCAGCACCGCCCAGTTACAGGCGCTCGATACCCAATATGCAGCCATTTCCGATGCGCCTGGTCAATCAGTGCTGGCCCACGGGTCCGGCTGGGGTGCGCTCGAATTGGCTCGGCGCCAGGGTCGAACCGAACCATCTGTTCCTGCTTCGTTTGTCTTCCCGGCTGCGTCACTGGGACCGGAACAGGCCAAGTGGCAGACGTTGCTCAAGCAAGGCTCGTTACCCACACAATCCCCAGACAGCGCACCCGGTGAATGGATGGTCCAACCAGAATGGCGGGCATTGCTCGAAGCCGCCCCAGACGCGCACCAGAATTGGTATGCGTTGCTGCACCTGGGAGTGATGCGGATGGAACACTTCGATGCAGCCGGCGCCCAAGACGCATGGGAGGCTTCGATTGCACTGCAGCCGTCGGCCTGGGCGTGGCGCAATCTGGCCGTGCTTGCCAGCAGCAATGGACACCCCGAAGTTGGCCGTGCACACATGGCACAGGCATGGCAACTCCAGCCTGCAGCGATGGAAATTGCTCAGGAGTACATGGAACTCCTCTGCGCAGCAGGCGATTTTGATGCAGCGCACACCGTCTTTTGTGCCCTCCCCGCAGCGGTGCGCACGCACGACCGAATTCAGATTTTGTCTGCGCGCATCGCCCTCGAACGTGGCGATTACCCCACCGTGGAGCAGTTAATGCAACACGAATATGCCGTCGTCCGCGAAGGCGAAACCGAACTGACCGACATCTGGTTTGAACTCCACTACCGACGGAACACTGCTGTCGGTACTGCCCTGTCTGATGCGGCCAAAGCAGAACTGCGGCGCCTGCATCCACCGCCGGTGCACATTGACTTCCGCGCAATCACCAAATAGATAGTAGTTTTCAGTTTTCAGTTTTCAGTTGGCTGCGGGCGATGGTTTCTTTGAGTTGTTCGTGGATGCATAGGTGTCGCCTTGGTTGAGCATGTTTCAGTGAATTCGCAGGTGTGAAAAATAGTGTGTGGGCTTCGATGACGGTGACGGTGAACAAGGGCGAGGTCGTCATGCCCCGCGAAGCGGGGTACCTCGCCCGCAGATTCCGCGGCTTGCATTCACGGGGGAGCGCCCAACCCATCCCAACCGTCATTCCATGCTCCGATCGACAACTCCATTTTGGACACACCATCACGGAGCATGGAATCGTGTATAAGATGCAGTGATTGTACGCCCGGCGACGCAGCAACTGATACCTGTACATGAAGAATAGTGGTGGATGGGAGCAGCATGCTGTGGCCTACCCGGCAACATGCAGTGCATCTGCAGAAGATGGCATGCCGACAGGATTATCTGGAGCGCGGTTGCAGCGAGAGTCGGCATACCAAGACGGGGAGTTGTGAGGCATGCCATGACGGATGGATGGGACGGGTAGGATGCGATGACCGTGACGGTGAACAAGGGCGAGGTCGTCATGCCCCGCGAAGCGGGGTACCTCGCCCGCAGATTCCGCGGCTTGCATTCACGGTTGGAGGAGGCATGTTATGTAGGTGGGGGGACGGGTTCGGAATATCGTATGGCAGAGGTACAGGAGAGCGGGGCTTTTTGCAAAAAGCCCCGCCCGAAAACCGGTGGTTCGCACACCGACTAAAAAGAGTGAAAACCATAGTTGATGTTGTTTTCACGCGCGATATCCATTAACCGGGAACTAATTGCCTCTGGGTTGTTGTGTAATGCTTTGAGCACGTGCAACAAAATCATGTCTTTGTCTGCTGCTTTGATAGTCAAATGGTATTCGTAGTCGCTGCTGCCGAAAAAATCCGAGGTAACTGGGCCGCAGTCGTAGCCGTAAATGTAGAGATCACCGTTTTCGTTGATATATGCATCAATGTCGCGAGAGTTCCGTCCGTTCGTGTGCTCAATAGCCAGATGCTTCCGTTGTGGTGTTTCTTCAGCCATCGGAGTATCCTTTCTTGATTGAGGGGAACACTATCCAGACGCTTGATTTGGTCAAAAAGTTCCATTACATACAGCATTGCAATCAACAATTCACCGGAAGCAGTTCATTCTTCTCCGTCCGGAATGTACTCATGACCCAACACAACAGATTCCTGATTAGTACGATGCGAAACTGTAGGGAATCCCATTCTCTTTGGCGATTGTCATGAGCGCCGAGGTGATTGCAGCGTCATGTCCATGTAGCGCCTTGATGAGGTGGAGCAGCAGCAAATCTTTGTGCTGTGCCTCGATGGTGATGCAGTACTCATAGTCACTTTTGCCAAAGAACGCACTGGTTAGCGGGCCATCATCAACGCCAGTAATATACAGCGACCCAGCCGCGTTAATCGATGCATCAATGTATCGTCCGGTCGTTTTCTCAATCACGAGTTGGAGCTCTTTGTTACCGTCTTGTGTCATGTGGTTTTCCTTTCTGATCTCTGATTTCTCAATCCGGTGCGTCAGCACGTAATTCCAGCAGTCGCTGCAACGCCGCGGGAATGACCCCCGAGGCGATTTTGTTGGCCGTCGCCAAAAACCCGTGATAGTCGCCTCGATACGTGACCAGCAGGAAGCGTCGGATTTGATTGGCGCTCGCCGTTGCCATTGCTTCGGGGTTCGAATAGTGCATGTAGAGCTCCGTCGGATCGAGCCCAGGAGGATCCCCAGCGAGTGCACCGGCAGGCGCGACATCCTGGCACACATCCAGGTAGATGTTTCGGAATGATTCCACTTCAGGCGGATCAGGGAGCGCCATGGTCATCTCGGCCTCTGGCAGATACGGGCGGTAGCCAGGCTGGGTGAAAATGGCGAGGAACGGGGTGAGTGCATCAATCTGCTGTTTGGTCATGGGTGGGGGAACTTCGTGCATCGTATGCTCCTGTGTGGTGCGGGAACGCTTCCGTCGACCTGCGACGCGAGCCAGAGATTCAGACTAGTCAACCATCACATCTGCGCCATCGGGAGCGTCTGGACGTAGTTCAAGCAGGCGACGGAGTGCTGCGGCCATGACGCCTGCGGCAATCAAATCGCCCGTCGACGCAAAGCCAAAATGCTCCCCACGCGTGCAGCCGCGCAGCAATCGACGAATCTGATTGGCGCTTGTACGCTCCATCGCGTCGATTGTGGCGAACTGCTGGTAGATGGTGATTCCTGCAACGACGTCCCCATTGTCTTCGGGGAGCAGATCATATGGTGGTATCGATGCACAAATCGGCACATACACATCTCTGAAGTGCATGACTGCCTCGACATACGGCAATGTCATGTTGTATTCGCCCTTCGGGAGGAATGGCGTAAATCCCGGTGCTTCAAATACAGGGAGAAACAAAGTCAGTTGATCAATCTGCTGTTTCGTCATTGCGGGTAGATTCTGCGTCATTCCCTGTGTCCTTTGCATAGAACCAAGCCTGCACATTCACGTAATACTGCAAGTATACAACCATCCTTCACGCCAATTCATAATTCATAATTCATAATTCATAATTCCTCCGATTGACGCTTTTTTGGCTTCGTCGTATGATGATGAGAATATTTTTGGGCCGATGCGAGTATTGGAGGCGGTTGTGACCATCGATTGGGATGACAAATTTGCCCGTGAAGCATTGACGTTCGACGACGTATTGCTCATACCTGCCGCGTCTGATGTGTTGCCCTCGACCACCGACGTGAGCACCTGGCTGACCCGCGGCATTCGCATGAATCTACCGCTGGTGAGTGCCGCTATGGACACCGTCACCGAACACCGCTTGGCAATTGCCATGGCCCGCGAGGGCGGGATCGGCATCATTCACAAAAACCTATCCATCGACGACCAGGTCGAGATGGCCCGCAAGGTCAAGCGCTCCGAAAACGGGATGATTACCGACCCCATCACCATGAATCACGATCGCACCGTCGGCGACGCGCTGGATATGATGGCCGAATACCGTATCTCGGGCATCCCCATCACCACCGCCAACGGCGATTTGGTCGGTATTGTGACCAACCGCGACCTGCGCTTCGAGACCGACCGCACCCGCCCCATCAGCGAGCTGATGACCGGAGAAAATTTGGTCACCGTGCCCGAAGGGACTACCCTCGAGCAGGCCAAAGAACTCCTTCACAAACACCGCATCGAAAAAGTCCTCGTCGTCGATCGCAACGGCCGCTTGTCGGGCATGATTACCGTCAAAGACATCATGAAGCAAATCGAATACCCGCATGCGTGCAAAGACGATCAGGGTCGGTTGCGTGTGGGCGCAGCTATCGGCGTCAGCGGCGACTTCCTGGCGCGCGCCGAAGCGCTCATCAAGGTCGGCGTCGATGTATTGTGCATCGATACGGCACATGGGCATTCGAGTGGTGTGCTGCGCAGCGTCGAAAAAGTGCGTGAACAGTTCCCGAACATGCAACTCATCGTTGGCAATATTTCGACGGCGGCAGCAGCCCGCGCCTTGTGCGAACGGGGCGTCGACGGCATCAAAGTGGGCCAAGGCCCCGGCAGCATCTGCACGACGCGGGTGGTATCGGGCGCAGGCATGCCACAGATTACGGCAATATCGGAATGTGCCAAAGTGGCCGACACCTTCGGCATCCCGGTCATCGGTGATGGCGGCATCCGCTATAGCGGCGACATCACCAAGGCCATCGCTGCCGGCGCACACTCTGTGATGATGGGTTCGATGTTCGCCGGTACGGACGAAAGTCCGGGCGAGACGGTCCTCTACGAAGGTCGTTCCTACAAAATCTATCGCGGCATGGGTTCGATTGATGCCATGCAGCAAGGCGGCGGGGAACGCTACTTCCAAAACACGCGTGAGGGTCGCAAGCTCGTCGCCGAGGGTATCGTCGGCCGCGTGCCGTTCAAGGGCGCTGTGGGCGACACCATCTACCAACTCGTCGGCGGCCTCAAAGCCGGGATGGGGTATGTGGGGACCGCGACCATCCAAGACTTGCGTGTGCACGCACGCTTCAACCGCATCAGCATGGCCAGCCTGACTGAGTCACACCCACACGACGTCACCGTCACCAAAGAGGCACCCAATTACGGCCAACGCTAGCGGCGGAACGATGGAACAGACACTCGTCACACACATCCTGCAGGCATTCCCGACGACTCAAGCAATCTATCTGTTTGGGTCGTTCGGCACGGCCGACGAGCGCCCCGCGAGCGACATCGACATCGCCGTTGTCCTCCCTTTTGACATCGCCAAAACCGCAACTGCGGCGTTGCACGAACTCACCATCGACCTGATGCTCAAAACTGGTCGGTCAATCGACCTCGTTAATCTGCGTCAGGTCGATACCATATTGCAGTATGAAGTCATCAGCACTGGGAGGCGCATCGCCGCCCCGCAACGCACCGAGAGCGACCTCTACGAACTGGTCATCATCAAAACGTATCAATACTTCAATCGCGAACGTGCCGACATTGTCGCCCATGGCCTACAAACCGGGAGGTTTTATGCACGTCGATGACGTCATCCTCGCCAAACGCACATCCATCGAGCGCTGTATCGCGCAGATCGAAGCGTATCTGACCCAGCGGTCGGACATCCCGTTTGCACAGGATTACCTGACCCAAGACGCCGTCACGATGAACATCCAGCGTGCCTGTGAATCGTGCATCGATATCGCCAATCGGGTTGTGCGCCTGCGCCGCTTGGGCTCCCCCAAAGAGTCACGAGATTGCTTTGTGTTGCTCGCCGAGGCAGGCATCATCGATACACCGATGCTCCGCAGCATGCTGACCATGGTGGAATTCCGCACTATCCTCGTACACCAATACACCCGCCTCGATCCGACCATACTGCAGTCCGTTATGACTACCCAGGTCTATGACACGCTGGCATTTGCCCAGGCCTTGGCGATACAGCCGGAGTAGGACGAAGAGCAGGGGAAAAGCTTCGCCCGCACACGGCGGGACAGCTGCAGGGATTGGGTGCAGCGCAGCTTCACAGGCAGTCGTTCTGGGCGGACACTCTTTGGCGGGTCAGGGGTTGGTTCGGTGCGAAAATGCACTCCCAGCTCGGCGCCCGAGCGCCCACTGACGATATGCTCCCACACACTCCAGAAGGCGCTGACCAACCTCGCCGACACCATGGACTATGACAGCAAACGGGGGAGCGGCAATAGCCGCTCCCCCGCTTTTCCCTGAACAACCGCCTTACTGCGCCACGACCTCGTCGAAGCCGGCCTCGTTGATGGCCGCGACCAGCACCGGAGCAGACACGTTGGTGTGCTCGATGGTGACGATTTTGGTGGGGATATCGACGGTCACCGTGCTGACCCCGGCGATGTCTTTGACTTCGTTGGTGATGGCACGCACGCAATGGTCGCACGAAATGCCGGCGACGTGGTATGTGGTCGTGGTCATATCTCTCTCCTGTTCCAAATGGAACTGCAGATTCAGTATAAAATGATGCTGCATTCACGTCAATCCAGGATATATGAGGCACGCATGAAGGCAACTATTGGTGTCATCGGCGGCAGTGGGCTGTACAGTATGCCCGGGCTGACCGATGTCGAGACGGTGCAGTTGACGACGCCGTTCGGTGCGCCCAGCGATGCATACGTCATCGGGACGATTGCCGGCCAACGCGTGGCATTTTTACCACGCCACGGGGTCGGGCATCGCTATACACCCACGGAGGTCCCCGTACGGGCAAACATCTACGGATTCCGCATGCTCGGCGTCCGTTCGCTCATCGCCGTCAGCGCGGTGGGCAGTCTGCGTGACGACTATGCGCCGGGACAAATCGTCATCCCCACGCAGCTCTACGACCGAACGACGGGGATGCGGCCGAATACGTTTTTCGGCAATGGCATCGTGGCGCACGTGGCGTTTGACAAGCCTTTCGATGCGGGCTTGAGCGACCGTCTGGCTGCTGCTGCGACCGCTGCCGGCGCTGCGTTCCACGTTGGTGGGACGTATGTGTGCATGGAAGGGCCGCAGTTTTCGACCCTGGCCGAGAGCAACGAGAACCGCCGGCGCGGCTTTGACCTCATCGGTATGACCGCCTTGCCCGAAGCCAAACTCGCCCGCGAGGCCGAGATTGCCTATGCCATGCTGGCCTGTGTGACCGACTACGACTGCTGGCACCCCGCCCACGACGCCGTCACGGTCGAGACGGTCGTTGCCACGATGCATGCAAATGTGGCTATGGCCCAAGACATCATCCGCCGCGTCGTGCCGCTGATCGGCACGGGCTTCGACAGCCCGGCCCATCGTGCCCTGGCGAGTGCGATTATGACCAATCCTGCAGTCATTCCGGCTGATCGCCGGGCTGAGCTGGCGCTCCTCCTCGATCCATACCTACAGAAGTGACAATCATGACAAGCGCACCCAAACCCGTCTGCATGTCCATCATGGCGCATCCCGATGACGCCGAATTCAGCAGCACTGGCGCACTGCTCACCTGGATGAACGAAGGCTATGACGCCTACATCTGCGTCATCACCGACGCCTCTGCAGGCGGATCCGACGATGCCACTGACCTCAGCCTGGCAGCCCGCCAAGTGACCATCGACACGCGCAAAAAGGAACAAGCCGAAGCCGGCGCAATCCTCGGGCTCAAAGGTGTCATCCACCTCGACTACCCCGATGGCCGGCTCTACCCGACGCTGCAATTGCGCAAAGACATCGTCCGCGTGCTGCGCACCTACAAGCCGACGCGTCTGATTTGCCAATCGCCCGAGCGCTTCTGGGGGACGCCGTTGGGCATCGCCCGCTACCACCCCGATCACATCGCCGCGGGAACTGCCACGTTGGCTGCGGCCTACCCGGCTGCGCAGAATCCCTGGGACTTCCCCGAGTTGATGACCGAAGAAGGCTTGCTCCCACACAAGATTCCCGAATTCTACATTGTGGGCACGCCGATGCCGAATGTCGCCATCGACATCACGGCAGTATTCGACCAAAAACTGGCTGCCTTGCACGCCCACGCCAGCCAAGTCGGCGCGGTCAATCCCGAGCTCGACAAACGCATGCGCGATTGGGCAGTCGAGTTGGGTGAGCGCTTCAACCTCCCCATGGCCGAAATATTCCACAAGACGGAGAACCTCTAGATGCAAAAATCCCTCCCGTCCGCAGAAGCCCAACGCGGCTTCATGCTGATTACGCTGACGACCGTGCTGGCCAGCTTCGCCATGTCGGGGCAGCAGGCAGTGGTGACCAACTTCTTCGAAAACGAGTTGCGTCTGGCTGGTCCGCAGTTCGGCTACATCACCGCCATCCGCGAGATTCCGGGCTTTTTGATTATCTTCCTCACAGCGCTGTTCTATCGCTTGTCGTTGCCCAAACTGACCACATTGGCATTGACCACGCTGGCAATCGGCTATGCGCTGTTCAGCATCGCGACGGACTTTGCCACGGTCACCCCGTGGGTGATTTTGAGCTCGATGGGCTACCACACCTGGTTGCAGACGCAGCACGCCCTCGCCATGAGTATCACCACCGAAAACAAATCGGGGGCTATCCTCGGGCATGTGACCGCCTTGGGTAACTTGGGCGGGTTGGTGGCGATGGTCATCATGGCGCTTGGGTTCTACCTCAATCTAATGACGTTCGCCAGCGCTTTTTGGCTGACCGGGTTGGCATCACTGGCTGCGGGCATCATGATCTACTCCTTCCCCAGTCTGCGCAATGGTGTACCACACGAAGTGACCACCAAGCGCGAGCCGATTGTGGTCCACAAAGACTATCGATTCTATTACATGCTCAATCTGTTGGACGGTGGCCGGCAGCAGATCTTCTTTTCGTTCGGATTGTGGGTACTGGCGCACAAGTTCAACCTGGACGTCACGCGCTTGACCATGATTCTCATCGGGGTCAATCTGGTGAATACGCTGATTGGTCGGCGCGTCGGTCGATTGATTGACCGATTCGGCGAGCGACCGATGTTGGCAGTAGCCAATGTACTGTACGTGGTGGCGCTGACGGGGTATGCGTTCAGCGATAATATCTGGGTGTTGGTGGCGTGTTATACGGTCTATAGTGTCATCTTCCCCATTTCGTGGGTGGGTGCTAATACATACTTGCGCAAAATCGCCTCACACCAAGACATCGCGCCTTCGATTGCCATGGGGTTGACGATGCAGCACGTGGCCGCGGTGATTGTGCCGTTGGCGACGGGGTACATTTTGAACTTCTATGGCTACCAAATCCCGTTCATGATTGCCTGCGCTTTCGCAGTGATTACCATGATATCGACCCGATTCATCAACCCGGCAACCCAGAAGTCCAGTTCACGACTGGCAGAAGACGCAGCAGCTGTATAGAGGCAGCCAAAGGAGTATGCAATGTCGCTCTCGCCCAATTTGATTGTGCACAATGCCAAAATCATCACGCTCGATCCGACCAAACCACAGGTCAGCGCAGTCGCCAGCCTGAATGGATTGATTGTCGCCACCGGCGACGACGCCAGCATTCTGGCACTGGCCGGCCCCGGCACCAAAATAATCAACCTCAACGGAGCAATGGTCATCCCGGGCTTCAATGACTCACACAATCACATGCTCGAAGTGGGCATCAAGTTGACGCGTATCTCGCTCGACGACTGCAAGTCCCTCAAAGAAATCCACGATTTGGTTGCTGCCGCAGCCAAAAAGACCCCCGCCGGGCAGTGGATTATCGGTGAAGGCTGGAACGAATCGTTCTTGGTCGAAAACCGCGTGCCCACCCGCGCCGACATCGATAGCGCCACCGACAAGCATCCCGTGCTGCTCAAGCGCTTCTTCAACATGGACACGGTCAACAGCGTGGCATTGCGCCTGGCTGGCGTCGACGCCAACACGGCCGACCCGGCCGGCGGCTCGATCGAACGATTCCCCGACGGCACACCCAACGGCATATTGCGCGCCGCCGCCAAGTTGCTGGTACGTAATCTGTTGCCGGCCGTGACCCAAGAGCAATGCGTCGAGGGCATCGACAAGGCCGGTCAGCAGTATTTGACCTATGGAATTACCAGCATCCAAGAGCCCGGTCTGTACCCATACGAAATCCGTGGCTACATGGCCGCCCACCGCGAAGGCAAGCTGCACCAGCGCACGTCGTTGATGCCGTCATGGCACGGCTTCCGTGAAGAAGAAAACGAAGCCGAACTGGACGACCGAGCTGCCAATCTGGGCATTTGGAGCGGGTTGGGCGACGACATGTTGCGCATGACGGCCCTCAAGATGGCCGTCGACGGCGGCACCACCAGCCGGACCGCCTGGATGTTCAACCCATTTGTGGGCGAGACGACCGTGCGCGACTTCAACCGCCTCAACCCGGCCGATCTGCGCCGCTACTTCAAACGCGGCCACGACCTGGGCTGGGACATCGGCATTCATGCTATCGGTGACCGCGCCCACCACGAGTCTGCGCTGGCCTTTGCCGATGCAGTAGCTGCCAATCCCCGCGACCATCGCCACAACATCATCCACGCTTACTTCGCCAGCGAACAATCGCTCGACGCCATGGCCAAGTACAAAATCGGCGCCGTCATCCAGCCGACGTTCATCTACTTCGAAGGCGACGATTTGTTCCGCGACGTCGGCGAAGAGCTGGCCCACGAGTACAAGCCAGCCAAGACGTACCTCAAGCGTGGCATCCCGATGATCGCCTCGAGCGACATCCCCAGCACGTTCCACTACAATCCCTTCATCAGCTTGTACAGCTTGGTAACGCGCAAAACCCACAAGGGTACGGTGATTGCACCCCAAGAGGCCATCAGCCGCATGGAAGCGCTGCGCTCCTACACCGCCAGCCCTACCTGGTTGACCCGTGAAGAGCACCTCAAGGGCATCTTGATGCCCGGTATGTTGGCCGACATGGCCGTGCTCGACCGCGACTACCTGACCTGTAGCGAAGAAGAAATCCTGCAGATCAAGGTCACCACCACCATCCTCGGCGGCAAGGTGGTCTATCAGCGCGGGTAACGCTGTTCCTCCAACACGGGATTGAGCGCGGTTTCTTTCGACTGAGATTTCTTTTGAGCGGGGTTTATTGCAGTAAACCCCGCTCATTTATTTTCCCTTTTCAATGCAATAAACCCTGCTCGATTTTTATGCCCCGCGTGCATTCGTCGAAAAACGCTTTATGGTATACTTCTTGTGCATTGGGTACGCCCATGCGCATCTGGAGGAGAACACCATGCCTATTATTCCAAGTGTCGTCGAGCGCACCCCAAGGGGCGAACGCGGCTGGGACCTGTACTCACGCCTGCTCCAAGAGCGGGTAATTATGTTGGCATCCCCCATCGACGACGACGTTGCATCGTCGATTGTCGCGCAGTTGCTGTACCTGCAGCACCAAGATTCCAAGCGCGACGTCTGGTTCTACATCAACAGCCCGGGCGGCAGCGTCCGTGACGGCCTGGCCATCTACGACACCATGCACATCATCAACCCCGACGTCAACACAGTCTGTGTCGGCCGTGCCGGCAGCATGGCAACCATTCTGTTGGCGGGTGGTACCAAAGGCAAGCGCTACGCGTTGCCGCACTCGACCATCCACTTCCACCCTGCCGGCGGCGGCGCACAGGGCTATGCCCCCGACGTCGAGCGCATGGTGGCGGAATTGCTGCGCTTGCAAGCGGTGGGCAACGGGTTGTTGTCGGCCGATACGGGTCGTACTTCCGAAGAAATCACGCGTGACTTCTCGCGCGATAAGTTCATGACCCCCACCGAAGCCAAAGACTACGGGTTCATCGACCACATCCTCGACGTCCCCGCCCGCGGATAATTCCACTCCGATTCGGTCGGAGTGCTTTTGCAAGGAGCCATTCACGATGGGATTACTCACCGGCAAACGCGCCCTCATCATGGGCCTGGCCAATGACAACTCTATTGCTTGGGGCATTTCGAAGGCATTCCACGCCGAAGGCGCGGAGCTCTGCTTCACGTATGTCGGCGACGCCATCGAAAAGCGCGTGCGGCCTTTGGCAGCCAGTCTGGGCGTCGACTTCATCGAGCCCTGCAATGTCGACAGCGATAGCGACATCGACAATCTGATGGATGCCATCAAAAACCGCTGGGGTACCTTTGACATCATCATCCACGCGATTGGTTTCGCCAAAAAAGAAGAACTCGCTGGCGATTACCTCAATGTCACCCGCGAAGGATTCCGCATTGCGATGGACATCAGCGTCTACTCGTTGACCGCTGTGGTCAAAGCAGCCCGCCCGTTGCTCAACAACGGCGGTTCCGTGCTCACCCTGACCTACCATGGCTCGCAGCAGGTCGCCCAGAACTACAACGTCATGGGCGTCGCCAAAGCAGCCCTCGAGGCCAGCGTGCGCTACCTGGCCAGCGACCTTGGTCCAGATAACATTCGCTGCAACGCTATCAGTGCTGGTCCGATCCGCACCTTGGCAGCCAGCGGCATTTCGGGCTTCAAGGATCTGCTCAAAAACTTCCCCGACGTCGCACCACTCCGGCGCTTGGTCACCCAAGAAGACGTGGGCAAGATGGCGATGGTCTTGTGCAGTGATTTGGCATCAGCCACTACCGGCGAGATTATCTACGTCGATGCCGGCTTCCGCAATGTCAGTGTCAAAATCTGATTCACCCTAAAACAACCGCCCGCAGTGCATATGCACTGCGGGCGGTTTTCATTTATCACGCATTAGTGGCCGTCAGGAAGCGTGTCGGAGCTGATGAGCTTGTGATACACCCATCGCAACAAGTATTGCAATACCGACATAAATGGGATGGCCAAAAAGAGGCCGAGGACACCACCGATTTCGGCCCCCGCGAGAATTGCGGCGATCACCATAATCGGGTGCAGATGGACTGCTGGGCCAACGACTGCAGGGATGATGACGTAGTCTTCGAACATCCGCAGGACAAAGTACACACTCCCAATGACCGCAGCCACCACAAACACCGTATCGCCGAACGGCAGTGGACTCTGAAAAACCGCCATGATAATCGCAAACGCTGCGGCAGACCACGGCCCAATAATGGGCACAATCTCGACGATCCCACTCACAATGCCGATGAGCAACGCATACCGGACCCCCAGGAGCGACAATGCAATAGTCGTCAACACTGCCATGATCGGAATGAGCAACAATGTCCCGCGAATGTATCCTCGCAGGATGCTGTTGATGTGTCTTCCGACGTAGCGGACCTCAGCTTGATGCGTCTTGGGGACCAAGTTAATGAGCGTTCTCGCAACGACCTTACCGTTCATCATCAAGAAGAAACTGGTGATGAGGAAGGCAAGGAAGTGTAGGAACCCATGAATGAGCGTGACAACGATCGAGGGGAGGCTCGCCGGAATAGCCAGCAGGCGGTCAGCGACTTGTTCTTTGATGCGCACGCCGACAGGCACGGTTGTCCCTGCAACGTCCACCGTCCACGTGTCGAGCACTGCCAAGGCATTGGGCAGATCAGCGCGCAGGCTGCTGTATTGTGATGAAACAACCGGGCCGAGCTGTACGACGCTGATTGCACACAGTGCTGCCATCAGGATATAGAGGATTGATGTCGCACCGACACGCGACTGACGGACGTAGGGTGCGATAAAATCAACAATCGGAGAAAAGATGTACGCGAATACTACTGCGCCAAAAAACACCATCGCCACTTCATGTACTGCGTCAAATAGCACGTACGCAAGAGCGAGGGTCGCTGCCGCTGCAAACCACTTCACACGCGGGCTGAATACAATGCTCGGACGGGGTGATTCCACAGTAACCTCGACACTTCATTGTACAGACGTCAGTTTCGACGCACTGGCTAAACACACAACGCACTGTACGATAGACGAACGCAGATTAGCCGCGGTTGCGGCTAATCGGAATCTTGGTCTCGAGTTGGTCCATGTGATTGTCGGTCTGGGTAACACTGATGGCAATTGCCTCGGCGTCGATACCCGGCACGTAGCGTTTGATGACCTCGCAGAGTTCGGACTTCATGCGGTTCATCATATCGGGGGTCAGTTTGACTCGGTCTGACACCAGGACACTCAACAGCCGATTCCGGGCTGCTTCTGCCGAACCTTTATTGCGGTTAAAGAATCCCATTGCGGACTCCTTTCGTACGATGCGATTTAGCGTTTGCCTTGGAACATGCCGGACAAACGTTCCATCAGTGATGGATTGTCCTCGATCGGATCGATTTTGATGTTTTCGCCGAGAATCCGCCGGGCAATATCGATGTAGTATTTACCAGTTTTGGATGCTTTATCGAGGACGAGCACTTCGCCACGATTCGTTGCAGTGATGACTGCTTCGTCGTCTGGGATGATGCCAATCAAGTCGATGGCCAAAATTTGGAGCAAATCCTCGACCGACATCATTTCGCCGGAGCGTACCATTTTGGGGCGCAGTCGGTTGATAATCAACTTGGGATGCCCCTTGCCAGCAGCTTCGCACAGGCCGATGATGCGGTCTGCATCACGTACTGCCGACACCTCTGGGGTGGTCACGATGATGACTTCGTCTGCTCCTGCGATGGCATTTTTGAAGCCGCTTTCGATCCCAGCAGGGCTATCGATGATGACGTAATCGGCTTCGCTGCGGAGCTGATTGACGAGTTCGATCATTTCGGTCTGCGATACCGCGTCTTTGTCTTTGGTTTGTGCCGCCGGGAGGAGGTACAGTTCGCCGTTGTGCTTGTCTTTGATGAGCGCTTGGCGCAAGCGACAGTTACCTTCGATGACATCGACGAGGTCGTAGACGATTCGGTTTTCGAGGCCGAGCACGACATCGAGGTTGCGCAAGCCGATGTCGGCGTCGACGACAATGACTTTTTTGCCCAGCATGGCCAAGGCAGTTCCGAGATTTGCAGTCGACGTAGTCTTGCCGACGCCGCCCTTCCCTGATGTGATTGTAATAACTTTCGCCATGATGCACTACTCCCGTATAAACAAAAAAGTCGCTTATCGCCGATAGTCATGCCACGCATGAACGGCAATATGGTTGTCTTCGATGGATGCAATCTCTGGGGTCTTTTGACCCTGGTCCTCCGGAGCACGTGCGCGTAAATCGGCGATACGCAACTGCGTTGCCGATAATTCGATGGCACAGATGACCGCCGAACGATCCCCCATTGCCCCAGCAAAAACGACACCTCGCACGCGGCCAAAGACCACCACACTGCCAGATGCAATTACTTCAGCACCAGCATTCACGTCGCCGAGAACCACCAAGTCACCGTGATGGCGCAAGATTTGGCCTGACCGGACCGTCCGTGATAGCACACTACTCGTCTGTTCTGGTGCGCTTGTATCGCTTTTGGGCATCGGCGGTTTGGCATTGAAGCCGGCAGTGCGTGCCTCGGCACGTACCGTGCGCGATTCAGCCAAAATATCGACCGGTTCGGTCTGGTACGTTCGCATTACTTGGTGCAATTCGTCGAGCGCCTGTGGGCTGAGTTCGCGCTGACCGAGATCGAGCGAAAGCTTCATACCATGCATCAACGCGGCACCGTCACGCATTTGCGTCTGAAGCGCGAGGAATGCGTCGTTCCATTCGCAGGTGTCGAGGATCTGCACACGTAATCCGCCACGCGACCCTTTAATGGTGATGTATTCGCTCATGGGAACTCGCACCTGTTGGTTCGTTTTTTCTATTATATATCACTGCTTGTGCATCCGCCGTGAGTCGCTGCCGCAGAACGGACAAATGCGTGAGGACTGCCATTCACCCAACAATCACAGACACCAGAATGTGTTATGATGTAAAAAATCGTTTTTACACGAGGTTGGCTATGGTCCGTATAAGTCGAATTCTAGCACTTTTGTTGACCGTCGCATTGGTCACAAGCTGTGGGCTTTTTGGCGATGATACCCTCCATATCGCAGATGTCACCAAAGATATCGGTGCATACGTTGGCAAAGATATCATCGTCGCCGGTGCATACCTTTCCAAAACCGGCGCAGAGCCATTCTCGATTATGGCTGCTGGCGTGAGTACGCTCGACAATGGCCTCGATGCACAACCCTTGGGTGATGCCATCTGGGTAGACAATATCGCTGCAGACGTCACCATGAATCTGCATCGTCCCGGTGATGCGGTGTATGGCTTTGTGAAGCTCACTGGACGCATCGAATCGGGCGAGTTTGGCCCGGCTGGTGCCTTCAAACACCGTATTGCGGTGACCCAATCCGAAGTCATCGAACAAATCAAGCGCACGGAGTATCGCCTCACCAAAGAAGATTTGGGCGCCGATAAAGTATCATTTTTTGATCTCGCAGATAACGGTGCAGCGCACTCCGGCAAAACCGTCACCACGCAAGGGTATTACTTCTGGAATTCGGTCATCTATGTGCTTGCTGAAGGTGTCGCAGTCGAAGAAGATGGTTTGAGTCCGCAGCCCATGGGCAAAATCATCTGGATGGAAGGGTTCCCACCGGACCAGTCCGCACAACTGACTCTCGGACCCAACAACAGCTTTGTCTGGGGCAAAGTCGAAGTCACCGGTGACTTCCAGAGTGGTGGTCAGTATGGCCGTGATGGCGCGTATTCCGCACTCTTGAACGTGACCGCTGCAAAGCCAATCAAGTAACGTCCGCATGGCGCGCTATTGGATTGACTACCTCCAAGAAGTCGATCTCGATGCGGTCCAGGCTGTTGACGCAGTGAGTTTTTCAACACCGTGGTCCCGCGCCACATATCTCCAAGAACTGCGCTCCCCACAGCATCATCGCTGTGTGGGGGCGCGTTTTTCTGCACAGCCAGCTATCCCTCCGGCACAAACGGTATCGACACTACGCAACAGGCTTCGCATGCTCTTTCGACCGCTGCCCGTTGTTCCTAGCTCTGCCGGCAGCCTGATTGGCCATGGCGGGATTATGCGCACTGCCGGTGTAGGACATATAACGACCCTCGCAGTTGCCCCGCAGTACCGTGGTCACGGCATTGGAGCATTACTCTTGCTCGGGCTCATCGAACAAGCCTACGACCTTCAGGTGCGCCGAGTCGAACTCGAAGTGCGCGTCTCGAATCACCATGCACAGCGACTCTATACGACATTCGGCTTCACGTGTGTCGCACGCATTCCCAACTACTACCCCGATAATGGCGAAGATGCCGATGTGATGTGCATCCCCGACATCACCACCATCGCCTTCCGTGAATACCTCAAAGCCCGCAGTGACGCACTCTCCCTGCGCCTCCAACGCGACAAAGCGCCGGTACCGTTGGTACCGGCGCTCGATCAAGCAGAATCCTAGATTTCGGTCACGATGGGCAAAACCACCGGCCGACGTTTGGTCTGTTCGTAGAGGAAGTCACCGACCGCATCCTTGATTTTGCGGATGAGGTAGGCCGAATCGACTTCGGTTTTTTCGTTACCGTGTTGGAGCACTTTGCGGACGACCTTGCGGGTGCCCTCAAGCAATTCCTCAGATTCCTTCATGTGCACAAACCCACGAGTCAACACTTCGGGCCCACCGGCGAGGTCGCCCGAGTGTCGGTCGACGGTGACAACCACAATCATCACGCCATCGCGTGACAACAGCTGTCGGTCGCGTACAACAATCTGGCTTACATCGCCCACCGTCGTCCCATCGACATAGATGTAGTTGACGGGAATTTTGTTGACCTGTTTGCCGTAATTCTGGCCGAACTCGAGCACAGAGCCGTTTTCGACCACAAATACATTCTCGGTTGTATAGCCCATATCCATGCCAATCGCCAGTTTGCGATAGAGCACCATGTGGCGATAGTCACCGTGGAATGGAATGACGTGCTGTGGACGTAACATCCCCAACAACATCTTGAGTTCTTCTTGGGCCGCGTGTCCTGACACGTGCACCTTGGCATCGCTGCCGTAGATGACATCTGCCCCAATACGGAACAGATTGTTGATGACGCGTGACACCGACACTTCGTTGCCGGGGATGGGTGACGCCGATACAACCACCGTGTCACCTTGCTTGATACGCAGATTCGTGAATTCACGATTGGCCATGCGTGCCAAGGCTGCCATCGGCTCGCCCTGACTGCCGGTGCAGATGACGGCGACTTGATCGTCGGGCAACTGTGCTGCTTCGTTTGGACGCACCAGGGTGCCCCCATTGATGCGCAGATAGCCCAGTTCTTGGGCGATGCGCGAATTGTTTTCCATACTGCGACCGGCCAGCATGACGCGCCGGCCGTAGGCTTCGGCGGAGTCGATGACCTGCTGCACGCGTGAAATATTCGAAGCAAAGGTCGCGACAATAATCCGTCCCGGTGCCGTTGCAAAGATGTTATCCAGAGAGTCGCCGACCACCCGTTCACTCGGGGTGAAGCCAGATGATTCGACACGCACACAGTCGGTTATCAACACAACCGGGCGACGTGCACCCAACGCGGCGATAGCTGCGATGTCGGTCTTCTTGCGATCGACCGGGGTGTGATCGAACTTCCAGTCAGTGATGTAGGCAACGATACCCGCGGGAGTATTGACAGCCAATCCGACGGTGTCAGGGATAGAGTGGGCAAGTTGGAATGTCTCGACCGTGAGGCCCCCGATTCGCAACACGTCACCGGCCTCAAAGGTTGCAAACTTGGTCTGCTCGAGCAGACGATGTTCCTTGAGTTTGTGCGAGGCGATACCGATGGTGAGCCTGGTGCCATAGACCGTTGGGAAGCCAATTTCAGGCAGAATATAGGGCAATCCGCCGACGTGGTCTTCATGCCCATGGGTCAACACCACTGCTTTGATTTTGCCAATATTTTCGCGCAGATAGTTGATATCCGGCAAGACCAGATCGACGCCGAGCATCTCGGCTTCGGGGAACATCACACCACAATCCAACACAATAATGTCATCGGCGTATTCCACGACCCACATATTGCGACCGACCTCACCGGCACCACCAAGGGGAATCACACGTAATCGCTGTTTTGTCATTGCTCACATACAAGGGCGCTCATTCCGAGGACCTTGTTGCTCCTTTCACACACATAATTTCAATATCCACACGGCAGATGCCGTTATGATTGAGGGAGTTCGTCGCCTGCTTCAGCCGGCGCGAATACGGGTTGGACGGGGTTGCCGCTGCGCCGACGAATTTCGGCGATGAGTTCGATACGATCGTTCACCCCGGGGTACACAGGCAACACGCGCGCCCCGTATGCTTGGCTATATAACAAACGGAAAACGGGGTTTGCGATTTGCACGCTCGGTGCATCACGCAAGACCAGTTCGTCGCTCGGTTCGTCGCTGTCGCCATCCACCGTCCGGATTTCGGTAATCCCATCCCAGGGGATGGTTATGTCGATACCCGTTGCACGGTAGCGTAAGCCTTGATCCGTCACCGCGTATTGGCAGACCAATTCCATGCTGATGTTCCACATTGTCAGGGGAGCAGCCACCATGAGTACCAACATAAATATCGCTGGCACCGTCCGATTGACCGTTAATCCTTCGCTCCACATGGTCCCCAATGATGCACCGACGTCGCCTGGGACATAGCTGATTCCCAATGTTGATTGAAAGGTCCAGATAGCAAATACCCAAATCAGCCCAGCGCCCACCAACATCAACCATGCATTACGGCGTCCTGGGCCAGACAATTGAAATTCCTTCATACATTCCTCACCGTTTGATGCATGCCTCATGGCGCGCTTCGAACTCCGTTACGTATATGCACCCCAAGATTCTCGAAGTCTGCTTCCATCAGCGGCCGATTCTTGGGTTGATAGAGCGCTGCTGCAGGGTGTAACATCGGGATGACCACCCGTCCGTCGACATGATGTACGTGTCCATGTTGTCGCGAAATCTGAATATCGGGCAGCCAAAATTTTGCAGCATGACGACCCAAAGGAACGATGACACGCGGTTGGATTGCGGCAATTTGGCGCATCAGAAAATGCTGGCACATTCGGATTTCGGCAGGAGTAGGGTCACGATTCTCAGGTGGACGGTGCTTGACGACATTGGCAATAAACACTTGACTGCGGTCGAGGCCAGCGCGCTGTAAGAGCGCATCCAACAAACGCCCAGACGCTCCCACAAACGGTCGACCAGATCTATCTTCGGCAGCTCCCGGCGCCTCACCAATCAGCATTACAGCCGCATCAGCAGGACCTTCCCCCGGGACCGCACGCGTCGCAGATTCACACAACGGGCACGCAGTACACTCAGCGACTTCACGAGCAATCGATTCGATGAGGGTAGTCTGCATTTACTCATCCTATTATACCTGAGTTTTCAAGCCGGATTGCGGTCTTTTACCCGCGCATGATGAGAAAACCAAAGGCATCACCGAGAATAAGTCCTGTTATGAGGATTGCGGCGGTCCTTCGTAACGCTCTACCGGTGCCTGCGGCATCGAAAAGCAGACCTGCCAGATGTTCACACCGTGCGAAGCCGCGCTGCAGTCGGCACCCAGGTCATCACGACCTGCGGCGGGACTGCCACCGGCGACACCAGGCTCCCATCTGCCTGTGGCAGCCACTGCGCATCAATCAACGCACCGACTGCCGCACGATGTTCCGCATCCCAGGGCAACCGCAGGCGGTAGCAGGCATCGTCGATTGCATCACTCCGGGTCAGCGCAGACATCGGTGCCACCGCCGGCAATACGGTCACATCGGCACAGATGCCCAATTGGGCAAGTACTGCGATGCACTCGTAGGCTGCAGGTAATGGCAAACGCGCTTCCCCGTGATATGCCTGCCACAGCGGCAACATCGGGGTGGTCGGATGACGTGCGCCCAACAAGAGGACACAGCGTTCACGCGCAGCTGCATCCATCGCCAGCACGAACGGGGCGATATCACGGACTGCATACAGCACGTGAGCTGCAAAAACGATATCACTGTCAGGCACGGTCGTCGCTGGCCACGTGCCATCGATGACCGTCACATCGGCATTCTCCTGCCTCCCCTGTACCACCGCAATCTGCGCACGCATGGCCGCCGAATGCTCCATAGCGATATAGCGACAACCCTGTGCGACAATCTGCTCCAGGTACCGGCCACTGCCTGCACCGATATCCAACACACGCAACCCAGGCCGCAGATGCGGTACCAGCCAGCGCATAAACGCATCGGGCTGTGGTGTACGCTTCACGGTGGCAGCATATCGCTGCGCGATGGCGGCATACTGATCAGCAGATCGTTCCATGTCTGGGTGCGTGGCTGCTTCACCCTGCGCGCGTTCCGCATCGTACATCTGGCGCCAAATCGCCACCCAATCCTGTTGACCAGGTGCCCACGACAGTGGCGCGGTCACTGGACGTCCTCCCACAATCCATCATTCGCTGCGCTGCGACGCGCTGCCTCGATAACAGCATCAACATGCAACCCTGCGTCGCCGGTACAGACGATGCGTTGTTCACCGGCAATCGTTGCCAGAAAAGACTCCCAGCTGGCTGCGTGCCACGATAATGAACTCGTCGAAGTCTCGCTCCCAGGGACGGATGCAGCTGGTGTGTTGCGATTCCAAATATCGATGCGCTGCAGGCTATTGGCGGTCTGTGCAGTTCCGATACGCAATGCATTCACATCATCCATGTCAAACATGATGGTTCCGGCAGTGCCGTAGGCCTCGACACGCAGACTATCTGCTCCTCCGGGAACCATTTTGGAGGCTTCCATGGTCACCAACATCCCATTCGCGAGGCGTGCTTGGAGCCACGCGATGTCGTCCACATCAACCTGAATCAATTCCCCATCACGTCCGGGTCGTTGTGGATAGACGGTCTGCAATTCTGCGCGCACACGCTGCAGTGGACTCCCAAATAACGATGCACTGAGATCAATCAAGTGCGAGCCTAAATCGACCAGCACACCGCCGCTGACACCCTCGAAGCGCCAGGTCACTGCCCGTTGAGGCGATACATTGCTACTGCGGTAATAGCGCAAATGTGCCCGTAACGGCGTGCCGAGATACCCTGCGGCGATGCGTTGCTGGGCATCGACCAACGCGGGGATACGCCGGAAGTGATGATTCATCGCCAGTACGACACCTGCAGCATTGGCTGCTGCGACGAGTGCGCGTGATTGGACAACGTTCACCGTCAACGGCTTTTCGCACAAGATGTGCTTGCCCGCTGCAATTGCCTGCGCAACCTGTACTGCATGGACTCCCGTGGGTGTGCTCAACAAGACCGCCGTAATGTTTGAATCTGCTAACAGCTCTGTATATGGCATTTGGGCGGTATGTGGGAAGTCTCGGCGGGCATTTGCCTGACTCGACAACCCGCCAGCGCTAATCGCCCGCACGTCCGGTCGATACTTCATCTGTGGATACATGAACGGCAACACACTAAGCGCTGCGGCATGCACGCGGGCGATAGCGCCATAGCCGACAATGCCGATTCCGATTCCGATTCCGATTCCGATGTTCGTCATAGCAGTTCCGTTCGATCAAAAGGTGCAGCCCCGCGGGACGCACGCGCTTCGAGTGCTTCGAGCGCGGCATAGCCCGCGCGGTAGGTATCGGGTTCGGTCTGCTGATAGCCACGCACTTCGAATTCATCAATATCCAGGCGAGTCAATACCTGCCGATTGGCCGACACAAACAAGTCAAGCTCGAGATCCACGGATGTGATACTCCCTGCACGGATGATTGCAGGACGCGTCACATTGCAATACCAGCCGCGCAGTCGGCCATTCTTGGTAAACCAGGTGAACACATTGAACCACTCATCGGCATAAAAGTACTCGTCGAGCATATCGCCCGGGGCAATCTGGGTGTAGCCCAAATCTATGGCGGGCCGCGTCCACTGTGCGCGCACAACCACTTCGGTAGGTGCCAGCATCAATGGGCGCGTAACATAGCTCACGGTTGTGCGTTTGAGTGGTTTAATGAGGTGGACAAGCATGTCAGACCTTGGCTAGAGGTAGCTTCGTCCCATTTTGCGGCGAAGTGTGCCTCGCCATGTTGCAGGAATCTTTCGGCCAATGCCACTCACAATCAAGAGGAAGATCAACCGCAACGTGCCCATACGCGGTTTGACTAACTCCATCAGGGCAGCGGGATCACGTAATTTGAGCGGAGATTCTGCGTGCACTTCGACCTTGAGGTCTGCACCGTGCCATTCGCGTTCTACCCAAAACAAATGGGGCATGCTGCGCTGAAACACGTAATAGGCAGGATTATATGCATACAAGTAGTCAAAGAACTCACCAAATGGCTCGACTGCCTCACGCGGGTGCAGAATAATCACATCGTCGATGAGATTGACATACCACCGATGGAATGACCAGTGGAAGGTTTTTTCGGCGATTTCGGAAGGACTTTGGATGTACCCAGCATGCGAGACGCGCTTGAGTTCACTCACGAACTGGAGCGGGTCATCCATGTGCTCGAGGATGTGTGAGCAGATGGTGTAAGCAAACGCACCATCTTTGAATGGCAAGTGATGGGCATCAGCCACAACAAACGGGCGATCTATGACCAGATCACCACCGCGTTCGGTGTTATCAAAGAGAAAACGGTCTACAAGCACATTGGAGCGTGGATTAGGGTTTTCGCCACTGCCTATTTCAAGCACAAGACCCTGCTTGGGAGGGTTGAGTCGTTGTTCCATACCGCCTAGTTCAATTCGTCGCCGGAAAGACTGTCGTGCAACACATCGAGGTACTCGAGGGCCATACCGGTTCCGATTGCCACACAATTTGCAGGTTGGTCTGCCACATAACACGGTACACCGGTGAATTCGGTGAGCAAGTCATTGATTCCGCGCAGCATGGATCCACCACCAGTCATGACCATGCCCTTGTCGATGAGGTCTTCTGCGAGCGCAGGTGGCGTCTCGGCCAACACACGGCGGACCGCACTGATGACTTGTTCGAGCGGTTCTTGGATTGCTTCGGTTATTTCGGTCGAATTCACTTCGATAGTGCGCGGCAAACCTGCGACTTGGTCACGACCACGCACCTGCATTTGGAGTGGGCGGCTCATCGAAACGGCAGAGCCGATTTCGATTTTGATGCTCTCGGCCATGCGTTCACCGATGAGCAGGTTATATTTACGTTTGATGTATGCCATGATCGCGTCGTCAAAGCGGTTCCCACCGACGCGGACCGAACTCCAGGCCACGATGTCGTTCAGCGAGATGACTGCCACTTCCGTCGTACCACCGCCGATATCGATAATCATATTGCCGGATGGTTTTGCGATAGGAATATTAGCGCCAATTGCAGCAGCCAGCGGTTCACGAATGAGGTAGGCACGACGAGCACCGGCTGCGAGGCCCGCTTCGCGCACCGCACGCATCTCGACCGAGGTGATGCCGGCCGGTATCGATATCATGACGTCCGGTTTGCTCAAACTAAAACGACCGTTGGTCTTGCTGATATAGTGCTTCAGCATGGCCTCGGTGATATCGTAGTCGGCGATGACGCCGTTGCGCATTGGGCGAATGACTTCGATGCTTTCGGGCTCACGGCCGAGCATTGCCAGAGCGTCAGAACCAACCGCTTTGATACGATTGTCTTTGGTCGATATTGCGACGACCGATGGCTCCGACAAGACAATCCCGCGTGTGCGTACATAGACAAGCACATTCGCTGTCCCGAGATCGATACCGATTTTGCGGGCCATAGACACTCCGGGTCATATTTGTGAATCTATTGCGTATTGTACCACACTGCATCTTTTTTGCTGCATGCAACGGGACGCAGCAGACACAAAAAACGAGGAAGGCAATGCCTTCCTCGTTTCGACGCATTGAGTACGGTGCTAGGCACCAGGACCCTTGCGTACCTTGGCCATCTTGATTTGCATCAAGGCACGGCGCAAATCTGCTTCGGCCAACGCCATATCTTGGTTGGATTTGCGTGACGAGAGACGTTCTTCGGCGCGACGTTTTGCTTCCTCGGCACGTTCGAGATCGATTTCGTCCGAGCGATCACAGGAATCAGCCAGAATGGTTATGCGGTCGGGGAGCACTTCCATGAATCCACCGAACACGGCAAACTCCGTGCGTACGCCACCCTTGATGATGCTGAGCTCGCCTTCGGTGAGGACGGTGAGCAGGGGCATATGGCGGGGCAGAATACCGACGCGGCCATCCTTGGTTGGTGCATTGACCTGATCAACGTCGTCAGAGAGAACCAATCGCTCAGCCGTGACGATTTCGAGATGTATTGGCATCTCTCACCTCCATCAATCGTGGCGGTTACAGAATTGCAACCGCCACGGGGGGCTTACTTACTGGCTTCGTAGGCGGCGATGACTTCGTCGAGCGCACCTGCATACGCAAAGTACTGCTCGGGGACGTTATCGACTTCACCGGCCAACAGACGAGCGAAGCTGCGGACCGTATCAGCCACTGGCACGTACTTCCCGGCCCGGCCGGTGAATTGTTGTGCAACGGTGAACGGCTGCGAGAAGAATCTCTCGATTTTGCGTGCACGAGACACGGTGAGCTTGTCTTCGTCGGACAGTTCTTCGACGCCCAAGATGGCGATGATGTCTTGCAAGTCTTTGTAGCGCTGCAAGATCATCTGAACCTGACGGGCGACACGATAGTGCTCTTCGCCGACGACATTGGGGTCCAAGATGCGGCTCGTCGACGCAAGTGGGTCCACTGCCGGGAAGAGACCACGCGATGCGATACTTCGCTCGAGCGAAATCGTGGCGTCCAAGTGAGCAAATGTCGTCGCAGGCGCAGGGTCGGTGTAGTCGTCTGCGGGCACGTAGACGGCCTGCATCGAGGTAATCGAGCCCTTCTTGGTCGAGGTGATGCGCTCCTGGAGCTCACCCATTTCGGTGCTCAGCGTAGGCTGATAGCCGACTTGTGATGGCATACGACCCAAGAGAGCGGACACTTCGGAACCAGCCTGCACGAAGCGGAAGATGTTGTCGATGAAGATGAGGACGTCGCGACCTTCGTCACGGAAGAACTCTGCCATCGTCAAGGCCGTCAGGGCGACGCGCAAGCGGGCACCTGGTGGCTCGTTCATCTGTCCGAAGACCATGACGGTCTTGTCGAACACGGTGGTTTTTTCGTCGATCTGCGCTTCCTGCATTTCGTGGATGAGGTCGTTGCCTTCGCGCGAGCGCTCGCCCACGCCGGCGAACACGGAGTAACCCGATTGTTCTTTGGCGATGTTGGCGATGAGCTCTTGGATGACGACGGTCTTACCCACGCCTGCGCCACCGAAGATGCCGGTCTTGCCGCCACGGGTGAACGGAGCAATCAAGTCAATGACTTTGATGCCGGTCTCGAACACCTGTGCCTGGGTGGACTGTTCTTCGAGGGACGGAGCGCGTTGGTGGATGGGGCGTCGTTCCGACACATCGAGTGGCTTGTCGAAGCCGTCGATGGTTTCGCCGACGACATTGAACACACGACCGAGCGTCGTTGGACCAACAGGGACGGAGATAGCCGTGCCCGTGTCGGTACAAGGAACACCACGGCGCAAACCGTCTGTGGTACCCATTGCCACGGCCTTGACATATCCGTTACCGAGGTGTTGTTGCACTTCGGCGACGAGGGTAACGCCACCCGGCATGGGAACCGTGATTGCGTTATAAATCGCGGGGGTTTCGTTTTCCTTGAACTTGGCGTTGAGCACAACCCCAATGATCTCGGTAATTTCCCCAATTGCTTGAGCCATACAGTTCCTCCAGCACGTATCGTGTGGCCTGACCACACGCAGACATTAGCTATCCGCGAGGGCCGACGCTCCCGAGGCAATCTCAGAGACTTCCTTGGTGATGTTTGCCTGACGGGTTTTGTTGTACGTCAGGGACAACTCGCGGCGTAGATCCTTGGCGTTGTCTGTGGCATTACGCATTGCCACCATGCGGGCGCTATGCTCGCTGGCGATAGCTTCGAGTAACGCTTGGTAGATTTGCACCTCGGCGAAGCGTGGGAGCAGGTCATTCAACACGACATCCTGATCGGGTTCGTAGTTGTAATCGCTGCCTTTGGCAGTTTTGTCGCTCAACTCGGCTTCCACCGGGAGGATGCGACGAATCGCAGGGCGTTGTACCAGCGTATTGACGAATTGACTATAGACAAGGTGTGCCTCGTCAAAATCGCCTTTCAAGAAGCCTTCGATGACGTTCGTGGACACACCGAGGATATCGGCGAGCTTCGGATTGTCGCCCAGCTTCGTCACTTCGGCCAATAGGTCTTGACCGCTACGAGCCAAGAAATCGCGACCTTTTTTCCCAATAGCGAGGACTTTGACCGTATGTCCTTTGGCACGTTCGTCGAGGACGAAGCGTGCGACCCGGCGCAACAAGTTACCGACCAAGCTACCAGCCAAACCACGATCGGGTGTGATGACAATCAACGCGACGCTTTTGACTTCAGGGCGGATTTCCAACAGAGAGCCTTTGCGTGACCCGGAGGTACGCGCCATCAGGCTGCTCATGACATCGCGGAGTCGGTCGGCATACGGCCGGGTGGCGAGCACGTTGCGTTGAGCACGCCGCATTTTCGACGCCGAGACCATCTCCATGGCGCGCGTTATTTGCGCTAAGTTGCGCACAGAGCGGATGCGTCGGCGAATTTCACGTGTACTTGGCACCGGTTCCCTCTTCCGTTTGAAGTCACAGCATCATGTTTCCATGACGGTGCAACGCGACCTTACGCGCTGAAGTTGCTCGTCTGATTGAACTCGGCGACGGCCTTTTCGAGGGCGCCTTTGAGTTCTGGTGACGGGAACTTGCGATCGTTGCGGTTCTCGTAGATGCCCTTGCACACATCCGGGTGGACCGTGCGCATGAACTGCAAGAATTCAACCTTCCACTGGCCAATGGCTGTCACGGGAACGCCGTCGCAGTAGCCGTTGGTGGCTGCGAACAGCACCATGACTTGGTCTTCGAGTGGCATCGGTGCAAACTGTGGCTGCTTGAGGGCTTCCTGCAAGCGTGATCCGCGGTCGAGCTGTGCACGCGTTGATGCGTCCAAGTCCGATGCGAACTGCGCGAATGCGGCCAAGTCACGGAACTGCGCCAAGTCGAGCTTGAGGCGGTCAGCGACCGAACGCATGGCACGGGTCATGGCCGACGTACCCACACGGGACACGGACAGACCGATGTTGAGTGCAGGGCGGATACCTGCGTTGAACAAGTCGGACTCGAGGAACAACTGACCATCGGTGATCGAAATCACGTTGGTCGGAATGTACGCCGACACGTCATTGGCTTGGGTTTCGATGATGGGCAATGCCGTCAACGAACCGCCGCCTTTTTCTTCGCTCAGACGAGCAGCACGCTCGAGCAAGCGGGAGTGCAGGTAAAAGACGTCGCCTGGGTAGGCTTCACGACCTGGTGGGCGGCGCAACAACAGCGAAACCTGACGGTAGGCTGTGGCGTGCTTGGACAGGTCGTCGTAGATGATGAGGGCATCACGGACGAGTTCACCATTGATGGTGACGCCGTTTTCCATGACTTCTTCACCGACGGCACAACCAGCATACGGAGCAATGTACTGCAGAGCGGCCGATTCGGACGCAGTTGCAGCCACGACTGTGGTGTATTCCATTGCACCGAAGCGCTCGAGGTAACCCACAATCTGGGCAACCTGGGCACGCTTTTGACCGATAGCAACGTAGATACAATACAGGCCCTTGCCCTTTTGGTTGATGATGGAGTCGATGGTCACCGCAGTTTTGCCAGTTTGGCGATCACCGATGATGAGTTCACGCTGGCCACGACCGATGGGAATCATCGAGTCGATGGCGATGACGCCAGTCTGCACGGGGACATTGACAGATTGGCGGTCCATCACACCGGGAGCAATACGCTCGACGGGGCGCAGGACTTCGCTGTTGATGGGACCCTTACCGTCGATCGGCTGACCGAGGGCGTTGATGACACGACCAACCAAGGCTTGACCAACCGGTACCGAAATGATACGGCCGGTGGCGTTGACCTGGTCGCCTTCTTGGATCGAAAGATAGTCACCCAAGATGATGGCGCTGACCGAGTCTTTCTCGAGGTTCAATGCAATACCAAACACAGCTTCGCTGCGGCCAGCTTGCACGGGGAACTCGAGGAGTTCGGCTGCCATGACCTGTTCGAGGCCGCTGATGCGGGCCACGCCGTCACCGACGGAGATGACGGTACCGACATTCATCATCCGTGGTCGGACGTCGGCACCCTCTTGAATGCTTTTTAGCAGACGCTGGTAAATATCGTTTGCTGCTACTGCCATAGTCTGGCACCTCAATCGTTGTGTCGCGACACCCACGCTCGGCGGAGTGTCTGCTGCCGTTCCTATTCGTGACCTGAACTAACTCGTCATCATGCTGTTTTTGACGGCACTGAGGCGCGTCCGCAGACTGTTGTCGAGCACTTGATCACCCACGCGTACGATCAAGCCGCCAATAAGCGACGCGTCGACTGTGAAGTGAACCGTCAAGCCATCTCCATACTTCCCACGCAAATCTGCAATGACTTCGTTCTGCTTTGCATCACTGAGTGCTTCTGCACTGGTGATGTGTGCCTCGAGCGCATGATTGGCACGTTGTGTTGCCTTCTCATATGCAGCGGCGACGGCAGGCAACGAATTCAACTGGCCGTTGTTGGCCATGGTTGCAACGACATTGCGTACTTCACGTGGAGCGTCAGCCCCCAGTTTTGCGGTGACTGCATCTGCACTCTGTGCACCCGACTTGACGGCTTCAGCAGCTGCCTTGAGGGCTTTGAGTGTGGACGCGTTCACGGCCTCTTGGATGGCGCGCGCAATCATCTGTGCATCAGATGTAGTCACGGTAATACCTCGCTCGGTGGTGGTGGTTAGACCACATACCAATGCTCCAGACTAGTTGTTGCGGCCCAAACGGCTCAACGACTCGTCGATCAATTGTGAATGATTGCCTTTGAGCTCAGCGCCCAATACCTTAGCGGCCGTTTCGGTCACCAAAGCGGCTGCCTGATTCTTGAATTCACCGGCCAGTCGCTCGACTTCACGCTCTGCGTTGGCACGGGCGTCGCTCTTGATACGCTCGGCTTCGGCACGGGCTGCGTTGATGAGCTCTTGCTCTTGGATGCGCGCGCGCTCCGTGGCTTGGGCCATCACTGCGCCGGCTTCTTGACGAGCCTTGGCAAGTTCGACTTCGTTTTCTTTGCGCTGTGCAGCCATCTGCTCACGCACCTTATCAGCCTCTTTGAGACCATCTTCGACGCGCAGGGTGCGCTCTTTGAGAAGGTTCAAAATAGGGGTAAACAGGAACTTTGACAACATCCACACCAAGAAGATGACGTTGAAGATCTGCGCCACCAACAGGCTGTAATTTATGCCTAGTTTTTCCAAAGCAATGCTCCTTGCTGGACTACGGAATCAGCACGATCTGCGTGCCCCGTATGCACCAGAACTAGATAATTTTGAAGCCGATGAGCAGACCGAACACCATCGACAAGATGAATGGCACTTCAGCAAGCGCGAAGCCCAAGAACATGTATGTGCGCAACATACCTTCGGCTTCGGGGTTGCGGCCCATGGCCTGCAATGCACCACTGAAGACGACACCGATACCGGCACCGGGTCCGATTGCGCCCAAACCGATTGCCAAAGCCATGGCAATGAATCGCAAACCGTCGTTGGAAATACCAGCTTCCATTACAAAACCCTCCATCATCAAATCTGATACAGATTAACGAAGATTAATGAGCAGCCGCTTCTTGCTCATCGTGACCACCGCCATGTGCCTGTGTGGCCATGGACATAAATACCAGTGTCAACACCGAGAAAATCACTGCCTGCATCAATGCGACAAACACTTCGAACGCATAGAAGGGGAGCGGCAGCATATATGGGAATAAATATCCCATAACGATGAGCACCACTTCACCGGCGAAGATGTTGCCGAAGAGACGGAAGGCGAATGAGATGATACGAATGAATTCGGACAACAGCTCGATAAAGCCAATGACCGTAAACATCGGACCTTCACGGAAGTTGAAGAACCGCGTGAGATACTCCAGCCCCAGCGCTTTGAGACCAAAATACTCAATCAAAATCACCGACATCAACCCCAACGCCAACGTCATGTTCAGGTCAGCCGTCGGTGCACGCAAGAACGGCACGAGTTCTTCGTGCTCGTGATGGTCACATTGGAGCGGCAAGGTATCAAAGCTGGTTGGCTTGATAGCTTTCTTTTCCATGGCCTCGATGCGTGCGGAATCTGTGACCTTCTGACACATGCCGATGCTGCCTGCTCCTGGGAAGAGCCCGATAAAATTCGACAGTAAAATCAAAAGAAATGCTGTCGCAATAAACGGGAAGAACTTGGCAACGTTCTTTTTGTCGACCCCTACGGCAAAATCGTGGAGTGACCCCACCACCAACTCGATGAAGTTCTGGAAGCCACGCGGAACCATTTGGTTCTTGACTCCGAACACCACCACCAGCACTAACAACACATCGACGATGAGTGTAGTGACCAGGGAGTTTGTAATCGGGATGACTGTCTCTTTGCTGCAATGCCCCGCGTCGTCGATCACTCCACCGATACACGCTAAGGCTTCTGCTTTCACAGAGACCGGCGGGAAGGTGGGGAAATTGAACCCGAAGTAAAACAGGACAGCGCCGATTACGAGGGCCACTAGTGCGGCATTGCGTACTGACATGTACACGCCCCTCTGACTTAATGAACTCTTTCACAAAGTGCTATACCCATACCCTTATCGTGATAAGCGCAACACGGTTCGGGATATAGATATATTCAATTCTCATATTACCACATGTCAGATTGAATGGGCAATTGCGATTTTTTGTCACGCTATCGACATTGTGTGTTCACACCGGTATCATCACCACAAATGCCGATCCGACCCCGACTTTGCTCGACACCCAGACGTAGCCTTCCATGCGCTGGACGATGTCATATACCAATGCCAACCCCAAGCCAGAGCCCATACTCGAACGCGTCAGAGAGTCGTCGAGTTGCACGAATGGTGCAAACAGATGCAACTGATCCTGATCTGCAATACCAATCCCGTGATCAATAACGGTAATGGTCAGCCAACGACGACCAGCACTCGTCGTCGGTTCTGGCATATCGCTCCGCAGTGTGTCTTGAATCATCACATCGACGCGCTCTTGGCGAGCGTGTTCCGCAGCATTCAACAGCAGATGCGACACGAATACGCGCACCCAGCGCGCATCAGCATTGACCATGAACTGTGAGAGGTGCGATTGTATTTGGATACTCACACGCGGGAAACGTTCGTTGACTTGGCCATTAATCTGCTTCAGCATGGCCATCACATCGAATTCCTGCGGCACGAGAGCTTCGGTAGTCCCCGATATCTGGAGGTCAGACAACGTGTCCACGATTTGCTTCATACGGACTGCATTCAACTGAATTTCACTGATTTGCGTCAAATCTGCGCCCTTCAAGCTCCGCGCTAACACTTCGGTATACCCAATCACCATAGTCAACGGTGTCCGCAATTCATGCGATGCCAGTGCGACAAACTCGTCCTTCATCGCTTCGATTTGGCGTTGTTTGCGATACAGCCCGGCCATGTGGCCGTATACGTCGGCATTGTGTAATGCTGCAACACTCTGTTTGGCGAGCAATGTCATCAGTTCATTGACTGATGGCAGATTGGGATACAAATCATCTGTAGCAACCAGCAGCACCGCCTGTATGTCATTGGACAAAAGCGGGATGGCGACTGTCACAGCAGTCGTGCGCCCGTTAAATTCAAATGCTGCAAAATACCCCGTTTGTAGTGACCGGTCATGCAAGACACGATGTGAAAAATCAACAGCAGCAACGGTCAGCGACCATAACGAATCCGACACGGTCACCGCGGTGAGCGGTGTTTTATCATTCCCGATGAGCAGTGCCGCCACTGGCCAACCACTCCAACGCACGGCCAAATCAAGGATGGACGGTACCAACGAGCGGTAATCGAGCATCGAATTGAGTACTTCACTATCCATCCGCAGCGCTTCGAGCGCCCGTAATCGGACGTTATCACGGATGACTTCACGGCGATGCAGTGCTTGTGCCACAGCAAGCAAGAGTTGACTCAAATCGAATGGTTTAGTGACGAACTCTGAAACTCCGTATTGCATCGCTTGGTGGAGGTGCTCGTATGACGCATACGCGGTCATCATGACAATGGCTGCAGCGGGATCACGCTCGCGCACCATGGCTGCAATACCGAGGCCATCGACCACCGGCATTTTGAGGTCGGTCAGGATGACATCGTAACTTTCACGCGCTAACAATTCCGTCACTGCTGCGGGGTCAGACGTTGTCGAAACAAGATACCCACGTGACTTGAGCGCACGGGCACAGATACTGCACATTTCGGGCTCGTCATCGACGACCAATACGTGTGGGTGATGGGTCGCGTCAGTCATCGTTCCCCCTCAATAATCCACCATGCGCCCAACCAGCAATATCACGCGCAGTCGGGACATCGTCTGCGATGAGTCTCGGCAACAACAAATCAACGACATTCCGTGCACGATTACGGATACACCCCGGTGCAGCCAAAAACGGGACGCCGTGGAGATTCCCGAGCAACATCATATTGCCCGGCTCGACGGGTGCCCCGTGGCGAATCACACTCCCACCTGCGGCTACCAGACTCCGTGGGATGGATTCATCGATGCCCATGACCGATGTTTCGGACAACGAGATTACAATAGTACATTCTTTAGACAAAAGCGCGAGCGCATTGACAATCATGTCTTGGTCAGGAATGCACAGGACCGTCGCAGTGATGACCGCACCAAACCGCTCGATTCGTTCCAATAGTGGTGCCAGATGTGTCTGCTGGATGCGCTGGTGCGTCGCGGGTGCACCAACGATGAGCACGCCCACGTGTGTACGCACGAAAGGCAACACTCTGACGACGTGGATGTGTTGCTGCGGTAAATCGGATTCAGGAACGGCAAATGGGAGAATTTTGACCGACGCAACGCGTTGTCCTTTTTGCACCACGGTTCCATCGAGGATGGTTGCGAGGGTTTGTGTCGGCAACAGGTTAAACTCCTGCAATGCGGATGTATCGATCCGAAGCACCCCGTCACAGTCAGCGTGGATGTCTGCCCTGCCATGATGTGCAGCAGCCACACGTACCCCTGGACCGATACAGCACTGGGCGATATGCTGCGCAGCGGCGTTTTCGTCGACTTCATTAGATTCTGTAATGACGATGTCTACCAGCACAACTCCCGCACGGACACAGCGTTCGACATCATACGCAGTCAACCGATGGCCTTTCGCGATGATGCGCTGGCCTTCGTCATTGCTGATATTTGCGCGAGCAATCTGACCGATTGCTTGGGCTGGTGGGCACGTCAGATAGCGCATAGGGCTGCATAGTCCTCTGGAGTGTCAATGTCTTGCAATAAATCCAGGGTAGTGAATTCGATGTAGGTAGGAGTGACGGCGCCGTTCGCAAAAAGTTGCCGACCGCCTTGTTCGCCCGTGAGTTGCGTGAGGAGGAACAGGCAATGGTCTGCCCACAGAACGGGGCTCGTGGGACGTCCTGCGACCCGGGGCATCACCGCAGCAGCCTGTTGGTCAGACGCCAGCAGCGCCGAGATATGCTGTGCAGACAAAAACGGTTGGTCACACGGTACAAAAAACACGCGTCGTGCATTGGATTGCATCGCCCAGCGTGCCCCACACGCAACAGAGGTTCCTTGACCTTCTGCATAATCCGGGTTGTGAACGACCGTTACCGATGTTTTGGCGAGCTCTGCAACCACTGCAGCAGCATCGTGCCCCGTGACGACGGCAATTTGCGAAACTCCAGCGGATTGTAGTGTTGCAATGGTATACCCGAGGAGGGTCGTCCCACGCCATGGCAGTAGTTGCTTGGAACGACCTAATCGACGCGACAGGCCTGCTGCAAGTACCACTGCGGCAACCTGTGGCCGCTCATTACTCATGTGCATGCCTTTTTATCAATTAGGCCGGTTTACCGTTCCAAACTGCCACAATTTGCGCCATAATGCTGAGCGCAATTTCGGCAGGAGTGCGCCCGCCGATGTTGAGACCAATCGGTGCGTGCATCTGCGCGATGCGTTCGGGAGCAATACCTGCAGCACTGAGTCGATCAATACGCTCTGCGTGTGTTTTTCGGCTACCCAATGCACCGATGTAGCGCACATCACTGGCCAGAGCGACCAGCAACGCAGGATCGTCGAGTTTGGGATCGTGTGTCAGCACGACGACAGCGACGTTAGAATGCAACCTGCCAGTCAGAGCTTCGTCTGGCCACGCCTGGACGAGCTCGTCCGCGTGCCCGAAACGTTCGGCGGTGGCAAAGGCAGCACGCGCATCCACGACGACGGTGCGAAAACCCAATTGCTTGGCCAACGCAGTCAATTCGAGTGATATATGGACTGCGCCAATCATGATAATCGTGGGCGGCGGTGGATAGACCTCGATGAATACCTCGGTGTCGCCAAAAAGTCGCGTCCCGTGAATGCCATCGCTGAGCATCTGGATTGCTTCGACAGTGACAGCAGCAGCTAAAGCGGCATCAGTGAACGCAGTTGGTGTATCCGCCCCTGCAGGCAGGACGAGGAGCTGTTGGCCGATACATGGTCCGGCAATGATGGTAGCCAATGCAACAGGTTGGTTTGCTGCAATACGCGCGCTGAGGACGCGGGAAATATCAGGCTTCATGCTGATTCTCGATTCGCGCCATCGGTTCGACAAAAACGTCGATCGTCCCGCCACAAGCGAGGCCAACCTCCCAGGCAAGTTCGTCCGCCACACCAAAGTGCAGGAGTACTGCCTGTTGGGTCACAATAACCTGCTGGCATGCATCGTAGACAGAGCCTTCAATGCACCCACCACTCACCGAGCCCGCGATACTGCCACGGTCCGAGACCGCCATCTTGGCGGCCAAACCACGCGGCGACGATCCCAGTGTCCGCACAACAGTTGCCATTGCGACCTGTTCACCGCGGCTCTGCCAGAGCCTGATTGCATCAATGACATCACGCATTATGATGCCTCCGTCATGTACGTCAGTGCTTCTGCGAGGGTAGGCTGTGCAGCAGTCCCACCCGCTTCGCGGGTAGACAGCGAACCGCAGACGGCGCCTAGTTGGAGAGAGCGCGTCAACGACCAACCAGCAAGCGTGCCATATACCATGCCCGCATTGAATGAATCGCCCGCACCTACTGCATCGACGAAGTTGGTTTTGAGGGCTGTCACATGAGCAACACTGCCCCCGTGTTGGGCAAACGCGCCCTCTGCACCACATTTGATGGCAACAGCCTGCACGCGTTGCGCCAGGGCTGTGAGCGCATTGGCCACCGTCTGTTGCCGACTAATCGCCATGGCTTCGGCGTCGTTCGGGAGGAAAAGATTGGTATGCGGGAATAGCGCTTCGAGACCATTCCATTGTTCCGCTGGATCCCAGTTGGTGTCGATGGATGTCGTGCCGCCTTGTGCTTGCTTTTGTGAAAATAGCTCAGCCAAGCCGGGGCGCAACGCGTGCTGGAGGTAATAGCTCCCGATGTGGATATGGCGTGAAGTAGCCAACAGTTCGGGAGGGATCATATCTGCAGACAAGAGCGGTATGCCGCCTTCGTACGTCAACATCGCACGATCATCAGGCTTCTGCAATACCAACGTCAAACCACTGCGAATCTTCGGATCGACGACACAATGTGTCGTATCTATCCCTGCAGCAGTCAGTGCAGCGAGACAAAATCGGCCGATAGTGTCATCACCACAGACGCCGACATAGGCCACACGCAGTCCGAGGCGGGCCGCACCACAGGCGAATATACCAGAAGAACCGCCGAGAACGAGTGCCATATCATCGACGATTTTTTCGTGTTGCTGCCAAACGGGTTCCACGTCGCCGCGCAGAATGAGATCTGCATTTATTTCTCCCAAAACCAATACGTCGTAGGTGGTCATTGGTATCATTCCTCCGCTCTGTTCTTCAATTATAGAGCGATTTCGTCGGTATTGAAAAAACTCCCCCATCACGATTGACCGTGATGGGGGAGGAGGACGCGTCGGACGACGTTACTTCTGGAATCCCGTAGCGGTGCTCATATCGTCGCCGTTTTCGAGTGATGGATCGTAGTCGATTTGGCCAAGCAACAGTGTTTCGAAGAACTCGATGAATGGTGTGCCAAACCAGTTTTGTCGAGCGTCGATGGTACCAACAGCCTCATTCATGATGAGATATCCGCTCGCACCCTTAATGCTATTGTTTCGCATCGTCAGTGTTCCATCTGCCGAACCCATTGTGTGGATGCTGACGACTCCTCCGGTTATGAGATTGTTGTTGAGTGTGAACGAATCCAGATCAACATTGTTTGCAACGATGATACCCGAGTAGAATCCTGATGTTTCGTTCTCGGTGACCGTCACTGTACCAAGGCTGGCTGGGGTACCTGCGTAGCTCGCATCATCACGAGCAGCGATGCTCATACCAAAGCCATTTTGTGCATCTGCATTGTGTGTTTCGCTGAACAGATTCTGGGCGATTGTGATACCGCTGAAGGCCATGTGTTTGAGGTTCAGCACCAGACCACGTGGATTGGAAGAGATACCGTTGTCGGTCAGTGTATTGCCTTCGATGACGCCGTTTTGCAGACGTTCGATGTAGACCGCTGCGCGATTGTTGGCATCGCCGTTACCGGTGAATGTATTGTTCCGCAGAATAAAGTCACTCAGATTGCTTAGAGCAAAACTGGCGCTTGCATCACCGCTGTAAAAGCCGCCACTGGCGTTGTTCGTGAATGTACTGAATTAATTCGCAGCCATCAAAATGCGACTCGCTGCCATCAGTGCGCTCATGCATGATCTCGAAGACGCAACATGCCACATATCGCAAACATTCGATGTCTTGAAGTGTGTGGGCAACGTGACGGAGTTGCTCTTCGTTGCAGAAATCTACAGTCTCATCCAATATCGGCAACAGGCATTTGCGAGTGCCTTGGAGATCAGTACCCTCTGCGCCAAACTGCGGAACGACTACGGCATGATGCGCATCGGGTATATCGAACGACTCGTCTCTGTCAATCGCGCGAAAATTCCGGTGCATATCCGAGAATCCGTAGATGTACCAGAAGAAAACAGCACCATCTACGATTTGATTGGAATGCTGAACGCACTCAATCAATCACGCAAGCCTGTGCAGCGACCCACGCTTCGATTGGACGAGCGCACAGAGCGCGCGCTGCAAACTCCAGTGCTCGCCTCCTAAATCATCTATCTGCGCTGTCGCGCTGATTGTTCCGACAATTTTTCTCATCTCATCACAAAAACCGCTATAATCACACTATCTGTTCTTACTGCATCCCAATGTCATACCCGTGTATGACATTGGTGTCTAAGAACACATGCGTGTATCTTTTTCCGCCATTTTGGCCCGACATCGACCACACACAGGAGCAGCCATGAGTGACACCACCGCAAAATGCCCGTACCACGGCGCCACCACCACACCTACCACTGGAACCCAAAACAAAGATTGGTGGCCCAATGCACTCAATCTGGATATCTTGCGTCAACACGATACGAAATCAAACCCGCTGGGTGATTTTGACTACCGAAAAGCCGTCAAAACGCTCGATTTTTCGGCTGTCAAAGCAGATATACGCGCAGTGCTGCATGACAGCCAAGACTGGTGGCCTGCAGACTACGGTCACTACGGTCCATTCTTCATTCGGATGACCTGGCATGCAGCCGGTACGTATCGCGTCGGCGATGGTCGTGGCGGCGCGAGCACCGGTGCGCAACGCTTTGCGCCGTTGAACAGTTGGCCCGACAACGGCAACCTCGACAAAGCACGACGCCTCCTCTGGCCGGTCAAGCAAAAGTACGGCAACAAGCTGTCGTGGGCTGACTTGCTCGTCATCGCAGGGAATGTCTCTATCGAAGACATGGGTGGTCCAAATCATGGTACTGCCCTTGGTCGTGCCGATATCTGGCATCCCGAAAAAGACATCTACTGGGGCTCCGAAGACACCTGGCTGGGGGACAAACGCTACGGCAGTTCCCGTCAAGACCTCGAAAATCCCCTCGCCGCAGTCCAGATGGGCTTGATTTATGTCAACCCAGAAGGTCCCAACAGCAATCCTGACCCGCTGTTGTCTGCCCAAGACGTGCGCGAAACATTCAAGCGCATGGCAATGAACGACGAAGAGACATTTGCCCTCGTCGCCGGCGGCCACACCTTCGGCAAAGCCCACGGGAATGGGCCGGCCAGCAGTGTCGGTCCTGAGCCCGAAGGTGAAGGAATCGAAGCACAGGGCCTCGGCTGGCTCAGCTCACACAAGAGTGGTGTCGGCGTCGATGCCATCACCAGCGGCATCGAAGGCCCGTGGACGACCAACCCCACCGAGTGGGACATGGGCTACCTTGGGTTGCTGTACAACTACGAGTGGAAGCTGACCAAAAGCCCGGCCGGCGCACACATCTGGCATCCCATTGACATCGCCGAAGGGGACAAAGCACCAGAGGTCGACGGCAGCGGACAAAAAGTCATGCCGATGATGACCACTGCAGACATGGCGCTCAAGTTCGACCCCATCTACCGTGCCATCGGCGAACGCTTCGTCAAGGATCCGGTTGCTTTTGGTGAGGCATTTGCCCGCGCCTGGTTCAAACTGCTGCACCGCGATATGGGCCCCAAGAGCAACTATGCCGCCGGTGACTACAAAAACGCTACATACACCTGGCAAGATCCCATCCCAGCCCGCTCCGCCCCCTCCGCCGATCAGCTTGCAAAGGCCAAGACTGCGCTCCAGAGCTGCGGTCTGTCGGCTGCACAGATGGTCGAAGCAGCCTGGGCCAGTGCTGCGACATTCCGTGGCTCTGACAAACGCGGTGGCGCAAACGGCGCTCGTATCCGACTTACCCCACAGCGTGGCTGGGCGGTGAACAATCCGGCTCTGCTCGACAAAGTCTTGCCCATCTATGAGAAAATCGCCGCCGACACCGGCGTGTCGGTCGCCGATGTCATCGTGCTGGCTGGTGCGGTCGCAATCGAAAAAAGCTCCGGTGCCAACGTTCCATTTGCCGGAGGTCGTGGTGATGCGACGCAGGCCGATACCGACGCGGACAGCTTTGCCCACCTCGAGCTGCGTGCCGATGCATTCCGTAACTACTGCGAGAAGGAATTCTCCGTCAGCCCCGAAGAATTGATGCTCGACAAAGCGCAACTCCTCGGTCTGACTCCGGTCGAACTCACACTCCTCGTCGGCGGCATGCGTGCCATGGGCATCAGTCGCAGCGGCGAAGGGGTTTGGAATACCTCGGGCAAACTCGACAACAGCTGGTTCAAAACCCTGCTCAGCATGGACGTCAAGTGGGAAAAGACCGGGTACAACTCCTACGTCGCCAAAAACCGCAAGACGGGTGCATCCGTGCGCACCGCCACTCGGATCGACCTCGTGTTCGGTTCGAACTCCGAACTCCGGGCGATTGCCGAAGTCTATGCCCAAGACGATAACAACGACAAATTCGTCCGCGACTTCATCGCCGCCTGGAACAAAGTCATGAACGCCGATCGCTACGACCTGCGCTAATCACCACGGCGGTTCTCTGTATGTCAATACATAGCCCCACGGCATGCCGTGGGGCTATGTATTTGCATGGCGTGGGGCTATGGGTTATCGAACTCGCGCGGCATATTCCACCATCGCGACTGCCTCTGGGTAGGTGAGTGTCGCGTCTTCTACCGCTTCGCGATGCAGTTCGCGCCAGCGGAGCGCTTTGGTGATACGTTCTGCTTGCGTTGGGTGGTGCAACATTGCCCAGTCTGCTGCTCGGATTTTCGACGTCTGTTCACCGGTTTGTACCGCATATAATGCGCGGCACATCGTCAAAATCACATATGCCTGTGACGGGCGTGATTCGCGTGTATACGTGACCCAATCGATCCACTCATCGATTTGATTGCGCACAGCGGTGCGGAATTCTTCGACAGAAATATCGGGAATGATGGTCTGTGCAACTGGCCCATGCACCACCACGCTCTGTGCGCGGATGGTATACCAGTTGATGAGCCAATCGAGGCCTGCGTCTTTGGTGTTGAAGGGCTCACCTGGGCTGATGACCGATATCGGACTACGCTGCGTTTTAAACGTCTGTAATGCCATAACGGATATGTACGCAATCTCAATTCGGCCAGCCCAATCAGGGAATTGCGCTTCGAGCGTTTGGTGGACCGCATCCAGCTGCTGAAACAGGGTTTTGTTCACATCGCTGGCCAACACGACCAGCGTGTCGATGTCACTGCTGTCTGGATCGAAATCGCCCCACACCAGCGAACCATACACATAGATACCGACCAGCTCCGTTCCAAGGAGCACAGGGAGCTGTGTTTTGAGTGCCGTAATGACGGGGTGCATCTGTTTTGTCCAATTCTGACATGTGCCATGAGGCATTCCTATATAATAGGACAAATCCCGATTAGCCCATCCATATGTAACAGGGAGGTTGCACATGACCGATGATGCACGGCAACAGACCCAAGAGGTCTATAACCCTTCTGAATCTCTCGTCGAGCAGGCCAACATCACCGCCTATATGCGCAGCAAGGGATTCTCGAACTGGGATGATCTGCATCGCTGGAGCCTCGATCAGTCCGATACATTCTGGGACGAAATGGCCCAGCGCCTCGATTGGTATGCGCCATACACGCAGATTCTCGACGACTCCAAAAAGCCCTTTTTCTCCTGGTTCACCGGCGGCAAAATCAACATCGTCCACAACGCCATCGACCGTCACATGAGCACCTGGCGGCGCAACAAGCTGGCCTTCATCTGGGAAGGTGAAGACGGCACGGTGCGCAACTTCTCGTATGCAGATGTGAACCGTGAAGTAAGCAAGCTGGCCAATGTGCTCAAGGCGATGGGCGTCCAAAAGGGCGACATCGTTTCGATCTACTTGCCCCGAGTTCCCGAATTGCCCTTTGCCATGCTAGCCTGTGCCAAAATCGGGGCAGCGCACTCGGTCATTTACGGCGGCTTTTCGCACGAGGCGTTGCGTGACCGCATCGCCGACGCACAGTCCAAGGTACTCATCACTGCAGACGGCGGCTACATGCGCAACAAAGTCATCGAGCTCAAGAAGATCGCCGACGACGCCATGTCTTCCTCACCGACCATCCAGACTGCCATCGTGCTCAAACGCACCGGACACGCCGTCGACATGCACGTCGGCCGCGACTACTGGTGGCACGATTTGATGGCCCTGCCGATTGCATCCGAACGCTGCGAAACCGAGGTCGTCGACGCCGAGCATCCGTTATTTATCCTCTACACCTCCGGCTCTACTGGCAAACCCAAGGGCGTCATGCACACCCACGGCGGGTATTCGGTGGGTATCGCGACGACGTTCCACTTCACGTTTGATATCAAAGATCACGATATCTATTGGTGCGCCGCCGACCCCGGTTGGATAACCGGTCACTCCTACATCGTCTATGCGCCACTGATAGAAGGGGCTACCTCGTTCATCTACGAAGGCGCACCAAATTACCCATACCCCAATCGCTGGTGGCAGATCGTCGAGCGCTACAAAATCAGTATCCTGTACACCGCGCCGACCGCCATCCGTGGCCTGATGCGCTTTGGCGATGCCTGGCCCAAACGCCACGATTTGTCGAGTCTGCGTCTGCTGGGATCCGTGGGTGAGCCCATCAACCCCGAAGCCTGGCGCTGGTATCACGACATCATCGGTGGCGGCAACTGCCCCATCATGGATACCTGGTGGCAGACCGAGACTGGTGGCTTCATGATTACTCCGAACCCCACCACTCCACTCAAACCCGGTTCGGGCACCAAAGCATTCTTGGGGATCGAGATGGACGTTGTCGACGAGCACGGCAATCGTACCCCAGACAATGCCGACGGACTGCTCGTCGCCAAACGTCCATGGCCTTCTATCATGCGGACGATTTTGCACGACGCTGAACGGTATGTACAGTCATATTGGAGCAACGAACCGGTCGGGCTGTATACTGCCGGCGACTCGGCGCGCCGCGACAAAGACGGCTACTTCTGGGTCATTGGGCGCATCGATGATGTCATCAAAGTATCCGGCTATCGCTTAGGTACGGCCGAAATCGAGAGTGCCCTGGTGTCGCATCCTGCCGTCGCCGAAGCAGCCGCCATCGGCCTCCCACACGAGATCAAAGGAACCGGCATCCACTGCTTCGTCATCCTGCGCAACGGCTTCGAGGGGAGTGACAAACTCGCCGAAGAACTACGCACCCACGTCGCCAAAGAACTCGGGCCCATCACCAAGCCCGAAGCGGTCAGCTTCATGGCTTCCTTGCCCAAGACACGCTCCGGCAAAATCATGCGGCGCGTCCTCAAGGCGCAGGCTCTTGGGCAGGATCTGGGCGACATTTCGACGTTGGAAGGCTAAAAATACCCCAGCGGCTCACCGTGATTCCTCGCTGAGCCGCTGCGAACGGAGCGTTGCATGCCACGGATAGGCGCTATTCTCATCGGTCAATCGCCGCGACCAGACCTGGTCAAACCGCTCATCAAAGCCAATCCAAATTTCCAATACATCGAATCTGGTGCATTGGACTTTGTCAACCCTGCAGACATTCCCGAACCGACGAGCGAATACATCCTGACCACACGACTCGCAGACGGCACACTCGTACGGGTCGACGAGTCGTATTTGTTCCCACTCCTCCAAAAGGCAGTCGCCAACGCCGAGCGCCAAGGCGCATTGATGAGCGTGCTGCTCTGTGCAGGACCATTCGACGAACTGACCGGTGCGCAGCCACTGTACCGCCCTACTGCAATGGTCGACACCATTTTGCAGACACGGGGCATCACCAAAATCGCCGTGCTCAGTCCTTCACGCGAGCAATCGACGGCCATTCACCAGAAGTGGCTCAAACGCGGGTATGTACCCACCGTGTTTGTCGATCCTGGCCTTCCGCACGAAGAATTGGCAGTCTGGATGCGCGAGCAGCTCCACTACAGCAACGCAGAATATCTCGTGGTGGATTATGTCGGTCATCCGATCGAGAAAATAGCCGCAATCGAACGCGCCATCTCCATCCCCGTGCTCGATTTGGGCAAAGTCGTCAGCGATATGCTCCGCCACGTCACCACTTAGACAAAGGAGTCTTGATGACCCGCCACGCATTCCTCCACAGCAGCTATACCATCGCCCCCACACCCTTCCTTCCCGACGGCAGTATCGACCGTGCCAGCGTTGCCACGATGGTCGAATTCTTGATCGGATTAGGCGTCCAGGGTATCACCATGCTCGGGGTCATGGGTGAAGTCGATAAACTCGGCGACGCAGAGCGCGACGTCATCATCGACGATGTCATCACCGCCAATCGCGGCCGTGTGCGCATCTGTATTGGTACCAGCCACGTGGGCACCGACCGGGCCGTCGCATATAGCAAGCGCGCCGCCGAACTCGGGGCCGATGCACTGATGGTGGCCCCGCCCAAACTCGCCAAACCGAACGACACCGCCCTGCGCGCCCACTACCACGCCATTGCCGCCGCTGTCAGCATCCCCATCGTCGTCCAAGACCACCCGGTGAGCAGTGGCGTCTTGATGAGCGTCGACTTCTTGGCCAACCTCGCTCGCGAGGCGCCAGGCTGCAACTACCTCAAGCTCGAAGAAGAACCGACCCCCGCCAAGACCACCCGCATGCGTGCTGCTGCGCCAGACATGATTATCTTTGGCGGCATGGGTGCCAATATGCTGCTCGAAGAGCTCAAACACGGCGCCGACGGCACGATGACGGGTTTTGGGTTCCCCGAGTTGCTGGTCAAAATCTGCGCCCAACACGCAGCCGGTGACATCGACGGCGCTACGCAGACCTTTTATCATGCCTGCCCGCTGATTCGCTACGAAAATCAACCGGGTATCAACATGGCCATCCGCAAATACATCTATGCTCAACGTGGTGCCATCAGCCACGCCCATGTGCGTGCGCCGTCCAGCCCATTGGCAGCCGATGTGATTGCCGATTTACACGATATCATCACCCGTCTGGGTTTTGCCCATCTACTGAAAACCAAAGGAGCCTGACATGAACCTCGGACTGAAGGACAAACGTGCGGTCGTTTTTGCTGCGAGCCGCGGCCTCGGATATGCCAGCGCCCTCGGGCTCGCCCGTGAAGGCGTCCAGTTGGTCATTGCCAGCCGCGACCAGGGTCGCATCGACGAAGCCGCCGCCAAAATCCGCGCCGAAACCGGCGCGCAAGTCGTCGGCGTCGCCGCCGACGTCAACACCGAAGCCGACGTCCAAAAAGTCATCGATACTTGCGTCAAAACTTATGGTGGTCTCGAGATTGCCCTGCACAACGCCGGTGGTCCTCCCGCTGGCGGCTTCGACGCCATCAACGATGCCCAGTGGCTGGCCGCCTTTAACCAAAATCTGATGAGTTTGGTATGGGTCGCCCGCGCATCCATTCCCCACATGAAGGCCGCCAAATACGGTCGCTTGCTCACCATCGCGTCGTCGTCGATCCGCCAGCCCATCCCCAACCTGATCCTGTCAAACGTGATGCGTGCCGGCATCAATGGCCTGGCCAAGAGCCTGGCCCGTGAAGTGGCCCCGCACAACATCAACGTCCACGTGGTTGGACCCGGCCGCATCGGCACCGAGCGCATCGAAGAGCTCGATAATGCCATGGCCCAGCGCACCGGCGCCAGCGTCGAGGAAGTTCGCAAGGCATCGTTGGCGAGCATTCCGGCGGGACGATTGGGCGAACCCGAAGAGTTCGCCAACTTCATCGTCTTTTTGGCCTCAGCAGCAGCCAGCTACATGAACGGCACGGCGACCCTGGTCGACGGAGCTGCCTCGAACGCATTGCCATAAGCCCACAAAAAAACGCGGGCGACGCAGTATGATCTGCGTCGCCCGCGTTTGTGTGATTATGGGAATGTCGCGTCCAAATCATGGAACTTCACTGCAACATGGATGCGACTGTCAATCCACGTCCGATTCCCTAACTGGCCTGAACCATTCTTCCCCGAACAATAGACTTTGCGCGCTGCAGCACTGCTTCCGTTGACTGCACAAATGTTGAACTTACTGGTGTCGATGTCTACTACATCGAGTATGGTCGTCACGGTGCGTACGGCGTACTGGGCGGGCAGAACCAAATCGTCGCCGAATTGGCCATAGGTATTCGTTCCCCAACACCAGATGTCTGTGTTTTTGAGGGCACAGGTGAATTTTTCACCGACATCCACTGCAGTAACCCCCGTCAACACCGTTGAGGCATCTGTTTTGACAAAAAGCGCACGGCTGCTCGATGTCTGTGCTCCTTGTCCGAGTTCATAGTTTAACCCATCGCCCCAACACATCACGCGCGTGTTTTTCAATACCGCACACGAATGATACGCACCTGCACTCACCGAAGCAACAGCATCAATGGCAACGCCTGCAGCCGTTTTCAAATTCGTTGCAGTCGTCTCTTTTTGCCCCGCTCCACTCCGACCATTCCCGATTTGGCCTCTCACGTTGTTCCCCCAGCAGTACACAGTATTGCCAAGTTTGGGATTCGCCATAGCAACGGTGGCACATATATGGTTTATACCAGCTGACAACCTCTGTGCTTTTGTGAGGGCAATCGGGCCTGGTGTCGATGGGATGTAGGTGAGCACTTGCCGGGGTACACTTTCATAACTAGTGGAGGTGTTGCGCCCTAATTGGCCCGAGGTATTGTACCCCCAACACCAAATTGAATTATTCTGTGTGCTCCGTATCACACATGTAAAACCCACACCACCGGAACCACCTTGAGCCAACGCAACTGCGTCATCAATATACCGGGTACCCACGACCCCTTTTCTGGCGGCAACATCATGTCGTGTGATCCCGCCCCAACACCATATTTGGCCATTCTTGAGGGCACACGTCTTATCACCATTACTCGCCAGTTGTGAAACACCAGTGAGTGGACTGCCGTCCGCAAGAACGACCCGCTTCGCTCCGTTATAGTTACGGGGGGCTTCGTCCGTCCCTAATTGTCCTAGGGTGTGATTACCCCAACAGTAGACGTTCCCCGCAGTCACGGCACAGGCAAACTGATTCCCGACACTCACATCTGACACGGTAGCTGCGTGCACTGACGGAACACGCTGTACTCCGACTCCTGCTATCAACAAAAAACAAACAAAGAACCGCAACCACGTCGATCGCATACAGGTAATCCTATTCATGCAGTGACAATTATGGCGATAGTGTACACTTATAGACATATATCGTCTAGATGGTCATCCTTTTTGTTTACGGAACAAGGGTCAGAACAGTGTTTTCCGCATCGTCTTTTTGGCCTCAGCAGCAGCCAGCTACATGAACGGCACGGCGACCCTGGTCGACGGTGCTGCCTCGAACGCACTCCCATAAATCAGACATACAAAAAACCGGCGGCACGGGGAGTACCCCGTGCCGCCGGTTTGGTTTTGAATATCCTACGGGAACGTCGCGCCGTTCCCGACGAACCTCACTGACACATGCACCGTACTATCAATAAATGAACGATCGCCGAGCTGCCCATAGTCGTTATCGCCGACGCAATAGACTTTGCGACTAGCTGCAATCGTACCGTTCACGGCACACACGTTGTACTTCGTCGTATCAATGTCGACCACATCAAGAATGGTCGTCACCGTGCGCACCGCATATTGTGCAGGGATATACAAACTGTCGCCGAATTGTCCGTACGTGTTTGTCCCCCAACACCAGATGTCAGTATTCTTAATGGCGCAGGTAAATTTCTCGCCCGCATCAACGGCGGTCACTCCCGTCAACTTGGTGGATGCATCTGTTTTGACTGACAGCGCACGCGAACTGCTTGTCTGAGCGCCTTGACCGAGTTGGTAATCACGCCCATATCCCCAACACATGACTTCGGTGTTCTTCATCAATGCACATGTATGTATGAAACCGGCAGATACACTTGATATCGCGCCGATTGCCACACCGGCTGATGTTTTAAGTTGCGTGGCGGTCAGCGCCTTTTCGGTGACCCCGCTGCGTCCATTGCCAATCTGACCGTACCCATTATTACCCCAGCAATAGACATAGTTCCCCAGCTTAGGATTGGCCATTGCCACCGTCGCACACGTATGATACCCTCCGGCCGAGAGCCCTTGCGCGTTCGTTAACGGCACAAACGACAGTGGTGTACCGCTTGATGTCAACACCTGGCGTGCCAACGAATCAGCGGGTTGTCGCGTATGGTTTAGGCCGAGTTGACCAGAATTATTGTTTCCCCAGCACCAAATCGAACGACTTTGTGAACTACGAATCACACACACATGTGGCCCACCATTGGAGCTCCCCCCTACCGCAAGCGACACCGCATCGCTGATGTACTGACCACCACTCAGTGACCCATTGCGTTGTGCCACATCATACGCATATGATCCGCCCCAACACCAGACTTGACCACTTTTGAGGGCACACGTCTTATCACCATTACTAGCCAGTTGCGATACCCCGGTCAACGGCGTGTCGTCACTTAACACCACACGCACTGCACCTGCAGACACGCCGGGCGCTTGATTTGACCCTAGTTGACCTTTGTCATGCCGACCCCAACAATAGACATTCCCTGCCGTCACTGCACAGCCAAAATTTGTCCCCACACTCACATCTGTCACAGTAGCTGCGTGCACCGACGGAACACGCTGAACTCCGACTCCTGCTATCAACAAAAAACAAACAAAGAACCGCAACCACGTCGATCGCATACGGGTACTCCTTTTCATGCAGTAACAATTATGGCGATAGTCTACACTTTTAGAGATAAATCGTCTAGATGGTCATCTTTTTTGTTTACGGAACAAGGGTCAGAACAGTGTTTTCCGTTTCCTAGAGACGCATTCACCGACATTTTGTTGACTGCTCCATCGAGCGAATCATCCTCCATCAACCGAACGTATAATGATGTCACACCAAGACAAGTCAATCCGACAGGATGTTCTATGCTCGATGTCATAATCAAAAACGCCACTGTGGTCAACGCCGACGGCCGCCGTCAGCTCGATGTCGCCATCAAAGACGGCATTATCGTCGCCATCGGGATGGCCAGCACCTTCGCCGAGGCACATGAGGTCATCGACGCCGGTGGGCTTCACCTCCTGCCCGGGGCGATCGACTCGCACACCCATGTGCGCGACCCCGGCCGCTCCGACCGCGAAGACTTCGCCTCAGCGACCCGGGCAGCGGCCGTATCAGGCGTCACCATGCTGTGCGAGATGCCCATCGCCGCGGTGTCGACCCACAGTGCCCAGACCCTCGCCGATCGGATCGACGCCGTGCGCGACCGACTCTACACCGACTATGCCCTCTACGGTGGTGCCGCCGATGACAACCGCGAACACATCGCAGCCCTCGGCAACGCCGGCATCATCGGCTTCAAAACGTTCCGCACTGCGGTCCCCCCGGGTCGTGAAAAAGAATTCATCGGGCTGTGTTGCCCCGACCCCGGTGCGTTTTTCACCGTCCTCAAAGAGACCGCCAAAACTGGCCTGCCGCATGCCATCCACGCCGAAGACGAGTACATCCTCAGTCGCTTGGCCGAGGACTACAAACGCACCGGCGACCTCGGTCCCATCAGCCACACCAAAGCCCGCCCACCCGTCGTCGAAGAAGCGTCGGTGGCGCAATCCATTGCGCTGGCACGGGCAGCAGGGGCGTGGTTGCACATCGTGCACGTCTCGTCACCCTACTCCATCGACCTGATTACCCAGGCCCGTGCAAACGGCGTCAAAGTAACCTGCGAGACGTGCCCGCCGTATTTGTTCCTCACCGATGCCGATATCGAGCTCCATGGTCCTTATGCCAAAACGAACCCGCCCATCCGCGATGAATCATTCGTCGAAGGGATGTGGGAGCGGGTTGCACGTGGCGACGTCGATATCATCGGCACCGATCATTCGCCGTTTTTGGCATCCGAAAAGGAACCCGGCTGGTCCAACATGTTCTCGGCACCCCCAGGCGCCCCGGGTATCGAAATCCTGGTGCCACTGCTGCTCACCGCAGTAGGCTATGGGCGCATCACCCTGGAGCGCATGGTCAGTGTGGTCAGCACCAATACCGCCAACATGTTCGGCTTGCGTGGCCGCAAGGGCGTCATCGCCGTCGGCGCAGATGCAGACCTCATCCTGGTCGACTTGGCCGCCGAGGGGCGCATCGACGTCAATCAGTGGCAATCCAAATCGCGCGTCACCGCCCGGCTCTGGCATGGTCGTCAGACCCGCGGCGCAGTGATGCGGACGTTCGTGCGTGGCAAAACGGTCGCACGCGACGGTCAAGTCATCGGCGAACCCGGCTGGGGCACATTTGTGGCGCCCAATCCCCGTGCATACGAAAGGCCATTCTGGTGATACCAACTAACACCCTCAAAGCAAAATTGCGCAACGGCGCTTCCGTGACCGGCACACTCGCCATGGACATGCGTGCGCCGGCCTACGTCCACCTGCTCGCAGATGCCGGCTTCGACAGCATCTTTTTCGACCTCGAACACGGTGTCTATGACCTGCCCATGGTCGCTGACCTGATTGGTACGACGCGCTTAATCGGCATCACGCCCATCGTCCGTGTGCCCGATTTGCGCTACGGCGATATCGCCCGCTTGCTCGACGCCGGCGCGCAGGGCGTCATGTTCCCCCGTATCGACACCGCCGCGCAGGTCGAAGAAGCAATCCGCCACATGAAGTACCCTCCCCGCGGCGATCGCGGTGCAGCCTCGGTCCGTGGCGCAACCGACTACCGCGAAGTCCCACCGCAGACCCTGATCCGCGAGATGAACCAAGAGACCCTGGTCATCATCCAAATCGAACGCGCCCAGGCCATCGCCAACCTCGATGCCATCGCCAGCGTGCCCGATGTGGATGTGCTCTTGGTCGGTCCCTACGACCTGGCCATCGCCCTCGGTGCTCCCAGTACGACAGACCCTGTGGTTGTCGCTGCCATGGACAAAGTGGTTGCCGCCGGCAAACGCCACAACGTCGCCACTGGTACGCACGCATCCGACCCGGCAGTGTTGCGTGGCTGGCGTGACAAAGGGATGCAGATGATGCTGTGTGCGAGTGAATTGCGCTTTTTGTCGTCTGGCGCAAAAGCAATGCTCGACGGACTCAATGCATAGCGGCGTGCTACAATACGAAACGGCACTTCACAAATCATCGCTGGCTTCGGCCAGAGGAACTTCCCGACTCTTCGTGGTGCTTCGGCATCAGAGGTTGCCCTGCGAAAAAGCAAGCAGGGGCACGCGCCCGAAAGGTCACGTGACGCAAGACGACAACAGCAAGCATTCCCGCCGATGACCGGGCAACCGGCACAGGTAAGGGCTGAAAGGGTGCGGTAAGAGCGCACCAGCGGTGGCAGGCAACTGCGCCGGCTCGGTGACTGCGCCAACTGGTGGAGAGCAAGGTGCGTGGGGTGGGCTACCTGGTGGGAGCTGAAAGGCGTTCGTACTACCTCGTCCACTCGCATCGCCGCGATGACCGTGAACCGGGTAACACCCGCGAATCGAGGAGTCGCCTCGGTGGCAACACCGAGAGAGAGATGGTGATAGAAACAGAATCGGGGGTATGGGAAGTGCCACTTCCTCACCGACCAAAGACCCACAGCTTCACGCTGTGGGTTTCTTTTTTCGCACGCACAAGACGCCCTCCCGATCAACCGGCTGCACATACCGACAATTGTGCGTGACCGCTGGTATCGTACCTCGTAGCGTGCCATACCACGATGCTTCGGTGTGCAACGGGACGGCTCGTTCCATGCAAAAAAACGAACAGGATTCGCATTTCCGCGAATCCTGTTCGTCTCGGACTATAAGACTACCATTTTTCCCAGATCGGCTCGGGGCTCTCGTAGACCCGTTGGTCGCGCCCAAAGACGATGAACCGATCGAAGCCGCGGGCGAACCAGCGGTCGTGGGTGACTGCGATGACGGTGCCCTCGAACGACTCGAGACCCATTTCGAGTGCCTCGGCGCTGTGCAAATCGAGGTTGTCGGTCGGCTCGTCGAGCAGCAGCAGGGTGGCGCCGTCGAGCTCGAGGAGCAGGATCTGGAAGCGGGCTTGCTGGCCGCCCGACAGCGTTTCGAACTTCTGCTCGGCCTGTTGGGTCAGTTCATACCGACGCAATTTACCCATTGCTGCGGCCAAGTTGAGGGAATTCTTGGTCCACAGGATTTCCAGCAAGGTTTTGCCGATGAACTCGGGGTGTGCGTGGGTCTGCGCAAAAAAGCCTGGGATAACACGTGAGCCTAGGCGCCACGAACCCTCGATGTGTACCGTCGGATCGCCGGCCAACAGGCGCAAGAAGTGCGACTTGCCGGTACCGTTGCCACCGAGGATGGCGACGCGGTCGCCGAAGTCGAGTTCGAGGTCAAATGGTTTGGTCAGGTTCTCGAGCACGAGTCCCTTGGTGATGACCACCTGGACGCCGGTGCGACCGCCACGCAAGCGGACTTTGACGTTTTGGACCTGTGGTGGTGCCTCGGGCGGACCGTCGTCTTCGTAGCGCTTGAGGCGCGTCTGCATGGCACGGTATTTGGGGGCCATGGCGTGGCTACTCTTGGCCTGGATGGCCAGGGTTTTGACCAGCTCGACCAGGCGTTCACGCTCTTGATTCCAGCGCAGCAACAGTTCGGCGAAGCGCTCGTGGCGCGCTTTGCGGGCGTCGTTCCAGGTGCCAAAGCCATCGCCGTGGACCCAGACGGTGTTGCCCTTGGCCCCGTATTCGAAGGTCACAATGCGCGTGGCGGCTTTGTTGAGCAACTCGCGATCATGGCTGATGAACAAAATTGTTTTGCGGCTCGAGACAATCTGGTCTTCGAGCCAGCGCTTGCCGGGCACGTCGAGGTAATTGTCTGGCTCGTCGAGGAGCAGGACTTCGTCTGGCCCGCGAAAGAGGACTTCGAGCACGATGCGTTTTTGTTCACCGCCCGAGAAGGTATTGACACCGCGGTCTGCCATGGCGTCGAAGGGCTGTTCGAAGGCTGACATACAGGCGACGTCCCACAGGACTTCTTGGTCGTAGCCGCCGATGTCACCCCAGTCGGTGATGGCCTCGGCATATGCCATTTGTGAATCTTCACTGCCTTCGCTGTTCATCAAGCGTTCGGAGGCGACCAGTTTTTGGCCAGCTTCGCGCTGCCCTGGGGGCAAAATCGAAATGAGCAAATCGCGCAATGTCGATTCATCACGCACCGAGCCGATGAACTGGCGCATGATGCCCAGCCCACCCGAGGTGACGATGTTGCCTTCTTGGACGGGCAGATCGCCGGCGATCATCCGCGCCAGCGTAGTCTTGCCGGTGCCGTTGGGGCCGACGAATGCGGCCTTGGCACCATCCCCAATGCGGAAATTCACGTCGCGCAACAGCACCCGGCCGTCGGTCAACGAATAGTACAACTCACTGACATCAATGTGACCCACAAATACCTCTATTACAAGTGATATAGGTATTATACCTGCGTGGGGGTCGTGGATGGGACGAATCGCATTTTTGCATTTGAGGTGTTTTTGGGGCGCGGCGAAATGAAGCGGGCGAGGTCAAATGAAGCGGGCGAGGTCAAATGAAGCGGGCGAGGTCAAATGAAGCGGGCGAGGTCAAATGAAGCGGGCGAGGTCAAATGAAGCGGGCGAGGTCAAA
>CAMCVW010000014.1 GCA_945881915.1 Thermoflexus hugenholtzii JAD2 | reverse complement strand
CTCAGCCCAATGCGCGAATTAGTGGCAGCCGGAGCAATCGGCTTTTCGGACGATGGCGTGCCCGTCAGCGACCCCACCGTGATGCGCAATGTGTTTGAGTACGTCAAAATGCTCGGTGTGCCGTACTTCGGTCACTGCGAAGACATGACGCTCAGCAAAGGTTGGGGGATGCACGAAGGCGCGGTCAGCAATCGCCTCGGACTCCCTGGGTACCCTTCAGCCGCCGAAGAAGTCGGCATCGCCCGCGATATCGCTTTGTGTGAACTGACCGGCAGTCGCCTGCATGTGTGCCATGTATCCAGTGCCGGCGGCGTCGCCCTCATCCGGGCGGCCAAAGCCCGCGGGGTGCGCGTCACGGCCGAGGCCGCCCCGCATCACCTGCTCCTCAGCGATCGCTGGGTGCTGGGCTGGCTGGACGAGGCCGCCAAGGCCGAAAACATCCCTGGCCTCTCGCTCAATCCGACCTTGCGCGCCCCCTATGACACGTCTACCCGCGTCAGCCCACCACTGCGCAGCGAAGCGGACGCCGAGGCGGTGCTCATCGGCCTGCTCGATGGCACACTCGACTTCGTCGCCACTGACCATGCGCCGCATGGCAAGGTCGATAAAGAAGTCGAATACCGCACCGCCATGGCAGGTCTGATCGGCAGCGAAACCGCACTGTCGCTCATGCTGATGCTCGTAAACCGCGGTCGTATGACGCTCGAAGACGTGCTGGTACGTATGACCGACATCCCGGCCGCCATGATTGGCCGCGGCACGACGGCCCTGCGCGTGGGCGCCCGTGCAGATGTGACGGTCATCGACCCCGAGTTGGTCTGGACGGTCGATGCATCGACGATTTTGTCCAAAAACCACAACACGCCGCTGCTGGGCAACAAGCTCAAAGGCCGGGCGGTGGCAACAGTCTATCGTGGCCACATTACCTACCAGGCGTAAGCGATGATACGTCGTCAGCTATGGGCGAGCCGCCTGTCTGTCACCGGACTGGCACAAATCGATGGTGCGGGGATCGCGTCGTTGACGCAGTTCCCCGACTCGCCATGGGCGACACGCATTCGCACCGCGAGCATTTTCCGTCACGATCTGTGGCTGTACGGCTACCTCGAGGCATGCGATGGCGATGCGGCAGAAGGCTTTGCAACGGCGTTCCTCACGGACTACTGCACACCGATAGCCACGTCGTTGGGGCAGCGCTGGGCGTTGCCGTTACCAGATATCTTCCACGATGGCAGCCCCGACGACGACGCGCAGTGGCGCAGCCCCGCAGACATCCCACAGCAACGGATAGGCTCTTTGGCACGGCTCAAGCCCGAGACATACAGCAGGTATGTTTTTTATCACTACCAGCGGCAAGCCGAGTTGCCGCAGAGCTTCAATCGACGCTACATCATTGGTGCGCACGATACGACGATTTTTTCGTACCAGGAGCTGCCGGCAGTGACCACGGCCCCACCGCTCCCGATGCTGGCCACCCACAATACGCCCCATGATTGGCAAGCAGTGATGGAACCGCACTTCGTCCCGTGGATTGCGACGCCGGATGAGCAACGATTCTGGCAAGTACTCCCCTGTCTATGGACATATAATTGCACAGAGTAACAGTAGATTTCACAATGGAGTGACTTATGCGATACCCAACGACGCACATTTCTGCCCGCATGGCAATGCCCATCTGGGCCATTCAGCAGCGCCATTTGTTCACGACGCTCGAGCACGCGGCAGACGTGTACATCGAACGCTATGTGCTCGCCGATGGCACACTGCGCTGGCGTAGCCACTGGCCGGGCATGGATGGGTCAGATGACCCGTACGAAGGATTCATGCAGTTGGCATTGTTGTATGTCCTTGGTGGATCGGACCACCTCTACGACGAGGCACGGCGCATCTGGGACGGCATAACCTGGCAATGGACCGAGTATGGGCAAATCGACCGTGAATTCACCAAATACTATGATTGGATGCACCACGGCGAGGGCTATCTGTTCATCTACTTCCTCGGTTTGGCCCATCCGAACCAACGCAAAGACCAGCAGCGTGCGCACCGCTTTGCGGCGATGTATACCGGCGATGACCCGCGCGCGCAGAATTTTGACAAAACCCACACGCTGATTCGCTCACCATTGACCGGCAGTCACGGACCGCGCTTTGTGGCGACCGCCGAAGATTGGATGACGCACCGCGTCGTGCTTGATCACTACCTCGCACCATTCGAAGACGTCGTCGACACCGACTTTGCGACGCGTCGCTGCACCTGGACCAACGACACCATCTACGCCGACGTCATTGCCAAAATGAACGAGCGGATGAATCGTGGCGACGTGCCGCTCAATCTCAATGCCACCGGCTTGGTCACCCATGCATTCATGTACAGCAACGACGATGCACACAAGCAGTGGGTCCTCGATTACCTGGCTGCCTGGGAAGAACGGGCTACCCGCAACGGCGGCATCATCCCCGACAACGTCGGCCTCGACGACGTCATCGGTCAGTACATCGATGGCAAGTGGTGGGGCGGCTATTATGGCTGGCGCTGGCCACACGGCTTTATGACAATTATCGAACCCATCACCAATGCCTGCATGAACGCCCTGCTGCTGACCGGCGACGAACGCTGGCTGACGTTGGCGCGCCAGCAACTCGATGCGAATTGGGCGCTGGGCAAGGACGTCGACGGGATGTGGTACGTGCCCAATCGGCACATCGACGCAGGCTGGGACGACTATCGCCCCGCCATGCAGAAGTACCCCATCTACCTGTGGCTAGCTTCGCTGGCCGACGAGGATCTGGCGCGCATCACACGCATCCCACGGACCGAGAATTGGAACGCCATCCACATCGGCAAGGGCAAGCACTACATCAGTAATACCCTGCCGTGGTTCGAATACATCCAAGGTCGCAATCCCGACTACCCGACACGCATCCTGCAAGCAAACCTCGATTTGGTGGCCAATCAACTGACCAAAATGCAGTTGCCAATCGCAGACCCGGCACGCTGGCACAATATAGCTGGTCTCGATCAATCCAGCCTCAACATCAGCATGGATGTTGACCCCATACACGCATGGCAAGAACTGACCCCGGTTATCGTCGAAGGATTGGTGCAGACGACGCTCGGTGCGCCGATGCACATCTCGCATGGGGGCTTGCAGTTCGGTCAAGTACGCTACTACGACGGCGCGCGCCGCCGCCCTGGCCTCCCGCCGGGGGTGGCAGCACTCGTCAGCGCAGTCGGACCCACTCACGTGACGATTACCCTGGTCAATACCGACCCGACCGAACTGCGTGACGTCGTCGTGCAAGCCGGCTTGTTTGGGGAACATCAGTTCGTCGGCGTCGAGATTGCAGACAGTGATGGCACCACCCTGCAGCACAACACATGCCAATCGCGCTGGTATGGACTCGTCATCGCACCACTGTGTGGTGCGGTATGCACCTTTCGGGTTGCACGCTACCAGAGTGCACCGAGTTACGCGACGCCGTGGCAAGATGCCGCGTCGGATCATCTGCACATCACGCCACGTCAGCCGCTCGGTGACCGCTGATGCAATACAAACGACTCGGTCGCACCGGCTGGCAAGTGTCGGCATTAGGTTTGGGTGGCGCTGCATTGGGCGACGAGTTCGGGGCGATTAGCCCCGCCCAGGCAGCCGACACCGTAGCAACGGCGCGCGATGCCGGCATCAATTTCTTCGATACTGCTGCACAATACGGGCTCGGTGAGAGCGAACGGCGCATGGGCGCGGCGCTCAAACCCTACCGCCGCGACGTCATCTTGGCGACCAAAGCGGTCATGCGCGGCACACCCTATGACTATGCGACTACCATGAAATCGGTCCACGACAGTCTGGCGCGGCTGCAGACCGACTATATCGATCTGATACAGCTCCACGAAGCCGAAACGACGACGTTCGACGTTGCTATCGATGGGTGTCTACGGGCGTTTGCGGACCTCAAAAAGGCCGGCGTCGTACGGGCGATTGGCGTCAATGGTCGTGATATCGCTACCCTCCTTCCGTATATCGAAAGTGGCTTCATCGATACCACATTGGTCTTCTGCCGCTACATGCTTATCGACACGACCATTGTTGACGCACTCATCCCCGCCACCCGTCGCCACGACGTGGCCATCATCAACGGTAGCCCGCTGGGCATGGGCCTGCTGACCGATATACCGGCGCCGTTTTTGCGGGATGATACAGCGCTGTTGGCCGAGGTTGCCCGTCGCAAAACCGCCATCGCACATCTGGCCACTGCAGGTGCCAATGGATTCGTCGAGCCGGCCATGCGCTACAGCCTGACGCATCCCGACATTGCCGTTACCCTGACCGGCGCAGCACATCCCGACGTCCTGCGCGCAAATCTGGCGTTTTGTGATGGTGTGGGCCCGTCCGCTGCCGAACGCCTACAGACCGAGGCACTATTCGCCGGGCAAAAAGTCTTTTCGTAATCGCAACAATCTGCTGATCCACAACATCTCGTCCTTTTCAGCGACGACTGTCGCGTCAGCCACCACGTGGCAAGAAGCGCACGAACCCCATACGACCAAGCGTACGGCGAAAACCGGGTGCACCGCTCCCGGCACGGGTCCGCAGTGGCCACTGCGGTTTTTGCCCATACATCTGACAGACCATCCCCCGTCTAGCCTTTCCAAATGCAAAAAAAGCCACTGCGATTTTCACCCAAAAAAACATCCGCTGCCGCTCGTCAAACCACCCGGGCAGTCTGTGCAATCCGATGACGATGCCCTTGCCCATACAAAAACACCGGTTGCGATGACGCAACCGGCAGAGCGAGCGGCGTGGTCGGAGCCACGCCGTTTTTCACAACATCGTTATGTCGTCTTGAGCAGTGAGACGAGGTACAGGCCGATGAGGACAGGCAAGATTCCGAAGGCCAACATACAGCACCATATCGGGGCGGAGCCTCCACCTAGAACCCCAGGGACGTAGCGACTCCAGCAATACGCTCGAGCGCAGTCTGGATTTTGGCGGGTTCGTAGCCCACCGTGATGCGCAGATGGTGCTCGGCTCCGAGGGAACTCCCAGGCGCCACCAATACCGATGACTGCGTGCGGATGTGCTCGGCGAGGTCGTACGATGGAATGTCGAAGTGGTAACGCACAAATGCAATGCTGGTCGCCTGTGCCGACTGAACGCTGAAGCGCCCATTCTGACTCGTGATCCACTCGCGCATCACCGCCACCCCCGCCTGACTGATGGACCGTTGCCGGGTCAGCAGTTGAATGCGTTTGGCGGGTTGCAGGGCGATCTCGGCCAGGGTCATACTCGGTGCAGCAGCGGCGATGACGGCGTATTCATGCCGGCGCCAGAGTTCTTCGGCCATGTGCGGGCTGGTCACGGCCCAGCCGATACGCACGCCGGCCAGACCATAGGCCTTCGAGAGGCTGTTGGTGACAATTACGCGATCATACATTCCCCAAAACGTCGGCGTGTCGGGCTGACCAGGGTATTCGGTACCGGTATAGACTTCGTCGACGTGCAACCATGCGCCGACGCGGGCACAGGCTGCCACGACGCGGGCCATTTCGGCCGCGGTCATGACCGTGCCGGTCGGATTATTGGGGTTGACGATGGCGACGAGTTTCGTTTTGGCGGTGACGACCTGATCGAGGACGTCGAGGTCGATGCGCCAGCCGTTGTTTGAATCGAGCGGCAATTCGCGCACGGTGCAGCCCATGTTGAGGGCGGTGCCCCATATTTGGCGGTATCCGGGGGTCATCACTACGACCTCATCGCCGGGCTCGAGGAGCGTCTGACAGACCATGCTGTTGGCCTGCGAAGCCCCGACGGTGACCAGCACGTTGGCCATGGTGGCCTGTGGGTAGAGGCCGGCGATAGCACTGCGGAGAGCGGTGGTACCGTTGACTTCGGGATAAAAGAGGCCGGTATCGAGCAGGGTCTCTATCTCGGATTCGGTCAACCATTCGCGGGTGGTCACACATTTGACGCTACTGTCGGCCAGATTCAGCTCGACATTGCGTTCGTGGAGTGACTGGTAGTGTTCGAGCGCAAACGGCACAAACGATGGGTTCGTCATCGACGTTTCTCCTGATTAATGCACGGGATATTTATAGCATACCAAGCAAAAGCCCAAGCGTTGACAAGAATCTCGGAATTTGCTACGGTGGGACATTCCCCGTTACAAACCAGACAAGGAGCCTCCCATGACTCCCGTACTTTTTAGCTCCGCTTGGATTGACGCCTGCGCACACGCCATCAACCACAACGAAGCCTATCGCCGCGCTGCTGCCAACTGGCGCTGGCCGCTCCTTATGCACATCACGCACGATGATGCACAGACGACCATGATCTACCTTGATCTCTTCCAAGGGAGTTGCCGCGCAGCACGCCTCGCCACTTCGGCAGATCTGACACATGCCGAATTCATTCTCGCGGCAAGTGAGCCAATTTGGCGCAAGGTGTTAACAGGGCAACTCGACCCGATTGCGGGGATTATGCGTCGCCAGCTGACGCTAACCAAAGGCAGCTTAACCACAATGGCAATGCACGGGGCAACTGCCAAAGCACTCATTGCCGCTATCAGTCAACCAAACCTCGCTGACACATCCGTCTCACCAGCGCCTGTCCAATCGGTGCCGACTGCAGTGCCACATCATACGTTTGTCACGACGAGTCGCCACGGACTCGACAACGACAGCGTACCCATGCGCTTGTGGCAGAAAGCCAAACGCCTCGGCATCTGGAACCCGGCCGACATCGACTTCGCGCAGGATGTCGCTGATTGGCAGAACCTGAACGCCACTGAGCGCGATGTGTTGTTGCGCCTCACCGGTATGTTTGTGGCCGGTGAAGAGAGCGTCACCCTCGATCTGTTGCCACTTATCATGACGATTGCCCGTGAAGGTCGCCTCGAGGAAGAAATGTTTCTCACGACGTTTTTGTGGGAAGAGGCCAAACACGTCGATTTCTTCGCCAACGGATTCCTCAAACATATCGCCCCTGACGCCGGCGACCTCACGCACTACCACACGCCGGCCTATCGGACGCTCTTTTATGACGAGCTGCCACAGGCGATGCATGCCTTGCTGAGCGACAGTTCGCCAGCCGCACAAGCACGCGCCTCGGTCACGTACAACATGATTGTCGAGGGTGTCCTCGCCGAGACCGGCTACGAGGCCTACTTCGCCGCGCTCGAGCGCAACAATTTGATGCCCGGCGTCCGCCAAGGCATATTGCTGCTCAAACGCGACGAATCACGGCACATTGCCTATGGCGTCTATTTGCTGTCACGACTCATCGCCGCCGATCCGCAGCTGTGGCCAGTGATTGAGCAGCGCATGAACCAACTGATGCCGCTGGCGATGCAAATCATCACCGAGATTTTTTCGGCCTACGACGACATGCCGTTTGGCTTGCAATTCGAAGAGTTCAGCACCATTGCCATGACCAACTTTGGCCGACGCATGCAACGCATCGAAAAAGCGCGTGACCAACTCGTTGATGCGGACATCGACGACGACGACGCATAAGCTGCAGACAATGTGCGATCCAGACGCCCTGGTACCTGGTCAAAACACAGTTTTGTGTTATGTCAAATCGAACGAACGTTTGTCGGCTATTCTGTCGTGTCTCGTTAACTCGGTCATTCCGATGCGGATGTCCAGAAGAACAATTTCGGATCAATTACAACGGCGAACACCTCCCACAAAATAAACCAGTGGTATGATTTGTGAAGACGATTCGGCCGCCACAGACTATCGAAATTACACACACAAAGGATTGCGCATGACGCTTCATAGGCCGCTTCCCTTCCTCATGATCGACGACCAACCAACCTGGCAGATGCCCGAGCTCCCCAGTCTGCGCAAACTGCCAGCGCGGGCGACGTTTTGGCCATTCAGCAACGAACACGGCGCTGCCCGTCGCGGTGCCGAACACTCCACCCAAGTACGTTGCTTGAACGGCGACTGGCAGTTTGCCATGTTTGACTCGCCACGCGAAGTCACCGCAGCAGCGCTCATCGCAACAACCTGGAATACGCTGGCGGTGCCTGGTAATTGGACCATGCAGATGCGCCAATCGTCCTGGAGCGGTGAGTCATTCAGTAAACCGCACTATACCAACATCCAAATGCCCTTCCCCGAGTCGGTCCCACATCTGCCTGAGGCGATTGCAACGGGTGTGTACCGCACCAGCATCACCGTGCCGCAGGATTGGGCCGGCCAGCGCATCGTGTTGCACTTCGCCGGTTGCGAAGGGGCGTTGTACGTCTACCTCGACGGGGCATTTGTGGGCTTCAACAAAGACAGCCGCACGCCGGCCGAATACGACCTCACCGGGCGCGTACTTGCTGGTTCGACCTACGAGCTGACCTGTGTCAATCCACGCTACTCAGATGCAAGCTGGCTCGAGGACCAAGATCATTGGTGGCAGGCGGGCATCCATCGCGACGTCTACCTGTACGCCACACCGCGCACCTACATCCAAGACATCGCCGTCCAGACGCTTCTGCATGCAGACCTCAACCAGGCCACACTCCAAGTGCGCACCACCCTGCGTGCTTTGACCGGTGCTGCTCCGAACGGTACGGTCCACATCGATCTGCACCACGCCGACGGCAGCCTCGTCGCCAGCGGCGACAGCCCGGTGCCTGGTCAGACCATTGGCTACCCAATGGGACCAAGCCCCAGCGACACCGCGCACGCTACCATCCGCCTCGACATCGTCAATCCGGCGCTGTGGAGCTGTGAAGCACCCGCGCTGTATACCCTCACCCTCCGCTACGACGGCCCCGAAGGCACGGTCCACACCGGGATGCGGGTCGGATTCCGCACCGTCGAGATTCGTGATCGGGCCCTGATGGTCAATAACCAGCCGGTGATGATCAATGGCGTGAACTACCACGAGCACAGTGACCAGCATGGCAAAGCCGTCCCACGGGCCCTGATGGAACTGGACATCCGTACCATGAAGGCTCACAACATCAACGCCGTGCGCACCGCGCACTATCCCAATAATCCCTATTGGTACGAGTTGTGCGACGAATACGGGATTTTGTTGGTGGGCGAGACGAACCTCGAGCACCACGCCCTGCTCCAAATCGCCGACGACCCGCGGGTGGCGGCGGCCTACGCAGAACGCGTGCGTAACGCCGTCCAACGTGACAAAAACCACCCGTCGGTCATCGTCTGGTCACTGGGCAACGAGAGCGGCCACGGCGCCAATCACGAAGCGGTAGCCGCCTGGATTCGCTCCGTCGACCCCACGCGCCCGCTCCACTACGAAGGCGCCATGAGTCCGTTCTTCAACGACAACAGCGTCGCCTTCATGTCGCCGGCACAGCGCTGGAACCGCGGCAAATCCGTCACCGACATCATCTGTCCGATGTACGCCACCATCGCCGACATCGTCGAGTACGTCACAACGGTGGAGGACGAGCGCCCGCTGATTCTGTGTGAATACGCCCATGCCATGGGCAACAGCAGCGGGTCGTTGTCGGATTACTATGCGGCGTTCGAGCGCTACAAAGGCCTGCAGGGTGGATTCATCTGGGAGTGGCTGGACCACGGCATCCGCACGATTGCCGATGACGGCACCCCGTATTGGGTCTACGGTGGCGGTCTGGGCGACTTCCCCAACGACGGCAACTTCGTCGCCGACGGGATGGTCTGGCCCGACCGCACCCCGCACCCCGCCATGCGCGAATTCATGTACCTAGCCCAACCTGCCCGTGTGACGCAATCAAGCACCGCACCCAACACGTTCCACATTATGAACAAGCGCTATTACACCAGCCTCGACGATCTGCTCCTCACCTGGGAGCTCGTCGTCGATGGCACGATGGTCGACCGCGGCACCTGCGCCATCCCGCACATCGCACCGCAAACCAGCGCCGCCGTGCAGGTGACTTTTGCGGTCACCCCGACCAACGAATCGTTCGTCAATTGGTCGTTCACCTCCCGCGCCGCCACGGCATGGGCGCCGGCAGGCCACGTCGTCGCCTGGGAACAAAACAGCCTGACCACCGCAGCACCCGCCGTCCTCAGCATACCCACCACGCCGCAACCCAGTGTGCGTGACGGGGATGTCTACATTCTCGGCAGCGGTGCGCACACTGCGCGGTTCGACGCCACGACTGGCACCCTGCTCGCCGTCGGGGCTACTGGCAGCATCGTCAGTGGCCCACGCTTGAATGTCTGGCGTGCGCCGACCGACAACGACCACCTCCAAGAGATGATGGCCCGCATGGTCTTGCGCGGCTACCCCCTCTGGCAAAAACTCGGCTTGACCCAACTCGTCAGCCGCGTCGAGTCCGTCCGCCAAACGCCGCAGGGCATCGTGGTCGACGTAGCCGCCATTGGCCGCGATCAGTGGGACGACATCCGTGCCAGCCACACCTATAGCATCGACGCTGCGGGTGGCCTGCACATCGACACACAGGTCCACTGCGCGGCCGACGTCGTCGACCTGCCCCGCATCGGCATCGCCCTCGAACTCACAGCCCCATTTACCAATCTGCAATGGTACGGCCGCGGCCCCGAAGACACCTACAACGACCGCAAATCGGGGGCGTTCATCGGCCAATTCCACAGCACCATCGCCGAGCAGTACGTGCCCTACATCATGCCCCAAGAGCATGGTCACCACGTCGATGTGCGTTGGCTATCACTCACCGATGCGCACGGTCACGGCTTCGACATCCGCGCCGACGGCCTCTTTGAGTTCAATGCGCTTCACCACAGCGATGCCGCCCTGGAACGCGCCACCGACACCATCGCGCTCAAAGCCGACTCCACCGTGCACCTCAGCCTCGACGCCGGCATGCGTGGCCTGGGGACCGGCTTGTTCGTCGATACCCTGCCCCAGTACCTGCTCAAAGCCAGCAGCTACCACTTCCACTTCGTCTTGCAGCCGCGCTAGGTCCCGGCACGTATGCGAAAACCATTCCCCAGTGCCTGGGGAATCCGGTATCTCGGCGTCCCGGATGCAGTCGCACGCCGGGGTGCAGTCTGACCCACAGCGCACTCGCGGCAGCGTCACCGATGTGACGGCTGCCGCGATGGAAAACCGAGACGCGCCGGCTCAGGCCGGCACCACACACCCCCCCAACGCCATCCCCACCACTCGCACCACATCATCCAACGGGCAGTGCGCGTCCATGTCAAGGTGTACCCTGATGCGTGCAGGTCTGCCTGGCAGATATCCCTCAGCGGCACCACATCACGTGTCGGTGAACTACGATGCGCGCATCTGCCACGTCAAAAAACATCGAGAACGGATGAATCCTCCTTTTGTGAGAATGCACTAATGCGACGATGAGTGTCACATCTATTTTTTCCCTGCAGACACTGGCATAGTTTTTTTCAATCATGCTGATTACCATTCATAGTAAATTCATGTAGAAAATCCCGAAAGAACAGAATTATTGTGACTACAATCGTGTGTATTAACTTCAAATAATCTACGTCTTGTTACAATTTGAGTCGCATAAAAGGCATGTAAACGGATTATGTGAAGAGAATATTGAGCCTTCATGAATAATGATTGCCGTATGAACGTGTGATGATAGATACAAAAATTGCTTGTGGAATATGCATTTTTTATTTACAGTTGTAGGAGTTCGTAATTATTGCGCAAACAAAGATAGTTATGGAACTTTCGGTTTTCGGTGAAATCATCGACCCACGAAATGGAGCAAGATTGAAACGTCTACACATCGGTTCGCTGTTCGTATTGTTGTTCGCTTCGCTCGTTTTGGCTGCATGTGGCACTCCGGCTGCTGCGCCTATGGCGACAGCGGTACCACCAACGGCTGTTCCGCCGACCGCTGTCCCTGCGCCTCTTGACATCGTTGACATCGCCATTGCAGACGGTCGCTTCACCACATTGGTCACAGCGGTACAAGCTGCCGGACTGGTCGACACCCTCAAAGGTGCGGGACCATTCACCGTCTTCGCTCCTACCGATGACGCCTTCGCCAAACTCCCCGCTGGCACCGTCGAGAACTTACTCAAGCCAGAGAACCTCGAGACACTGAAGAACATTTTGCTCTACCACGTGGTCTCGGGACAAGTCACGGCCGCCGATGTCGTCACCCTGGATGGCAAATCGGCAGACACTGACTTCGCAGGCAATGCTGTCGCCATTTCGGTCAAGGATGGCAAGGTTTTCTTGAACGAAACCGTCCAAGTCATCATCACCGACATCACCACCAGCAATGGTGTCATCCATGTCATCGACACGGTGTTGCTGCCCCCCGCCAAACTCGCCGATATCGTTGATACCGCGATTGCGGACGGTCGCTTCACCACCTTGGTTGCTGCCACACAGGCTGCCGGACTGGTCGACACCCTCAAAGGTGCAGGACCTTTCACCGTCTTCGCCCCGACCGATGATGCGTTCGCCAAACTTCCTGCTGGCACCGTCGAGAACTTGCTCAAGCCAGAGAACCTCGAGGATCTGAAGAACATTCTGCTGTACCATGTGGTCTCGGGACAAGTCATGGCCGCCGATGTCGTCACCCTCGATGGCAAAATGGCAGACACTGCATTCGCAGGCAATGCTATCGGCATTTCGGTCAAGGATGGCAAAGTTTTCTTGAACGAAAACGTAGAAGTGATTATCACCGACATCGCAACCAGCAATGGTGTCATCCACGTGATTGACACGGTGCTGTTGCCTGAATAACGACCACTCGGTGGTGAGACTTACTCTATGGTATTGAAAGGAGCCGGTGTACCGGCTCCTTTCGATTATTAACGACTATTCTCTCTCTATCACGAGACAATCTTGTTGGGTCTGACCGCATCACATGCCTGGAGACGCGACGTACAGTTGCGTATCCAGGCAATCCGCTTGCATCAAAACCATCTGTAAGACCGTAACGTGCAAGTGTGTGCAGCATCACTTCGTTGGCATCAGATATCCGGCGCGCAGCCTTTTTGGTGGCTATTTGAATCGCCAGTCCAACGTCAACGAAACAGCCACAAAACATCCCCCCAGATATGTACTCTGGGGGGACTCTGGTGCCGAAGACGGGAGTCGAACCCGTATGAGGTTGCCCTCAACGGTTTTTAAGACCGTAGCGTCTGCCATTCCGCCACTCCGGCATATCCAAATGATACCACGCCGGAGGCACGAGATTCAAACGCAACCTGCTTAGCCCTGTTTGACGAGGGCAAATGTCAACTGCGCCTCACAGGCCAGTTCATCGCCCACCAGCGCCCTGGCTGCAGCTTTGCCAATCCCACGCTTCATGGCCTCGATGGTCACTTCGAGGCGCAACGTGTCGCCAGGGACGACTGGGCGGCGGAAGCGCGCGCCTTCAATGCCCGCAAACAAGGCGATTTTGCCCTGATTCTCGGGTAATACCATACCTGCCACCGCACCAGTCTGCGCCAATGCTTCGATGATGAGCACTCCGGGCATAATCGGGTAGGTGGGGAAGTGGCCCTGGAAGAACGGCTCGTTGATGGTCACTTGTTTGAGCGCAACAGCCCGCTTACCCGGCTCAAGCTCGACAATCCGATCAATCAACAAAAACGGATAGCGATGCGGAATCACCGCCATGATTTGTTCGATATTCATTACCATCAGGCACTCCTCTGACTCAATTCAGAATCATTATACGGGTGTCAGCGCCATTCTCTGGTCGCTCGTCAAAAGATGGAATAAGGATTCCCCCTCCGTTACACCACTATCCACATACGATTATTCGTTGACCACGCCGAGCAACACCGAGCACACGTAGAGCATCGGCAGCAATGCCAGATACACACTCCACCCGCGGTCGTGCCCACGCAGCAGCGCGACGAGTGCGAATCCGGCAGCCACGATACAGAGCCCCAAGAAGCCGACTGATCCCGTCAACAATGCGTCGTACGAACCCACACGAAACAATGATTGCAGTACGGTCGGGGCTATACTGAACACGACCAAACACATCCCCACGAAGCTCCCCATCGCGAGCGCCCATCTGCCCATTCCTGTCGTTGGCCAAAACGGCTTTTGCATTGCTCTTCTCTCACTCTATGACACCGTGAACTGTCCCGACACAGCGTGTATCCACCTGATGCATACATCCGCACGCATCGCATCACCAGAAAATCGTCAGAGACAACCATCCGACGCCTGCAATGCCAAGTACCCACAACACGAGCGCTGCATCACCGTGGCGCAGGATCGCAGTCCAGACAATACCCACGGCAACCAAAATGGCAAGGGCGAGCGCAAGTCCCGACGCACCCGCGTACACTGCCCAAAATACCGTTGCACCTGACACTCCTGCACCCATCTGCCCGACGCGGGTACGTGGCATCAGCCATAATTCGTTTGCTGCCATCACATCCTCCTGTCCCCTCCAATGCGTTAGCGTACCATAGTCATCATTCTGCATTGCGGCAATCACGCAGTCGAGAATGCGATGGTATCATAGCCAAATGACACAATATCACATCGCCATCAATGGATTTTTTTGGGACAAACCGACCGTCGGCGTCGGTCAATACGTGCATGGTCTCGTCACTGCGCTGGCGACATTCCCAGATCTGCGCATCACATTGTATGTGCCAGCCGACACGACCCCTCCAACCGCACCTGGCGGTGTGACCATCACGCGGCTGCGCAGTCCATTCAGTGGTCGCTCCAAAAATATGGCGAAGGTGATGTTCGAGCAACTCGCTATTCCTGCAGCGGCTCGCCTCGATCAGGTCGACCTGATTCACGTACCCTATTTTGCGCCGCCACTCTCGTCGCGGATTCCGGTCATCACCACAATTCCAGACTTGATCCCGCTGACACGGCCTGCATATCGCGGTAGCTTACGCGTGCGTGCCTACACCGCATTGGTGCAACGTGCGGCACGCAACAGTGCCCGATTACTCGCCATTTCGACGACGGTGGCAGACGATGCGGCCCGTCTATTGGGCCACGCACGTGGCGACATCGATGTCACATACCTGGCTGCCGATCCCATCTATCAACCCGACCAAAGCACAGATGACATCCGCACGCGCTATCACCTGCCCGCCTCATACATCTATTATGTCGGTGGACATGACGAGCGCAAAAACGTCAGCACGGTGATTCGCGCATACGCAGCACTCCCTAGCCTACTCCGTCAGCAGTACCCGCTGGTCATTGCGGGCAAGGCAGTCGGCACAAATCCTGTACTCTTCCCCGACATCGATGCACTGATTGTACAGTTGGGCATCGCAGCCGACATCCATCGCATCGAAGTCACCCGGGATGACAATCCTGCAGTCTATGGCGGTGCGGCGTGCTTCGTCTATCCGTCCTGTGATGAAGGGTTTGGCCTCCCCCCACTCGAGGCGATGGCCTGTCGCACCGCAGTCATTGCATCCCATGCAGCCTGCATGCCCGAGGTATTGGGCGATGCTGCGCTCCTCGTCGATCCATTCGACATCTCGGCATGGACCGACGCATTGACCAAGGTCCTCAGTGATGCAGTGTTGCGCGATTCCCTCGTCACTGCTGGGAGTGTGCGTGCTGCCATGTATTCGTATCAGCGCACGGCTGCGGCCACCCACGCTGCGTACATGCGTGTAATAGCAGGGCAACGAGGCCAGGCATGAAGGTCGTCATCCTCTCGAAAGCACTGCACAGCATTGCATACCGTCGCAAAACCGACGCTATCGCTGCACAACCAGGAATCGAGCTGACGGTGGTTGTGCCGCCGAGTTGGCGCGAACCGCGTGCTGCCGAGGTGCACTACGAGGCTGGTCCGACACCAAACTACCGTGTCATCCCGTTGCCGATGATGTTCAACGGTCGGCATCACATTCATTGGTACCCCGGCTTTGCACGACTCTTAGGTACCCTCACCCCAGACGTGGTGCATGTCGACGAAGAATCCTTCAACGCTGCCACTGCCATGGCTATTCGGGCAGCAGACCGTATCGGTGCTGCTAGTTGTTTCTACAACTATGCCAATATCGAACGTACCTATCCGCCCCCGTTCAGGTGGTTCGAACAATATGTATTCCGAACGGCTGCCCATGGCATCGCGTGTTCGCACGAAGCAGCCGCAATCATACAGCGCCACGGCTACCCCGGCCCACTGAGCATCCTGCCCCAAACCGGGGTCGACCCTGATTTGTATGCGCCATCAGCAGCGCAACCTGTGGCGAATGAATCGTTCATGCTGGGGTACGTCGGGCGCTTCGTCCCCGAAAAAGGCATCGCCGACCTCATCATTGCACTCGCGTTGTTGCCGGAGCAGTATTGCCTGACTCTCGTGGGTGCGGGCAGCGACGAGCAACGCCTCAGACTGCTTGCGCAGACCTCCGGTGTTGCACACCGCATCACCTGGAATGCGCCGATCGCAACTACCGCTATGCCTGTCATGATGCGTTCATTTGACCTTCTCGTGCTGCCCTCACGCACCACGGCAAATTGGAAGGAACAGTTTGGCCGGGTCCTCATCGAAGCAATGGCCTGCGGCGTTCCGACGGTGGGGAGCGACTCGGGTGAAATTCCGCATGTCATCGGGAATGGCGGGCGCATATTCCCCGAAGGCGACACCGCGGCGCTTGCACAGTGCATTAGTGCCATCTGTGGTCGTCCCGTGCTGCATGCGGACTTACGCCGCAGTGCCCGCCAGCGCATCCTCGATTACTATACGCAACAGGCACTCGCAACCCAATATGTCGCCATCTATCACCAGATGCATGCGTCCCACAGCGCAGGCGTGCACACTGCGCCCCCAAAAATATAACCGTCGCGAACCAGTTGGTTCACGACGGTGAGCGGGGCAGTGCAGGGTATTGGTGTGTCAATTATGGAACGGCCACCAACCCATTAGCCCAAATGTAATAATCCACCCTAAAAACACGAGAATGCCAACAGACAACCCGGCCCCTTGCCAGCTCAATTGAGGCGCGAGCATAAGTCGCATCGACGCCGTGCTATATGAGCCGGTAGTCTGCTCTGCAGTATACTCTGTCGCTGTGATTGCAAGTTTGCTGAGAGGTACAGGCGTCGTCACCGATGTATCTACTGCTTCGATGGTGACCAAGAGTGCCGTGATGTTATCGCTTCCGCCACGGTCGTTTGCCATATCAATCAGACGTTCCACTGCGTCAGCGCTAGCAGCATGACCTGCAATCGACAACAGCTCCGCATCATCGACGTGGTTGATGAGGCCATCGGTCGCCAACAGAATACGATCGTTTTGTTCAACCGTAAACGAAAACAAATCCACAACCACATCGGGCTGATGACCCAAGGCGCGCGTAATCACGTGCCGATAATACATTTTTTCGGCGTCAGAAACGCTCAGCATCCCTGCAGCAACCTGATCGTTGACCAATGAATGGTCACGGCTTATTTGCCGAATATCGTTCGCACGTATGAGGTACGCACGGCTGTCACCGACATTGGCAATCGTACATGTGTCGCCATTGATGACCGCTGCGACGCCCGTTGTACCCATTGATGTACGGGTGCGGGTGCCTTCATTGAATATTCCTGCATTCGCACTCTCGAATGCCAAACTCAGCGCAACGCCACGTTCTTCGTCCTTGAGTGCATAAAAAGCAGTTATGATGTTTTCGACAGCCATGTGGCTGGCGATTTCGCCCGCTTCGTGACCGCCCATCCCATCGCAGACCACAAACAAAGACCCCAATTCCGTCGCCTGGTGACCTTCACCGACGCCGTAATCGTCTTCATTGTGTTCACGTTGTCGTCCGACATCGGATCGAGCAGAGTGGCTACACTTCATTGAATATCCGGTCTTTGTGTAATACGCTGATATGTAGTATATCATATGATTGTTTAGACAACAACCACCACGTACCCACAACACGATATACAGAAGGAGCACTGGAATGCCGTATACCATTGGTGTAGACCTCGGTGGAACAAATCTCCGTGCTGGTCTCGTTGACCAAAGCGGCGCCATTTTCTACGACACCAAAGTCGACACGAACGTCGAAGAAGGTGCTCAAGCGATATTCGGCCGTATCGTTGCACTCATTGCAGACGTTCACGCTCATCTGCCTGCTGGTGCACAACTCGATGGCGTCGGCATCGGGGTACCAGGACCACTCGATCCGTTTGCTGGATTCGTTTTTGCGATGCCCAATATCAAAGGCTTCGAAAACACGCCGCTCCGCAACATGCTCCAGAACGCCACCGGCCTCGATGTCGAACTAGGGAATGATGCCAACGCCGCAGCCGTCGGCGAGTGGATTTTTGGTGCCGGCAAAGGCCTGCGCGACCTCGTCTATGTGACGGTCAGCACGGGCATCGGCGGAGGCGTCATCATCGACGATCATCTGCTCCTCGGTCATCGTGGCTCTGCCGGAGAAGTCGGGCACCATATCATCGACTGGAACACGCGGATGTCGTGGGAAGACACCGCAGCTGGGCCTGGATTCGCAGCCCGTGCAGCAGCTGCCATGCGTGCCGACCGCACGACTGCTTTACATACTTTGGCCACTCCCGAATCCGTCCAGGGGCATCACATCGCGCAAGCCGCCAAGCAGGGTGATCCTGTTGCATTGCGTCTCATGGACGATGAGGGTGAAGCCATCGGCGCAGGACTCGTCAATATGCTCCACCTCTATAGTCCCGCCAAAATCGTCTTGGGTGGCGGTGTGGTTATCAATAATCCACAACTCGTCGACCGAGCGCGCATTGTCATTGCAGAACGCGCCCTCACCGTCTACCGTGATGTGCCCGTTGTCATGACCGAGTTGGGCGATCGCATCGGACTCCTCGGTGCAGCGGCACTCTACAATCACATGCGCAATCGGCGCTCATAGCAACAGAGAAGGCATTCGATGCTCCGTGCGCATCTCCTCGATATTTGCGAATCGCGCACTATCAACGAACTCCATTGGATTTCCCTCAGTGCACCGCAACTGGCAGCCCACTGGCAGCCTGGCCAGTTCATCCACGTTCGCTGTGATAATTCCAATGGCCAACAACGCTTGCTCGTGCGGAGTTTGTTTGCAGCCCAGGTCGACGCAAAACTCGGGCGCATCGGGTTGCTCTTTGCCCCTCACAGTGACGACGGTTTGCGTTGGCTCGCAGAGCAACCCATCGGCAAATCGCTCGCTGTCTATGGCCCATATGGCAAACTCCCTCATCCGCTCGACGCGCGTGGCACTGCCCTCTGCATCGGACAGAGCGAAGGAGCGCTGCGACTGCTCGGCATCGTCCATGCACTACATGCACAGAGCACTGCAATTACCTTCGTCGCCGGCGACATGACGCCGCAGTGGCACATCGCCCCGCAGCTCGTCCCGACTGATGTCGAGTACATGGCTGGCGCCGAAAATGTTCTGCGTATCGCCGAGAAACGCCTTCCCGACCTGATTCGTTGGGCTGATCACATCTATGTCGCCGCCAGCAGTCCAGTCGTCAGTGCGCTGCGCCATATCATCCGCCAAACGCGACTACGGGCCGGCAAATCACTCACCGCAGTGTGCATCACCCAACCAATGCCCTGCGCGAGTCAATCTTGTCAGCAGTGCCGCGTCCAGACACGCAACGGCCCGCGCTTGGCATGCCAAGTCGGGCCGTGGTTCGATATGCATCAATTACTCTAGGCTCAGATGATGATTCCGCGCTTACGCACTTCTTGATTTTTAGCTTTACGGAACAATTCGTCGTAGTTGACGCGTCCCATAGATATCTCGTAGCGCAACTTCGAATGGAGCAATTCATGCAACTCGCTGTCGAGGCGTTCTTCTTGCATCAATTCGTCAGTCATGATGTCGACGATGGCGACACGCAAATCTGCATCGTCACACTCGAACAAAATACCGTCAGTATCGGCCAAAACATCTACGAGGTGTTCCGCGTAATGGGTGATTTTGGTGGAAGAAATACGCACCAGCAACCTCCTCTGTTACCCGAATATTCAATCGAATCAATCAACAACGGGTCTCTCTAGTCTATGTGGTAATCTGACATCCGTCAATCATTGTTCAAGGGAGCCTCATGGAACGGCACGAATACGATACGATGGCACAGGTCGAACGGCATCATTGGTGGTATGTCGGCATGCGTCAGATAGCTGCAACATTTATCGCACAGATACCCGCTCCACACACCATCATTGACGCCGGTTGTGGCACAGGAGGCAATCTCGTCTGGCTGGGGAACTATGGCACTGCAGTCGGATTCGATATGAGTCCAGAGGCTCTGGCGTATGCCCAATCTTGCAGAACTGCGGTGTGCCAAGCAAGCATCGACGAAATTCCAATCGCCACTGCGAGTGCCGATTTGGTAACCAGCTTCGACGTCATCTACCACCGTGCTGTGCGTGATGACGCTGCAGCCGTGCGTGAATGTGCGCGCATCCTCAAGCCGGGCGGCTATTTTTTGTTGCGCGTCCCCGCCAATGATTGGCTGCGTGGGTATCACGATGAACGGGTGCATACAGCCCGTCGATACTCACGGGCACAAGTCGAAGCACTCTGCACGCAAGCGGGATTACTCGTCACGCGACTCAGTTTTGCCAATACGATATTGTTCCCCGTCGCAGTTCTACAGCGCATGAGTGAGCGCGGTAGTGGACACTCAGGCAAACGCTCAGATTTAACCACACCATCACATACGACTGCCCTCGTCGGCAGTATGGCACTCAGACTTGAAGCATGGTTACTCTCGGTTGGCGTGCACATGCCCTATGGGGTATCATTGATTTGCTTGGCGCAACGTCCGCTGGCGCCATTTCAAGACGGAGTGCCCGATGCTACAGCAAGTTCTTGATTCCATTGCACGCCAGCCGGCGGTGTGGGATGTCTTCCGTTCGATCGCTGAATTCGGCTTTGTCGCTGATTATCGCGTCATCGAACGTGAGCTCAACCCGCTGGGTGGCAATCAGAATCGTAAGTTTTTGGATTTCGGTTGCGGGACTGGTCAATTCGCACGTTGCTTCCCTGCCGATCGCTACTATGGCTTCGACATTGCACCACACTACGTCAAACACGCGCGTCGGACAGCCCCACACAAACTGGGTGTGATGAATGGCACTGCGGTCGGCTTTGCCAGCGATACCTTCGACGCAGCGCTCATTATGGGCGTTTTCCACCATCTCAATGACGATACCGTCGTCGCGTGTGTGCGTGAATTACATCGAATGATGCGCTCAAAAAGCACACTATTGATGCTCGAAGACATTCCCACACAAAACCCACTCAACCTGCCCGGACGTGCAATGCACTGGCTCGACCGTGGCGACAACATCCGTACGGTGGCGCACTATCAACGTTTGATGGAGCCATTTTTTCATATTGAGCGCAGTAGCACGATTTTGAGTGGCATTTGTGATCTCGGTGTGTATGTCATGTCACACACCGACACAACAGTGCAGGCGTAGTAGACGCGATCGAACAGTCGCGTGTGCATCCTGCACAGAATCGAGGGTCCCTTGATCGAATTCCGTTCTGTCAGTAAGTCATATGGTACGACCCAGGCACTCGATTCCCTGTCTTGCGTCATTCCTGTCGGTGCAACGGTAGGGCTCATCGGCCCCAACGGGTCTGGCAAAACCACCGCATTGCGCCTGCTGACGACGCTGATTCCACCAACCAGCGGCGATGTAATCGTGGCAGGTCATTCGGTCAATGAACAGCCCGCTGCGGTGCGCAACCTCATCGGCTATATGCCCGACACGTTTGGCGTCTACGAGTCGATGACTGCTACCGAATACCTCGACTTCTATGCACGTTGTGGGCGTATGCCCCGCGCCGCACGTGCAATTACGATACCCGCAATACTCGGCCGTGTCGGATTGATTGACGCCGCGCAGACAGCAGTCATGAGCTTGTCGCGTGGGATGGCTCAACGCCTCAGTCTGGGCCGCGCGCTGCTTCACGATCCAGCCATACTCGTCCTCGACGAGCCAGCCAGCGGACTCGACCCACGTGCGCGCATCGAGCTACGGAGCCTGCTCCATGAACTCCATCAACACGGCAAAACCATCCTCATTAGCTCACACATTTTGTCCGATTTGGCTGATTTGTGTACCCACATGCTGATTCTCGAGCACGGCAAAACCATCGCCTACGATACGTTGGCGAACCTCACCAATGCAACTCGCCAACAAACCATCCAGGTCAGCGTCCTTGATGAAGTTCCTGCCTTCGCAGCTATCGTTGCTACCCACGGGTATACGTCCCAGCAGTCCCCAGACGACGCATGCACCTACACGTTGCACGGCAGCAATGCACCTGCAGACCGGGCTGCACTGCTCTATGCACTCATTCAGGCCGGCATCACCGTGCATGCCTTCGCTGCAGCAGAATCAGCCCTCGAGCAGGCATTCCTCCAGATGACGAGTGCTGCTCAGCAGGCGCAGGAGGTCCCCCATGCATAACCTCAACCCGATTTTGTTGCGCGAACTCCGTGGTCGGCTCCGTACGCCGCGCTCCTACTGGTTGCTGTGCGGGGCATTGCTCCTGGTGACGACCATATCGATGCTCCTGTATAGTGCCGATTATGCTTCGATGGACGGGCAATCGAGTTTCAATGGAACGTCAGGCCACACGGTTTTTTTGGCACTCGTCTTCACCGCACTCATCGCCGTCAATGTCATTGCACCAATGATGGCAGCGGGGAGCATCGCTGGTGAACGCGAGCGTCAGACCTTTGATCTTATTTTGCTCACCCAGATGCGCCCCATCGACATCGTTCTCGGCAAAGTCGCAGCCACCATGGCGTACTGCCTCTTGTTTGTGACTGCACTTACCCCACTCATGGCCATCACGTTTCTCATCGGTGGGGTCGATATCGGCGAGCTCGCCATTCAATACATCATCATTATGTCGAGCGCCTTGCTCTATACCTGCATCGGTGTCTATTGGTCCACCCGCACCCAAACCGCCATTACGGCGACGGGGTATGCGTTCGCGACCATCCTCAGCATGCTCCTGGTATTGCCTATCCTCGTCTTGGTGCTGCCGACACTCCTGCCGGCGATCTTTGCAGAAAACACCAATACTTGGATGCACATTATGTTGGCAATTCATCCCTATGCATCGATTATCTTTACCCAAGAATCCCTGCGCACCGCATCCATATGGAGCGAAGCCTACATCATCAACGGGAGTACCTTTGTCGGTCCCGCCATGTGGCTCCTCACGATGGCGGTGTCGTGGTTTTGGAGTTGCACTGCGGTGGTTCTGAGCATTCGTCGATTGACCCCTGACTCTGGTAAAGGAACATCCTAATGCGTCATATCATCACCATGTGGGTATGCGCTGTACTAGCTGCCTGTAGTACACTCCCCACCATCCCAGCAACGCAACCGACCCGTTCGGGATTGTCCGATACACCCATCCCTGCGCCCGACATCGAGCCCAGCACGATTCCGATTCCCACTCCTGTGCCGACTCCTGCAGTGCTGCAAGCAGTGCCCACAGGCGGCGAACTGCTCGTGCTCAGCGCAGGCGATTTGGTTGGGATTGCAGTCACGGACTCTCGTCGCCGTACCATCCTGGCTGGGGTATCCGCATTTGCGGCAGCTCCCGATGGCATGGTCATCGCTGCCATCAGAGGCAGTGGAGCGGCGGGGGAACTCTGGACCGTTCGCCGCGATGGCTCCGATGCCCAACAACACACCGATGACCCACGCTCACTCGCATCGCTCCATTGGCTGCCCGACAGCAGCGGCTATGTCTATGCCGCTAGTGACAGCGACAGTGCCCAACAAACATCGTGGCTAGAGTGGGCTGCGTTTTGTCGAACCGCCACGATTGTCCGGCGCTCGCTGAACGATCGCAAAGAATATCCCATAGGCGAAGGCTGTGACCCGGTCGTATCACCCGATGGCAAACGTATTGCGTATGCCACGCGTCCATCACGGAGCGACACATCAGCTGCCGATCCAGGCAACACCGCTGGGAACGCCATTCATCTCATCAATATGGCCGGTGAAAACGGGTGGGACCCGGTCACAGCCAGCGGCGCAGAACCCGGCCAAGCCGGCCAAGGCCTCGTTGTCTACCAGCCATTCTGGACGGCAGACAGCAAAAATCTCTTCGTCAGTGTGTTCGTCGGCAATCGGGTCGAAACAGACGTCAACCTGCTCACCTTGGTCGATGCATCTGCCGGTACCAGTCAACTCCTGGGCACTTCTGCAGGTTGGAATCGCTCCCTGAGCCGAACCAACGATGGCGCTTCGTATATCTTGACTACCCAAAACACCGGAAATGCCCGTGGTGTGGTCGGTTGGGATGTCTGGCAAACAGCCGTATTCACCCTCACCGGGACACGTGACATCTATCTGCCCGATGGGACGTTCAGCGCATTGGGCATTCCCGTCGGCGAGTCACTCGTCCGTGGCCAATTCAGCGCGTCTCATCCCGGCAGCAACGATCGTATCGTCGTCATGCCTCCCGATTGGCAGCCCGGAATCACTCCAAACGAGGAGTATGGACATACCGGTGAGCCAGGAGACCTCTGGCTCTGGCCCATTGGTGGCATGCCCTCCACCAAAATCAGCACTCCGATCGACTCCGCATCACCCGTTCAGTGGCTTCCCTGATACCGTCACCTGCGTCCATGGGTCATCCGGCGTCGCCACTACCATGCGTTGTACCGGCGGATCTGCATAAAATGCCAATCGCCAGCGTGGCGAGGCCGGTTCGAGTCGCACGATACTCGCGCAGGCTAGTTCTTGTTGTGTTGCGGTAGCCGACCAGACAATCCACTGCAGGTCTGGCTGGTGTGCGACCAAAAGAATAGCCCGCTCACTGCGTGTCGCTGCGAAATTTTGTACCACCGAGTAATCAAACCCCGGCGCTAAACGCTGGTCCACCACAACCGGTAGCGCATACTGATGCGCAATCAATTCCGCGGTTTGCTGAGCACGGATCAGTGGACTGCATCGAATGCTGTCTATCACAACTCCCAACACCTGTAAGCATTCGGCACACTGCAGCGCCTCAGCAATTCCTTGCGCCGTCAGATTGCGCTGTGCATCGTTCTGCAGCGGGCTGGCGGGTTCTGCTGTTGCATGACGGACCAAATAGACTTCGCTGACACGCATAACCCCTCGAATCCGTCTCTCGCTCGCAGTGTGCAGTTGGTATAATTACCGCAACGGCGATCTCGCCTGATGGGATATTACCATGACGCACATGATACCGGTCCTTGATTTTGGATCACAAACAGCCCAACTCATCGTCCGGCGTCTGCGCGAATTAGGTATCTATTCCGAGCTTATCCCATTCGACGCTCCGCAAAGCGAAATCTTCAAACACGACGTCATCGGCATCGTGCTCTCGGGCGGCCCCGCCAGTGTCTACGACGACGGCGCACCAGCACTGCCGACCTGGCTCATCGATAGCCCAGTACCTGTTTTGGGCATCTGTTACGGCATGCAATTACAAAGCTACGCCCTCGGCGGCACAGTCGTCCGGGCATCCCAGCGTGAGTACGGCAATGCAACCATTGACCTCCACACCGAACACCCATTGTTTGCCGGCATGAGTGCGACGCAACAAGTCTGGATGAGCCACGGGGATCACATCGAGTCCATCCCTGATGGGTTTGTCCCCTTGGCCAGCAATGCCAGTACCCCATTTGCCGCGATGGCATCGGCGTCACGCCGTTGGTATGGCATCCAATTCCACCCCGAGGTCGTACACACGCCCAACGGCCGTGATGTGTTGCGTCACTTCGCTCTCGATATCTGCAACGCCACCCCGAGCTGGCGGGCCTCGTCGTTCGTCACCGAATCGATTGCCCGCATCAAAGCCCAAGTCGGCGACGGCAAAGTCATCTGCGGCTTGTCTGGTGGGGTAGATTCGGCAGTCGCAGCCCTGCTCATCCATCGTGCTATCGGCGAAAATCTGACCTGTGTTTTTGTGGATAATGGCCTCCTGCGCCTCAACGAAGCCGATCAAGTCGTTCACACGTTCCGCGATCAGATGGGCATCAAACTCATCCACGTCGATGCCAGCGCAGAATTCCTCGGCGCACTGGCCGACGTCAGTGATCCCGAGCACAAACGCAAAATCATCGGCGAAAAGTTCGTGCGCGTCTTTGAACGCGAAGCCAACAAAATCGACGGCGCGACGTTCCTCGCCCAAGGGACCCTCTACCCCGATGTCATCGAATCAAAAGCGCCAGACCGCCAAAAAGGCGTCACCATCAAAACACACCACAATGTGGGTGGTCTGCCTGCCGATATGAAGCTGACGCTCGTCGAGCCATTGCGCTACCTGTTCAAAGACGAAGTCCGCGCCGCCGGCATGGAATTAGGCCTCGCCGAAGACTGGGTATGGCGGCATCCATTCCCTGGTCCCGGCTTGGCCGTGCGCATCCTCGGCGCCGTAAGTCAAGCTCGGGCTGACATCCTGCGCGAAGCCGACTATATCTTCATCAGCGAACTCCGCGCTGCCGGCCTCTATCGCAGCACCCAACAAGCGTTTGCGGTTCTGCTCCCCGTCCAGAGCGTGGGAGTGATGGGTGACGGCCGTACCTACGCCGATGTAATTGCCCTACGGGCCATCACCACCGAAGATTACATGACTGCCGATTGGGCGCACCTGCCCTATGAATTCTTGGCCAAGGTCAGCAATCGCATCGTCAACGAAGTCGCCGGCGTCAACCGCGTGGTCTACGACATTTCGTCCAAGCCACCAGCGACCATCGAGTGGGAATAATACCATCCACCCGCCGGCGGCGCTGATTCGTCGCGTCGCATTCAATGCAGGTCAGCATGCGCACTATTCAGGCACACGCCTCCGCCAAACTCATCCTCGCCGGCGAACACGCAGTCGTCTATAACCGCCCCGCACTTGCGGTACCGCTACCAGACGTTCGGGCCAGCGTGCAGATAACCGCCGGCCAGTCCGGCTCTGGTTGCCAACTGCACATGCCCGACGTGCATCGCAGCGCGCATTATGGCAGCGATCAAGACCCGCTCCTCGAACTCGTCGACGATATACTCAAGGCCTGGCATATCGCCAATCCCGATATCATCATCACCGTCGAATCCGACATCCCCATCGCCAGTGGCATGGGTAGTGGCGCTGCCGTCGCGACTGCTATGGTACGCGCCTGTGCGCTCTGGTTCAAACACATGCAGACGACCGACCAATTGGCCGCCATGGTCTTCCGGAGCGAACAACGTCTGCACGGTACCCCCAGCGGCATCGACAACACCGTCATCGCCTACGACCAACCCATTCGCTTCTGTCGACGCCCACCGGCTGCTGATGGCAGCCCGCAATCAGCCGCGATCGATCCGTTGACCCTCGGTGCAGCATTCACCATAGTGATTGCTGATACCGGCGTGCGTAGCCCAACCCACCTCGCGGTCGCGGGTGTACGGTCCCGCCGCGACGCAGACCCTGCCAAGTACGACGCCCTCTTCGATGCCATCGGGGCAGCCACTGCCGTGGCCCAAATGGCACTCACACAGGGCGATGCCGCACTCCTCGGCATGGCTGCCCGCCAAAATCAATCGTTTCTTCAATCCATTGGTGTCTCGACCCCGTTGATTGATGCGCTCGTCGATGCAGCCAATGGCGCCGGTGCGTACGGCACCAAAATCAGTGGCGCTGGGGTTGGAGGCATCATATATGCCGTCGTCGCGCCGTCCCGTCGTGACGCCGTCGTGGTCGCCTTGCGCGAAGCCGGCGCGCGCAGCGTCATGCCCACCACCATTGCAGCGTACCTTCCAGCCAGTGCAACGACGCGGTAACCACAGCCCAATCTATTTTGTCAGGACAAAAAACTCGACCCAGTGCCAGTCTGGACCATTCTGCCTTATTCGTAACTCAAGGTGGCCCAAAAAATTCAAGCGGCGGTATTTTCGCTGCGCTCGATTGTGTCATTGCAGCGCAGTCGCAGAATACTATGTCAATGCACTGTCCCGTCCCGTTTCCTTTTTTGTCATATAAAACGACAATCAGCGCTCCCTACCGCTGCTGCATTATTCAGCGCATGTGCACGGTTGGTATCTCCAAGCCGAAAACACTGCCATTCGCCGATTTTACTGCACCGCCATGGATCGTCGCGGAGCAGTCGCCGGCACTGTATCGGAGGAATGTACCGTCCCCGTCCGATTTTTACGCTGACCAAAAGACATCAGTATGTCATTGTGCGTGTCGTTGCCACAAACTATCCCGGGTATAATAGATACAAGATTCATTTGAGAGGTCCTCGTTATGGCGCGTGTAATGGTCGCAATGAGCGGCGGTGTCGATAGTTCTGTTGTGGCAGCAATGCTCCACAATGCCGGTCATGACGTCACCGGCGTCACTATGCACCTATGGGAGGGCGACGGTGACAAAATGGTCGAAAGCCGTTGCTGCTCCATGGAGATGGTCTCCGGTGCGCGACGCGTGTGTGCCCAGCTGGGCATTCCCTATTATGTCTTCAACTACCAAAAAGACTTCAAAAAACACGTCATCAACTACTTCGCCGACGAATATAGTAACGGAATGACGCCCAATCCGTGCATGGCCTGCAACCGCGACCTCAAGTTCCGCGTCCTTCTCGAACGTGCAGAATTACTCGGCTTCGATGCACTGGCCACCGGGCACTATCTCCAAAACACGTTCGATGGCACGCAGTGGCGCATGTCACGCGGCAATGATATGCGCAAAGATCAGTCCTACATGCTGCACATGCTAGGCCAGAAGGAGCTGTCGCGGCTGATGTTCCCCCTCGGCGCGATGACCAAACCCGAGGTGCGCGCCCTTGCGAGTCAGCTCGAATTGGCCACTGCCGAACGCCCCGAAAGTCAAGATATCTGCTTTGTGCCGGACCGCGACTACCGTTCGTTCGTCAAAAGTCAGCGTCCCGATGCATTTGCAGCGGGGAACATCGTCGACCAACAGGGGGCCACCGTGGGGACCCATCAAGGTATCCCGCTGTACACCGTCGGACAACGCAAAGGACTGGGCTTGGCTGTCGGCACACCGTTGTTTGTGACGCACATCGATGCACAATCCAATACCATTGTGGTTGGCCCTCAGGCCGACCTCAAAAAGACAACGATCATGGTCGATCGCGTCGTCTATGTGAGTGGTACGCCGCCCGACAACGAGTTCACCTGCCTGGTCCAAAGTCGCTCGCATGCCCCCGCCTTGCCGGCTCGTGTCACCGTCACCGGTACACAGACAGCAACGCTGACGTTCGAAGAACCCCAAGACGGTATTTCACCTGGGCAATTTGCGGTATTCTACGCAGATACCGAGGTAATCGGAGGCGGGCGCATTCTCGTCTAAACACATGCCACCTTTTCTGCTCGTACTTCTCATTCTGACGACATTCCACGCCGCGCTGGCGCATGCCTCTGTGGGCAAAACGCTGCTCCAATTGCCGGTGTTTTGGTTAGCAACGTTGCTCGGCGTCGTCATCGTCTATGCCACCGGCATATCGTTCCATGCAGTGCTGCCGACCTACGGTAGCGTGCACGTCGTCGAAGTCAGCATCGGTGGGTGGCTCGCGCTGTACCCGACCATTCGTGCAACGACGCGGCTCTAGGAGGGATCCACTATGAACGATTACCCCATCGATCAAAAACCCGAATCATCGGGCATGAACCGCTATATGCTCATTGGTGGCGGGATACTGGTACTCATCACGATTACACTCGTGGTGCTGGCAGTCATCTATCCTGGCTTTCGCGAGGCGTTGCGCGATTTTTCGATTATCATTCTGGCGCTCTTCCAACTCATCGGTGCCGTTGTGCTGGCACTCGTTGCCATTGCACTGCTATACGCCGTCAAGGCGATTGACAAAAGCACCCGTGTCACCCTCGTACCCAAACTCGAAGAGCTCAGCAACAAACTCGACGATGTCTTGGCCAACACCAAAAGCGTCACTGCCGATATCAAAAAATCTACCGCCGCGGTCAGTACCACGGTGTCGATTATCACCGAAGAAATCGTCGGACCGGCTATCAGAATATCGAGTTATCTCGAAGGCTTCAAAGCTGCGACGACCCTCATCGGCCAACGCCTCAAGCCAAAGCCCAATACCATAGAAAAGCCCACCCATGAGTAAACAAAACTACGGCGGTCAAGCCGTCATCGAAGGCGTCATGATGCGCGGTCGCAACCGCGCCACTGTTGCAGTCCGACGCAGCGACGGCAGCATTGTGACCTTCCACGAAGCCCTCGACGACAAGAAGCGCTCCACCCTCGAAGCCCTACCCGTCCTGCGCGGTGTCCTCCTGTTGTGGGACACACTCAATCTCGGGGTACGCGCGCTGAATGTCTCGGCCGCTGCCGATCTGCCCAGCGACGAACAACCCAGCACCGGCGAGACTGTCGGTGGCGTTGCATTGTCACTGGCACTCGGTTTTGGCCTCTTTTTCGCACTGCCATTATTGTTAGCAAATGCACTGCAGTATGTTGGGCTCAGCAATCTGTGGATAGTCGTGGTCGAAAACATCTTTCAACTCGTCATTTTTATCGGGTACATGATTCTCATCGGTCGCATTCCCGACATCCAGCGCGTCTATGGCTATCACGGTGCGGAGCACAAAGCAATCAACGCCTACGAAGCAGGTTTGCCTCTCGACGTCGCCCATGTCCGCGCTCAGACACTCATTCACCCCCGCTGTGGAACCAGCTTTTTGCTCGTCGTGGTCGTCCTCAGTATGCCGATTTTTGCGCTGTTTGCTGACGAGACGCTGCTCATCAAAGTCATCTCACGCATTCTGCTCGTGCCCGTCATCGCCGGGTTGTCGTTCGAACTGTTGCGTGTGACTGCCGCCAACTATCACCGCGCCTGGGTGCGCTGGCTCATTGCACCATCTTTGGCACTCCAGCAGCTCACCACACGCGAACCCGACGACGACATGTGCGCGGTCGCAATTGCATCCCTCTTACCAGTGCTCGCCGCCGACGGCGCCCTGCCGGCCGCCTACGATGCATCCCTTACGATGGGCGTCGATGCCCCGATCGCCGGCTTCAAGATGCCCACACCCACCACACCAGCGTAGGTCACCATGCTCGCCGACACACTGCGCAACTGGTTTATCTATGCGGGTCGCGATTTACCCTGGCGGCACACCCGTGACCCGTATCGCATTTTGGTCTCGGAAGTAATGCTCCAGCAGACCCAGGTCGAGCGCGTCGTTCCCAAATACCATGCTTTTCTGGCGCAATTCCCTGACCTGGCCGCACTCGCCGCCGCACCCACCAGCGCCATCATCACCGCCTGGCAGGGGCTGGGCTACAATCGGCGCGCACTCTACCTCCAAAAAACCGCCCAGACAGTACTGGCAGCGTACGGCGGCGTCTTCCCCGCTGATGTCGCCCTACTCCGCACACTCCCCGGCCTCGGACCATACACCGCCGGTGCCATCGCCTGTTTTGCCTATGAACAAGACGTCGCATTCATGGATGTCAACATCCGCCGCGTGGCGGTGCGTCTATGGAGCGATCCGCTCGCAGCCATTCCGACCGATGCGGTGCTCCTCGACACTATTCACCAGCACATCCCCACAGGCCAAGGCTGGGCATTCAACCAAGCCATCATGGAGCTCGGTGCAACCATCTGCACCGCCAAAACGCCGCAGTGCCCACGCTGTCCGGTCCGTGTAGCATGCGCCGACTATGCCGGTCGCCGCACTGCCGACGAGCACTTGCTGCCGCTGCCGGTGCGTTCCCTCAAAAAAGTCGCCGAAAAACCCGCTCCGCGCTTCGTCGGCTCGAATCGCTACTTCCGCGGGCGCATCATCGATGCCCTGCGCGCCGTGCCTGCCAACGCGGGTCTGAGTCAATCTGCCCTCTACGAGGCGGTCATCGCATATGGCGAGCCCATCACAGACGCAACGTTCGTCACCATCGTCACTAAACTGGCGGTAGATGGCTTGGTGGTGTTGACTGCAGACGGAATTCGCTTACCCAATTGAGGAATGTAGCGGTTCTCAATGAAATCGGCATACGAACGCGCGGAAGGCAATGCCTCCCGCGCGTTCGATTAGCAGAAATCCTGCTGTGCTATTTTTCGATTGATTCAATCATCGATTCGATACTCACTTGATCTCCATTCCCACGCGCATAGATATACATATGATCATATTCTGGGCTCTCCGGACCGCGGAGGTTAACTCCGTTTTCTCGCATGATGATTTGTTCGTTATAGACAATCACCACCCCGAGGTCTGTTTCGTACTGATTGCGCGTCAATGGCACTTTGAATTGCCCGTCACTATTCGTTTCGCCACGCGCGTAGGCAGCATCGACTTCTTCTAAAACCAAATCAGTGACGTCATATTCTGGTGCAAAAAGATACACGGTAGCATCTTCGGGAGAAAACAATCTCCCGAGTTGTGGCATAAACGTTATCCGACCATAGAGGACACTCGAAGGATACGATTTTATGTCACGTACAAATTCGACAGGTGGTGCATTTTCACATCCAGGTATTGGGCTTTTGCGAGCAACGTCAATAATCGTCGTTGCTTCATCAATGGCGACGGCATAATTCAACGTACCTGGCGTCCCCATTGAATCCGGAACGTTATAGAACGGCACTCCGATGAGTTCGTTTTTGCTGTTGACCAGTGCTCCTCCCGAAATTCCGTGTCCCATAATAGTCGTCGTTTTGAGTGCAACGTGCGAGCCATTCATCAAAACTGATCCAGCACCAAATTTTGTCAAACCCGCTATCTTGCCATCTGTCACCGTCAACGTATATTGGCCGAAACCAGGATACCCCACAGCACGTATTGCATCCTCGATCGCAGCAGGTTCTGTGTTTATGGTCAATGCTGGCAATTCTAAACACGCTAATGGCGTTGTCCCATTGCGTTGTCGCACGATCTGCAACACCGCCAAATCGGCATCGGAATCCGTTGCAACAACCTGCGCGTAGTACTCAAACAGCGGGGGTGTCGCGTAGTTTTTGGTGGTGTAGACTTCAAGGATTTTGTCTGGATTATAGAATTCTTTTGTGCGCGAATCTGCAACACAGTGGAAATTTGTGAGGATGATTCCACGCGTGTCGATAATCGTTCCGGTACATTGTGACACCGCGAGATAATCCTCATTCAGCGCATTCAACTGCACAATACTCGGCGCAATATCCGTCACCGATGCAAAATCGCCAGTTGCGTAGGGCAAGTCCGTCGTCTGCTCCGAACAAGCCATCAGCACCGCAGCACACACCGCCAGCGTCACGGCACGTCGCACTATCCGCATATTCCACCTATTGTGTGTATTCATCGCGCACTCCGTCATCTGCATCATCCATCTGCCACAACGTATCACTGACACGCGCGCTCAGCGCATGATGACGCGCCGTGGTCCGCACCGGCCAGGTCCGATTACTCAGCAACGCCCAGGTATAGCCCCGTTCCGGCACGATGGCAACGATTGGCCCCGTGAAGCCCGTGTGTGCCGCGGTCACATGCATTGCCTGCCCCATAAAACTCTCGCGCTCCAGCATCCACCCCAAGCCACATCCCAATTGCCCGATAGGACTCTGATTGGTCACCGCCAGCTGTGCCAATCCGCCAGGGATCTGCCATGGCGAATCGTCGGCCAGCGTCTGCAGCCAGCCTTGCCCAAAGCGTACCAAATCGATCGCAGGGCCAAACAATCCCGCGTGCCCGGCGATACCACCCAGGGCAGCTGCACTCTCGTCGTGCACACTTCCCTGCACCAGCCCACGCGGTGCATCCTGTTCGGTCGGCGGGATGTCCGCCCAGCGTTGCGGCAATGGATTGAATCCCGTTCGCGTCATACCAGCCGGGGCCAGCACCAGGGCATCCAAGAGCGCTGCAAGTCCCATCCCGGTGATCTGCTCGAGCACCCGTCCCAACAGCAACGAATTGACATTAGCATAAGCTACGCGCGTCCCCGGCACTGCGCTCGGTTGTACCGCATACACGGCATCCCAAAGACCGAGTGCACCATTTTTGGCAGCAGTCGACAAGCGGATGTCTAATCCCGACGTATGCGTGAGGAGGTGTCGCAGCGTCACCACTGGGGCAACTCTCGGCAGATAGCGGGCTATTTCGTCGTTGAGTCCAATCTGACCCGTCCCGACGAGGCGCAACGCAGCAGTCGCACAGACGATTTTGGTGAGTGACGCCCAGTCATAGCAGGTATCGATAGTCACGGCAAGGCCGGATTGGTCATATCGGTGAAAACCAAAGGCGCGCTGTCGCACAGACCCATCGGGCATGCCCACGGCATGCACCGCCCCGGGGAAGACCCGTTCGGCGATTCCCGCCGCAATGGTACTGGCAACGTTCGTGCCTCGCATCATGGTACCGGCGCGCACGCTGGTCGTTCGGTCAGCCACCCCGATGCGGTCACGTTGACCCCATTTGCTTCACCACTACCTGACGGATTATTCTTGGGATGATACGGTCCCGACGCGGCATTCCACCAGTTGGTGCGTGCATCGACTCCGACATTGCTCACCACCACCCGCGCTGGACCATAGGCAGCAAGATGCCCGCTGAACACACTCTGACGAATGGTCATGCCGATTCCAGGCACCGAAGGACCAGTGCTATCCACACGCACAGCGGTATCTCCGCCGTGGAACGTCGAACACACCACCGCTCCCGTCAGTGTCCCTTTGCTGACGAGTGACATATTCACCCCGCTGCTGCCGACAAGGTTCGTTTCCGTCACGTCGAGCTGGAGGAGCGACGCCGCACCCGTCTGATTGACGGCGACGAGTGTCCCACTGCCACCACTATTTGGCCCAATGCGGCTGTACTCAAACAGCACGCTTCCGTTGGCTGCGTAGGTCGCGTCGACCATAGCGCCGAACGAGAGGTCATTGTCGCGCATCGTGCTTTTTTGGAGACTAAAGACCGCATCGGTCAAGCGAATCTGTCCATAATTGTTTTTAATCTCACTATCTGCGATCCGTGCAGTACCGAGTTCTACCGAGAGCAATGTACCGGCGGCCCCGCCATTCCACACAAATGTATCGTTGACCGTCAGGACGCCATCCTCACGTACATATACAGCACCCCATGGCTGAGCAGTACCGTTTGCATTGGTCACATAGACAGGCTGCGCTTTTGTGCCGTTGAAGCGCAGCGTCCCATCGACATAGATCGATACCCCCGCCGACAATTTGAGCGTCGTACCGGGCTCAACGATCAACTGTGCACCACTCGGGACGAGTACATCCTTGGTGACTGCCCGCAATCCCGACCAAGACACCGTACCGCTCATCACATCTAATGGCGGCATCGTCGGTTGTGGAGTACTCGTTGGCAGTGCCGTTGCATACACTTCAGCGGTAGGAGTCTCGTACAGACTATTTGGCTGTTCACCAAACGAGGTCGGGGTTTCTTGCAAAAACTCATCAGGGGTAGCGGTCGCGTCGTCATAGATCGGGATGTCAGTAGGTTGTTCGATGTCATCGACCGCCAACGTCGGCTCAAGGATGTCGGGCGGGGGCAACACTTCTGTGGGCCATACTTCCATCGTTGGCTCGAAGTACGGTTCGTCGGTAGGCAGGGGTTCGTCAGTCGGTTGCAGTTCTTCGGCATCGATTGCGGTGTCGGACGCACCCTCGGGCGTCAACAACAGATAATCAGTGCTTATGCGTGCACGCTGGCCCACAGTGGTAGCCGTAGGGGCAGGTTCGCTCGATGCATCGGGGGTGGCTTCATCGGGACTGGTGGGCACTACCTCACCATCTGGACCCATGACCGGCGTAGGCTCCGCGGTGCCTGGCGCGTCCGGCCCGACGGCAGTCGCCGTCAACGTCGGGGTACCAGGCTCCGTTGCCACCGATGCAGGAGCCCAATCAATCCGACTCACACCGAAGAACGCAGCAGCCGCCAAAACACTGACAACCGCTCCACCCAGTAATATCTTATCGATGAGACTATCATTCATCGTATGTACCTTCGCGTGACCGAACAAGAACAGTAGCGTCTAGTGTACCATACGCCGTTTCAGCTTCTCGATTGAGGCTTGACAAAGTCGAACTTTTGTTCTAAAATCTGCCTAGATATCAGTCACCACACTGATTCACCGAGTCCCAAATACGAGAGGCCCTCCCGGCCGCTATACAGGAGCACGAGCACATGGCAAAGGCAACATCCGACAAAACCGCAGCCCAGGCAGCCACCGCTGGGGCACTCGCAAACAGTTCCGAAAAGGAAAAAGCGCTGGCGACAGCGATGAGTCAAATAGACCGCAAATATGGCAAGGGCTCCATCATGAAGATGGGCGAAGGCAGCAACAAGCTGACCATCGATGTGATCCCAACGGGGTCAATCGCCCTTGACATCGCCCTCGGAGCCGGCGGCGTACCGCGTGGTCGCGTGGTCGAAATCTACGGACCCGAATCGAGCGGCAAAACCACCCTCGCCCAGCATATCGTCGCCGAAGCGCAACGTATGGGTGGCACCGCAGCCTTCATCGACGCCGAGCATGCCTTCGATCCCGCATACGCTGCTCGCTGTGGCGTCAACATCGATGCACTATTGGTGTCGCAACCCGACTTCGGCGAACAAGCACTCGAAATCTGCGAGACACTGGTACGCTCCAACGCCGTCGACGTCATCATCATCGACTCCGTTGCAGCCCTCGTCCCACGGGCAGAAATCGAAGGAGACATGGGTGATTCGCTCCCCGGCTTGCAAGCACGACTCATGAGTCAGGCACTGCGTAAGCTGTCCGGAGCAATCAGCAAATCCAAAACCGTCGTCATCTTCCTCAATCAGTTGCGTATGAAGATCGGCGTTATGTTCGGCTCCCCCGAAACAACCACCGGTGGTCAGGCACTCAAATTCTACGCATCCGTACGGCTCGACATCCGCCGTATCGAGACACTCAAAAACGGCACGGACCCCATCGGCAGCCGGGTCCGCGTCAAGGTCGTCAAAAACAAAATCGCGCCACCGTTTCGCCAAGCCGAGTTCGATATCATGGCAAACGAAGGCATCTCGCGACCCGGCAGCATTCTCGATATGGCCACCGAAATGGAAATCGTCCGCAAGAGCGGTGCGTGGTTCTACCTCGGTGAAGACCGTCTCGGCCAAGGCCGCGAAAACGCCAAACAGTTCCTCGCCGATAATCCGCACCTCCTCGACGAAGTCGAGCGTCAAATCAAAGCAACTGCACTCAATCGTAGCACCACAGGCGCAGCAAAGGTCGTTCCCACCGAAGAAGACGGCGATGCATTCTTCGAAGAAGAATAACCCCGCACCACAGCCCGGGAATGTCACCGCGATTCGTGCCCAAGTACGGCAGAGCCAGCGGGTCTCGCTCTATATCGACGGGGAATTTGCAATCGGCATCTCGCTCGACACACTGGCTCACGAAGGAATCTTCGTGGGCCAATACCTCGATCAATCCAACATTGACCGGCTCGTCGCAGCTGACAATTACGACCAAGCAAAACATGCAGCGATTCGATTACTCGAATTCCGTCCACGCAGCAGGCGTGAACTTGCAGACCGGCTCCGTCAAAAAGGCTTCGACCCCAGCACCATCGAAGCCGTGTCGCAACGCCTGAGCGAAGCAAAACTCATCGACGACGACGCATTTGCAACCTCCCTCGTCGAACAACGCATGCGCACCGCGAGTCGTGGCTCCAGTGCAATACAGCGCGACCTCGCCAAACACGGAATCTCGAAAGATGCCATCAACACGCTCTCTGTGAGTCACAACATCGGCGCTGCCGAAGCAGATCAGGCGTTGCAATTTGCCCGCAAAGTAGCAAATCGCCTGCGCGGTCTCGACAAAATCACCTACACTCGCCGTCTCAGTGGTGTTTTGTTACGCCGCGGCTACCCCATGAGTGCGGTCCGCGCTGCGGTTCAATGCTGCTGGAGTGAGCAATCCAGCCAGCAGGAAGCGGACGAATCAGACAACCAGCATACATGCGACGAATCTGAATAGGACTCAGTCGTTTGCGTCGTCTGCGAATCTCCGTCACAATAGAGCCATACAGTAGAGTTGGGAGCTTTCTATGCCAGACATTCAATTCCTCGGCCACGCCTGCTTCCGCATTCGCGGACGAGACGGAGTCGTTATTATGGATCCCGTCGATCGCACCAGTGGCTATGACATTGGCAAACCTACCGCATCAATCGTCACCGTGAGTCATCCTCACGAAGACCACGCCAATACCGCCGCTATCAAGCCACTCAAAGAAACCATCAATATTTTCACCGGCCCTGGAGAATACGAAGTAGGCGGTATTTTGGTCACCGGCGTACGTACCTACCACGACAAAAAAAAGGGCGCTGAGTTAGGCACCAATACGGTCTTTATTGCCCACATCGACGATATCGCCTTTGCCCACCTCGGGGACCTCGCACACGAGCTCACCGCTGCCCAAGTCGAAGAAATAGGCGATATCGATGTTTTGTTTCTACCGGTTGGTGGGAATGAATCACTCAACGCCAACGATGCATCCGCAATCATTGCACAACTCGAGCCACGCATCGTCATCCCCATGCACTATGCCGGTGAACAAGCCGTGATGGACAACCCGCTCGATAGCATTGATCGCTTTCTCCAGGCACACAGCATCAAGGAACCCGTCTTCGAAGACAAGCTCACGGTCACCGCAGCGTCACTCCCACCTGCTGGCGGCACTGCCAAAATCATCCTGCTGAAACCGACAGCCAGCGTATAGCCACCAATCACCCTGTGCTACAATAGAACGACCGCACAAGCACGGTCCAAATGAATGTACATTCGAGGGGAAGCAGCCTTCCCCTCGGTTCTGTTATGTACAGGCGAGAGGAGCGCCGTAACAACATGACCAAATATATCTTCGTGACTGGTGGCGTCGCTTCGTCGGTAGGCAAAGGCATCACTGTCGCCTCCATCGGGCGTCTGCTCAAGAGCCGTGGTATCAAAGTATCGGTACAAAAACTCGACCCATACATCAACGTAGACCCCGGCACCATGTCGCCCTATCAACACGGCGAAGTCTTTGTCACCGATGACGGCGCCGAGACGGATTTAGACCTCGGTCATTACGAACGATTCATCGACGAAAACCTGACCCGTGCGAGTAATGTCACCACCGGGCAAATATACTCCTCCGTCATCCAAAAAGAACGGCGCGGGGATTACCTCGGCGGAACCATTCAGGTCATTCCACATATCACCAACGAAATAAAAAGTCATATCTTCGCCGTCACCCGCCAAACAAATGCCGATGTCGTCATCGTCGAAATAGGCGGCACCGTCGGTGACATCGAAGGGCTTCCCTACCTCGAAGCAATTCGCCAAATGCGCAAAGATGTCGGCCGCGAAAACGTCCTCTATATCCATGTCACCCTCCTGCCGCACATCGGTGCTACCGGCGAAGTCAAGACAAAACCTACCCAACACTCGGTCATGGAACTTCGCCGTGTCGGCATCACCGCTGATGTCATCTGCTGTCGTGCCGACTACCCAATCACCGATGAAATACGCGACAAAATAGCCTCATTTGCAGATGTCGACCGCGAAGCAGTCATTCCACTCGAAACAGTCAGTACCATCTATGCTGTTCCCTTGATGCTCGAAGGGTATGGACTCGGCGAATTCATCATGAAACGCTTTGGCCTTGGCAACCAAGTCGCTGATTTACGTAGTTGGAATCAACTCGTTGATCGCATTAACTCTCCAAAATCTCATGTGACCATTGCACTGGTCGGCAAATACGTCGAACTCCATGATGCCTACCTCAGCGTCATCGAAGCACTGGGTCACGCCGGTATTCACCACCAGGTCAAGGTCGATGTTCGCTGGATTTCTTCCGAAAAGCTGACCCGAGAAACGATCGACGAACACCTCAATGCAGTCAGCGGCATCATCGTGCCTGGTGGCTTTGGCGACCGCGGCATCGAAGGCAAAATCCTGGCAGCAGACTATGCACGTGTCCACAAAATCCCTTACTTCGGGCTTTGTTTGGGAATGCAATGCGCAACGATTGCATTTGCCCGTCACGTGCTCGGCGACCCCGATGCCAACAGTACCGAGTTCAACCCACACACCACGACACCTATCATTGACTTCATGATCGATCAACTCACCATCACCGAAAAAGGCGGCACCATGCGTCTCGGCGCATACCCGTGTATCCTCACAGAAGGCAGTCGCTCACGCATTGCCTATGGTGAAAACGAAGTTTCGGAGCGTCATCGCCATCGCTTTGAATTTAACAACAAATACCGTAAGCAACTCGAAGACGCCGGAATGATTATTAGCGGTCAATCCCCAGACAAACGTCTGGTCGAAATAATCGAACTACGCGATCACCCATGGTTCGTCGGTACGCAGTTTCATCCCGAACTTCTTTCCCGTCCGAACCGGCCACACCCACTATTCAGCAGTTTTATTGGGGCTGCACTACACCACGAACTATAGAACCCCAAATGGATGAACCAAAAGCCCCACGGCATATATGCCGTGGGGCTTTTTGATGCGCTGCATCAGGACCATCTTTATTCGAGGTAATCTTTGAGGTGCTGACCGATATCCGTGGTGCGTAAACGACGTAACGCTTCAGATTCGATTTGCCGTGCCCGTTCTCGCGTCATACCCAAAACCTGCCCGACCTCTTCGAGGGTACGCCGCCGACCATCTGCAAGACCGTAGCGCATATCGATAATCCTGCGTTCACGGTCAGTCAACTTATTCAATGCAGTCACAAGGTCTTGGCGCAACATCTGTCGGGCTGCCCACTCACCAGGACTCTGCATGATATCGTCCTCGAGGAATTCACCGAGGGTGTGCTCGTTGTCGTCACCCACGGGAGTCTCGAGCGAGATTGGCTGCCGTGCAGACTCCAAAATGTGTACGATGCGTTCCACGGGCATTTCGAGCGCTTTTGCAATCTCTTCGGGGGAAGGATTGCGCTCGAGTGTCTGCGACAAGCGATCGACGACGCGTTTGACCTGACTAAATGACTCGCCCATATGCACCGGCAGACGAATTGTGCGCCCTTGCTCGGCGATTGCCCGCGTCACTGCTTGTCGAATCCACCACGTGGCGTAGGTCGAAAAGCGGTTACCCTTCCAACAATCAAACTTCTCGACCGCGCGCATCAAGCCAATGTTACCTTCTTGGATGAGGTCTAGCAATGACAACCCACGGCCGACGTATTTTTTTGCGATACTCACCACGAGTCGTAAATTAGCCTCAGTGAGCTCTTCACGGGCAGTGGTACCCGACTGTTCAGCGTTACGGAATGTACTCCGCAACAAAATTGCCGACGAAAACACATTTTCTATGTCTGGCAACGCATCATGCTCGACCATGGTGACAACGGACAACGGTAATAACTGCCATCCAATTGCAACCTTTTTGACCTGTGTGTCGAAGCCGTCACAGAGCTCTCGGATGTATTCCGGGTCACTCAATCGGACCTCATCACCAGCCTTGGCGCGCACATACGCTTCACGACGACGGAAGTACTCTGCTCGCATTCCCGCACTCAAGGTATAGAACGTCTCGATAGCGACGGGGATGGCCCATACTGCCTGCACTTCGCGATCCACCAGTTCGTACAAAAAGCCCACGGCTACACGCATGGTCGGAAGCGCGCCGAGTAACGACACCAACATGTTCGTCGCTGCTTCATACGTCTGCTCGTCACGTTCTGTGGATATCAGCGTTTTCTTGGCGTTTTCGAGCATCAATAAGACTTCGATGCGACGCGCGAGTTCAATTTCACGTCGGGAATTGAGCAGAGCAGTTCGACCAATTGCCTGCAAATAATACTGAACCGCATCAGGAAGAGCACCAACGGACAAATCAGATTCGATGACTTCGGGTTCTTGGGAATTCGACTCGACATCATCGTCTAGTACAATGTCGGCACTCAGAAGGGTCATTTCATCAATTCCTTTAACTGGCTCTTGCCATGCCTGAACAATCTCCCCGAGCCCACCCTGCAACCCACCTTGCCGACTCCACCCAAGACCATTTACAGGCGATATGAAGGCGGCGTACCGAATCGGCTCGCCGCACGAATCACATTCATCGCTTGACACGACACATTCCCGCGCTATGTTATCGCGGTGTAAAAAGCAGTATAAAACAGGTCCCAAAAAACTGTCAAGTTTTGATGAAGCATCACACGTACACACCATCTTTTGCGTGAATCGCATTCATAGGCACCGTATGCAGGTTCAGACAGCCGAACACGGCGACGCACGAGCAATTTGTCATTCTGAAGGGGAGATTACAATTCGATGCACATCGGTGCAACCTCGGTCATCAGCACGAACAAGAGAAAAACAAAAAAGACCACTCGTATGAGTGGACCGTTTGTTCATCGTTGGGAGATGAATTGGTCGGGGCGGAGAGATTTGAACTCGCGACCTCTCGGTCCCAAACCGAGCGCTCTACCAGGCTGAGCCACGCCCCGACAACATCCTAATAGTACACTGTCGCACTATGGTTTGTCAAAACGAATTTGAATATTGCTCTTATGTGCCGTAACAGCCATCGGTTGTTGACAGAATACAAGCAGTGATACAATAAAATGTATGTTCATAGTGCGAGAATTCCATGTTCTATCCAATACTCCGTTCTGCGTTGTTCCAGCTCGATCCCGAAGAAGCACACGAACATACTGTCCGAGCGCTCAATACCGCTCTGTCTGTACCCGGGGCCGCTTCGGTCATGAGAAGCATCTACCGTCCTGCTACCCACGGTATGCAGACGACGATCGCCGGCATGTCGTTTGCACATCCCGTCGGACTCGCTGCAGGATTCGATAAACACGCAGACATCACCCACGGGATGGCTTGCCTGGGCTTTAGTCACATCGAGGTCGGTACCGTCACGCCCAAACCCCAAGAAGGCAATCCGAAGCCACGGATGTTCCGACTTTCGACGGATCGCGGGCTCATCAATCGCATGGGATTCAACAGCGCTGGTATGGAGGTAGTCGCGGCTCGGCTCGCAAAACGACCACGTGGACTTCCAATTGGAGTGAACATTGGCAAAAATCGCGACACGTCGCTCGAACACGCAACAGCAGATTATGTCACCGCTTTTTCTCGGCTAGCGCCGCATGCGGACTATGTCGCCCTAAATATATCTTCGCCGAACACGCCGGGTTTACGGCAACTGCACGAGACGACTGCCTTGCAAGAGCTCCTGGGGGCGATTCGCTCAGCAAATCAACTGCTCAACAAGCCAATATTCCTCAAGATATCGCCGGATGAAACACCACAGCAACTCGAGCAAGTCATTTCGACCGCTATCGCTTATGGAATCAATGGCATCATCGCGACGAACACCACGGTGACCCGACCAAACCTCAGCGGGCCCCACACCAACGAAGCTGGCGGGCTCAGTGGTATGCCACTCAGAATGCTCAGCATGGCCACGCTGCGGACCGTGGTGGCGTTGACTGCAGGCAGAGTACCCACCATCTCTGTGGGCGGCATTTCGACCGCAGCGGACGTCTATGCACGACTCAAAGCCGGTGCGAGCGCCGTGCAAGTATATACGGCCATGGTCTACACCGGGCCGGCAATCGTCGCTCAACTGACTTGGGGCTTAGCTGCCTTGATGCGGCGTGACGGGGTAACCACTATCGCTGAAGTCATCGGCACAGATCGCTGATGAAGTCCCTGCTGCGTCACATGGCTCTGGAAGCAGCGCCATACGCATAGAATCGTTGACACAATGAATACATGGCTCATCATCGGCCTCGGTAATCCCGGCGCGCAATATGTTCGGTCGCGGCACAACATCGGCTTCGAAGTACTCGACATTTTTGCCCAACAACACAAGCTACGTGCCGATGGTACCCGTGCCCAAGCCAAACTCGCGAGTGGCACCGTTGCGGGCCACAAGGTTATCTGTGCCTGGCCCCAGACCTACATGAATCGCAGCGGTATTTCTGCGAGTGGTTTGGCAAGCTGGTACAAAGTGCCACCCGCCAATATCGTCGTCGTCTACGACGATCTCGATCTGCCCTTCGGAGCCCTCCGTATCCGTGAACGAGGAAGTGCCGGCACGCACAATGGCATGCGCTCGGTCGTCCAGCTCCTCGGCCAAATGGAATTCCCACGTGTGCGTGTTGGAATCGGCGGCGTTCCCGCAGGCTGGGAAGCGTTTGGGTATGTACTCGGCAAGTTTGAGGACGAAGAAGCAGACGAACTTCCGGACTTGCTCAGCCGCGCATCGGACTGTCTCACGTCCATAATCACCAACGGGATCCCGGCCGCAATGAACACCTATAACAAAACAAAATAGTTCGCTGCATACCAAAACACCCCCCAGTGGCGTGCCACTCGGGGGTGTTCTCTTTTGACCGTTGAGGACATCTAGATCTCGTCTTCGCTCTCGTAACTCCAGGCATGCACGCCCTGGGTCGTGAACGAAAAATTGCGCACTTGCATGCCGGCTTCAGTCAGCACACGTTCCATCTCTAACCGCTTTTCGAACGGGCATGCGATTACCATAAAACCACCGCCGCCTGCTCCGGTTATTTTGCCGCCCCACGCGCCGTTTTTGCGCGCCTTGGCATAGACTTCGTCGACAATCGGCGGTGCAATCAAGGGCGAAAACGCCTTTTTGACCTCCCACGCATCGTGCAACAGCCGGCCGAAATCGGCGATTTTCTTATTGCGGAGTAGTTTGACGGATTCTTCGACAAAGGCCTTTGTTTCGTCGTGGTAGCGCAACGTATTGCCATGCTTGAGGCGATCTACTTGGTCATTGACCAACTGATGCGTCAACATTTTTCGGCTCCCGATATACCCGATGAGCAAACAGCTTTCGAGTTCGAGGAGTGCCGATGGATCGCTCAATACCGGTTCGACGATGACGCCATTTTTCGAAAAATGATAGACCGACATGCCACCGAACGCAGCGGCGTATTGGTCTTGGCGCCCACCCGGGATGCCCAAATCCGTACGTTCGATACGAAAAGCAGTTTCGGCGAGTTCATGCGGGGTCATGGGGAAGTTATATGCCTCGCCCATCAGCTTGAGCATACTCACCACGAGCGCCGATGACGATCCGAGGCCACTGCCAGGCGGCACGTCCGAAAACATGGTTACTTCCACGCCCTTGGCCTGGGGGACCGCATCCAGAACGGCTTGCGGCAGGCTCAGTGTACCCTCCCACTGACCAGTGGTATTGCGACTGACCTCTTCGAGGTCGAGCGACCGTATGGTCAATGCACCATCGTTGCTGGGCCGCAACATGCAGCGTACATACTTGTCGATCGTGCAGTTGAGGACTTTGCCACCGTGCTCTTCGGCATATGGGCTGACATCGGTGCCGCCACCAAAGAAACCAATGCGCATCGGGGCTTTTGCTTTATATATTCGCATGACACGTGTCCCATCGTTCGGATTCACCAAAGTATAGCACGCACATCACTGACGATTGCCTCTGAGGTGGATGACGAGTTCCTTCGGAAAGTCTGTCAAACTCTCGAACTTCCCCTCCGGAGTACACCAGTAGGTGTCTTCGACGCGCACGCCATAGCCCTTGCTCGGGTAGTACAAGCCCGGCTCTACACTAAAGACCGCTCCGGGGACGAGTACATCGCCGCGATCTGCCAGAGAAGGGAACCCGAATTCCTCGTGTACCTCGAGCCCTAACCCATGCCCGAGTGAATGGATGTAGCCTTCCTCGATGGGGTATGTTTTGCCAATGGTCGCATGCCCTCGGGCCTCGAAGTAGTCGCAGACCATGGTCTGATATGGCTTGGTCGGCGCTCCCAACTCGAATTCCTGAATCACTTCAGCAAATGCGCCCATCACGTCGTCATATGCCTGCTGGAGTTCAGGGCTGGCATAGTCAATGGCTAACGTACGGGTCATATCGTGATAGTAGCCAGATGCGTCTTTGGGGAAGATGTCGAACACAATGGCCTGGCCGCGTCTGAGCTCCATCGTGTCTTCGCCTCGAGCATGCGGCAGGCCAGCATCACGTCCCTGCGCAAAAATCGTCCCTTCGCCGACCATCCCACGAGCTGCGAGTTCGCGGTCAATGACTGCGCGAACGTCACCAATAGTCAATCTTTTTCCGGTGTGCACATCGACAACGGCATCGCCGTCTGCACTCGCGGCACAGATATATTCCACTGCCGCTTGCACGACCTCGCATGTTTTGCGGCCGACGTCGCGCATCAGCGCTATTTCGTGCTCGTCTTTGGTCAGACGGGCAGCGCTGATGATGTCTTTGTCTGGCTCTGCGATGAATGTCACTCCCGGCATTGCAGCTTCAATTCCCCGTTGCATTGCCAAAAATAGCCCCGCTTGAACCGTACCATAGACCCCCACACGTCCCTGTACTCCCAAATCCGTCAACATCTGACGACGGAGTTCAACACGTGCAGCCAAACGGTCCGGGAAGCGCTGCATGACGTCACGTAGGTTCCACCGGCTCGACGAGACACAGACTAACCCGGTCTGCTCTGCCTGCAACACTTCCCAATCGCTGTGGACCAGCATGGCAGGCTGATTGCGCAACTTGATGACCGTGCCCGTCAGATGTGCGCCCCGTACGAAGTAGTTGAAGGCTGGATTGGCTGCCCCCAACCCATCCGGACCTTCAATAATGATTGCATCGAGCTGACGCTCGTTCATGAGTCGATCGAGATCACGCTGCATGTTCGGTCTCCTCTGCAAGTGTGCGCAAGAGCGCAAGGTTACGAAGATCGTCGCCCGGATCATCGTCCTTAGGCGTTTCGAGGATGAATGGCACTGTACGGATATACGCATGACGCATCAGGTTACGAAAACCATCCTTGCCCACAAAGCCTTCACCGATATGTGTGTGTCTGTCTGTCTTGGATCCCAAGTCTTTTTGCGCATCATTTGCATGGATGATTTTGAGCCGATGAAGCCCGATGGTCGCGTCAAATTCGGCGAGCATCGCCGCACACGATTCAGCCGTACGGAATTCGTAGCCTGCCACCAATATATGACACGTATCGAGGCACACGCCGAGACGTGCGGGATATCTGCACGCTGCAATTATTTGGGCTAAATCTTGGAATGACCTGCCCAGTACCGTTCCTTGGCCGGCGGTCGTCTCGAGCAGGATGGTCACATCAGGATTGGCGTCTGCTTCGAGGATTGCATCTAGTGCTGCCGAGACCCGGGCGAGTCCCGCTTCGACTCCCGAACCGACGTGCGCGCCAGGATGTGTCACCAAGTAGGGTATTCCGAGCAGGCCACATCGATTGATTTCGTCCGCAAATGCTGCGCGCGATTTAGCCTGTAATTCGTCGTCTGGCGACGCCAAATTAATGAGGTACGAATCGTGGACCACAAGCGGATTGATGCCACTCGCCACGTGTGCCGCACGAAACGTGCTGATTTCTTCCTCTGTGAGTGGCTTTGCTTTCCACTGCTGTTGATTTTTGGAAAAAATCTGGATAGCATCGCAGCCTGCTGCTTGTGCGTTGACAAAGGCTTTGGAAAGGCCACCAGACGTCGAGACATGTGATCCAAATTTCATTGTGGGCTCCTCTGCCGCAGTCAACAGCGCTTCAGCGCTGCATACGATGGTGATAATCCAGCACACGTTGGAGATCTGCCGGCAATGGGCTACTAAAGCGCAACGCTTCGCCGGTGCGCGGGTGGTTAAATCCCAATGCATGTGCATGCAGAAATTGTCGTTCCACCTTGATCCCACTCATCTGCGCACCATATATCTGGTCACCAATGATCGGGTGGTAAATGTGTTGACAGTGCACGCGAATTTGATGGGTGCGACCTGTTTCGAGCATGACTTTGAGCAGTGAAAGTTGACCGATTTTTTCGATAACTTCCCAATGTGTGATGGCTGCACGTCCACCAGCCATAACAGCCATGCGCAAACGGTCGCGCGGATGGCGTGCAATCGGTGCGTCAATAGTTCCACTCGTGGCGGACATCCCCCCCGATACCAACGCAATGTATTCCTTATGCATCGTGTGTGCTTGCTGCTGCTCCTGCAATCCATGCAACGCTGCATCATTCCGTGCAACCACGAGTAACCCGCTCGTGTCTCGATCGATGCGATGCACAATACCAGGACGTACCCCCCCGCCCACGACCATATCAGGGAACCGATAGAGTAACGCATTCACCAACGTACCACGCGCATGACCAGGAGCGGGATGCACCACCATACCTGCCGGTTTGTCGATGACCACGATATCGACGTCGGCATAGACCACCGTCAACGGGATGTCTTCGGCGACCAACGTCGTGTCTTCGGGTTCTGGGATGCGAATGCTGAGCCGATCGCCAGTTTTCAGCGGTTCAGCGGCACGGGTCGGAGCGTCGTTACGCAGTATCGCACCTTGCTCGATGAGTCTTTGTACGGTGCTGCGTGTCACGTCTGCGAGCGCGGCGGCGATGTACTTGTCCAACCGCTCGCCAGCGGATTCACGGTCTACTACCAATATGATTTGATCGTCCTCAGGAATGGTCACGTGTCAACTCAACTTCATTACGCAACGAGGCAATCGCCAGCGCTATCACACTGATGGTGATGGCACTGTCGGCGACGTTGAAGATTCCCGGGAACCAGGTCACATGCACAAAATCCGTCACAAAACCCTGCCGCAAACGGTCAATGATGTTGCCTATTGCCCCGCCCACAATCCCACCGATTGCCAACTTTGTCAGCACGGTGTGGACCATCTGGTATCGGTACATATAGATTGCAGCACCACTGATGATGATATTCATGACGGTAAAAAAATGCGGAACACCTTGAAACAACCCGAACGCGACTCCCGTGTTTTTTACATATGTCAGGCGTAACCAGGGCTCGATGACGGGAATACTCGTCCCTTCAATCGGCCCCAGGTGCGTGTCAATCCATGCTTTGGTGAGTCGGTCAAATACGACAATAGCAACCACAACAATTGCAGGAATAGACCAGATGCGTCGAATATCCGACATGTGTACCTCCTAGGCTGATTCGACTGAACGATACCCGCCGACCGAGCCGGGGCTGAACGTGTCAGTAAATGTCTGCAACAGTACATTGACCATTGCATACTCCTCTTGGATGACCGTTTGCACGTGATCGTGCCCGTGACCACCTAATACATCGGAAATATCACTGCTGCCACGTGCGTGGATTTCGAGGCAGCGTAATTCACGTGCTTCCGGTGCTTTATAGGCACGCCTAACCTCGAGGGCGAGCACATCATGCCCCACTTCCTCATGAAAAACCTTGCGGAGTGCAGATTGAATCGCAGACTGTAGGGTGCGAATGAGCTCACTGTCATTCCGCTTATCCGCCGGCGGGACCGTGATAGTATATTCCCATGTCAATTCAAGTGGGATGGTAACCATTGTCCCCGTATGGATTTGGTGTGACGGACCCCAGACAAAAGAGACCTCGACCCACGGCGGGGTATTGTGTTCCGTCAATGGATCGCCGTGTTCGGGGAACAATTCTGCTCTGAAGCTGCGTTCCAGGGTCGTCGGATTTACTTGCTCGGCAACGTCGTGCTCGTGGAGCCCAATCACCGACCAGCCTTCTTCGAGTGCATTTGCGAGTTCTTCGTAGCTCAGTGTCATATCTTCCTTTATATGGTGCAACCACCATGCATACCTGTATTTTACTCTATTCAATGGCACAATCAGGACTTTTTTTGGGTCGATTCTATGCACCAGAACAGCGAGCGAAATGCCCTGTGATATACTGAACTATTGACACAGAGAACGCATAGTATGTCGACGATACTCTTCACTTCTACACAGCACGCTGCGCATTCTCACCGACACCCCGAACATGCGGGGCGTATCGACGCAATTCTCGCGGCTATCGCCCATGATCCCACCTGTGTCCCCATGTACGCAGCATCCGCCGCAGTACCGACCGATACACTCATGTTCGTCCACCCACCCAGTCACATCGCTTGGGTCGAATCCCAATCCGCATATGCTGAGTCACATCCCCAGTTGGATGGCGACACATATATCCTCCCGGGCACTGGGCACGCCGCACACGCTGCCGCATCTGCCGCCTGTAACGCTGTCGATGCCATGATTGCGGGCCATACCTCGTTCGCAGTCGTCCGCCCTCCAGGGCATCATGCAACGGCACATGCTGCAATGGGATTTTGCTTCTACAACAATGTCGCCATCGCTGCCCGCTACGCTCAACGTGTGCATGGCATACGACGTATCGCAATCGTCGATATTGATGTGCATCATGGGAATGGCACAGATGATATTTTTGCAGCTGATGCAGATGTGCTGTATGTCTCCTCGCATGGCTGGCCATTGTACCCTGGCAGCGGTGCACGTGATTCATTCGGCACAGGTGCTGGCTACGGTGCCACGCTGAACATCCCGATGCCCGCACAGAGTGGTGATGGTGCTTTTTTCCATGCGTACAAAAACCTCGTCATCCCAGCGCTCGAACGTTTTCGCCCTGAGTTGATTCTATTGTCCGCGGGGTTTGACGCCCACTGGGATGACCCAATCGGCAACTGTCGCCTCTCGGTCAACGGGTACCTCGATCTGTGTGCGCTCATTCAACAAGCCGCCACGCAACTCTGTGATGGACGGTGGGCGGCAATCCTCGAGGGCGGGTACAGCCTGCGCGCGCTTTCCACATGCGCCCATGGACTCGTCCGGTCGATGCTCAACCTCCCCCGGTTACCCGACCCATTAGGCACCACGCCGAGCGATCCGCATCGCGCTGACGCGACGGTCGACTGGATCAAAACGCACCATCCATTGCTCATTCCAGCCTAAGGAGCACGCATGTCACTGGCAGTCATCGATTACGGTGCAGGGAATCTTCCGAATGTCGTCCGAGCGCTTCAAAACATCGGTGCCCCGCTCACCGTCACAAGCGATCCTGCGGTCGTCGCTGCGGCCCAAGCGATTGTCTTGCCGGGTGTTGGTGCGACCCGCGATACCATGGAATCACTCGCCAAGAGCGGACTCGCCCCTGCAATTCAGTCGGCAATCCGCAGCGATGTGCCGTTCTTAGGAATCTGTGTAGGGATGCAAGTACTCCTCGACGACAGCCTGGAATTCGGCCTGCATCCCTGTCTGGGGATGGTGACCGGCACCGTGCGACGCTTCCCTGATTCACCCACATACAAGGTGCCGCAAATTGGCTGGAATGAAGTCTATGTGACCGAACCGTTTTCACAACACTCGCTATACGACGGTATTCCGAGTGGAACCGACTTCTACTTCGTGCATTCGTATTTCTGTGATGTGATCGACACGACGCTCATCGCTGGTACCACCGAGTATGTCACCGCTTTTCCCAGTGTCATCATTCGCGGGAATCTGGTTGCAGCGCAATTCCATCCCGAAAAAAGCGGTTCCATGGGACTTCGGTTTTTACGCAATTTTGTCCGCAATATCGCACACATCGAATGCGAGCCAAAGCATGTTTGAACTCTACCCCGCTATCGACATCCACGAGGGTCGCTGCGTCCGTCTGACCCAAGGGGACTACGCTACGGCACAGATATACGACGAATCCCCCGCCAATGCAGCCAAACGCTGGCAAGCAGCCGGAGCGACGCAGCTCCACGTGGTCGACCTCGACGGTGCGAAAGCTGGCTTCCCGGTGAACCAAGAAGCCATCGCTGCGATTTGTCGTGCCGTCACGATTCCCGTGCAACTCGGCGGTGGCATTCGCACCCAGGCTGATGTGTCACTGGTACGGTCGCTGGGAGTGACACGTACCATCATCGGAACCAAAGCGGTCCATGAGCCCACTTTTGTGCGAGATTTGGTCGCGGCACACGGCGATGCCATCATTGTCGGTGTCGATGCACGTGACGGATTTGTGCAGACCGCTGGGTGGCTGGCAGGTTCACAGGTGGCAGCTACAGATCTGGTCATACAGATGGCTAGCTTCGGGGTAGCACGTATCATCTATACCGACATCAGTCGTGACGGCACCATGACCGAACCCAACTACGATGCCACCGCAGCCCTGATCAGTCCCGATGGGCCGCGGATTATTGCGTCGGGCGGTGTCAGCAACACCGATCAGCTCCTCATCTTGGCACGCCGAGGCATTCATGGTGCCGTTGTCGGGCGGGCCCTCTATACCGGTGATATCTTGTTACCAGCCGCGCTCCACGCGCTTGCATCGGAGGCTCTATGAGCGATTCCAATCCAAACATCAGCGAAAAATTCGCCGAGGAACGTAGCCGCAACGCCGGCCAGACGCAGATGACCCACCTGCAGAATCAAATCGATGAACTGCGCCGCATGTTCCGCGATCAGACCCAAAAATACCAGCTCTCGATTGAGCACATCCGCAAAACCGAGAGCGAAGTTTCTGAACTCAACAATCAGTTTGCGCGGAATGCGCAGGAACTCAATCAGACCGTCGAAGGGTTCCGACGCGAGATAACCGGACTGCGTAAAGAATTCGCCAGCACTCTTGTCAAAATCGACGAGGGTGTCCGTCCGATTCGTGACATGCAGTCCCAAATCCAAGAACTCGCGGAAGCCCGCAAAACCGATCGCGTCACGGTAGCGAGTCTCATCAACCGCCTCAATGAGTCAGAACAAAAAATCGGCGCGCTGTTTGCCCTCGTTCGGGAATCCGACGAGCGCTATCGCAACGTCCTTTCACGCCTCGAGACATTCCAAACCGCCGAAGACACGCGCCGCTCCGAACTGCGCAAGATTCTCGAGGAAGTCCAGATCGAAAAGCAACAGCTCCGCCGCCAATCCGCCGAAAATCAACAACTAGTGGCCGATAGCAAATTGCTCATCAGTGAGCAACAGAGCCGACTGCTGCGCGTAGACGACTTCCGCTCTCAAATCGACAAAGTCGTCAACGAAATACCTGAACAGCTCGTTGTTGTATCCAACCGAATCACCGAACTGTTGCAAGAAACAAAACAGATTGAACGCATCGCCACCGAACGATTCCTGTCGAACCAACAACGCATCGAAGAAATTCGCCTCCAACAAGACGACAAGATATCCTCGATTCAAGAGATGGAAGACCGCCAGCTCCGACAAATCACGACGTGGATTGAACGCATCGATAGCTATGTGCGCGACCTCGAACAGCGTATCACCCGAACGAACAATCGCCTCGAGAACATGCAGCAAGAGCACGTTTCGCACTTCACGGATATCGACACGCGTGAAACAGAAATGCTCAGCGTGATTGCCAAGAATCTCACCGTCATGCTCGAGCGTATCAAAAACGAACGGCTTGCTACCCCCGATACCGAAGGAAAGAGTCGCTAAACATGCTCAAACGGCGCATCATTCCATGCCTCGATGTGAAAGAGGGACGTGTCGTCAAAGGCGTCTCGTTTGTTGATCATCGTGATGCTGGCGACCCCGTTGTCTTGGCTGCTTTCTATAACGAGAGTGGCGCAGATGAATTGGTGTTCTACGACATTACTGCCAGCTCCGATGACCGCAATATCATGGTCGATGTCGTAGAGCGTACCGCTGCAGAGGTATTCATTCCACTGACCGTCGGTGGCGGTATTCGCACGGTTGCAGATATGTATCGGATGCTGCGTGCTGGCGCAGACAAAGTTTCGATCAACACCGCTGCGGTGCTCAACCCACAACTCATCACTGATGGCGCGCAACGATATGGAAGTCAATGCATCGTGCTCTCCATCGACGCGCGGCGTGTTTCACCCGCAGGTGAACCTCCCAAGTGGGAAGTGTTCACACACACGGGTGCCAATGCACGTTCGACGGGCATAGATGCCGTCGAATGGGCGATCCGTGGTGCAGCACTCGGCGCCGGAGAACTCGTCATCAACAGCATGGACGCCGACGGTACATACGGTGGCTATGACATCGAACTCCTTCATGCCATTAGTAGTCGCGTTACCATCCCTGTCATCGCATCAGGCGGTGCTGGGACACTCGAGCATCTCTATGAGGGATTCATGTCTGGTGGTGCTGATGCGGTTCTGGCAGCGAGCATTTTTCACTTTGGCGATTACACTATCGCAGCCGCCAAAACATATCTCCGCAGTCGAAACGTTCCGATGAGGTAACCCCATGCAGATAACTGTCCGCTATTTTGCGGCACACCGTGATATCACCGGTACGGACAAGGAACGCATTGATGTTCCTGAATCAAGTTCATTAGCAGATATTTGGAATGTGCTCGAACACAAGTATACGGCACTGGTTCCCTACCGTGATCGCGTCTTGCACGCATGCAATGAACGATTCTGCGAACCGTCCACCCCAGTCAGTGCTGGCGATACCGTTGCGTTCATTCCCCCAGTGAGCGGCGGTTTGTCCGTCCCACTCTATGTCGTGACCGATCAGCCGCTCGACGCAATACCGCTCCAAACTGCAGTTGCCGGATACGACATGGGAGCAATTGTCTCGTTCGCAGGCACGGTGCGAGATCATTTTGGCGACCGTGCAACTGCCCGACTCGAATACGAAGCGTATAGCGAGATGGCCGTTCCTGTTTTGGCCCATATCGGGGCCGAAGCGCAGCAGCTCTTCGCTATTGGGAAGGTGGCGATTCATCACCGGATTGGCATTCTCGAGTTGGGCGAAACAGCAGTCGTCGTCGTCGTCGCTGCTGCCCACCGCGGTCCCGCACTCGAGGCAGTCTCCTGGATCATGGATAGCATCAAAGCACTCGCCCCCATTTGGAAGAAAGAACATTGGGCCGACGGCGCACGTGACTGGATCGGCAACGAGCACGAACGAGAATAAATACACCCCCGTCACTCTCGTGACGGGGGTGTTTCTTGCAGTTATTGCAACAGTTTTTCGAAGTTTGGTTGGTCTTCGGTTTTGGCCATTCCGCTACGCAGTGCGCGAATCGTTTCGTCACCAATCCAATAGGTTAACAGCGACCCAAGAATCAGTCCAAGGGCTGCACCGATTGCAGCTCCGAGGCTGAAGTCAATCACGCGTGATCGTCCTGTTTGCATAATTACCTCACTGAACCACGATAAGCGGTGCTGCTTCGTTCCATAAATTTTCGAGTTTGTAGAACTCACGCATGTCCTTCGAAAAAATGTGAACCACGATATCGACATAGTCGAGCAATACCCAACCTGCCTCGGCCTTACCCTCCGGAATGGATTCGTATCCAAATTCCTTGGCAACACCTTCCTCGATTGAATCAAGGACGGCTTTTAGCTGGCGGTCAGATTCACCCGTGCAGATGATGAAATAATCGGCAAACGTACGCATCGAACGTAAGTCCAACAAGACGATATCAGTCGCTTGTTTATCTTCTGCGAGTTCGACAATGCGTCGTGCCAATGCCTGTGTGTCCATGCCGCTCCATTCATATCCCCAATGTACCTGTCCATAGTAGCAAATCGGGATGGTTTTGTAAATGAACTACCGGTATACCACCACCCGGAGTGTCGACTGTAATGGTTCGGGGATGAAGGACAGCACAGCCCCGCCAAAGAAATAGATCAACACCTTCACGCCAGATGAGTTGACCAGCATATCGTGCCAGCTTCCAAGCGGATACGCAATACTCACCAAAATCAATGCAACCGAGGTGATGAGCGCTTGTATCACTGCCAAAAATGCCCCGATACCGTGATCGATTACGCCAAATGCGATGAGTCCGTAGCGCTGCTGAATCACAGACGCTGCATAACTAGCGCTTCCATTTATAGCAAAGAGAATAAGTATTACTGCACCAAACATAGACAGATGCGCGTTCTGTGTCAATATCTCTACAAAATGGGCAGTCGATTGCGAAAATCGTCCCGCCACCACCAGCCCGGCAATGACGCTCGTGACGGCAATGAGCTGACGGATTGCTCCCCAATAGAAGCCCATCACAGCGTAGACCGATATAAACACTACCACAATCACATCTACCAATACCATGCACTCCGTTGGCTCACGGCTGTTTACATTGTGTACATTGTATCACACCTTTTCTCACATGAAGATTTTTTAACGTGAATCTTGCGGCTTTATCCAAAATAAATAATCACGAAGTTCGAAACTCTTTCACCATACAGCGGTGTTTCATCGCTATCCAAACAAAAGGCACGGCACTTTTTCAAGTGCCGTGCCTCAACTTCAGGGCTGCTTAATCAACGGTGTATTCACCATCAACGACATCATCTTTCGCATTCGGATTGGTATTGGAATCACCTGCGGCCGCAGCTTGCTGGGATGCTTCAGCCATCAATTGAGCGAGCTCTTCACCGGTGGTCTTCATCAACGATTCGTTTTCGTTGCCAATTGCAGTGCGCAATTCAGCAATGACTGTGCGAATCTTTTCGACTTTGGCAGCATCAATTTTTGATGCGATGTCGTTGAGTGTTTTTTCACTATCGTACGCAAGACTGTCGGAGCGATTCTTCAGCTCGATCATTTCGCGCTTTGACTTATCCTCATCGGCATGCGCAGCAGCATCTCGGACCATGCGATCAACCTCATCCTTGTTGAGGTTCGTGCTCGCGGTAATCGTGATACGCTGTTCTTTGCCAGTGTTCTGGTCCTTGGCCGATACGTTCAAGATTCCGTTTGCATCGATATCGAAGGTAACCTCGATTTTTGGTGTTCCCCGCGGACCAGATGCGATTCCTTCGAGACGGAATCGACCCAACGTCATGTTGTCACTTGCAAGCTCACGTTCACCCTGCATGATGTGAATGTCGACCGCAGTCTGGTTATCAGCAGCTGTCGAGAAAATTTCGCTCTTGCGGGTAGGGATGGTTGTGTTGCGCTCGATTAAGCGAGTCATCACACTCCCCAATGTCTCGAGGCCGAGTGATAATGGGGTCACGTCGAGCAATACGACATCTTTGATGTCGCCACCCAGGACTCCGGCTTGGATTGCTGCACCGATGGCAACGACTTCGTCCGGGTTCACGCTCTTGTTCGGCTCTTTATTGGTCAGTTTACGGACCAGTTCCTGCACCACCGGCATGCGGGTTGATCCGCCGACCAAAACGACTTCATCCAGTGCACTTGCTTGCAGACCTGCATCTTTGAGGGCCTGGGTGACCGGTCCACGCAGACGCTCGGTCAGGCTCGCGGTCAATTGCTCAAACTTTGCACGACTCACACGCATCTGTAAGTGCTTTGGACCACTGGCATCGGCAGTGATGAAGGGCAAATTCAGTTCGGTCTCGGACATGCTCGAGAGCTCGATTTTGGCCTTCTCGGCAGCTTCCTTCAGACGTTGCAACGCCTGCCGGTCCTTACCCAAATCAATCCCTTGATCCTTCCGGAATTCCTCAATCATCCATTCAACGACTTTTTGATCGTAGTCATCACCGCCCAAGTGGGTGTCACCATTGGTGGCTTTGACCTCTACAACGCCGTCACCGACCTCGAGGACCGATACGTCGAACGTCCCACCACCAAGGTCAAAGACCAAGATGGTTTCGTCCTTCTTTTTGTCGAGTCCATATGCCAAAGCGGCAGCAGTGGGTTCGTTGATAATGCGCAACACTTCAAGGCCAGCGATTTTGCCAGCGTCCTTGGTCGCCTGGCGCTGACTGTCATTAAAGTAGGCAGGCACGGTAATGACTGCCTTGGTGACCGGCTCACCCAAGTATGCTTCAGCGTCAGCCTTGAGCTTCTGCAAGACCATTGCAGAGATTTCTTGGGGGGCGTATTCTTTATTGGTATTGCTCGAGACGATACGGACGTCGCTGCGATTACCTTTATTGACCTTGTACGGGACCATTTCGCGCTCTTTGGCGATTTCGTCAAACGTTCGACCGATGAAGCGTTTTACCGAGTAGAGCGTGTTTTCTGCGTTAATAGTCGCTTGGCGCTTAGCGGTCTGACCGACCAAGCGTTCGCCGCTTTTGCTGAATGCAACGATAGATGGGGTCGTCCGATTACCTTCAGAACTCGGAATGACGACGGCATCGCCACCTTCCATAACTGCAACACACGAATTTGTCGTGCCTAAGTCAATGCCTACAATCTTGCTCATACACTGTCCTACTTTCTGTCACTCCATACTGTCCACCATGCAACGATTGCATCTATGCAGGAGGGCATTGGTGTCGTTGTTTTCATTGTATAGAATTCGAAGTCTGTCGCAAGGACCTGCGCGTTAGAAATGTATTTGAGTGTGGTCTGGGGGTGCATACCAGGTGCCCCAAAATATGGTACGCTTTGCCCTAGCAGAAAGGGACAGCGCATGCGTATTCTCGTCATAAATGGACCAAATCTCAATTCATTGGGCACCCGCGAGCCGCATATCTATGGGGCGACAACGCTGGCCGACATCGAACAAGCCCTCATCACACGAGCAGCTGCGCATAGCATTGCGATTGACTTTGTTCAGTCAAATCACGAGGGCGTCATCATCGACACCATCCAACAGATGCACCCAGTGATACATGGCATCATCATCAACCCTGGGGCATTCACACACTATAGTTATGCAATTCGTGATGCGCTGAGCGCGGTGAGTGTTCCGGTCATCGAGGTACACATATCCAATGTGTATAAACGCGAACCATTCCGGCACCACTCAGTCATTGCGGGGATTGCCACCGGTCAGATTGCTGGATTGGGCTGGCACGGATACCTGTATGCCCTGGACTGGTTTATCGACGCAGCTGCCAGCGCGTGATGCAGGGTGGTATAATACGCATAGTCACTTATTCATCATTGTGGAGTAACGGAGCATATGGGCAACGAATCGCACAACACCGACGCATTCGCTATCGACGAGGTTCGTGAACTATTGAAGCTCGTCAAAGAAAACGAGATCCACGAACTATCGATCGAACGCGGAGAATCACGTCTGCGCATCAAACGTGGTCATGCGCCGGTTGCTCCTGTGATGATGCAATCGTCCATGCCACACATGCTCCAGATGCAGCCATCGGCAGCCCCCGGTAGCACTGCTACTGCACCAGCGGTTGCTGCGGAGCCCATAATCAGCGGTCATACCATCACTTCACCGATGGTGGGCACATACTATGCGACCCCGACCCCCAAAGACCCACCATTCGTCAGCGAAGGCGATGTGGTCAAATCCGGTGATCGCTTGTGTATAGTCGAAGCCATGAAGATGATGAACGAAATCGAATCCGACGTTGCGGGTCGCATTCTCAAAATTCTCGTCAAAAATGGCCAGCCGGTCGAATTCGGTCAGCCGTTGATGATTATTGAACCGAACGCCTAGTGATTCGCCCGACGCCTCTATCGCACATAGCACAGATTGTCAAGTCGTTGCTCAATGACCAGCTGCTGCGTGACATTTGGGTCGAAGCGACGATTGTCAGCATCAACAAACATTCCAACGGGCATTGGTACATCTCCTTGGCTGAAGGCAATGTATCGATGCCCGCAACTGTCTGGAAATCTTCGGCCATTCGGTTGACCGCACCGACACCTGGTTCGGTAGTGCACTTGCACGGGCGTATAGATTTTTATCAGGCGAATGCCAAAGTCCAGTTTTTCATCGATGATATCCGTCCGATTGGGACCGACGCACGGGCAATCGAGCTCGAACGCTTGATGGCACACTATGCGACAGTCACTCGCAAACGGCCACTGCCAGCATTCCCACGACGCATTGGTATTGCCACGTCGCGTACGGGAGCAGCCCTGCAGGATGTGCTCTCAACCATCCAGAACCGCTACCCCTGCGTCGAACTCGTGCTCGCCCACTGTAGCGTCCAAGGTCAATCTGCGCCGAGTGAAATCGAAGCAGCCCTCGAATTGTTGTACGCCGAAGCGCTCGATGTCATCCTCGTCGTGCGTGGCGGTGGAGGCTCAGAAGATTTGGCTGCATTCAACAGCGAAGTCGTCGCCAAAGCCGTCCTACGGTCACCAGTTCCCGTTGTCAGCGGCGTCGGCCATGAGGTCGACACGACACTCATCGATGTGGTCGCTGATGTGCGCGCCGCTACACCGACCTACGCAGCAGCAACGGCCACACCCAACCGTACCGATTTGCTCCAACACCTTGCCAATCTGCGTTATACGATGACACTGCACGTCGCAAATACCGCTGCCGAACTCGAGATGCGTCTCGATGATGCCAGTGCCAGACTACTCCGCGCTGCACCGGCAGTGCGTATCGCCACCATGCACACCCAGCTCGGGTATGCGTCACAACGGTTGCATCGTGCGATGAGATCGATTGTGCAACAACGCCGCGCCTTGCTCGAACAGCAGGCGGTGCGGATTGATGCGCTCGATCCTGCCGCTGTGCTCGAACGTGGCTATGCCATTGTGCGCACGGCCGACGGAACGATTATTCGCAGTGCATTGGGCACCCCGGCTCACACTCCCATTACCATTCAGTACGCCGACGGCTATTTGCCGGCACACACAACGGAGTAGCACCATGACCGAAAAACCATCGCTCGAAGCCATGCTACGCGACATAGAATCCATCGCAGCCCAGCTCGAACAAAATGATTTGTCGCTCGAAGCCTCGCTCGCCCTCTACCAACGTGGCGCGGCCCTCGTTGAACAATCACGAACGTTGCTCGAACAAGCCCAATACCGCCTCAAGGAAATCAGTGGCGAACAGTAGGATGCAACGCGCATTTTTGGAATCCCAGGAGAACATACCATTTGACTCGTGCTGCATTCAAATCCACCTGCTGAATGGACGGGTACACCGTTACCCGTTTTCTTCGGATGGTTTGTCGAGAAAATAGACCGATGAGGTTCCTGGCTACTGCATACAGCGACGCTCCGAGGATTACCTCGGAGCGTCGCTGTATCATCCCACCATCATCTTCTGACCGACAACCTATTACACACCCATGACCGTCAATAAAATCGTCAACGTGACCACACTCAAGAGCGTTGTGATGACCACCGTTCCCGCAACGAACTTGGGGCGCGCGTTAAACTCGAGCGAATACAACACCATATTTACTGCTGTGGGCATACTGGCCTGGAGCACGACGACTTTGGTGGCAAGTGGGTCGAGTTCGAGCATCACTGCCGCCGCATAGGCAATAGCAGGAGAAACGAGCAGGCGGATTCCTACGGCAATACTGGTCAGCGGGACATCCTCGATAACGGTCTCTTGGGCGAGTTGCATCCCGAGCAGCATCAATAACAACGGCAACGTCGACTGCGAAATCAAATCGATGCCGTGCAAAACGGACCCCAGGACGTTGGGTGCTTCGAGGGTCACTCCAAACCAGCGCAATACGAGTGCGCTGGCGACTGCATAGATGGGGGGCATTTTGAGGATTTGTTTGAGTCCGGTCTTCCAATCCGAATTGCCGGCCTGCGCAATAGCAATGGTCATCGTCTGGGCCATGATGGCCTGTGCGATGAAGTACAGGAGCGCGCGATCGAGACCCGCCTGCCCAAATGCAAATTGCGCCGTGGGCAATCCATAGTTGCCCGAATTCATGAACATCGTGGTCAATAAGAGGGCCGCGGTCGACGGCGCGTCAGTTTTGCGGATGCGGGCGATGAGGTATGCCACCAGCCCTGCACCCAAGCACACCGCAACGGATGTCAGCGAAATGCGAAACACCTCGGTGCCCGGGATTTGGATTTTTATTATCGTGATAAAAATCAACGCCGGACTGAGCGCATACATACTCATCCGGTTGAGCGATCGCGTGTCAATCGGCAAATATCGTTTGAGTACATACCCAGCAAATACCACAACCACAATGGGGAGCAACACATCGATGAACGCGCGAATCAGCATGACACTCCGTCCGTGGTCACCTGCCACGCAAGTTTTTATTGAATGATGGTGCCGAAGATCATCTCGTCGACGAGTTTTTCGACGGGGGCGTGGTCGTCGTAGAGCACTAGGGGACCGTCGTCACTCTGCAAAAACGGGAATCCTTGGGTTTTTTCCATAACCTGACGCATGGCAGGGTTACCCATCGTCTGATAGTTCGCCGCAAAATTCGCCGCCCCATCGCCGATATGTGCAATCGTCCCGATGAGCATCCAGTTACCGTAACTTGCGGTTTCGAGCACAAATACGCTGGTGAAAACGCGACGCATGGTAGTCGCCAATGCCTGTGCTAAACGAATGTCGCCATTGGCACCGAGGCCTGCGTTGAGCACCACCGCTCCATTGGGCGTGAGGTGTGCTTTGGCCATCTCGAAGAATTCAACGGTCGTCAGGTGGAACGGGATGTAGGGCTGATGGTAGGCATCCACACCGATGATATCGTACGTGCCGATCTGTGCCGCCAGCCAGGTTCGGCCATCGGCGACGTGCACACGGTAATTTGGGTTACCACCCGGGGTTGCACTGTCATTCATACCGAATGATTGTCGGGCAACTGCGACGATGGCGGGATCTATTTCGATGGCATCGACCTCGGCGTCCGGTCCATGGATAGCCAAGAACTGTGCAGTTCCAGTTCCTGCTGCAGAACCAATCATCGCCATGCGCTTGATGGAACGGACGTCTTGCTGTGGCAAGACATACGGCGCAACGGCGAAGTAATCCCACGGACCGCCATCTGTCAGCATATCTACTGCTTCTCCGGTGCGCATCCCGGCCGCGTTACTGACGGAATGGATGGCCATTCCTTCGTTCAGCAACAATAACGTCTGCATGCCATGCACCGCATGCGGTCGGGTGGCGACCTGAATCGTATTATTGCCTGATTCGATGGTCTGCTGGACCGTACAACCGACGCAACCTGCAGCCAACGGCGCTGGACCGGTGATGAGCCGCCAACCGATTAATGCACACACGAGCAGCAGCCACAAGGCACGGCGCGGCGAATTGCCGGCCCATGTCCCCAAGACAATCAGCAGACCCGCTATGGTCAGCAGTGAAAGACTTGTCCCCAACGTTGGGATGAGCCAGAGCGCTGAGAGAAAAGTCCCTGCCAGTGAGCCGACGGTGGCATACATAGAAAAGCGCCCCAAAACACGCCCAACGTGACTGGGGTCGGTGACCGTCAACGCTAAGCGACTGATAAACGGCGACACCGCTGCTAACAAAATCACCGGTGTGGCGAACAAAACCAACGCGACAATCAACGCACCGACAAAACTGCCCACTGCCAAAGACTGCAATGCCAGACGTGCCCCCGAGATGAGCGGCGGTGCAAGCGGGGCGATCAGCGCTGTGGCGACACCCGCCCACACAATTATGCGTGAGACCGTGTCTACCTCTGCACCGCGTGCCCCATCTGCCCATCGGCCACCAAGGTGGTAGCCGATAGCCAGGTACAACAATGTCATTCCGATGACCGCTGCCCAGATGGGTTGGGATGTCCCGAATGCAGGTGCAAGTAATCTGGGAGCGACCATTTCGATCGCCAGTGTGCCAGCCCCCGCAAGGGTCACAATGACCGGTAATTTGGTCAGGCGGGAATCGGCACTCATCGCCCAACAGCCTGTCTGACGAGCCCTTCGATGACTTGCAGCAACAAAATTGCCGCGATGGGGGTGAAGTCCATCATGCCCATCATTGGAATCACACGACGCAACGGTCCGAGAATGGGTTCGGTGATGTCACGAATGATGCGTGTCACTTGCCATGCCCCTGGCTGGTCGACCCACGACAAGATAACCCGCGCGAAGATAGCGTAGTTCAACGCCTGTACCAGCAACAACACAAATGTTCCTACGAAACCTGACATAGTGTGACCTCTTTTGTTCTTCCTAATAGCGAATACAAGCGAACCAATTACATATCATCGAGGCGAATCTGCACCGCTGCTGCATGGGCATGCAACCCTTCGGCGCGAGCTAAGCGTACGGCTGCGGGTCCGATCCGGCGTAACGCATGATCGTTCAGCCCGATGACCGAAATTATTTTGCGGAAGTCGTCGACGTTCACCGGCGCCGCATAGCGCGCAGTCCCTCCGGTAGGCATGATGTGTGACGGGCCTGCGATATAGTCACCCAATACCTCAAAAGAACGCTCGCCGATAAACACACCGCCGGCGTTGCGTACCCAACCGAGGTAATCCCATGCGTTGTCGATGATGAGACAGAGGTGCTCGGGTGCATAGGCATTGCTCACCGCAAATGCGGTTGTGATGTCGGGTACGACGACGATGCCACTACGCAGGGCCAGTGTTTCGGCGGCATCGCGACTATCGGGGAGTGCAGCGAGTTGGCGAGCCAGCTCGCTTTTTACCTGACCGGCCAATCTCTGGCTCGTCGTCACCAGAATGGCAGCAGCCTGGACGTGCTCGGCTTGTGCCAACAGGTCGGCCGCTACGTAGGCAGGATTGGCATGGTCATCGGCGATGACCAGTGTCTCGGTAGGGCCGGGCAAGCTTTCGATGCCGACCGCGCCATATACCATACGCTTGGCGAGCACGACAAACAAGTTACCTGGGCCTGCGATTTTATCGACCTGGGGAATTTGCTCTGTTCCAAATGCCATAGCTGCGATGGCTTGTGCACCACCGACGCGCATGACGCGATCGACACCGGCAATGTAAGCGGCAGCGAGGACGACCTCGGCGATTTCGCCGGTGGCCCGTTGAGGCGGGGAGCAGACAATGATTTCGCCGACGCCGGCTTCACGTGCAGGAATCGCTGCCATCAACAGCGTCGACGGCAGCGGGGCACTGCCTCCCGGAACGTAGATACCCACACGCTCCATGGGAACGACCAGCTGGCCGAGTGTTCCTTCTGCGCCGACGTCCATCCAACTGCCTTTGGGTTGTTTGGCATGGAATGTACGAATCTGTGTCGCAGCGAGTGCCAGCGCCTCCTGCAGTTCGACGGGTTGGGCGTGCCAAGCCGCCTCGATAGTCGCCCGCGGGACTTCCCAGTGGGGCGGAGCGCTGCCATCGAGCTTGAGACTCCAAGCACGCAGCGCGACATCGCCGTTGTGACGGACATCAGCGACAATGCGTTCGACTACTTGGCTCGGCGTCAAACGCTCACCGACCCGCTCATAGATCCCATCGAGGAGTGCTTGTGTGACTTCTACCTCATCGAACGGGACACGTCGGAGAATTGTCGCTTGGGCTTTTGCCAAATCTTCAAAAATCGGTATGGGCATATGTAATCCTTGCCTCGCAGGGGTGACGATTATGCGTTGACATCACGCATAATGCGTGCAAACGTGTCACTCTGTGCGGTGAAAAAGTACTGGGCTGGTGTGACCGCGATGGCGTCGCCGCCGAGCGTGCGGAGGTGCCGTACCACTGCCAAAACATGCTCTTGCGGGATGACCAGCGTGACCATGAAGAGCCCCTGTGCTTCGGGGTGATGCGGCCACACCGGCGCGATAGTCGGGCCTTGGACTCCAGCCAAATCAGGACGTGCATTGATGCGTTCGCCCACATCGCTGACAGAGGCCCCGCGTATGTTGGCGGTGATTTGAAAAACCGAGCGTGCGCGTCGGCGCGCTTCCACCATTTCCATCATTGTCTCGAGCGTGGCCACCGCCGCAGGGGAATTACGGAGCGCCTTTTTGGAGCTGATGATGCACGCCTGTGATTTGAGGATGGGACCACCGACGATTTTGAGTTGGTTGTCACGCAGCGTCGTTCCCGTCTCGGTGATGTCGGCAATGATATCGGCATACCCTAACCCAGGGGCAGCCTCGGTTGCTCCCTGCGAATCGACAATGCGGAACGAGTTGATGCCGTGGCTATGACAGAACCGACGAATCAGCGCACCATATTTGGTGGCGATTCGGAGCGTCCGCCCGGCAGCGTGCAATTCGGCAGCCAAATCGGCCAAATCTCGCCACGAGCGAACATCGATCCATGCTTCTGGTACAGCCAATACGAGTTCACAGCGGCCGTAGCCGAGGTCGTCTTGGATGACGAGCAGATCGTCGCGGTCGCCACGGAGTTCCTCGACGAGGTCAAGTCCCGACACACCGAGCTCAATCTCCCCGTCGGCGACTTTATCGACGATGTCTGCAGGGCGATGAAGCAACACCTCGACCCCGGGTAACGCAGATATTGCAGCGGTATAGCGGCGCGGGTTCGGTCGCACGATGCGCATACCACAGCTTTCGAAGAACTGCAGAGTGCCATCATAGAGCGATCCTTTAGAGGGAATAGCAAAACGCAGTGACATTAGGTTTTCTCCTCCGGGGCAGTACGTTGGCGCCACCAGTCGTTGAGTGCTTGCTCCCACGAAGTGCGCAAGAATGCATCCGCATAGTCTGCATAGCCAGCAGTGCGCCGTGCATATAATTCTTCGAGGAACGTTTTACCGTCTGCTTGTCGCATTCGTTCGACCCAGTGCACAATCCCCGAAACCGCATCATCGAGCAGTTTTTGCCCTTCTGCAGCAGTTGCCGAGCGTGGATCTTCACCTAATACCGCCCAATCACGTGGGTGTAACGGCGCTAGACCGAGTCGCTCGAGGCGCACGAGATCAGGGCGCAACGCGAGCGTCTGTGCGGTCTCCCAACGGCCAGCATGATCGAGATAGTCTTCGTTGACAACCGCTGCCGGAGGCAGCGTCAGCACCAATAAACCGTGCTGTTCGAATGCGCGTTGAGCGCTCTTCATCAACTCTATCTCATGCCCTTGGGCATAGTGTCCGCTGATCAGCAATACCTGGCGAAACCCAGCGCGTGCCAGGTTTTCGTACATGTCTTCGAGCATTTGCAGCAGGGTCGCGGTTTTGAGCGCCAAAGAAAATCGATGCGGCAACGTGGTCATGGGCCACCACGTCATCGGCAGTAATACTCCACCCGTACGCGTGACGACTGCATCGGCGACGTATTGTGCTGCAATGCCGTCCATACCCAGAGGCAAGTGGGAGCCATGCCATTCGAGTGCGCCCCATGGCAATATGGCGAGTGGGTGGGTGGTCAGAATTTCGGCCATACGATCGGGATGGAGCTCGGTATAGCGTCCCCACGGCACTGTCGTCATGGAATCCTCGCTTCGGTAGTACGGGCCGCGTCGCGCAGCCGCAACAATGCATACAACGCGTGATTGATCGGAGTTGCCACACCCAGCGTACGACCGCGATGCACGATTGCACCACTCAACGCCTCGAGTTCGATTGGTCTCCCAGCACGATAATCGCGCGCCATTGACGAATGTGCGTCATCGGGCATTGCAGCGGCAATAGCGAGTGCGGCAGTGACGGGATTTTCTGCAAAGGTGACCCCATCGGCAATAGCGACTGCGTGTGCTTCGGTGAGCGCAGCCGTCAAGAGAATGCCTGCTTCGGGGTCGCGGTGGAGCGTTCCCATACTCACTCCCGAAACCGTGGTCACGGCACTCATAGCCGCGACGAATATGGCTTTGGACCACACGGCACTCCGGCCGTCTTCGCCGCACGTCGCAAGAAGCCCGGTTTGCAGGCATGCCTGCGCGAAGGCTCGTGCGACGGTCGATGGCACGTGGGGCGGGATGGGACCGTAGATCAGGCGGACCGGATCGAAGCCACTGCGGATGACACCGGGAGTCTCGACACTCAGCTCGCAATAGATGACCCCGGGGAGCGTTCGCTCCGCACCGACTGTTTCAGCGACTTTCCGATATGCATCGATGCCGTTCTGCAACGTCAGTACGACTGTCCGTGGCCCAATCAGACATTGCAGGTTGGCGAGGTACGCATCGAGGTGATAGGTTTTGAGGCAGACAATCACGACGTCTGCCACACCCACTGTTGCGGCATCATCGGTGACCATGGCGGGGCGCGCGACCCAGGTGTCGGAGCGGGAATGTACCGTGATGCCGGTTGTCGCCATTGCATGGGCATGTGCACCACGTGCGACCAGTGCGACCGGATGCCCAGCGCGCGAAAACACCGCCCCGAGATATGCCCCTACTCCGCCTGCACCGATGATTGCAATCTTCACCGCAGTGCCTCCAATTCGGTGATGCACGCAGGTACCGTGAGTACCCGGCCATCACGGGCATCACGCCACTGTAGCGTCGCATTGGAAGCATCTGCATCTGTCACAACCAGGCAAATATTGCCGCGGCGTTGCGCCTCGCGGACGTGATTTGTCAACGGTCGCTCGCGTTCATCGAGTACGACCGCAAAACCTTCGGCACGCAGTCGCGTCGCACACTGTAGTGCATATGGATATGCGTCTCGACCTTCTGCGATGAGATTCACCGTCGTCGGTGCAACAGGTGCGGGCGACTGACTCGCCAACACAACGCGTTCGACTCCATAGGCGAATCCCACTGCAGGCACCGACTGGCGCCCACCCAATGCCGTGACGAGCTCGTCATATCGGCCGCCGCCGCAGAGCTGCATCCCACTGGTGTCGTCGATTTCGAACATCATGCCCGTATAGTAGTGCAGTCCACGTCCGAGTCCAAAATCGAGCGTGATTGCGTCGAGGGGAACACCATGGAGCGGCAGCGTGTCGATGAGCGACTGCAATTCGGCAAAGCCAGGATCAGGTAATGCATAGCGGGTGACTACATCTCGGAGCACCTGGAGTGTCGCAGCAGGAGCGCCACGGACGACGCTCAACTCAGCCAGAAAGGCTATGGCACGTTCGATGGTGGCACGCTGGTCTGTCCGCCGGAGGGTGCGCACCAAGCGCCGGACTATTTCTTCGGGGGGGCGCGTCCCAAACTGGAGATTGACACCAATAGAACGCAGTGTATGGAGCAAAAGCCCTTCTGCTTGGGTATCGTCGAGACCATCGAGGAGCGTCGTGTCGAATCCTTCGCGCTCGCCTTCTATTTCGTTCAGCAGCGCATCACGGACGGCATCAACTCCCCGAGCGCGCATGCGTTCGAGGCTCCAGGTCAACACACTGCGGGTGCGTTCGCTGACTCCGAGTGATCCGAGGAGTGACCGAATGATGCCGATGTGCCCGAGTGTGATGCGGTACCCGATGACTGCGGCTGCCTGTAGCCCGGCACATGCCATACCGAGTACTTCTGCATCTGCACGTGGCGCTGCGGCCCCGATCATCTCGACTCCCAATTGGGTGAATTGGCGCCAGGTTCCGCGCTGAGGGCGTTCGTAGCGAAAAACCGGTCCGTTGTAGCGCAGGCGCAGCGGCAACGCGGCATCGTTCATTTTGCTAATGTAAGCCCGCAGTACCGACGCAGTCCATTCAGGGCGAAGGACCAAATCGCGTCCATGGAAGGAAAATTCATATATTTTGCCGGCGAGTTCTTCGCCGAGTTTGCGTACATACAAGTCTCGATGCTCAAGGAGTGGCAAGTCAATCGCTTGATAGCCATGACCGACCAACACCGCATTGAGTTGTGCCAGGATGTGTTGGTGGCGGAGGTTTTCTTCGGGCAAGACATCACGCATTCCGCGAACTGCATCGACGACATTTTCCACAGCGATACCTCAACGCATTGACCAACCTCTGTCTATTTTAGCGTATAACGCTGCATCGAATAGCTGACTCGTCCGGCAATGCCTGTTGTACGCACCCACTTTGGCGCATCTGCGAGAGCATACCTTTTATTTGCCCTCCTTGTCCAAATATGCTATAATTGACGGCAATGTGCACGTTCTGACGTGCCGCCATTATATGTATACGCTTTACTGAAGGAGCGACCAAACAATGTCGCAGCAAATCATGGACGCCATTGAGCGGCGTCAAATGAAGGAATCGGTGCCTGCGTTCCGCGAGGGCGATACCGTACGCGTTGGTGTACGTGTGGTCGAAGGCAGCCGCGAGCGTGTTCAGGACTTCGAAGGTGTGGTCATTCGCAAGCGTTCCGGTGGCATCAATGCCAACTTCACGGTTCGCCGCATGGCATCACACGGCGTTGGTGTAGAGCGTACATTCCTCCTCCATGCACCACGTGTCGACTCGATAACCATTACCCGCCGTGGTAAGGTTCGTCGTTCACGTCTGTTCTATCTCCGTGGGCTCACGGGCAAGGCAGCGCGCATCAAAGAGCGTCGCTCCTAGTCTATGGCCATCAACTACCGACGCATGTTTATGGCGTGGTTGTTTGATCGGTTATATGGCGAATGTGCTTTTATCTACGACACCGTGGCCATGCGAATTTCGCGTGGCCATTGGTTTTTGTGGGGGGAGGCGGTCATCCCGTTCGCCCACGCGCCCATCCTCGAGCTCGGCTGTGGCAGTGGTCATCTGCAAGCCGCGCTCGCCGCAAAGGGTATCAGCGCAATCGGTATCGACCGTTCCGCACCGATGCTCCGCAATGCCCGATCCCGCACACAACGCATCATCCGCGCCGACACACGGTGGATTCCCTGTGCCGATGCCTCACAGGCGACGGTCGTTGCCGTATTCCCCGCACCGTATATCAGTGACCCGTTGACCCTCGCAGAAGTTGCACGCGTGCTCCAACCCAACGGTCGCCTGGTTATTCTCTTGAGTGCGGGCAAGCACGACGTGCGTTCACACCCGCTCTGGAGTGCGCTTGCTTCTGCAGGTTGGGATATCGAAACTCCTGATTGCCTCGTGGGAGCGACACGCCTGCATCTGCTCATCGGAAGACGCCATGCCTCCCACATTTCGTGATGAATTAGCCCTCCAGGCAAACGGTGCACAGACCATCGCCGGCGTCGACGAAGTCGGCCGTGGTTGTTGGGCTGGTCCCGTCATGGCTGCTGCGGTGGTGTTTAAACCATCCGTCTACGAGAAACCTGAGTTGCTGAATGGTATCGACGACTCCAAAAAATTGAGTCCGCGCCAACGTGAACACCTCGTCGAATCGATGCAACCCTACATCCGCAGCGTGGCTGTTGGGTGGGTCAGTGCACACGACATTGACTGTATGGGTATCATGATCGCCACACGGACTGCCATGCAACAGGCCATATTTGGGCTGTCGGTAGTCGTTGATGCACTGCTCGTCGACGCAGTTTCATTCCAGGCCTGGAACATTGCACAACACAATCTCATCCACGGCGACGCACGATCGCTGAGTATCGCAGCGGCTTCCATTATCGCGAAAGTCGCCCGTGATCGGGTGATGCGCCAGTACGATGGTGCTGCCCCTCAGTACGGCTACGCAGCCCATAAAGGCTACGGGACTGCCAGTCACCAAGCAGCGTTGCGGCGCTATGGCCCAAGCAGCCAACACCGATATTCCTATGCGCCGATTCGATGCTTCCACATGTCCGGTGGCTGGGGTTCTGCTCACACGGACGCGCAACCATCATGAACTTTGGTACACTGTCTTCAACGTACAGTACAAGGATAGAGCAATGACCACATCCATCGAAATTCAAGAATACATGCGCCAGTTGCGTACCGTCGGACCCGAAATGCCGTTCCCGCTGGCAGCCCACATCATCGACAGCGGTGCCGATGTGATTGCTCCTCTGACCGCACTCGCCATAGACACCGCGATGCTCGTCGGTCCAGCACCGCTCTGTTATGCGCCCATTCATGCACTTCGTTTGTTGGGTGAGTGCAACAGCATCGACGCGATTGCCGCGCTGGTGCATGCCCCGGTGCCTGCAGCGCCCGATCAACTCACCGAAAAACGCACAACCATCTGGGATGGCGAAGTGCCACAAATCATCGCGCGCAACGGCGTCGCTGCCTTCAAACCCATTCTGGCATTGCTCGATGACGACCACACCAGCAATGTCGGACATCACCGCGCTGCGTTGGCGCTTGCCTACCTCAGTTATGCCCAACCCGCAGAAGTTGCGTTCTTGACCGCTGCTCTCGAAGAACGACTCACATCGACAATACCCGACCGGAATGCATCTGTCGCCCTTGCACTCGCCAATATGGGCGCAGAAGCCAGTTATCCTGCCGTCATGGCTGCCTACCAAGCAGGGCACATTGCCAAAGATGCGGTCCAAATGGGTCCGATGCGCAAACTCTTGCTCAGCCGGAGCAACGCCCGACTCGGGTGCGTCAATCATCCCCTCGGCGAACGCTATGCGCACCACCCCCTCCGCCCGCAAGCACAACAGGGCTAGGGATGATTTCGATTATCCTCAACGAAAGCAACGAAGAAGCGCAGTTCGTCGCGGCATGGCCCGACGTACCGCTGCAATTCTATGCCGCTGGGTCATTGTGTAACGTCGTCCATCCAGACACGACCATCCTGAGCGTGTTCATCCATACAGCGGTGCGTGCCGAAGACTTGGCAAGACTTCCACAGTTACGCCTGATTGCGACACGTTCTACCGGGTATGACCATATTGATCTCGACTACTGTGCCGCCCACGGGATCACCGTCTGCAATGTCCCCGCCTACGGGGAACGCACCGTCGCCGAGTATGCAATGGCGTTGCTGTTGGCGAGTAGCCGCCTGCTCATCCCCAGCACGGTGCGTTTGCAACGGGACTTTCGTGCCGATGTGGCGGGGCTCCGTGGGATTGATATCTTTCAAAAAACCATCGGCATTGTGGGTACCGGGCGTATCGGCCGCAACTTTGGGCGCATGTGCACGGGATTTGCACCGACGATTGTGGCCTACGATGTCCACCCCGACCACAGCTGGGCTGCCGAAGTCAATGCGACATACGTCGGGCTCGACGAACTCTATCGCCAATCCGACATCATCTCGTTCCATGCGCCTCTGACACCACAGACGCATCACATGTTCGGGATGGAAGCCCTTTCGCAGGTCAAACACGGTGTCATCATTATCAACACCTCGCGTGGCGCACTGATTGCCAACGAGGCATTGTTGGCTGGGCTCGATAGCGGTCAAATCCGCGCCGCAGGCCTCGACGTCGAAGAATACGAACACCTGATTGGCACCGTTACCCGCACCCCGGAAGCACACCTGCTCAAAGATACCCTCGCTCACCCGCATGTGATTGCGAGTGCCCACAATGCGTTCAACAGCCACGAAGCCATCGAACGCATCATCACAACCACCATCGATACCATTCGCAAGGTGCAGGCCGGCATTGCCCCACAATACGTGGTGATGGACCGGTAAACGCATCGAACACACGCGAACAAATACAGATCCGCCACAGCCGAGGCTGTGGCGGATAGTTTTTTTGAGTAATGTAGGTATACCACCTGCTACAGAATTAGTCACAGAGACGTTCGCTCTGTGACTGTATATGAACGTATTAATAAAGTACAATCATTATTGCAAGATATTTTAACCGTTACTGTGTCTTATGCGCTGCGCTTTCCTGCGTTGAGTATGCGCAAGGACGAACAGGAGAAGTGCATGAACACGTTACCATCGCGGAAGGATATCACGATTGCAGCCATCAGTATCCTGCTCACGCTCCTGCTCAACAATCTCATCATAACTGCTGGGACGACAATTTACGCCACCAGCGATGGAAGCATAAGCACTCCTACGCGTACCGAAGAACCATTGTCCCAAGAATTGCCAGCAGCTCCTGCTCGCACCGGTGTCGAACCGCGCTCGGCGAGTGTATCTGTTGGGATGTACACGTCGCTCGCTTTGACGTCGAGTAATCTGCCGGTCATCAGTTATTATGACCTGACCAACTACGACCTCAAACTCGCGGTGTGCAATGATGCGACCTGCACGAGCCCCGCCATCTCGACCCTCGATAGCACCGGGACTGTTGGGGGGTGGACGTCGATTGCTTTGACATCGAGTGATACACCCGTCATCAGTTATTACGATGAAACCAACTACGAACTCAAACTCGCAGTGTGCAACGATGCGAACTGCACCACTCCCTCCGTCTCGACCCTCGATAGCACCGGGGATGTTGGGAAGTACACCTCGCTTGCCGTGACGTCGAGTAATCTCCCCGTCATCAGTTATTACGATGAAACCAACCAAGACCTGAAACTCGCGGTGTGTAACGATGCGACCTGCACCAGTCCCACCATCTCGACCCTCGAAAGCGCCGGTGCTGTTGGGGTGTACACCTCTATTGCCTTGACGTCGAGTGATGTACCCGTCATCAGTTATTACGATGAAACCAACAAAGACCTCAAACTCGCGGTGTGTAACAATACCGCCTGCACCATTCCCACCATCTCGACCCTCGACACCGGGTATGTTGGGACGTACACCTCGATTGCCGTGACCTCGAGTAATCTACCCGTTATCAGTTATCACGATGGCACCAACAGCGACCTCAAACTCGCGGTGTGTACCAATACCGCCTGCACGAGTCCCACCATCTCGACCCTCGATAGCACGGGGTATGTTGGGTATTTCACCTCGATTGCCGTGACGTCGAGTAATCTACCCGTCATCAGTTATTACAATCTTTTACCCGACTACGACCTCAAACTCGCGGTGTGTAACAATGCGAACTGCACCAGTCCCGCCATCTCGACCCTCGAAAGCACCGGGAATGTTGGGATGTACAACTCGATCGCCTTGACCTCGAGTAATATACCCGTCGTCAGTTATTACGATGCCATCAACCGAAACCTCAAGCTTTATCATGCTCCGGTGACCGTGGACGAAGGCAAGCCAAACTCCTTTGCCAAGTCTACACCTGCCAACAATGCGACTATCACCAGTACCTCGACCACCTTAACGTGGGGTGCCATAAGCAACGCCACTAGCTACGAATACTGTGTTGCGACCTCAACGGACACCTGCACCACGTGGACCAGCACCCTCACAAGCACGACCGCTACAAAGACGGAACTGGTTCACAATACCACCTACTACTGGCAGGTACGGGCCATCAATGCGGCTGGGACGACGTATGCAGATAGCATGAGTTTTGGTCAATTCACCGTCGTTCTTGCACCAGCCGCCTTCAACAAGACCAGCCCGGCCAATAACGCCACCAACCAACCGGCCACTGTCACGCTCACATGGGCGGCCAGCACCCGTGCCACCAGCTACGAATACTGTATTGCGACCTCAACGGCCGCCTGCCCCACGTGGACCAGCACCGGCACAAGCATGACCGCTACGCATACCAGTCTGGTGCACAACACCACCTACTACTGGCAGGTACGGGCCATCAATGCGGCTGGGACGACAAATGCAGATAGCGTGAGTTTTGGTCAATTCACCGTCGTTCTCCCACCAGCTGCCTTCAGCATGACCACCCCGGCCAATAATGCCGTCAACCAACCGACCACCGTCACGCTCACGTGGGCGGCCAGCACCCGTGCCACCAGTTATGAGTACTGCGTTGCGCTGACGCAGGCCGCTTGTACAAACTGGAAGAGTACCGGCACAAAGACCACCGTCGCCGTATCCGGCCTCGCCAAAGCAAAGTCATACTTCTGGCAGGTCCGCGCCAAGAACACCGGTGGGATCACCATCTCATCAGGTGGCTATCGCAAGTTCACCACCCAGAAGTAATGCGATACCTACAGATCCGCCACAGCCTCGGCTGTGGCGGATTGTTTTTTGGGAGATGTAGGTTTACCGTCTGCCGACAGAATGTGGCACAGAGACGTAGTGTATATGACTGTATTCGTACATATGTATAAAGTATAATCATTATTGCAAACTTTTTAACCATTACTGAGTCTCATCCATGCGCAGCGCTTTCCTACGTTGAGTATGCGCATGGACGAAAAGGAGAATTGCATGAACACGTTACCATCGCGGAAGGTTATCGCAGCCATCAGTATCCTGCTCACGCTCCTGCTCAACAATCTCATCATGACTGCTGGGACGACAATTTACGCCACGAGCGATGGAAGCATTTCAACGCGTGCCGAAGAACCTTTGTCCCAAGAATTGCCAGCAGCTCCTGCTCGCACTGGAGTCGAACCGCGCTCGGCAAGAGTATCTGTTGGGACGTACACCTCGCTCGCCTTGACGTCGAGTAATCTGCCCGTCATCAGTTATAACGATTAAACCTACGGCGACCTCAAACTCGCACTGTGTACCAATGCCGCCTGCACCAGTCCCGCCATCTCGATCATCGATAACACTGGGTATGTTGGTATATACCTCCCTTGCATTAACGTCGAGTGATGTACCCGTCATCAGTTATTACGATATGACCAACGGCGACCTCAAACTCGCGGTGTGTAACGATGCGGCCTGTACCAATCCCGCCATCTCGACCCTCGATAGCACCGGGTTTGTTGGGGAGTACACCTCGATTGCCTTGACCTCGAGTAATCTGCCCGTCATCAGTTATTACGATGGCAACAACGGCGACCTCAAACTCGCGGTTTGTGACGATGCGGCCTGCAGCAGTTCCACCATCTCGACCCTCGATAGCACCGGGGATGTTGGGGCGTACAACTCGATTGCTGTGACGTCGAGTGATGTACCCGTCATCAGTTATTACGATAACACCAACAAAGACCTCAAACTCGCAGTCTGTAACGATGCGGCCTGCACGAGCACCACCATCTCGACCCTCGATAGCACCAGGTATGTAGGGATGTCCACCTCAATTGCCGTGACGTCGAGTGATGTACCCGTCATCAGTTATTTCGATGAATCCAACTACGACCTCAAACTCGCGGTGTGTGACGATGCGACCTGCGCCAGTCCCGCCATCTCGACCCTCGATAGCATCGGGACTGTTGGGACGCACACCTCGATTGCCTTAACCTCAACTAATCTACCAGTCATCAGTTATCTCGATGAAACCAACGCAGACCTCAAAATCGCGGTGTGTACCGATGCGGCCTGCACCACTCCCGACATCTCGACCCTCGATAGTACCGGGGATGTTGGGTTTTTCACCTCGCTTGCCTTGACGTCGAGTAATCTACCCGTCGTCAGTTATTACGATAATACCAACCAAAACCTCAAGCTCTTTGTTGCTCCGGTGACCGTGGACGAAGGCAAGCCAAACTCCTTTGCCAAATCAACACCTACCAACAAT
>CAMCVW010000013.1 GCA_945881915.1 Thermoflexus hugenholtzii JAD2 | reverse complement strand
CGATGAAGTCGATCGAGAGCGGCAGATGGATGTTGCGCGCGAGATCGACCATAAAGACCGTACAGCCCTTGAGGACGCCGATGAGGACAATGTCCGTGCGGCCGCGGTAGTCGTTCGTGATGAGTTCGCCGAGCTCGGCGATACGGGTTGTGAGGTGCTCTTCACTCAAGAGGACGTGCGCGATATCGTTGTGCATGAGTTCACCTTGTCTATAATTCTGCGTATTGTAACGCACAAGCGGGCTGAAATCATGGGTTGAAGGTTACAGATGGGTGCCGCAGCGGATCTGCGAGCGGTTTTCTTGAGCAGGGTTTATTGCAATAAACCCTGCTCAATGCGAACCCCGCTCAATAACCGATAAGCGCAATCCGATGCCTCCCGCGGCGCACGCGGTCGGGTCAACCCGCACGCCCACGACCCACACCACTGTATCGCCGGCACACACGACGGGCCAAGTTGCGCGCTGATGCGCTGGGATTTTGGCGTCCACATAGACATCCTGGAGGTGTTTGTGTTGCCGATGGCCGATGCCGATGCGGTCGCCGGGCAGGCGGGTGCGGAGTGTATACGGTACGTCGGGACGCAGGCAGACGTGGAACGGGGAGGGGGGTTCGGCTTGTTCGATCAAAAAACAGACCATTTTTGCCCCGGCGAGGGCAATCGTCTGCCCCGGTGCAATGCGCTGCGGGCTTTGCGTGTAGGCGTAGGGTGATGGCGTTGTCGTGCGAATCGCCAAAATGGCAGATTGACCGTGCCAGCGGAGCTGGACGTTATACGGGAGTGGCGTTGCGATGACGCTTTGCGTCAGAAGTGCGGTACGGACTGCGTCGATATGCCCATCGTCGATACCGCGCAGCGTGCCCGTGATGAGGTTGATGGCTCTGCGCACGGCGGCGCGCTGCAAGACCAGGTGTAGATCAACGAAGGCCGACCGGTTGATATTCACATGCTCTGTGGTGACGGTCGCGAGGCTCGGCCAGAGCGCATAGAGGGAATGCTGGATGAACGCGTCCGCCTCGCGCATGTGGCGGGCAGTGGTGGCCAGAATGTGATTGAGGTGCGGTTGTTCGGCACGTAACGCCGGCAGGTGCTGAGTACGCATGCGCACACGTAACGAAGATTGTTTGGCGTTGGAAGGATCAATGCGCGGGGTCAGGCCGGCGTGGGTGATGTAGTCGTCGATGACGGATCGGTCGATGTCGAGGAGGGGGCGGAGTAGCGGCGCAGTGCCGCCGGGCACGTCGGGCGCCCAGTGGTGCCAGGGGACGCTGGGCGACATGGCTGCCAAGCCACGCAGGCCACTGCCACGGAGCAGGCGCATGAGCAGCGTTTCGGCTTGATCGTCGCGATGGTGCGCCACCAAGACGGCATCGGCGGCGACGGATTGGGCATAGCGGGCCAGGCGCTGGTAGCGCACAACGCGGGCGGCTTCGCTCAGATTGGCCAGATGCGGTGCTTCGGCGCGAATGTCGGCCTGCTCGCAGTGGCACGGTACGCCCCATGCAGCGCAGCAGGCTGCCACAAACTGCGCATCGGCGGCCGATTCTGCACCGCGTAACCCGTGGTCGAGGTGATAGACGCGATGCATCGCCGCCGGATGGAGCTGTCGTAACGCGTGGAGCAACGCCAACGAATCCGGCCCACCCGACACCGCGAGAACCATGCGCCGAGGTGGACGGAGGTCGGGCTGGTCGGCCAGATGACGAATGAGCGGATGCGTACTCACGGGACGTTGATGGTGACGACCACCAACTGCCGTTGGTCGGTATACGCAAGGCCACTCACGTCCGGGAGCGCACCACTGATGGGAGTCCAACCGTAGAGGGTGACCCGTCCGTCGAGGGGGAGGTTCGTGGCACCGCAGGGACCAGTCAGTTGCTCATAGACGCGTTGGATGCTGACCATGCTGTTGGTGGGGCTGGGAATGTCGCAGGGGAACGATGGGCTGTTTTGGGTAATTGACACCGCAACGGCAGTATCGGGCGTGATCGTTCCTAATGCCTGCGCGAAACTCCCAATTTGCAGGTATGCGTCTGACAAGGTGATGCCGTGCACCGTGATGGTACCGTGGAGCAGATCTGGTTGCCGGCGCAGGGTCGCACCGACGCTGACGGGTACCGGAATGACCTGGCTGGTAGTCAGAAACTGCATCGAGCCGATGTCGGCAGGCAGTAGAAGTTCCCCATTGGCACGCGAATCGGCGATGACGGGGGCGCTCCCCTGGGTGAACGTGAGCTTTTGGATACTGCCCACAGCCCCTGCTTTGGCGATGAAGGTGTCACGGAACGGGGCGTAGATGCCTGTGGTGGTAGAGACGTACGCATCGCGCCCGCTGGCACTCTGTTGGACGATGCGCAGGGCATATGCATGCGGGCTGGTGCCGCGTGACAGATAGACAGAGCCGATGACCACCAGTGCAGTAATCAGGGCGGTGACGGGAATGGTGAGCCAGGCAGCATCGAGCATGTTTTTGCGCTTGAGGATCTGGTAGGTCACGGGTCCGATGAGCAGTATGTAGCCAACGGCAATCAAGAAGAGTAGCCATGGCGCAGGCGCTCGAACGGCAGCAATGGTCAAACTATTGATAAATGGGTCGAACATACTATTCGTGGCGGGTAGCGTGATGGTCGCGGTGTAGGCCTTGTCGGAAGGGGCCAAGATCGGCTGCCAATACCAGTATTGACCGCTCCAGCCGTCGCTGTCGGTCAATGACAGCGCACTCTGCAGGAATTGCCCGCGACCCACTGCGCGTTGCCACAACAAGGAACTGCCCGGATGGACCTGCGTCGCGTCGGCTGCAGGTTGTACCGCTGGGATCGACAGCCCGATGGGCAATGCGGGGGCTTCTGCGCTCCCCAACGTGGTGATGGCCGGTTTGCTGGAATCGACGAAGAACGGGGCAATATCGGCCAGTATGCCTGTGGCGGGTCCTGCCACGACGAGCCGACCACCCAGTTCACACCAGAGTCGAATGGCACGGAGTTGGGCGTCGTCCAGCGTCTGGACATCGGCGATGAGCAACGTATTGACGCCTTGCAAAGCCACGACCGTGCGTGGGATTGCGCTGGCGGGCACGACGCGTACGACGGGGGTGCTACCGTCTTTGGTGGCAGTTTTGGTGAATGCGTCAGCCAATGATGTCTTGTCTGCCACGATGACCGTGAGCTGCCCGGCAGCCACCTGGGCATCGATCTGGGTGCTGGCGATGATACCCTCACTGCTGCGTACCCGGGCGATGATGCTGCGGGCATACGAGGGCATAATCAGCGCGGTGTCGATGACAAGAGGCGTGCCAGGGGTCAGGTCGACTGCGCGGCGCCACGTAATCGTCGGTTGGGCGTCCGCGGTGACGACCCATTCGATGGTGGCCGGCATGGCAATTGGACTGTCGCTGATGGTAATCCGTACCGGCGTCCAACTATCGCCGAAGTACATATTGTCGTATCCGACAACGGTGGTGATTGCGACACGGGATTCCGTTTGGGCCAATGCTGGGTGTGGCAGAAGCAAGAAGATGCTCACAAGAGCAATTCCGACGATACGGAGTAGACGCATAGCGAACCTCACGCGTGCAGACGCATTCCCATAGGAACGAGACTGAGCACATAACTGAGTGTGTCGGCCGGCGACTGTGTGTCGCCGTTGATGTGGACGGCATCCGGCGCAGGTTGCATGACGTGTGCGTCGCGTTCGTCGCGGTTTTTGATGGAGGCAGCCAAGGCATCGTGGTCGACCGATTCACCACGTGCGGTGAGTTCGACGACGCGTCTGTGGGCACGTTCGGCGATCGACACGTCGAGGTATATTTTGAGTGGGGCTTCGGGAAGTACAATGGAGCCAATGTCCCGCCCTACCATGACCACTTCGCCGCGCATGCCAATTTCACGTTGCTGGGCCCGTAGAATCACGCGTACGGGGGGATGACCGGCAGCGCTCGAGACCGCGCCTTCGACGCGTTGGTCGCGAATAGCCCAGGTGACATCGCGGCCGTCGATGGTGATGGTGTACTGTCGGCCGTCGGCGACGGTCGGTGGGTGGATGCCGATGCTGATCCGTTCGGCACAAACGGTGACTGCAGCGGCATCGGTCGGGTCGATTCCACCTTCGATGACGGCCAGGGTCAACGCGCGGTACATGACCCCGGTGTCGAAGTAGACGAATCCGAGCGCAGTGGCCAACGATGCACCGAGGGTGCTCTTGCCAGAACCGGCGGGGCCATCGATGGTGATTGCACGCGGAATAGTCATGCGACCTCATGCATAACAGATATCATTATCCGATTATACGGTATTGTGATGGCGTTGGGCGCGAGCCACAGGAATGGCGAAATCGTGCGACAGAGAGCGAAATGGTCAGGCATGAGCGATGTGCTCCGTCGGAATCGGTGGCTGGTGTTGTTGGGTTGTGCGCTGGTACTCGGCGTGCTGTTGCGTGCACAAGCGTTGTACCGCTGGGATGGGGTCGCCATGCAGCACCCGGACGAGCGGTTTCTCGTCTATACGGCGTTTTACATCTCTGTGCCGGAGGAGATTGCTGCGTATCTGACGACTGCTTGTCCACAACTTCCCCACACAGAAGCTGTGGAGTCCACGGCGAAGCATTTTCTCGCACAACGACAGACACCATTGCCCTGCAACACGCTCAATCCACGTACCCAAGACTGGTCGCGCGTGTTTGTCTATGGGAGTTTGCCAACGACACTGATGCGATTGGTGAGCACTGCGGTGTATGGGAGCGATGCCCGCCCGCTGGATATTCGCAATGTGGGCCGCACGCTGTCGCTGTCTGCCGATGTATTGAGCATCCTGATGGTGTATATTCTGGCCTGCGGAATGACCACGCGCACGGCGGCGGCCACAGCAGCGCTCCTCTATGCACTCCTCCCACTGCCCATCCAACTGAGTCACTTCGCCACCGTCGATGCCCTGGCTGGCCCATTCGTGCTTGGTGCGCTGGCGTTGCTGGTGCGCTGGGAACGGCTACGCTGGCCGGGTTGGGTAGGGTTGGCCGTGTGTGTCGGGTTAGCCAGCGCAATTCGCATCACGTTTGTCAGTCTATGGGTCATTCTGCCGCTGGTCTGGTTGGTACAGCGGCGCTGGCCGACGCGGCAGCACTGGCTGTGGTCTATCGGTGCGGGAATGACCTCGCTGCTCGTGCTGTGGCTGGGGGATCCGACTATTTGGAACGGCCGGTGGTTCGATGCGCGCTGGCTGCATGATGTCTTGCTGGCGGGGCGTTTGGTCAGTGGACTGGTCGATACGCCGCCGACATTCCAATGGTCCTGGCAGATGCCTTTTGTCTACCCGCTGACACAGATGGCCTGGTGGGGTATGGGACCGGGGCTCTTCCTGGGTTCACTGAGTGGATGGTTTTGGCAGACGAAGCGCCCCCGCACGCGGATCTGGCCGGTGTGGCTATGGGTGACGGTATATCTGCTCTGGCAAGGCGCAGTGTTTGGGATGACGATGCGCTATTATCTGCCCATCTATGGGGCCATGTGCGTGTTGGCAGTACAGGTGGTGCCGCGTCTGCCGCAGCGCTGGCGCAGCTGGTACCTCGGCCTGATGGTGACAACGACCGCAGTGATGGCCCTGGGGTGGAGCGGGCTGTACGCGACCGAGCATCCGCGCATCACGGCGAGCAGGTGGATCTATGCGCAGGTGCCGGCAGGCGCGACCATTGCGGTCGAGGTCTGGGACGATGTGCTGCCGTTGACGTTGTCAGCGAGTGATCGCCCCGGTCGCTACACGACACTGCCGATGGCGGTATTTGCCCCCGACCGGCCGGGCAAATTCCTGGCCGAACCAGACCAGCCGCCCGGACTTATCGATCAGCTCGACCAAGCCGACTATGTCGTGCTCAACAGTGCGCGGGCCTATGGCGTATTGTCGACCATGCCGGCGCGATTCCCCGTCATGCAGCGCTACTATGCGGCTTTGTTCGACGGCAGGTTGGGCTTTCGGCTGGTCCACCAGTCTGCACGCTGGCCGCACATCGGCCCGTGGCGTTGGGATACGCGCCGTGCCGAAGAAGCCTTGTCGGTCTATGACCACCCGCAGGTGTTTATCTTTGCCAAAACAGCGCAGTACCAACACGCCCGCGCCATCGCACTGCTGACCGAGCCGGCCATCTGGAGTAGCGTGGCTGCGGTCGATACGCGGACCTATCGTGCCTGGCCGCACCTGGGCGTGGTCAATAGCGTCGATTGGGATGACTGGCGCACGCCGCAGCCGCGGTATGCCTGGGCAGGTGCGTGGGCGCCAGTGCTGTGGCTGTTGAGTGCCGGCGCGCTGGGACTGCTCGCGATTGGGTTGGTCAGCTGGCGGCAGCGCTGGGATGCACTGCGCTGGTGGGTGGTGTTACGTGCTGTCGGACTCGCCTTGGTGCAGTGTGTGTCGGTATATCTGCTTATCTATGGCCATGAATCGGAGCTGGTGCTCCAGCAGCTCAGTGTTGCGCTCCGGAGTGGCGCATTGCTCCCGTTGGACCCATGGCTGGCGGGCCATCTGCGCGCGGCAGCAGTGCCGGGCTGGCAGGTGGCTGCGTGGTGGGGCAGACTGGTGGGCGCCGATGCCGCGCAGAGTGCAGCAGCAGTCAGTGCGTTGGCCATCGTGACTTTGGTGACGACTATTGGATTGGTCTGGCCGCGTTGGGGACGTTGGCCGCAGCAATGGGTACTGATCGGGCTGTTGCTGACCGTGCCGACGCTGGTCACCGCAGCGGGTCTGTGGCATGCCGGGTATATGACTTGGCACGTGACCGTAGCGCTGGTGGGGATTTTTGGCACGGTCGTGTGGGTGCGTCGTGAAGCGCTCCGTGCCCTCGTCGCTGGGCATCGGTGGGGAATGATTCCACTGGCGGTGCTGGGGATCGCGTGGGCACGGCACCAATCCTGGCAGCTGCCGCTCCAACCCACGGCAGAATGGCTGCTGGTGGGCTGGCCGTTGCTCGTGCTCGCGATGCGTACCGCACGGCAGACGTGGCGCCAGCTGCCTGCCCAACGGGTGTTAATCAGTACGGTGGGGGCCGCACTGGTCAGCCTGCTGGTGGGTACCGTGGTGCTCCATCTGCCGGTTTGGTTGTGGCTCATGCCCACGCTGGTGGCCGCGTTCTGGTGCGTGCGGCTGGGACTTCCGCGCCGAAGGGTGGCTGCACCGCTCATCGGACTGCTCTGGGCCAGTGTGCCGCTGCAAGTCCAGCTGTGGCTGTTCCCCGGATTGGTTCTGGCGGGCATTTGCTGGGGTATGCTGCACCTGCCCGCATGGCGCGGCTGGGTTCCGCTGGCAGTGGGATTGGCACTGGTGCTGCAGGGGTGGGGTTCCTGGCAGCAGGATGCGCCGTCGTTGACTGCTCCGGAGCGCGCAGCAATCGGCGTCGTGGTGGCCGATCGGCGTGGGGTGGTGGTGTTGGCGGGGGCCGATGGAGCGTCGACTGCGCGCGTGGCACTCCACAGCGGCGCGTTGCTGTACCACGGGGATGATCCTGGCTGGCCCGTCCCAGCACCGTATGACTGGGCGCTGCTGCGCGCTGCCCGGGCCGGTCAGATTGCCCGCATCCGCAGCGGGGTGCTCTCCCCATGCGCGGTCGCCGGGCTCGATTATTGGTTGGCGGCTGACGGGTCATTGACGTCCTGCCCGGCCGCGATCCCACTGTATACGTTGCCTGCGCCGTTGGTGATCCCGGCTATCAAATAACGGCACCCTCCTGCACTGCAGGAGGGTGCCGTTGCCAGGGATTGATTATTTGGTGACGGACACCGACGAGCCGCCCTTGCTGGCAGACAGTTGAATGGCGTCCCACAGCCGTGCCATACGCAGACCGACTTCTGGCGGGCAGGGATTTGCAGCACCGGCGCGCACGCCCAAGAACTGCTCCCACACGCCCAACGACGCCGGCGTTACCACTGGCGTGATCGGGGTGCCGCCCTTGTGCTGGATGGCCAGACTTTCGCCCCAGACGCCGGTGTACAAAATACCTTTGTCGCCGAATACACGAATGTCTGATTCGCAGGATTCCATTGCCTCGCCGCAGCCGTGGAGCGACACCAGGATGCCCGACTTGAGGCGGGCAATGACGACGCCCAATGTTTCGACGGCACGACCCTGGTTGTCGAGGTAGGCGGCCACTTCGGCGACGTCTTCGCCAGCCAAATCGACGGTGGTGTTGAGCAAATGGGCACCGGTATCGAAGAGGAACCCACCGCCGGCCATCGCCGGAATCTGGCGCCAGGTATTGACGGTGTTGACGCCCCAGTTCTGCCAGACGACGCCACTGATGGTTTTGATGGTGCCGATGTCGCCGTTGCGGAGCATTGTGGCGGCCGTGCGTACATTCGGTGACAAGCTGCCGGGGAACGCCACGACCAGCAATTTGCCCGATTTGTTACGCGTGGCAATCAGACTCTCGGCTTCGGCACCGGTCATCACCATCGGTTTTTCGAGCAGGACATCAATTCCCGCCTCGAGACAGGCTTTGGTCTGATCGTGGTGAAAAACATGCGGGGTGATGATGAACGCCGCTTCGAGTTTGCCCTTGTGATCGCTAAGCAATTTGGCCAAGTCCGGCTGATTGGGGGGCACGGCCACGCCGGCTTCTTCGAACATCGCGGCGGTTTCTTCGTAGGCCTGTGCCGATGGCTCGCAGACGACACTGATAGTGGTGGTGTCTTGCATTTTGAGCATGTTGCGGATGTGGTGTCGGGCCATGCCGCCGCAGCCAATCATGACGGTGCGTGTTTTGGACATCATTGTCTCCTTATTGGGGGGCTATTCGTGAGTGCATTGTACAGCGCTTTAGCCACGCCCAACGAAGGGCATGTTGGTTGCCATAATGGTCTGGAACAGCACATTCGTACTCAACGGCAAATTGGCCATCTGCACCACCGCTGTACCCACGTGGCTGACATCCATCAAGGGCTCGGGGACGACGGCGCCGTGTGCCTGCATGATGCCCTGTGCCATCCGTTCCGCCATCTCGGTGGCGGCGTTGCCGATATCGATTTGGCCTACTGCGATGCTGTACGCGCGACCGTCGAGGGCAGCCGATTTGGTCAAGCCAGTGACCGCGTGTTTCGTGGCGGTGTAGGCGATGGAGTGTGGGCGGGGTGTCGTGGCGGATATCGAACCGTTGTTGATAATCCGCCCCCCTTGCGGTGATTGTGCCTTCATGATTCGGAACGCTTGCTGCAAACAAAAAAACATCCCGTTCACGTTGACATCCACCACCGCACGCCAATCTTCGATGCGCAATTCATCGATGGGCACGGCGGGTGCACCACGGCCGGCGTTGTTGAACAAGACATCCACCCGTCCAAACCGTTCGACTGTCGCATCGAACAATGCTCGCACCCGGAGCGGATCGGCGACGTCGGCCGCATACGCCAGGGCGCGTGCTGGCGCGCCAGATTCGGCAATGACGGCGTGGAGGCGATCGGCCCGGCGGCCGGCGAGCACGACGTTCCAACCGTCAGCCAAAAAAGCCAACGTAGCGGCACGACCAATGCCGCTTCCGGCACCGGTCACGAGGGCGGTTTTGGGATGTGTCATGGCACGACCTTTCTGTTGTGGGTTGGCAGTATGGGAAAACCAGAGGGCTCCGAGGCTGGGGAAGCGTCACCGAGCGTTCACGGACGGGGCGGTTGGCAGGTCGCCCGCAACACGCCTGATGCAAATCCCCCACGCCGCCCGGACGTGGGCAACGTGGGGGATGCAGGCACTGCGATGCGTTATTTGGCCGTCGGTTTGCGCAAAATGAAGAAGTAGTAGGGCGAATCGACCGGTGCTGGGGCATTGTAGAGCGGCCGCAAAATCGGCTCCCACAGCCAGTTCAACGTGAATGGCGCCGCGATAATCCACCGGCCGAGATACTTGCGGGTCAGTAACGATGGGGCAGCCAAGTAGTGACTCAGGTCGAATAGTGCCAGCGCTTCGTCGCTGAAGTACGGACGGCACGACACCACCTCGAAGCCTGCTTCTTCGAAGCGGGCACTCCAGTCAGCCTTGCTCAGCGTGTTGCGATGGACCGATACTTTGTTGAACCAGTTCCCGTAGATGCTGCCATCAAAGCCCAACGCGTTGAGGATTTTGGTACCCAATAGCTGCTCGGGGAAGCGGTTCCCGACCACCGAGGCGACGAAGTGTGCGCCCGGCTTCATGGTGCGGAACGTCTCGGACAACGTCTCTTTGAGGGGCAACACGTGCTCGAGGACACAGTTACTGAATGCCGCTTCAAAGGTGTTATCAGCAAACGGCAATTGTTTGCCGTCGGCGATGCTCAGACCCTGATAGACGCCACGTTGCTGTGCTTCGATGGTATCGCTCTTGATGGGATCGATGCCGAAGATCTTCTTGCCGGGGAAGACAATTTGGGCAAACGTCCCGTCGCCGCTGCCGACGTCTAATATGGGCTCGGGCATGGTGGGGGCTGATTCGGCAAACAGACGGGCTTCGATCATGCGAATCATGACGCGATGGGGAGGCAACGTCATCAAATGGGGGGTGAGGAAGTCTCGTGTCGTCATCTCAGGTACTCCTTGATAAGCGCTGAAACAACGCTTCGTACGCGGTCACTGTGCGGTCGGTGCTAAATCGGGCAGATATCTCTTCGCGGCTGCGTTGGAATCGTTGGGGATTGTTCAGGATGGTCAAAATGGCATCACCCAGGGCGTCCGAATCGCCAATCGGCACGACCAAGCCCATCCCGGTCTGGGTGGGTGGTTGGCGCACACCGGGCAGATTGGAGGCAATCGAAGGGGTACCGCACAGCATCGCCTCGACCTGTACCAGCCCAAACGACTCGGTCGAGTTGAGGCTCGGCACGGTGACCAGGTCACAGACGTGGAAGAACGTGGCTAATTCGCGCTGGGATAACGTCCCCAAGAAGGTCCAATTATTGCGATATTTTTCGAACAGGGGAGCCAATCTGCGCGCATAGGCTTCTTCGCCCAGCACCTGTTCGAACGGACCAGCGAACAACACGCGTGCGTCAGGGTGGGCCGCCAAGATCTTGGGCATTGTGTCGAGCAGTACCTCGACGCCTTTTTCGGCAGCCAAACGCGCCGCCATGCCGATGACTGGCCCGGTCAAGTTGTAGCGTTGTTTGAAGGCGTCGATGTCGGCAGGGGTGGTATCGGGGATTTCGACTGGAGGGGGAATGATTTCGACCTTGGATTTGAAGTGTGACAGAAACGGTGAATGGGTCGCAAAATCTTCGGTGTAGGCCACTATCCGGGTGGCGAGGGCGCCAGCCGAGTGGTTGGCGACTTGGACGACACGGTCGACGAGGCGATTGAATGCTCCCGGCGGTAATTGCAGATCACAGTGGTAGGTCAGGACGACGGGCTTGACCAGTAGGCGACCGCGAAGCGCCAGACCCGGCGCATCAAACTGCGGCATATGCAGGCTGAGGACGTCGTGCGACAGGCTCAGCCGGGTCGCCTCGAAGCCAAATGTGGGCATGATGACGCCCTTGCTGATGCGGGCTGCAACTGGTACGCGGACCACATGGACGCCGTTGATGACCTCGGCACGCGGCAAACTCGAGTCGTATTGTGACGTCAGCACGGTGACATGATGCCCTCGGGCTGCCAAACCGACCGCCAGCCGCTCGGCATAGATGGTCAGACCGCTGGTGTAGGGTCGGTAGTATGTGAGTGCGACCAATACGCGCATAGCCTAGCGCCTTTCGATTTCGTCGCGGCTGGCAGCGACCCAGTTCCAGAGCCGTTCGATGCCCTCGCTGACGCCGACGGTGGGCTTCCATTGGAGGGCAATTTGCGCGCGGTCGACATTCAAAATGCAGACCTTTTGGTCGCCGGGGCGCCAGTCGGCAAAGGCCGGGTCGACCACGGGGCTGCCGTTCAGGGCATCGAGTATCGGTCGGAATTCGCGCCAAATAGAAATGGTGTAGTCGGCGCCACCACCCACATTAAAGATTTGGCCCGCCACCGAATCGATGCGCAAAATTGCTTGCCGATAGGCATTGACCAAATCGTCTACATACAACAAATCACGCACCTGCTTACCGTCCCCGTAGATCGACATGGGGCGTTTGAACTGGGTGGCGATGATGAAGTGGGCCGCCCACCCTTGGTCTTCGACTCCGAACTGCCGTGGCCCGTAGATGGCCGACTGCCGAAAAACCACCGTGCGGAGGTCATAGATGCGATGGTAATCCCGCACATATTGGTCACCTGTGCCCTTTGAACAACCATATGGAGAATGGAAGTCGAGTGGTTGAGCCTCGGTCACGCCACGGGGCAAATCGCGATAGCGCCAGCGCGTTGCGTCTTCGACGACCACGATGTCTTCCATGCCGCCATAGACCTTGTTGGTCGACGAGTACAGGACGATGGGATTGCGACCACTGGCACGCGCTCCTTCGAGCACATTAAATGTGCCCAGAGCGTTTATGTCGAAATCTTCGCGTGGATTTGCTACCGACGTCGTCACCGCGACTTGACCAGCCAGGTGAATGATGGTGTCTGCATCTGCCAATGCTTCGGCAGTGGTTTTGGCGTCACGAATGTCGCCACGTCGCAGGACCACTTTGTCGCCAAACCGACGTTGTAGCCAAGCAAGATTATGCGACGAACCCGGGCGTGAGAGATTGTCGTAGAGGGTCACATGGTAGCCATCGCTCAGGAGCGCGGCTGCGAGATTTGCCCCGATGAATCCTGCACCACCTGTAATGACGATATGCATGGAGCCTCTGTATGATCTGCAAAGAAAAACACGCAAAAAACCAGGTAACGGTACATCCTCGTTCCCGACACAATGATACCATAGCCAGATTGTGGCCAAAACCTATCCTATTTGCTTCTAGACGCATCGCAACGACTCAGAGTTCCCCACTACCAAATACCATGATACGAATATACATGCGACCAACCCAAGGTAATCCTGCACGAGGATGCAGGTTGTCGAAGAATCTGGATGTCTGGGGAACATCTGTGATATCCCGATACGACAAAATACTACAATTCGTCATATTACCTATGTAGTAGATGCGTGAATATCGTAGATACGTGAATTTTGTTCTATAATACGCCATGAAATGAACATTCCATGAGGCAGAACATCGCAGTGCGCGATGTTCTGTGGTGCTATTTCTAGAAAATCCGCGGTGATGTGGACAATCTCCGTTTGGTGTAAAACAGATAAGGGTACGAGATGAATGTAACGTCGTTCTTCCGACGGTCGGTTGGCCAATCTGTGGCACTGTTGGCAATTCTCTTGCTCGGAGCATACTTCCGCTTGGGTGGACTGTTCATGTGGGACGAACCATCGTTCCGCTTGCACCCTGACGAGCGGTTTTTGACTGAGGTCGCCTCGCAAATTCATCTTCCCGGGTCGTTCGGTGAGTATCTCGACTCAACCAACACGCCACTCAATCCAAGAAACGGCAATTACAAGTTTTTTGTCTATGGCTTGTTGCCGCACGAGTTGACGCGACTGACCGCGGTGCTCATTACACCTCCTGATCGGTTGCCGGCGATGTTGCCGGGTGATGGTGCCAGAAATCCCAATGCAGAACGTGAGATATCGGCATACCTGCCGGAATTTTTGCGCAACGTCATCAACCCAGAGGGACGCGACTATACCAATGACATCCACAAGGTGGGACGTGTCTGGTCAGCCTTCTTCGATTTACTGTCAATTCTGGTCATCTATGGCATTGGGAGACGTCTGTACGGCAGTGGTGTCGGGTTGTTGGCCGGGCTGATGTATGCAGGAACTGCGTTTGCCATCCAGCAGGCGCATTTTTTTACGGTCGATGCCGGCAGCGCCTTTTTTATTCTGCTGACGGTCTATTGTTCTATCCGTGTGGCCCAGCGCGGAGGGTTGAGCGACTATGCGGGTGCAGCCTTCGCAATCGGCGCTTCGATCGCCTGTCGTATCACCCTGGTGACCGTTGCGGTGGTCACCATCGTGGCCGCATTCAGTCGCATCTATGCTGCGTGGCAGCGTGGCAATATGTACGCCGTGCAACGAGATTTTGTGTTGTTGGTCCTGACCGGTGTCATGACGCTGTTTGTAGCGCGGACACTCGGTCCTGACATGTTTGCTGGCACGCTGCCCGGGGCACCCGACAAAATGATTTTGACCGAAGTGCTCGGTGACAGGGGCGTCGTTATCGACGACTTCTTCCAAGGGAAGGGATTTTTCGATATCCGGCCGGATGATCGTTTTCTCAAGAGTATGGATGACATCCGACGATTTGCCTCGGGTGAAGTCGATTGGCCGCCGACGCAACAGTGGGCTGCCCGACCACGCTATATGTTTGCGCTGAGCAACATGGTCTTGGCAGGCATGGGCGCCCCATTGGGTGTGGCTGCCTGGTTCGGATTCTTGGTGGCTGGTTGGCAGTTGCTCCGTCGCAAAAAAATCGTTCATTTGGTACCGTTTGCCTGGGTCCTCTTTTTCTTTGGTTGGCAGGGTGGTCAGTTCCTGATGACCATGCGTTACTATCTGCCCATCTACGGCGTATTGATTATTTTTGCCGCCTGGTTGATTGTAGAGATTGCACGTCAGCGCGAGCGCGTCTTTGATGCGGTGATGCGTTGGATGTGGCAACCGGGTGATCCGCAATTGCATCGCGCCCGGGCACTCACCATTGGGCGAAGCATTGCATTCATGGTCGTGGTCCCTGCGTTAGTGGTGGTAATCGGTGCAGTGTCGTGGGGATATGCCTTTACCCGCATGTACACCGAAGAACACAGCCGTGTGGCTGCCTCGCGCTGGATCTACACCAACATACCGCCTGGTTCGGGCATCAGTGCCGAGACGTGGGACGATGGGCTGCCGTTGGGGCTGGACGGTCGTTCGGCCGATGAATTCAAGGGCTACGCATTCCCCGTCTATGGCGAAGACGAACGGAACAAGTGGTACGGCAACGGGAACCCTGATGAACTCGGGATGCTAGACCAAATCGACAAAGTCGACTATATCATCATGAGTAGCAATCGTGTCTATGACACGGCTGGACGCTTGGTGATGCGTTATCCGGCGCTGATCAATTACTACAAAGCTCTGTCTGATGGGTCACTGGGATTCACGTTGGTAGCGGAGTTCCGCGCTGCTCCGAGGCTATTCGGGTTTGAAGTGCCCACGTCGATCTGGGCCGAAGAAGCATTTAGCGTCTACGATCACCCACGGGTCTTGATTTTCAAAAAGAACGACACCTACTCCAAGACCAACGCCGAAGCCATTATTACCAAGGGCGTAGTCTTCGAAGAAGTCTATAAACTGCCCACCATCCGCGCCAGCGCCGTAATGACTGCCCTGCACTTCACGGATCTGCAATGGCCCACCTATCGCAATAGTGCCAAGTGGACCGAACTGTTTAGCACCGTGACAACGACCACCCTGCCATGGTTGTGGTGGATATTGGCGTTCGAGATTATCGGTTTGGCAGGTTTTGTACTGCTCCAAGGCACCTTCAAATGGATGCCTGACCGTGGCTTTGGGCTGATTAAAATACTCAGTTTGGTGACGGTTGCGTGGCTGATTTGGTTTGCTGCGAGTGTCAACCTGCTGAGTTTCACCCGCGTTGGTGTGGGCGTCATCGCTGGGGGCTGGGTTGCGCTGGCGGCGGTTGTCGGTTGGCGTAACCGCGCCGAATGGCGGAGCTGGTGGCACGAGTCGCGCTGGTTGATTTTGACGACCGAAGGCTTGTTCTTACTCGCGTATGCAGCGTTTGTGTTGATTCGGGCGAGTAATCCCGACCTGTGGCATCCCGCCCGTGGTGGCGAAAAGCCGATGGACCTTGCATTTTTGACTGCTGTGATACGCAGCCCGGCCTTCCCGCCAATCGACCCCTGGTTCGCGGGTGGCATGCTGAACTACTACTACTTCGGATTCGTGATGGTAGGCGTCCTGGTCCACCTGACCGGGATTGCGCCGGCAACGGCATATAATCTGGCAGTTCCCACGATTTTTGCATTGACTGCGGTGGGCGTGTGGAGCCTGGCGTTGGCGCTCCAGGGCACATTTGGCTTCATCTATGCCGGCAAATGGCGATATTGGCTGGCAGCGTTGAACAGTGATGGCAAGCGCAAGTTTGCTGGCGCGCTCTTGGCTGCGCTCTTTGTTGTCTGTGCTGGGAACTGGTCGCAGGCACTCTGGTACCTTCCCAATACCGGCGAGGCAGATTTTGCATGCGATAAGGGCACATCGTACGCCATGCAAGCCGAGTGCAAGGGGCGTAGCGAGTGGGCATTCTGGGACGCGACACGTGTCGTCTCGATCAAGACCGGCGACGGCGTCATCAATGAATTTCCATTCTTCACGTTTTTGTTTTCGGATTTGCACGCGCACATGTTCGGCCTGCTCATGCTGGTGGGTAGCTTGGGTGTGATGTTGGCGCTCATCCGGCGCCGGCGGCATGCGCGGCTACTCTGGCAGCGCTGGCGCGAACGTTTTGTGCCACTGCTCTTCTTGGGGATGTTTGCTGGTGTGTCGTATGCAACCAACACCTGGGACTATCCGACGATTTTCGGCATGTCCGTGGTGACCTTGGCATTGCTGGCCTGGCGAGATCATCAGCAACGCGCAGATGCGGTCGGCCACATGCTGGTCTTGGGTGCATCTGTGGCGACGGTGTTTGCCTTGTCGAAGCTATTTGTCTGGCCCTTCAGCCGGTCGTTCGCCAGTGATTACACGGGTTTCGATCCGTGGACTGGTCCGCAGACGCCCGCGTCGTTGTTCTACGAAATCTCGGGAATGTGGGTATACGCTGCACTTGTGGCTGCGGTCATATTCCTTATTCGTCTCGGCTGGGTAGATCGTATCGTGGGCGCAGTGGTATTGGTCGTCAGTTTCGCCGCTATGGCAGCCAGTGTCTACTATGCGTGGCCCGCGTTGTACGTCGAGGCATTCGCAATTGTCAGCGTGGTGGGCTTGATTGGGGCGGTGCTACTGCGCACCAACGAAGCACGCGTTGCGACACCATGGTTCGTCCGTAAGACAGAAGTTCAACTCGAGCTACCGGAATTTGATGAACTCGAACGGCGCCCCAATGCACAAGTGGCTCCGATTGCGCTCGAGACCGTGTTTATCATGGTGATGGTCCTCGCAGTGTTTGGTATTTCGGCATTGACCGAAGTACTCGTTGCCAAGTCCGACATCGGGCGCATGAACAGTGTCTTTAAATTCGGTATGCAGGTGTGGGTCTTTGGTGGTGTCAGTGCGGGTGTGCTATTGGCATGGGCCTGGCAAAAACTGCGTGCGTACCGCATGCCGGTGCGTGCCGCCTGGATCGCCGTGACCCTCGTATTGGTCTGTGCCTCATTCGTGTACCCGGTCACCGCAACACCTGTACGTATCGCAGAGCGATATGACCGCGAAGCCCCGTTGTCGCTCGACGGTGAGGCATACCTGCGTTCACCCAATGCATCCTGGGGTGAAAACGGGATGAACTTTAGCTTCAGCGAAGACGCCGATGGCATCGCTTGGTTACGTGCCAACGTCACGGGCACACCGGTGCTGCTCGAGGCACACGCGGAAGCCTATCGGTGGATAACCCGTATCGCCACCCACACCGGGATGCAGTCCTTGATGGGTTGGCCGTGGCACGAGCAGCAGCAGCGGAGTGTTGCCGATGCGGGAACCGTCATGGACGCCCGCAAACAAGCAATCCAGCGCTGGTATTCGAGTCTGGAACCCAATCAGACGTTTGCCGAAATGCAGAAGTACGGCATCGAGTATGTCTACTACGGCCGCATGGAGCGGGCTTTGTACGGCGAAAACGCTGGGAAAGCATTCGCAGAACTCGCCCAAACTGGCAAAATCTCCAAAGTCTTTACGAGTGGCGAGACCGTCATCTACCAAGTGCCAGTGGCAAATCATGCACCTGGTGTCCTCAAAACCGGTACGTTGGCCGTATTCCCCACCAACAAAATACCGCAACAGTCGCTCCTGACCAGTGATAATCAGTCACTGCCAGTTGTCACTGCGCCCGGCTGGAATCCCATGACCGACACGGTTCAGGTCATCGCATTGTGGATGTTGGCGTGGTATTTGATTGCCTTGCTCGGCCTGATTCCCGCACTGTGGCTCGGATCGACGCAGTGGCCGTGGGCTCGGTTAATTGGATTACTGCTGCTGGGCTATGCACTGTGGTTGCCGGTCAGTGCACGACTCATGTACAACAGCACCACCGGGCTCATCGTGGCACTCTTGTTGACTGCACTGGTGAGTCTCTGGTCGTTGTTGCGCATCGGCATGCGCCTACAACCAGCGACAGATGCAAAACTCACCTGGTTTGATCTGGACGCAATCGAACGCTATATTCGGAGTGGCTGGCGCTGGGTGCGCACGACGTTACGCTACCAACGCGGGACGATTATTCGGTTTGAATTGCTCTTCTTGGTTGCGTTTGCATTCATGGCTGCCATCCGGATGGCGAATCCGGATGTATGGCAGCCCATCTGGGGCGGCGAAAAGCCGTTCGAATTTGGCGTCCTGAATGCGGTTTTGCGCAGCCCCGTGATGCCGCCCTATTCGCCGTTTTTCAGTGGTGGAACGCTCAATTACTACTATTACGGATATGTCTTGGTCTCGCTGCCGTTACGGTTGACCGGTATTGCGCCTGAGATCGGGTTTAATCTCATCCTGGCAACGCTCTATGCGTTGATGATTACCGGTATGGCGGCATTGGTCTGGCGCATCACCAAAGCACGCTGGCCGTGGGTATTGGCGGTGTTGGTCACTGGAATATTGGGCAACGTAGCCGGAGCATTGCCGGTCGGTTGGGCACGTGGCTTTGGTGAAGTCATCACCGCAGTCAAAGAAAACGATTTTGCCCTCGTCGGAAGCGTCCTGGGCGATTGGTTCATGGGACCCAGCCGCGTCATCCCGAGTACCATTACGGAATTCCCATTCTGGAGCTTCTTGTTCGGTGATTTGCATGCGCACGTCATTGCCATGCCGCTGTTGATGCTGGCGTTGGCGTTGGCTTGGCAGGCGCTCGAAGCAGCTCCACTCCCCAACATCTGGTGGGTATTGTCTGCATTGACCGTCGGTGCGTTGTCGGTCACAAATTCTTGGGATACTCCGACCATCACATTGATCTTTATGGGTGCGTTGGTACGCCGCGTCTGGGTCAGTGAGCATCGTTGGCGGTTCCCACTGGCAATCTTGCAAGGTCTTGCTGTGGCAGGGATGGCAGTGGCGCTGTACCTCCCGTTCTTCCAACAGTATGCACCGCAGGTGGGAGCGATTGATGCAATCAAAACTGCATCACCGTGGGCAGCATGGTCAGCGGTGTGGGGCTTGTTCATCATCCCGAGCATCGTAATCACCGTTCTGTTGGCCTGGAATCATCGGCTGATGAAGATTTTGGCTGCAGTTGTTTTGGTATTGCTCATGGTCATTGGTCTGGTGACAGAGTATGCACCGCAGGCTGCATTGGCTCCAGTGATGCCGTATATCGGTAATCCACGCATTTGGCTCGCTGCAATGGTGTTGTTCCTTGTTCCTTTCTTGTTCAAACGGCAACCAGACAACACGCTCTGGTTTGGTTTGTGGTTGATGGGCATTGCATGGGGATTGTCTGGTGCGGTTGAATTTATATATCTCCGCGATCACATGTCGGATGGCGATTGGTATCGCATGAATACAGTATTCAAGTTCGGCATGCAGAGCTGGTTGTTATTGACGGTTGGGATTGCGGTAGCGTTGCCGGCACTCACCAAAAAAATAGACCACTTGCCGCGGACTGCCGCTACTGCGGTGCTGGCTCTGATGCTCATACCGTTGCTGCTGGGTGTGGCGTTCCCACTCGGGGCAATTCCGAGTCGGGTGCATTACAAAATCAATCCAGATCAACCAGCGACACTCGATGGTCTTGCGTTCATGAATGAAGGTACGTACGACACGTACGACAAGACGATTCCATTTACGCACGATTATCAGGCAATGGAATGGCTCAAACAGAACGTCAAGGGTGCGCCGGTGGTGTTGCAGTCGAGTATAGAGTTCTACCGTGGATACGGTGTGCGTATCGCTGCCAACACGGGCTTCCCCACTGTCGTCAGTCCGCTGCACGAGAGCGAGCAGCGGAATCCGGATGTGGTCGGGGCACGCGACAGCGACGTCATCGAGTTCTACCGGAGCGAAGACCCCATTGTGAAGCGGCGTATTTTGTCGAAGTATCGTGTCAGCTATGTCGTCGTGGGGATGATTGAACGCGCAGCGTACGGCGAAAAGGGTGCAGCAGTCATCGCCGAGATGCAGGAATTGCGTGAAGTCTACAAAAACAGCGAAACCAAGGTCTACGCGGTTTCTCCGAATATTGTCGCGATTGCACCATATCCAAATGTCAGTGGCGAAGGGAATAGTCCGAATGTAGGCTTCCCGGTCGAGCAGGTTCAACCGATCGAAGAAGACGTGAGCACACTCGAGGAGTCCTACGACAAAGACCCAGCAGACATCAATATCATGATGGAATTGGTCGGTGCATACCGACGCAACGCGCGCCTTAATGATGCTGCAGCAGTCCTTCAGAAAGGAACGCAGGCGCATCCGGGTGATATCCCGTTGTTGCATATCTATGGTGATATCTCGATCGAAGCAGGATTGATAGATCAAGGGATTGAGGCGTATCGGGAAGCTATCAAATACGCCAATAATCCAGGCAACATCAACAAACTCATCAGCGGCTATATGACTGCAGGATTGCTAGACGAAGGATTGGCCGAAGTGAATGTAGCGATAGCGCAGAACCCGACGTTCTACGACTTCCTGATGACACGGGCGAATATCTCGTCACAACTGGGCGATTTTGAGAGTGCGCGCGCAGACTACAACGCATACCTGGATAACGCACCAGCGGATGCCATCTTCCGCGAAGACGTCCAACGTGCCCTGGATGCCCTGAACTAAGCAGAGGAGCCATAAATGATAAACGATGTGGTTTTGCATTGGCTGGTGACCATGCTCTGTGTCACCGTCGGCATTCCCTGGACCAAATATCTCTTCCAGACATTACCGCATGCACTCGTTGGAGTCGCACGTCCGTTGGGATATGCACTCATCGGCGTGGTGGTGTGGGGACTCGCGATGATAGGCCTGTTGCCGTTCAATAGCGGGAGCGTGGTCTTTGTTGCAATTGGAATGGGATATTTGGGATGGCGGTTAGCCGGGGGAGTCGACCGTGCATGGCTGCGCACCCACTGGCGGGCGTGGCTGCTGTCTGAGATTATCTTTTTGGCTGGCTTTGCGATGGTAGTCTTTGTCCGTGGGCGTACGCCTGACCCATGGGGTACGGAACGACCGATGGACTATGCGTTTTTCAACAGCATGCTCCATTCACCGAGCTTCCCACCGCTCGATCCATGGATGTCGGGTTTGACGATTAACTATTACTATGCGGGTTACCTGTTGGCAGCGATCCCTGCCACACTCACTGGTGTCGATCCCGTCGTGGCATACAATTTGGCGTTGGCGACGACCGCTGGCATGATTGGTGCAACTGCGGCAACCGTCGTTGTCAGTATGGCTGCAGTCTGGCAACCGGTTGAGCAACCACTCCGCAAGCGCACTGCCGGATTATTTGCCGGACTTGCGTTTTGTGCGGTGCTCTTGGTAGGGAATCTCGGTGGATTTTTGCAATTAGTGACTGGCCTCCCCGAAGTATTAGCACTCGAGACTGCCGACGTGCTGCCCACAATCCAGAATGGTCTGGGCGCACGCGAACCATATGCGCTCCAACGACCGTTCCAGGGTTGGGACTTCGGAGGAACGACGCAGCTGACACCGCGTGACACCTGGCAGGACTTCAACTGGTGGAATCCGTCCCGGGCGGTCTGGGATACGCTCGTCGAAGATAATGGTACCTGGGAGCGGCGTTATTCGATTACCGAGTTCCCGTTTTTTTCTTTCTGGTTGGGTGACATGCATCCGCATGTGATGGCATTGCCGTTTGGATTATTGCTGCTCGGCTTGGCATTGCGCCGTGCCGTCGGCACCATGCCGAACGTCATCATACCGGCGGTGTTATTGGGACTGCTCTACCCGATGAACAGCTGGGATTATCCTACCTACTTAGTGCTCTATCTCGGGGCTATGGTGTGGCAGAGTATGCGTGCCAAAGCGTCTTGGCGAGCGGTGGGCATCGAGGCGGGGATCACGGTTTTGGGTTCATATGCACTCTATTTGCCGTTCCATATGAGTTTTGTGTCGCTGGTCGGCGGAGCCGAACCCACAGTGACGACCCCGATTCTGGCGACGTTTTCTCGCTACTTCGGGCTCGCTCCGGCACGTACTGAAGCACATGGTCTGTTTATCATGTTCGGGTTATTTTTGGTGCCAATACTCATTGCTGCCGTGTCTTACGCCCGTGATCGACTCGAATGGGTATTGATTGGCGTGACTGCGGTTGTAGCTATCGCTGCTGGCGTCGGTGGATTTGTGACCCTGGCTGCCGTTCCACTCGCAGCACTGTTGCTGCACTATGCATTCCGTCGCGCTGATGTGACCCCGGCGTTTGCCATTTGGCTTGGGATGGTAGCACTGGCAGGGGTGCTCACGCTGGTGGTGGACGTGGTCTATATTCGAGACACCTTCAGCTCACGCATGAACACGGTGTTCAAGTTTTACTATCAAGTATGGGCGTTATGGGGCGTGGCGGCTGTGTTGGGCATATGGCAGATTTGGTCTACACCGCACACACGCTGGCGCGTGGCGGGTCTCGTCCTGGTTGTCCCATTGCTGGGCGCGGCACTGAGTTACCCGGCTGCTACCCTAGGCAAAGCGCTGCTCGAACCACGCGATGGCACCCTCTATGGCAAAACCCCGCGCGATTACGCCGCCGGTGGTCCCGCGTCTATTACGTGGCTGCGTGACCATGTGACCGCTGGGTCGGTGGTCCTCGAAGGAGTCGGTTCGTCGTACGATATCGAAGGAAACGGCTTTGGTGGCGTCTCGGCATCGACGGGATTCCCGACGGTGATGGGTTGGCCGGGGCATGAATATCAGTGGCGTGGTGGACAGATGGGGATGGATCAGCAGATTAGCCAGCGCGAAAACGACGTGCGCACCATCTACTCGTCGACCAACGATGCCGAAGTACGAAGCCTATTGGACCTGTACCATGTGCGCTATATCTACATCGGGAACGCAGAACGCACCGCCTACGGTGCCGACGCTGGCATGATGGTTGCCTCACTGGGCAAACAAGTCTTCGCTGATGGTGATGTTGTGATCTACGCATACGAGAAATAATCCCGATCTGTCGAAAACGACCCGCGCGGCCACTGCCGCGCGGGTCGTTTTTGTGTGCACACGTATCAGCGGTAGCCGCTCGCTTGCATTTCGAAGAGTTGGGCGTACCCTTGATTATTGGCAATGAGTTCCGTGTGAGTACCGAGTTCAGCGAGTTGTCCGCCTGCCAAAACAGCGATGCGATCTGCGATACGTACGGTACTGAAGCGATGCGAAATGAGGATAGCGGTACGGCCTTTGGTCAATTCTCGGAAGCCAACAAATACCTCATGCTCGCGTTGGGCGTCGAGCGCCGAGGTCGGTTCGTCGAGGATGAGGATTCCGCCGTCGCGCATGAATGCCCGGCTCAGGGCGATTTTTTGCCATTGCCCGCCCGATAACTCGCGCCCTTGCTGGAATTGGCGCCCGAGCATCGTGTCGTACCCGTTCTGGAGCGTATCGGCTATTTCGTCTGCTCCGCCATCAACGGCAGCACGGCGGATGCGTTCCGGATTGTCCCGTTGGGCGATGTTGCCGAAGCCAATGTTGTCGGCTAGGGTCATCTGATAGCGAACGAAGTCTTGGAAGATTACGCCGATGTGCGTGTTCAGATCATCCAACCCAAACTGGCGAATGTCGATTCCGTCGATCGAAATATAGCCCTCGGTCGGGTCGTAGAGGCGTGTCAGCAGTTTGACGAGGGTGGTTTTGCCGGCCCCGTTCAAACCGACGAGTGCCATCGTCTCGCCGGCATTGATGGTGAACGAGATATTGCGCAACGTCCATTCTGCATGGTCAGGGTAGCGGAACGACACATTGTGAAAGGTGATTCCCTGGAGCATTGGATCAGGCACCGGCACCGGGTGTTCGGGCGAGCGAATGATTGGCTGAATGGCGAAAAATTCGATGAGGTTGGTCATAAACATGCCGTTTTCGAGCAGGCCATTGACGCCGCTGAAGATGCTCTGGAATGTGGTCTGGCTCTGCCGCAGCAGTGCGATATAGAATGTCATGCCGCCGATGGTCACCGCACCGCGGAGTGCCATCCAGACGACGTATCCATAGGCGACGTAGAAGCTCAGGGTCGAAATAAAGCCCCACACGATGCTCAACAGTGATCGTTTTTTGGACAAGGCGAGGTCTTCGTTATAGTACTGTTCGAACGTTGCGGTGTAGCGTTGCATAATCGGGGCTGCCAGACCAAAGAGGCGTACTTCTTTGATGGTTTTGTCGCTGGTCAGGAGTTCTTCGAGGTAGCGCAGTTGGCGAAACTCCGGTGCGCGACGCGTCAGCAAGCGGAAGAACAACCGACTATAGCGACCCTGTGCGATGAATGCAGGGATACTTGCGCCAAAGAGGATGAGTGCCAACACGGGTGCAAATGAAATCACCAGCACCAAGAACGACAGCAGCGAGATGAACTGCTGCACGAGGGCGAAACTACCGGTGACCAAGGCCAATGCCCGGAATTCAGCTTGCCGCCTGGCGTTCTGGAGTCGGTCGTAGAAAGCCGGGTCCTCAAAATATTGAATATCGAGTTCCGAAGATTTCGTCATCACCCGCGTCGCGACATAGTTTGAGAGTCGGGCATTGAGCGTATGGTCTGCGAGAATGCGTACTTGGCTGATGATGAAGGCGACACTGACCAGTCCGAGTTCGATGCCTACCCAGGGAGCAGCGACTGCGACCCCAGCCCAAGCATCCCCGAGGGTCATTCCCTGAGCGACGCTGTCGACGATGCGTCCGGCAGTGTAGGCCTGTGCGGCTGGTAAACCAGCGCCCACGATGGTCGTTATGGAGTAGACCAGCGCACCTTGTGGATCGGCTTCGCGTACCATGGCAAATGCAGCGGGGAGTGTGTGGAGGGCTTCGGCCGTTTGTGTGCGCCATTGCTGCCAACGCTGCTGGATACTGAGGGATTCTTGTTCGTCTGTCATCGGTTCTCTTTTTAGATTGCCGCGTCATTGTACATGTATTCCAAAAGACAACAGAACGCACTGCCAGTGGGGCGGCAGTGCGTTCTGTTGGGACAGGCATCGTGTGGGGTGATGGACTGTACCGTGTCAGGGTTTGTACAGGGTGGCACGCTCCTCCGTTGGCATCAGGACGAACTGATCGATGCGGTTGATGTAGACAAAGCTTTGTCCACCTGCGGTCACGATCATGTCCGGGCGAGTATCGTCATTGGTATCGCGAAAGGTCAGCAATACCGGAATGGAGGCTGCGTTGTGGCCGATGAGTGCCGGTCCGTTGATGACGCGCGTCAGCGTTGTGTTGCCGGCGGGGATGTGCATGATGACGACGTGACTGTTGACATTCATCGCGATGAAGTGACTGGGGCGCGCCGCGTTATCATCGATGCCGACATAGGCTTCGGTATGAAAGGTACGTGTGGCCCCGTATCGGACGTCTGCCAATTGCACGCTGGCCCATTGATAGACGCTAGTGACTGCCATGTAGATTGCCAGGATGGCCACTAGTCCAGTCAGGTAGAAGCGGGGAGTCTTGCTGGGAGGAGTGGTGATGAACATGGCAGTCGTGTCAGAACGAACCGATCGGCGGGATGGGTGTCGGATATCGCGGATGAGCATTGCCATCGGGGTTCCTCCTCAAGTCGTACGCATGTTCGAAACATCTGTGCTAAATATATGCGAACATTTGTTTCACGTCAAGACCTGAAATGAGATTTGCTACAAATGGTAGTGAATGTAATCGTTCAGTAATCAGTGATGAGTCATCAGTTATCAGTGCGTTGACATGAGAATCAAGCAGGTTAACGAGCAGGATGGCGGTGTATCCATGTTGCAGTTACGCACAGAGCAAGATGCGTGCATCCCGGAGTACATTTGCGCCGACGCTCTTCGCCAAATCCTAGGTTCTGTGTGTAACCTGCTAACTGATATCTGCGAACTGATACCTGATTCTTGCAAACTGATAGCTGTTACAATGCGCAAGCAAATGCACATAGGATGAACAAATGATTACTCCCATCGAGCGGCGCAAGCGTGTTTTTCAACTCGCGATGCCTGCGGTCAGTGAGCAGATTCTCAATACCACCGTTGGGCTGATGGATGTATTACTGGTGGGACGTTTGCCCGCGGCTGCGGCTGCCGTTTTAGGATATAGCAGTGCAGCTGCGTTAGCGGCGACGGGACTCGCGAACGAAATGTACTGGACGACCATTCTGCTGTTTATGGCAATTGGCACAGGTTGTACTGCATTGACTGCCCGCGCAAAAGGAGCTCACGACCGCGAGATGGGCAACGAGGCACTGCGGCAGGGTTTATTGATGGGTCTGATTTCGGCCATTGTGATGATGGTTGTGGTGATGTTTGGTGCGCACACGTTGATGTCGGTCTATCGCGCAGACGCACTGGTCACTGGGCTTGGTGCACGCGTGTTGACCATTCTGAGTTATGCGCTTATACCGACTGCCATCGGCATGATTGGGATGGCTGCCATGCGTGGTGCTGGCGATACACGGATGCCTTTGTACATCATGATTGCCGTCAACATCATCAATGTCGGATTGTCGTACTTGTTGATTGGTGGCGCTTTTGGGTTAACGCCACTCGGCGTCGAAGGAGCTGCCATCGGTGCAGCAGTGGCACGGACGGTCGGGGCAATTGCGACCATTGTCGTCTTGTTGCGTGGTCGGGCGGGTTTGCATCTGACGCGATGGGTCGCACCGCATCTCGACATGATGCGCCGCATCATCCGTGTCGGACTCCCGTTTGCCGGCGAGCAAGCAGTGTTCCAAGGCGCATTGATGGTCTTTTTGGGAATGATTACCCAGCTGGGGACGAATGCCTACGCTGCCCACAACGTCGTCATTCGCATCGAATCGTTGTCTTTTCTGCCTGGGTGGGGCTATGGTATTGCGGCCTCGGCATTGGTTGGTCAGGCGCTTGGAGCTAAGCGCCCCGAAGAAGCACAGGCTGCCACGACTGAGGCATTCAAGCAGACGTCGGCACTCATGATCGTTCTGGGTGGCATTATGGTGTTGGTTCCGGGGTTTTTGTTACGGCTGTTTATCTTTGACGAGTCGGTCGTCCAAGCAGGCATTGTGCCGCTACAGATCGCCGGTGTTTTTCAGATTGGGATGGGTGCGAATTTCGTCTATTCTGGTGCGTTACGCGGCGCTGGTGATACGAAGTGGCCGTTGTATACCAAAATCATTGCGACCTGGGGGTTGCGGCTGCCTATGTCGTACCTGATGTTGCAATGGGGCTATGGATTGAATGGCGTCTGGATCGCGATGGGTTTGGACTTCTTCATCCAGGCGGTACTGGCATATGTCCGATTCCGCCAAGGGAATTGGCGCACAATGCAGGTATGAATTATGAATTATGAATTATGAATTATCAGTGAGAAGCGTGTATTGAGTAGGACGAATTCAAGGCTGGAGTGGTCAAACGAATGCGTAATCGTGCTCCGGAGAATTAATTTGGCGGGTTGCCGCCAGCATACCGGCGACGGGCAATCGTTTCGAATCGACATACATCTGCGTGTACTCTGCGGCCCTCAAGACGCTGCGTCACTGCGCGACCGTACTTTTTCGTCCGTCGCAGGGATATGTAACCGGTAACCTCCGTAGGTGAATCAATGACACAGTCACACTCCAACAGACGATTCCATGTATCGATTGCCGGCAATATCGGCGTCGGCAAGAGTACCTTGGTGCAGATTCTTGCCGAAGAATTCAAATGGCAACCGTACTACGAGCTCGTGAGCGATCATCCGTATTTGGATGATTACTATGGCGATCGCGAGCGCTGGGGATTTCATAGCCAAATCTGGTTTTTGACACAGCGCTTCGAGCAGCACCTCGAGATAGCCGACACGCCGAGTTCTGTGCTCGAAGACCGCAGCATGTACGAAGACTACGAGATATTTGTCAAAGGCCTGCTGGAGGAAGGTATCTTGTCGCAACGCGACTTCCGTACCTACCGGCGCCTCTACACGACCCTGGTGCAGCGCATCCAGCCGCCGTCGCTCGTGGTCTACTTGCAGGCGTCCGTGCCCACATTGCAGAAGCGCATCGCAGCTCGGGCGCGGCCGAGCGAGATGAACATTCCGCCGGCATACCTGACCCGCTTGAACGAACGCTACGAAGCATGGATGCGGCGCTTCGACCGATGTGCCGTCCTGACCATCCCAACCGATGAATTAGACTACGTCAATTCGCTCGATGCGCGGCGCAGTACCGTCGATGTCATCGCGCGCACCCTCGGTCTGCGCGGACCAGTGCAGGAACGACTGCTCTCGTAATGCACCCACAGCGCTGACTCGTTCCATGCTGCGTCCGTCGTTGGGACGCATATTTATTGTTTTTGAAAAAGGCGAGCGACCAGCATGCAGTGCGCTGGCGCAATCCTTGGCAGGCGCGACAGCAGTACGTTGTGGGCCTGCGGCAAAACGGGTAGGCGTTGGACTTGTGCGCACACAGCGCTCGCGCTGTATCGGGGGATGCGCAAAAAGCCACGCGCCGGTGTTTCCGTGGCTCTCTGAATCATGGGCAGCGCCGACCGCAGTGAGGTTGGGGCGAGCCAATCGCTCGTCGTTTTTTTAAAAAAACGAAAAACGGAGATGCATGCCCTGACTCATGGACGTGGAATCGCTCGCGTCACCACAAAAACCCCATCCGCACCCCGTGAAGGACGCCCGCGAACCAGGCTTGACCACTCTGGATGAGGATGAGGCCAGCCAGGCTGACGACCATGGCGCGACCGGCACGACTCTGCCAGAGCGATGCCATGGGAACTGCAGCGTAGAGGGTCACAATCGGAAAAATCGCAATCACATAGCGGGTAGTGTCGATATCACCGATTACCTGTGCGACGAGTAAGATGGCCGAACTGCAGAGCATCAGGCCGCTCATAGAGCGCAGGCGATGTGCTGGCGAGCGGATCAGACCGATGATCATCAGTGCTACGAATATACCATTGTAGTGCCCAAAAATGCCGTACTGCCAGGCGTATTGCCACCAGCGATGGTCGACGGTGGTGGCGCCGTCGCCCTGCGCTAACGTGCGTAACTGGGCAGCGATGGTGCCGGCGTACTGCGAAAAGTAGACGACGCTGACGAGGCCGAACAATCCCCACCAGCGCCACGCGAGCGTACGCAAGGAACGGCGCAAGAACGCCAGAGTAAACGTCAGATGAAGGGTCAGGAAGGCCCCGAAGTGGCCAACCATTGTGAGCACCATGGCAAACCCGCTGAGCACGCCACGGTCGGCAAGACTGGTCACCACGGCGATGACGCCGAACCATTGGCCGATGGTCTGTGCGACCGTGGCCTGCCATTGCAGCAAAAAGCCCGCAGGCAGAATCACATACAGGATTGCAAGCAGCGCGATGCGGAGCTGTGACCAGCCAGAGTGTCGTGCCAGCCAGGTGAGTAGCACGATGGTACTGCTATCGATGACGACGGCGCTTATGTGGATGATGCGCTCCAGCGACCAGAGGTATTGCAATGGCAGTGCGACGATGGCCAAGAGTGCGTAGATGGTCGGTGGGTAGGGGTATGTCAACCCTTGGCCATCGGCGATTTGGTAGAAGTGACCACGCAGCGCTGCTTCGTATTTGTGCGCATGGAAGCCGATATCCGTGCCGAAATAGCCAGGTGAGACAACGCCGGCGGCTTTGATGATAATGTTTGCACTCACCGCAATCAGGGCAATGCGCAGCCAAGGAGTATGAATACGCCAACGAATGAGCAGCAGGGCTGCGAGCCACAGCGTGCCGAGGCCGATGAGCCCCGAGAACGAAACGCTCAATGCATGGGGGAATGAGAGCGCTATGGTCAACACAACACTGCTCGCGACCGCAGCCAATCCGGGCTGTGACGGGATGCTCAGGCTGCACCCGAACGAGATACACACTGCAAACAGAAAGAGCCAGGCGATGGCACGGACATCGACGGATGATCCGACGCGTTGGCTGTCGATGTGGAGCAGCGCCAGACAGAGTTGTGCGAGCGTTTGATCGCTGGTACCTGCGGTGTCGCAATCGATGGTCAGCGTGGGACTTGCAGGAGCCAGCAGATGAATCGTGCGGATTCCTGCGGTGCCCGGGATGGTGTAGGTGTGCTGCGCCACCGTCAGGCTGACGGTACGTGGCGGTTGTTCGCTGCGTTGCATCGTCAGGATGGTGAGGATGTGTGGCAGTGTCGGTTCCGCAAGCAGGAGCTGTGAGCCAGGGAAGGCCCACTGGAAGGTTGTATCGCTGCTCGGGATGGCGGCAGACTCTGCCTCGCGTAGCGTAGTAGTGAAGCGTTGTGCGTCTTTGGTGCCGATATCACTCTGCCAGGTCAGCGGGGCACTCGCAGCTGCACAGAGACAGGCGAGGATGGCGATGCCGAGCGATTGCAGGATGTGACGACGAATCATACGTACCTTCTTGATATACGACGTATTGTAGCAAAGAATATTCGGGCGTATACTCAGCCTGAACGAGTGGGGTACGGGGCTTTTGTCATAAATTCCAAAAATAGCCGCGCACCACAATGATATGGTTAAAAAACTGGAATAGGAGGCCACTATGGGTCTCGCAGAGACGTTTGAACGGTCCCAAAAAGCGCGAATCATCGCGATTATGTCGGAAGTGAAAATGCGCCTGCGGCGGCGCCGAATCATGTTGGGCGCAGGCACAGATGATGTGCGGTTTGATGGTCATGCGAAGGGCCAATCAGTGGTTGATATGATTCGATTGCGCGGCTGTGAAATGCCGGGCAATCGGTTTTCGGATATCTTCTTGTCGCGACCGAACCGCATTGTCAATGCCAGTGTGGGCGAGCTCGTGACAACCTACGAGGTCATCCTTGATTATGGGCACACGATGCTGCTGGCGAACGAACTCATCGAGCTATGCGAACTCACGCGGGTGCCGTTTCGTGCGGTACAACCGTTTGCCCGCTACTACCCGACAGAGCAATGGCGCGCGGCACTGCTGCAGTACAACCTGGTGCCACAACGTGATGGTGACGACGAAGGTATCGAGCGCGGGGATGTGTTGGCGTACATTGAACAGCGGTTGGTGGACGCACACCACAACGGCGCGCACACAAGGCCATGCCACATCATCATTAGTGGACCATCGGGTATTGGCAAAACTGCAGTCGCCATCGCAGCGGCGCGTCGTATCGAGCCTATCTATGGTCGGCGCATCCCCATTGTCGTGCTCGGACCACAGCTGACGACCCTCGAGCAGGTGTACCGCGCGATTGGGGTAACCGTGGGAATGAAGCTCATCGGTGCAGAACCATGGGCGTTGCGGTTGCGCAATACAGCTACCTTACGCAATGCAATTATCATCCTCGACAACGTCATCGGAACGCCGGGGTTGTCGCTGGAGTCGATCTTGACGGATGTGACGCACGCGCTGCCGACGACAATATGTATCGTCACCACACAGATGATGGGGTTAGGCCAGGTCATCGCTCACGCACATGAAGTTGCACTCGAGCCCTTGGATGAGGTACAACGGAGCCGGCTTTTTTGGCGGATCTATCGCAATGCACAAGGACATGATATTGATCCACGTGACGTGAGTAGATTATTGGACGAGAGCTACGGCTTCCCGATGCACATCGTTGCCTTTGCGAATGCTGCAGTGCAGGGTGGTGTGCTCCAGACGGACAACATCTATGACCATGTGATTGCTGGCGTCCCGCGTGAAGCAATCCCCATCATGCAGGTGCTGGCATTGGTGACACAACCAGTGTCTATCGCTTTTCTGCAACAGGTGCGGAGCGTCTTTGGGGTACAGCGTGCTGATGGCATTCGTCAGATTGTTGAGCAGCTCGAACGGCGACAGATTCTCAGTTTGCGTCGCACGGAAGGCTATGTGATGCATGACGCACTCCGAATGGCTGTGCGCCTGGTGATGACCCAAGCAGACATGGAATCAATCCTGCAGCGCACTGCCGAGGCCATTCATACCAATGCTTTTGTGCGCGAAGACAGTCCGCTGGTGTACTACAACCACTTGTCGATACACGAAGTACTTGCAGTCCTTGAGCTGGTCGACCACCTGCAGCAGTTTCGGATGTACGATGCAATCGGACGGATAGCCGTACACTGGCGGACAATCTGGATTCGCTATGGTCTGTGTGCGGAATGGTGCGCCATCACCGAAGAGGTCGTGCGTGCGTTGGGGGCTGACAACAGTGCAGCTGCGCAGTTACGATATGCACTGGGAAGTTTCTATGGGCATCGTGGGATGGTCGAACGCACCGTCGTCAACCTGCAGAGCGCCCTACGCATTGCAGAGACGCAGAGCCAAACTGACATCTGGGCAATGACGGCGCTCGAATGCGCGCTCCATGGATTATCCGTCATTGGGATTTCCGAATCAGAACGGTTGCTCCTGCGTGCATTGGCGCAATTTGAGCGCTTAGGCGATCAGTACTGGGTGGCACGTTGTTACGATACCTTGAGTTATGTGTACCTCACGGCAGGTAGGTTACCGCAGAGTGTGCAGGCCAACGACGAAGCCCTGGTACGCTACGGCACGGTGCAGGTCACGCACGGCCGCGGCGATGCGCACGCGAACCGCGGCCTCATATTCATGTCACTCGGCGATTACGAAATCGCCCGGCAAGAACTCATCAAGGCAGAGTTGATTTTTCAGACACTGAATGCACCAGCGAATACCGCCGCGGTGCATCTCCGCATCGCAGCGATATGCGCACTCTGGAATCGTGCAACTGATGCTCGGTTTTATCTGGCGAAAGCGTTCCGTGTGCTCGAACAAAGTGGTGGGCTACAAGATTTGTTGTTTGTCATCGACATTTGCGCTGGTTTGGCGTTGTCCGAGGGCGATGGGCGTATGGCGATTCAGTTGAGCGCAGCCTGCACCGAGCTGCGTGCACAACAAAAAATCCCCCGCGGTGCAGCGCTCGAAGCAATTGTCGTGCGCCAACGGGAATATGCGCACCTAATCAACCAGCGCAAACGGGTTACCCCATTATCGGCAAATCTGATGGATTTGATACGCATCGTGCGGACATATCTGTATGGAGATGAACCGTTACTGGGGAAATGACCAGCGAATCATGTTGTGGTCGATTTTGAGGGTATACCAGGTCATGATGGCAACGAGTGCTTGACTGATATAGAAAAAATACACCAGCCACCGTCCTGCCCGCGACCGCATATAGCCATTGGCCATCAACCCGATGCCGAGGGCGATGAGCGGCGATAACATAATCACAAAGCGGGTTGGATTGATCGAAAAGACCACGCGTAGCACTGCCAGACTCACTGCCGTTGCATAGGCTGACAACCACAATTGCCGTAACAAGGGTCGTTTGCTCATCAGGGTCAGACCGAGCGCCAGCGAGGCAACCACAAAAACGACACCCGTATAGTGGTCATTGATGCCTTTTTGCCAGAGCAGAGAGAACTCCTGACTGCGCGAAATCTGGGCTTCGTTGTCGAGGCGACCGATTTGATCCAAAATCAACTTCAGGTACTGGCTGTAGTAGGCCACAGTGACAAATATGCCAGTCAATGCCCAATAGATTGCGGTACGGCGAAATCCGCCAAGCAGAAAGGCATAGCCCTGCACGATGGTCATGGTGATAAAGACACCGAAATGTCCCGCGACGCTCAATGCAGCCAACAACACCAGACGAAGGCGTTCGAGAATATGCGTTGGATTTGGTTGGGCATACGCAAACAATATAAACACCCAACCCGCTGCTTGGGCGAGTGACTGGGCGGTGTTTGGGTAGTTCTGTAGAACAGAGGACTGCGGGAAGAAGAGGTACATCAGACAGGCCAGTATGGCCACCCGCCGTGGGAGCCGATTCTTGTCGACGAGCCAGACCAACCCAATGACAAACAGTGCTTCGAGCAGAATCGAGAGCGTGCCCACAATAGACATGAGTGAGAACGGAGGTTGGAGTAAGAGCGCAAACGGTGCAAGCAGCAAATAGATGGAAGGCGGGTACGGGTATGTCTGCGTGACTGCTTTGTCGCCTGCAACGGGATTGAGTGTGCCAGAGTTTTGCAGATACAGGTTCCCTGACATGACGTTTTCGAGCTGCTGGGAGTGTACGGGCAGGTCGATCCTGGGAGCCCCGGGTGCCAGTGCACCCGAGTATTTCAGGACCATGGCGACGACCACCAGAATCAGGAGCTGTCGAACCGGGAATCTGAGGCGTTCGCTCCCCCAAATGACAATCGATGCACCGCCAAATAGATTCACAATGCCGAAGCGCCAGCTGACAATTTGCAGGCCGTACTTCTCAAGCAACATCAGAGCGATTGCTCCTGCAACCGACACGAGCACCTATGCCAAGGTGCTCGAGGCGCGGCTCGCATGCAGTGCGACAACCACAAATGCCATCCAAGCGAGAATTGGGAGGATGTATCCGAATGCATCATATGCCCGGGAATACGGGAGTGGTGTGCTCCGTGCGTCAACAAACGCAAAACAAAAATTTTGGAGGTATGCCGAAGTGACTGCTTGATTGTCACAATCGATGGTGTAGGTTGTATCAGCGAGGAGGTACAGGTGAATGCGGTAGAGGTTTGGTGCCGTCGGCAGTGGAATTGCGTGGGCACACGTTTGCAGGGTAATCGAAGCAGGGGGCAATTCTGCACGCGTGATTATAGTTAAATCGACAATGCATGGATCGACCGTATTGGGCAAAGGGGAATTACCCAGGCGTTTTGCTTGCCGGAACCAGAGGGTTGGACCAAAATATTCGCTGTATTCGCGATCGCCGAGATCGCTTCTATAGTTTGCTATCGACTGACTCAATGCGTCAATCTTCCACATCCACCATCACCCTGTACGACTGCAACGTTACAGAGCCGCATGGTAAGAAGGAGCGCATACCAGTACCAGCCGAAAGGTCGGGAAAAATGTTCATGATTATCGCATCTCAGACAACTATCCGAACTATAGCATAGATACGCGCAGAATCAGGATTGTGCGCGGCACTCACGCACGGTCATTCGCGTATCGCTGCGGACTCCGCGAGGAGTCGACACCCTGCAAGCAGGATTTCATCGTCGTTGGGCATCAGTGAGCGCAGATCAAGCCAAAAGGCATTGTCCTTCACGCGGCCAATCAGCGCAGGGTGGAGCCCACGGGCATGAGCGGCAACGGCATCAGGCTGGGAGCAGGGGAGCACAAGCGCGCACGAGGGGAGTGTGTCTGTCGGCAGTGCACCGCCGCCAATCGTACTGACGCTGTCGCGCACCTGCCATGGGTGGCCGAGGCTCTGTTGGAGTGTGCCTGCCCGATGCGAGAGTTCAGCGTGCGTCGCGCTAATCATTTGCCAAATGGGAATCTCGTGGACGGCTCGTTGCATGACATAACTCACCAGGGTGGCATGAATGCCTGCATAGCTCGTCTTGTCGAGTCGGAGTGCACGCAGCAACGGGTGGCGTGTCAATTGATCAATGAGAGATGATTTGCCCACAATGAGGCCCGCTTGCGGGCCTCCAAGCAGCTTGTCGCCACTAAAACACACCAAATCTGCACCAGCGGCGACGTGTGCTTGGACGGTCGGTTCAGCACTCAACCCATACTGTGTCACATCCAGGAACGAACCACTGCCGAGATCGTCGATGAGCAAAATGCCGCGCTGATGCGCCAATTCGGCTAATTCGCGTTTATCGGGTGTATGTACGAAGCCGAATTGCCGGAAGTTACTGGTGTGCACACAGAGCAAAAATGCGGTGCGTTCGGTGATTGCGGCGGCATAGTCGCGGACGTAGGTGCGGTTGGTGGTACCGACTTCGACCAGGGTAGCACCACTCTGGCGCAGGACGTCAGGGATGCGAAAACCGCCGCCTATCTCGACCGCCTCCCCGCGTGACACGATGACCTCGCGCCCGGCACCCAGGGCAGTCAACAGCAAGAGGACAGCGGCGGCGGTATTGTTGACTGCAATACCTGCTTCGGCGCCGCTCAGATGTGCAAGCAGCGGGGATAAATGACGATTCCGTTCCCCGCGCGCACCTCGTACGAGGTCGTATTCGATTGCAGTTGCGCCCGTGGCGTGCTGCATGGCAGCTTGCGCGGCGCTACTCAAAGGGGCACGCCCGAGGTTGGTCTGCAAGAGTACGCCAGTGCCATTGAGGACCGGTCGTAACGTCGGTTCGAGCAGGCATTGCACAGCACTGACAACGCGGGCAACACAGGTAGCATGATCCACGACGACGCCACTCTCGCGAATCTCGGTCAGCACACTGCGACTCGCAGCGACAACGACGGCATGCGGCGCATCGAGCAACGCTGCAACGGAACCCACGAGGGAATCTATCGACGGTAACGAACGAAATGGATGCATGAAACCTCTATGGTGTATGGGGGAGAAGCATTTGAATAATAGATGGCAATCCATCACCGCGCAGATATCTGCCCAGTACGGTGACTGCTACGAGCGCAATGATCAACACGACGATTATGCCTGCAGCACGGAGCCACTCGAAGCGATTCTGCGGTGAAGCAATCGAAAAAACCGCCTCACCGCCCGGAACCAAGCGCAACTGTGGGTAGCCCCACAACGGATCGACATCGATGTTGCCGAGCGTACGTCGCGCATGACTGACCGCCAAATCGATCGGCATACCGTCAATGATGGCGTTGTAGCAGGTCGCGGCGAAGCGCGTAAGTACCTCTGCACGGCAGACCCCCCCAAATGCGATCGCCGCCATGAGCGTGTTGTTGAGGAGCAGCGCAGCATATATTTGCGGATATGCCATGACTTGTGCACTCTGCGGACCGACGGGAGTAATCACCACCATCCCAATAGTCGGGTAGGGAGCGAGCAGATCTCGGAAGTCGTCGATGTCGATTGCTTCTTCGAAGCGCAGCGTCAATACCTGATCGTGGTCCAGTTCGACAGGGGCGACGCAGTGAAGAATATGAACCGGTGCGGACTGCAAAGCGACTTCGATATCCGTGATGGTGGTCACGACAATGACGTCGATCACAATCCGCTGTTGTACGACTTCGATTGCTAACAACGACGAAATGACGCGTAGGGAATCATAGTCCGCATCAGAAACGCAGATAAGCACGCGCAACGGCCCGTCGACGACAATCGGATGCGCCGGTTTGGCGACAGCTGAATGCCGAACCACCGGGAAGTCATCGGTGCGAGCAGGTGCCCACGGCTGTGGATTTGGAATGCTGGCCCACTCCCATGGGAGTGCTGCAAGTTCAGGGATGGCGATTTGGAGTTGTATTTGGACGCGTCTTTTGGTGCGCAGCGCATTTTGGGCGGCATGCGAAAGCATTTCTTGGACTTCTGGAGGGTAAAGGACCTGTCCCAATTCACGACCCAACTCGTGCGGGTCGTCATAGAAAACAGGCAGTGGAGACTCCAGAAGGCGGATACCGATGTCACGCAGCCGATCAGGAATATCGATTCGCATGACCAAATTCGATTCGTCGCTAAAGGCATAAAAGACATACGCACCGTGTTCGTCGCGTGCGATTGAAAGTTGGAATGGCATAATCTGCATGCGGGCCTCCTCGTCGATCGCATCGGCTCAGCGGTCAGCCAACGCCTGGGCGTAGATGTCGAGGTTGTGCCGTGCCACCACTGGCCAATCAAAGGTACGCAATACAATCGCAGCACTCGCGTCACCCCAATGGGACCAGCGACTGCGTGCCGAAAGCATGTCTCGCAGACCGACGTACAGCGCGTCCACACTCCCAGGTGCTACGAGTATACCATTGACATCTGTAAACACTTTATCGGGAATTCCGCCTGCGTGTGTGGCCAACACTGGTCTTCGGTGAATCATGGCCTCGAGCGTGACCAATGACGACCCTTCGTAGAGGGTTGGATGCACAAAGAAATCACAGGCGGCATAGAGATTCTGCAAATCGGCATCATCGACACGACCGGCAAATGTGACATGAGCACCGATGCCCAAGTGGGTGACCTGTGCCTCGAGGGCTGCGCGTTCTTTACCGCTCCCCACCAACACCCAGCGCCAGTGTGGCGGTAACAGTCCGTCGCGGGCAGCCTGTGCCAGTGCCGCTGCATACAAGTGATAGCCTTTGTTGCGCTCGAGTCTACTGACCGACAGCATCAACATGTCGTCGTCAGTGGCAAATCGGCGGCGCATCTGGTGTGTCAGTGCAGGGGTCACCGGGGCCAAGTTTTCGCTGCTGTCGATGGCACTCGGGATGACGACGACGCGGCGGGGGTCGACCCCGAGGTAGTGCGGCACATCGGGTGCAGTACATGCATCAGTGGCAATGACCCAGTCGGCTTGGCGATGGCCGTGGCTATACATCATGCGAAAAGGTGTATAGGCCAGCCGTTTGCGCCAATCTGGCGTGCGATATTCCTCCAGCCCGTGTGGATTGGCAAAAAATGGCACGCGTTGCAACCGCACATCCGCTGACCGCGCGACGGCATACCCGTACGCGCAGAGCCCTTGGGTGTGCACAATGTCGAATGCGCCGTTGACCACCGCGCGCGCAACCTGTGCACCTTGGGTACGCGTGTAGCGCGGGTAGTTTATCTGTCGACCGAGAATCGAGTTGGGGCGCAGGTAGGGGCTGGTGTAGTCATACCGCAGCGTCTCGACCTGCATCTGGGTTCGCAACTGGGCAAGCCCGTTGCTGTCGTCTGTTTCTTGGACATAGAGGGTCACTGCGACGCCGAGCCGCGCGAGATGGGTCGTCAGGTGAAAAACGTGCCGTTCGATTCCGCCAAACCCGTGCAATGGGTAGACCACACGGGCCAACAGAGCGACACGGATAGATGGGGTCATTGCAGTGCTCCTAGCGCATCGTACTGCGCGAGTACCTGTGCGACGACGATGTCTTGGGCGTACGTACTATGGGCATGCGCCAGACTATTGTGTTTGAGCGTCGCCTGTAACGCAGGGTCAGTAGCGAGTCGTTGCGCAGCTGCCACGAAGGCATCTATGGTGTTGGCTAGGAGCCCGGTCACGCCGTCCACGATGATTTCGGGGGTGCCGCCGGTAGGCATTGCAACAATCGGCGCTGCGCATGCCAATGCCTCGAGGAGCACACGGCTGAGCGGTTCGTCCCACGACGAAGGGAACCACAGCGCGGAGCACCGTGCCATCAGGCGGAGGACATCGTCGTGGGCGACCCAATCCAAAATGTGGCAGGGCACTTCGGCAGCAACTGCCGCTGCGGCAATGGCAGTTTGGAGCGGCCCATCGCCTGCGACGATAATGGCAGGTGGCCGAATGCGCGCAATGAGTTCTGGCAAGTATTGGGCCCCTTTGTTGGGACTGAGTTTGCCGACAAACAATACAAACCGCTCTGGAATGGGGAAGCTTGGCACTCCTTGAATCGTCTGCGCAATCGATTGGATATCGACCATGTTTGGGATGGCGCAGACATTCGCGGTCGGTGTGTACGTCCGTACGCGTTGCGCCATGTGCTCAGAGACTGCGATGACCAGATCTGCCTGGGTCAATAATGCAGCGCGTTGCCGCATCTGGAACGCATAGAATGGGGCCAGTGCGGATTGCCAGCGCGGGACATCGCGGCGCGCCATGGTCTGGAGTATGCCGCTGAGTGTGCGTTGATCACCAGCCATCTGCATCCCCGTTGCCCGCATATCCCATGGCCAATGATCGCGCACCGTAATGACGACCCGGGTGCGGCTGTTTTTGAGGGGGAGCGCTGCTCTGGCTGCCAAAATATGTTGGGCGTGCACAATCGTCACACCCGCTGCACTGCGCAGCGCCGCGATGTGCGCCCGCATGCGCGGGATAACGCTGAGTATGGAGAAGAGTTGCCGCACAACACTGTTTTGGATCGGCCGGTGCTGTACCTCTACCGTTGCAATGCCTGCGACATCTACCGTGCCTGAATCAGGTGCGGTGCGAGCGCGCGGCACAATCGCAGTCACCGAAGCATCGTGCTGCTGGAGCGCCGTCGCCAATGCGTGTGCACTCCACCCGGCCCCGCCACATCTGGGCGGGAACACATCCGCTGGCATGACGATGTGACGTTGGTCGCTCACATGCGGCTCCGGGCTGCGTCGACAAAGCGCTTGACGCGTTCGACATCCACGGGCTCTGCGATTGCGCCGCCTCCTTTGATGCTCGATCCCACGATGACCCCGTCGGCGACACTCATGAATGCACCGATATTGCTGGCGTCGGCACCGCTCCCAATGATAATAGGGCGGTCCCCGGCGAGGGCTTTGGCTTCACGTACTTTACCGAGATCCGGCGCATCACCGGTCATCCGCCCCGATACAATCAGCGCGTCAGCCCCAAAGAAGCGCGTCCATTCGATGTGTGTCGCCAGATCAATGCCGGGGAAGCGGACGGAGTGTTTTTTGTCGACATCCGCCAGAATTTTGATGGATTCGGCATGGAGTTCGCTCCGGCGACGCAATAAATCGGCGGCGCAGCCTTCGTCGAAGCTCCCGGCATCCCATACACCTGCACCAGTGAACATACAGACGCGGATGAATTCTGCCCGAGCGGCAATGGCGATGGCCAGGAGGGCGACGCCGCCATTGTGGACGAGATTGATGCCCATCGGCAACGGGCAGACGTCGCGGACTGCCGCTGCGACGACCGCATGCGCTGCAATACTTTCGGGGGGGATGTGGGCCCCCGCGCGAAAGGGTATGTCCCACATGTTTTCGACAATGATGCCGTCACAGCCACCGACGATGAGTGCTTCGGCTTCGGACTGGGCGTGTCGGATGATGTCGCGCATCCCGTACCCGCGGTACCCTGGAGCACCGGGCATGGGCCAGCAATGCACCATCCCGATGACGGGTTTGGGGGTGCGGAATATGTCAGCAAGGGTGGTGATTTGCAACGAATCGAGATGTGTCTTCCAGAGTGGCGGCATATGCGCTCTTTCTCTGACCGTTAGGTCAGCCAATCGGGGATGTCGTGCTGCTGGAGTGTGAGGAATGCAACGATTTCGGCACGGGTCGGTTCAATATCGGCTGCACCACGCCGACTGGCCGTCAGTGCCCCGGCTGCGTTGGCGATACGGAGGGCGTCAGCGAGAGATGCACCATGACAGCAGGCCACACAAAAGACCCCGCCAAAGGTGTCTCCGCAGGCAGTGGTGTCGATGGCCTGCACCACATACCCGGGTTGCTCGGTAGAGGCATCAGCAGTCTGTGCTGCTGCACCGCGTGCCCCGCGTTTGGTCACAACGACGTCTGCATACTGCTGTAGCGATGCACCGACGGTCGCTACTTCACGCTCATTACCCATCAGAATTCGCAATGGACCATGCAGCTGACGCAGCAACGGTACCACGAGTGGGGCGAGTGGGTCACATAAATCGAGAGAAGTCTGCCAGCCGGCCGCTTGGGCAGCACGGAGCGCGTGCATCGTGTGCATCCGCTGCGGATCTGCCAAGAGTGCGTGCCCACAGACGTGCAGCCAACCAGGCGGCGCGAACGCCATCCGGTCGTGGTGCCATTGGACATTTGCGCCGCGGAAGCTCAAGAACGTCCGTTCGCCGCCCGGGGTAACCGGAATCACACAGAGCCCCGTCGCTATGGCTGTGTCGGTCTGGATGTCGCTGGTGTGTACGCCGGCGGAGCGCGCAGTATGGAGGACTTGTGCCGCCGCATGGTCGGGTCCAACGCGACTCCAGAGCCGTACGGGATGGCCGATACGGGCAATTGCAACCGCGCAATTCAAGCCGGTCCCACCGCTGCTCCAGGTTACTGCATTCGCCAGCACATCGCCACCCTCGTGCGGCCAGGCATCGATGGCGAGGCTGACATCGACATTCATGTCTCCGATGACGGTTATTTCGCATGGCACATTGTTCATAGCTGAATTATACCGTGTCGGCTCGTCACGGCAGTGCAGTTGTAGCCACGAATTTTTGTCAGGTATTGACAAAAAAAAGCAAATTTATTACAATCTGCGCATTACCCAATACGACTTAATCTCTCATAGTATTCCGCGCCAAATATATGCCTGTAGGGCATATGTGTAGGCTGTTGTATCCAAAAAAACGAAACAAATAGGAGGGCGCTATGCGTCGATTCCTCTCATTCGTGCTCCTTTTGGCGTGCATCTGGTACATGACTATGCGAACCCCGGCACTCCCTACCGCTGCGATGTCGCTCGCACGTGATGCGTCACATCCGACATACACGGCGACGCCCACACCGCTCCGTCCTTCCATAAAAAAACGCTCCACCCCTACCCGGAAGCGCACCAAAACACGTACCGCTACAAAAGCAATTGCCAAATCACGCACCAAAACCCGCGCTGCCACCAAAGCGATTACCAAATCACGCACGCTCACCCGTACGCCGTCTGGTACGCCGACGGCAACGAGCACACTCACCCGTACGCCGTCCGTCACGCCGACGGCAACACGCACGCTAACCCGTACGCCGTCTGGCACGCCGACGGCAACAAGTACGCCGTCCGGCACGCCGACGGCAACAAGTACGCCGACTGGCACGCCGACGGCAACAAGCACACTAACTGACACGCCGTCCGGCACGCCGACGGCAACAAGCACGCTTACCAACACGCCGTCCGACACGCCGACGGCAACAAGCACACTAACCCGTACGCCGTCTGGCACGCCGACGGCAACAAGCACACCGACAATTGTAGCGGTGCGGATCGCTGCTGGATTGAGTCACTCGATTGCGTACCGGAATGGAAGTTGGGCAGGTTGGGGGAGCAACACGTATGGGCAAGCAACCGTTCCAACCTCTGCAATAGCTATTGTCGCCGTCGCCGCTGCCCAGAATCATTCTTTGGGGCTGCTCGCCGATGGGACGGTGATTGGGTGGGGAGACAATGATTACGATCAATTGACTTTTGATTCAGCTAATAACCAAAACATCACACAAGTTAGCGCAGGGGGGTTATTCACACTTAAACTAAATAAATTTGGGATCGTTTTTGGACAGGGTGATAACGAATATGGCCAAACCACCATCCCATCTGATTTGTGTTCGGTCCAGGCAATCGCTGCAGGGGCTAACCATTCGTTGGCGTTGTGTCGTGACGGGACGGTGCGCGGATGGGGCGACGACAGTTACGGGCAGGTGAGTATCCCCACAGATCTCGGAGTCGTTGCGGCAATTGCAGCGGGTACCAATCATTCGTTGGCGGTATTACAGGATGGCAGCGTCCGTACGTGGGGTAATTCTGCTGCCGGGTTGGGCACAGTACCGACGACTGCGGTGGGCGTCAGCGCCGTCAGTGCCGGGGCATCCCATAGTGTGGCATTGACGGCGAGTGGTGCAGTAGTCGCCTGGGGCAGCAACACGAGTGGGCAGTCGACGGTGCCAGCGAGCGCTACGGGAGTAATCGCCATCAGCGCGGGGTCCAATCATACACTGGCGCTGCTGACAGACGGGAGTGTGGTGTGCTGGGGGGCAAACGGCGCAGGGCAGTGCACCATCCCATAAAAACAACTTTATTTATGAGAGTATTCAGACAACTATAAACGCCTCGTCCGGCAGGTCATTCTTTGACTTTGCTGACGAGGCGAATGTTGTGGATTTGCATGGTCTTTTCGACGGCTTTACACATATCGTAGATGGTCAAACCCGCAACTGACACTGCGGTGAGGGCTTCCATTTCGACTCCGGTGCGGCCGGTGGTCTGGACGCGGGCCAGGATGTCGATGCCATCTGGGCTGGCGGTCAGGGTGACTTCGACCGCGGTCAGTGCAAGCGGGTGGCAGAGTGGTATCAGATCGGCAGTCTTTTTGGCGGCCATGATGCCAGCGATGCGGGCGACCGCCAAGACATCGCCTTTGGGCAACCCACCCGCGATAATCAAATCGCGGGTTTGTGGCGTCATGATGACCTGAGCCGCAGCAATGGCGGTGCGCTTTTGGTCGGGTTTAGCGCCGACGTCCACCATATGGGCGTGACCAGCGGCATTTAAATGAGTCAATTCAGGCATCAGAGACGCTCCCGTCTGGTTTGGTTAATTTTTTACGCATTGCGATTGTACCATCTTGGCTATTTTTGGGGAAAACCGGTTGCAAAATATCCATATTATGCATATAATGTTGATAAGTGGGGATGAGTGGGGAATAGTGGGGCAAATCACCTGCAAATGGTGAAGCCACTCATGAGGGTCGCATGTTTCTCGGCGAACACGAGTATTCCATCGACGACAAAAACCGCATGGCAATACCAGCACGTTACCGCACGCTTGTGGGTGATGGGTTGGTTGTGACGCGTGGGTTCGATGCGTGTGTGATGGGAATTACCATGTCTGTCTGGCGCATGCTGGCCGATCAAGTGAGTGGGCTGGCGCCCAGTGACCCCAATACGCGCAACCTCCAACGTCTCTTGTTTTCGGCGGCCACTGAATGTGACCTCGACAAGCAGGGGCGTATTTTGTTGCCGCAGACCCTGCGTGACTATGCGAATCTCGATACGACGAACGTCGTCATCGTGGGTGTGAACAAATACTTCGAAATCTGGTCCCCGCAGCGCTGGCAAGAACGTGTCACGGCGATGGACACGGGGAACGATCATCTCTTCGCGCAGCTCACCAGCATAAAGATATAAATATGCAGACCTTCCAGCACACAGCGGTGCTCATGGACGAGGCAATGACCTTGCTCGATCCGCAACGTGGCGGAATATACATTGACGGCACGCTGGGCGGCGCTGGTCATGCAGCTGCGGTTTTGGCACGTGCGCCCGAATCGAGCCGGCTGATAGGAATCGAGCTTGATCCCGCAGCCATCGCTGCAGCAGACGCGGTGCTTCTGCCATACGCACCGCGGTACACGATTGTGCGCGGCAATTTTGCTGATTTGACGGGTATCTGTCGGCGAGCTGGAATCGATGGAGTTGCGGGTATTTTGTTGGATATCGGCGTCTCTTCGCATCAACTCGACACACCAGAGCGCGGTTTTTCATTCAAATATCCGGCAGCACTCGACATGCGCCTCGATCCCGATGGACCCATCGATGCTGCGCACATCATTAATACCTATAGCGAAGCCGATTTGGCCGACGTTATTTTTCAATTTGGCGAAGAACGGGCTTCACGACGCATCGCCAAAATGATTGTCGCGCAACGCAAGAGTGCGCCGATTACGACGACGACGGAACTCGCCGATCTGGTGGCGCAGGCATTGGGGGGCAAACGCGGCAAAATCCATCCTGCGACGCGGACATTCCAAGCATTGCGCATCGCCGTCAATGGCGAACTCGATGTCCTCAAGGCGGTCATTCCAGCGGCATTGGATCTGTTGGCACCGGGTGGACGGTTGGTCATCATCTGCTTCCACTCACTCGAGGACCGCATCGTCAAGCATGCCTTCCGCGATGCAAGTAGTCAGGGATTGGTGCGGCGTTATCGGTTGGTGACAAAGCATCCGTTGACTGCGAGCGACGCAGAATTGGCGCGCAATCCGCGCAGTCGCAGTGCCAAGATGCGCGCAATCGAATACGTCGGATAGGGGAGGGTCAGATGAACGCAACGATTCAGCAGCTCACTCGAGGCCAATATGTCGATGCGGCGACAACGCCGCTGCACATCCCACCCTATCGTATCGGGCATGCACTGCGCCGGGCGACGTCGCTGTTGGCATTTGTGGCGCACGGTGGTCGAGGTGTGTTGGTCGCAATCATGGTGGCGCATCTCTTTGGGACTCACGTCCCAGGGCACTGGTATAGCCTGCTGCCGATACTCTACTTCGCTGCCAGCTTGTTTTTTGGACGATTGCCAAACCTGCAAGCGCTCACACAGACGGCGCTGGATTGTCTGTTCTATGCGTTTTTTATCAATGTAACCGGCGGAATCACGAGTCCATATCTGTATGGGATAGCCGCACTGGTGCCGTTGGCGATGGTGGCCGATGGCGTGCGCGGGAGCGTGGTAGCGGCGTGCCTCAATCTGTTGGTGATTTTATTGAGTGCAGGATTTGCACTACCAGCGGTGCCAGCGGTACTGCCCTCCGTACTGCTGACCGTGTTTATCAGTGGCGTGGCTTGTGGTTGGTTGAGTGCCATGGCGGAACGGATTGTTCAGTACCTGTGTACGGGGGTGCAGCGCATCACCCGTGCGACACCGGTGCACGCCGACCCGGTGTCGCACAGCGCGTGGACTGGAGACATCGAGCAATTACTCAAAATCACTGATGCGCAGCAGCTCCTGCGCGCGGCCAAACAATATGCCCGCATGGTTGCTGATTGCCCGGTCGACATCCAAGTGGGTACGATGCGGATGGATGGTGTCGGGGCGGATGCAACACGATTTATCTGCGACGCGGCACACCAACGTGCCGTGATGACGGTGTTTTTGCCACCTGCACAACTGCCTGCGCATGTGCTCGCTCACCTGCGTGTTATTGGTCACATCGTTGCGCGGCAATGGAATGATTCGGTCCATGTTGTCGAGGCAATGGATGTAACACCAACAACACCCATGATTGCTGCGGTTTCATCGTGGGAGACGCTCGATATTCCCGGACTCGAGCATGCAGTACCCATCATCGAAGAAACCGCAGCGCCGACCACCCCATTACTGAGCGTCGTGCTGACGACCATGTTGCCTGAGCACGGGGAGGCCACCCCCAAACGGCGCACACGTGCCAATGCTGATCAGTCTCAACTCGATTTGTGGATCTAGGCAAGCGAAAGAAGAATGCACGTGATTGCAAGCGACCTGATGGCCCGGCTTCAGATGGTGCAACTGGTGATGGCGGGCATTTTCTTCTTGTGTGGGGTCATCATGCTCATCGGCGGCATGGCGATTGTCATGAACCGAATCTATCGCGAGACGATGCGCATGATGTCGGCACAATCGGGACGGCTGCAAGGCAAATCGTTGATTGATTTGGGTGTACCCGCGGCCATCGAGACGACGATTTCGTTGGCAACGCTGGTCAGTCGATTACTGCATACCGCACTCGGGATTGGGATCTTCTTGGCTGTCTTGGGTGCTGCCATCTGTACCGCGAGCTTTTGGATGACGACGCAAATTATTCCGTAGGAACGCATGAACGACGCAATGACATGGCTGAAAACATATTTTCACGCCTTGGTGGCACACCCTGCGAGTAGCGCAGTGCGTGGGCTGCCGATGTTGTCGTTAGCGCACGAAGGAACGGAACGGACGCGGGGCAACCCCGTCGGGTTGCGGCAAGTCCTCGATCAACACGCCCGCGTTCTGGTCGTCGGACCACCAGGAGCCGGCAAGAGCAGCTGTCTGTTGCAGACGGCACTCCAGCTCGCTGATATACAGTTGGCCGATGGGCGTACCAGCAAAACCAAACAAGCGAGCTTGGTGCCGCTGTATATCGACCTCGGCAGGTATCGCGATTCTCTCGAACAGACAATTGTTGATTGTTACAGCGTTCCTACCCCACCGACCTGGCGCGAATTCGCGAGTCTGCCGGTGGTCTTGTTTGTGGATGGTCTGGAACAACTACCTTCGGATGTTCAGCTGACCGCACTCTCGCATATCGCCGCGTTGATGAGCACAATGGGACCGCAGGCACGCTGGGTGTTGTCCTGTCGGAGTGAAGCGTTAGCGTTGTTCCGACCATGGTTTAGTAGCGCAGACGTACGAACGCTCCGCCCGCTCTCACCCAAAGACATTGTCAGTATGGTGCGAACTCGCTGCGGAGACAGTGTGGCGCAGCAGATTGAACAAGACGATGCGGTCCTCGCCCTCGCCAGCCGGCCACGCTGGTTGGCGGCACTCTTGACGATGCAGGGCAGTGGATCGTACACCGGGATTACATTCCGAAGTCGTTGGATGTGGGAGTGGTTAGCTGCTATCTTGGAATCAGGCAATACCGATGCGGTCCCGGCACTCGAGTTATTGGTCAGTTTGAATCAACAATTCGGTGAGCAGAGCGATACCTGGGCATTAGTGGACGTCGTCTTGCGGCTCCGTATCGGCGGACAAAACACAGCCACGTTGGCGCAGCAGATTTTGGGTGCGCCGGCCGTGGAGCGAGATATTGTGGCGCTGCGTGGATTGGTCTCCGCGGGCATCATCCATTTTGATTATGAACAGCAGGCATTGTCGTATCGGCATCCGATGATTCGCTCGGTCGTGCGCGCCAAACAATGGATCCTGCAACCACCGGCGGAGTGGAGTCTGACGCAACTCGCGGGCGATGAAGATGCAGTGGCTATTGCCGTCGATATCAGTGAAAATCGGGCAGCGGCGTTGCGCCGCCTGTTTGAATTAGGCTTGATTCGCCCGGCAGTCAAAGCTGTTCTGCAGGGGGGTGAACGAGACCGTGTCGATACGTTGCTGCATTCTGCGGGTGTGAAAACAGTCAGCATGCGTATCGCGGTAGCAGATATTTTGCAACAGGAAGGGGCAATCGGGCACGCCCGTGCGCAACTCGAAGGTATTGCCGGCGAACAGCGCCAAGATGTCGATGTGGTGCGGCGCATTGCCGAAATGGCGCTGTCTCAGAGTGACTGGGCAGCGGCGGTACAAGCGTACGAATTATTGTGCTCCCTGCGCCCAGAGGATTTGCAAGCACGCACCCAACTGGGCATCGCATATGGGAAAATCGGATCGCTCGATGCTGCCGCACAGTCGTTGCAGTCGCTGATTGACATCTATCGGCGCCAAAGTGCCACAGTCGCCCAAGAATTGGGGCAAATCTATGTGCAGCAGCAGAACTTCCCCGCCGCTTTGACGGCTTTTGATCATGCACTCGCCGAAGTCCAAGACGACCCGAGTTTGTATTGTGCCAAAGGCCAGGTGCTCGAGTCGTTGAGACGTTTTGATGATGCCAATGCACTGCTCCAAGGTGCACTGGGACGTTTGGGCGATCAACCGGCGTTGTTGGCAGCGCTGGGTCGTGTTTCACTCGAGCGTGGCGATACCGCAAAAGCACAGTACTACCTGGAAAAATCGATTGGCTTGTCGCCCCATGACGCATACAGCCACGCAGCACTGGGTCGCGTCCGGACTGCAAAGGGCGATACCGCTGGAGCATTGCAATCGTGGCAACAAGCGGTGAATCTGCAACCGAACGACGAGGCGTTGTATATCGCACTCGGCAGCGCGTGTGCAGCGGTTGGTGATTCTGATGCGGCAGTCAGCTCATTGCGGAAGGCCGTTGCCATTGCCCCCAAGAGCATCACGGCGCAGCGCCACCTCGCCATGCAATTACAGGCGCATGGAGCAAGTGACGAAGCGGTCCAAATCGTCCGGACTGCACTTGGTCAAGCAAGCGGAGATGCAGAACTGCAGAGTGACCTCGCCGGCTTGTTGTGGCAACGTGGTGAGTACGATGCTGCATTGGCTACGTATCGCAAGGCGATTACACTCACGCCGCACCAGAGTATCCATATGCATACGATGGCTAAAGCATTGAGCGATGTGGGTCGCTTCCGCGAGGCAGCGGAGGTCTATAACAAAGCAATTGGAATCGACAGCGACAACGTTGTGTTGCTCATCGACGCAATCGGCGTCTTCGAACATCTAGGCCAGATTGAGCAAGGCGACGCGCTGATTCAACGTGCACTCATTCACCACGGGAACGACGCTCGCCTGTTACGCACCGCTGCCGGTTTTGCGATGCGCCGAGGCCGTCTGAAGCGCGCCCGCAGTTATTTAGCAAAAGCGTTGTGGCAAAATCGCCACGACGATGCCTCGTGGCTCAAGGTAGCCCAGCTCCACATCGCCGAACGTGCATGGAAGCCTGCGATAGCGTCGACACAATACATCAGCGATGTCATGAACAACCCGTTGGCGCTGGAATTGATGGGTCAAGCACTCGCAGGTGCGGGAAGATTCGACGAAGCCACGAGCACGTTTGAGCAAGCGATACGCGTAAATCCCGAATCTGCACCGACGCTTCTGGCTTATTCAAAGTCAATGGCACAACACGGCCGGTATGAATTTGCCTATGAACAGGCACGCAAAGCATACCTCATCAATTCGTCCGATATTGAAGTTATCCTTCAGATGGCACGGATGGGATTGCAGACCGACCGCGCCAGCGAAGCGCTCGAATTGCTCGACACTGCTGCACAACACGCCCCGCAACGCGTCGATGTGTTGAGCACCCGGAGTCGGGCGTTGCATCAGCATGGCTTCATCGATGAAGCATTATCAGTCGCACGGGCAGCCTTGCACATCGATAGTCAATCCATCGATGCAATCGTCGCGACGGCCTCGGCCTTCCTCGGGGTGCAACGGCATCACGAAGCACGCGATTTGTTTGCACAAGCGAATCAAATTGACCCATCACAACCCGAGGTACTGGCAGGATTACGCGATGCAGCAATGCTGGCGGATGATTTTTCTACCGCCGCAGATGCCGCCCAACGCCTGGTGGCCCTCGCGCCGAAATCCGCAGAACACCATTTGCGCCTCGGCGAAGTGCTCATTGCCATTGGCGTGCCCGAAGCTGCAATCATTGAGTTGCAACAAGCCCTCGACCTCGAACGCAATACACCAGCAACCAAAAACACCAGACACCCACTGCGCGGTACGGCCTACGCCCGTATGAGTGCAGCCTATGCCAAAAGCACACGCTGGTCCGAGGCTCGCGAGTGCGCAGAGCATGCCGTGCACGCGGATGCGAGCCTCCCGGAGCATCATGCATTGCTCGGTGATGCACTACTCGGCCTCGGCCAGCGGGTAGCCGCTGTCACGAGTTATCGCAATGCAGTGGCTCGTCGGCCGGATTTTGCACCGTGGCAATTCATTCTTGGGCACCTCTTGCATCAGACTGGTGCCGATCGTGAGGCTGTCGGTGCACTCAAAAAAGCCGTTGCACTCAGCAATCGGCCCGAGTACCAGCACACCTTGGGATTGGCACATCTGGCTCTCGGCGAGAGCAAGCAGGCGGTCGCAGCCATCGAACAAGCCATCAGACAACGTCCTGATGCACATCATTGGCGTGCGGATTTGGCAGATGTACATGCTCAACGTGGCTGGTACAAAGAAGCCATCAACGAAATCGACCACGCACTCGACATCGCCGGCGATCACCCAGCGTTGTGGCGCAAACGTGCAGAACTGCTCCTGCGAAACAATCAAGTCGATGACGCATCGGCGGATATCGTCGAAGCGTTACGACGCGATGGCAATGATGTCAAATCACTGACCTTGATGTCGCAGATTATGGTCGAGGCAGACAGCCTCGATCGTGCGCTTGATGCCGCGGAACGAGCCGTTTCGGTCCATCCGGACGATGCACAGGCGCAACATCAGCTTGCATCCGTGCTGACAACGCTCGGACGCGATGGTGAGGCAATTCCGCACATGATTGCTGCATTGCGTTTGCGTGACCAGCAGTATGAGTGGTGGGTCGAACTGGCAGACAATTACGAGGCAGTGCACGATGTGACCAACGCCGCCCAATGCATGAATCGTGCTGTTGACCTCAATCCAAGCGATGTGAATCTTGCCTACCGACTGGGCGTTCTGTCATTCCAGGCAGGTGATTACGAAGCCGCTGAGGCTGAACTGCAGCGAGTTATTACTGCTATGCCCACGTCAGCACCTGCGATTGCTTGCCTCGCAGATGTTGCACTGGCGCAGGGTCGCTTGAACGAAGCCTATAGCCTCGCGCGTCGAGCCGTCGATTTGCAGGGTCAAGTCAGTGAACACTGGCGCGTTTTTGCACGTGTCCTGCGTGGTCAGGGCGAATACGAAAAAGCTTTGGCAGCGGCGCGTAACGCCTATGAGCTCGAAAAAGACTATGCGCCTTCTGCCCTGATGTATGGCCTCCTGTTACTCGATTTTGAATTAGTCGACGATGCAGTACCCGTCTTTACCGCAGCCGTAGCCGCAGATCCCACCCAGGCTGTCTATCACATGTGCTTGGGCATGGCGCTGCGTCAACAGACACCGCTGGCCAAGGACTTTGAAGAATTCGTCACGCAGCCGGCAAACATCCACGTCAAATTGACCGCTGCGCTCCAGGCATTCGACCGAGCGTTGATGATCGAGGGTGACAACCCACGCTGCTTCTTCGAGCGCGGCATCGTATTGCAGATGTTGGAGCGCCATAGCGAGGCTGTGTCGACCTTCGATGCCGCAGCGGCATTGCAAGGCGATGTGCACCCACGGCACCTATCGGGCGACGCCCATGATGCCAGCATCCTCAACAAAAACGATCTGGCTGCGCACATTCGGCAACGGCGTGCACTCTCGTTGGCCATGATAGGGCGGGCGGCAGATGCGCTCGTCGATATGCGCTATGTGTTGGCTGTTGCCCCATTGTCGATGCATGATCAGTACATCTACGGCCGTATCGCATATTTGGCTGGCAATCTCGAGGAAGCACTCGCTGCTTTGGCACATGCAGCAGCGAGTATGCCCGGCACTGCCGTGGTCCAACAGTGGTATGGGATGTTGCTGCTCAACCGCGGCGCACTCAAAGAGGCTACGCCGGTGCTCGAGCGAGCAAATGAGTTGCAGCCGGGGAATGGTCCCATCAATGCTGCATTGCGCGATGCATACCTCGCCGAACAGCGCATCGACCGCGCAATCAGTGCTGCCCAGCGGGCAACGCGTTTTGATAGTGGGAATGCGGATAACCACTTCCAATTGGCCAAACTCTATGTCGAAACCCACCAGCTCCGCGAATCGCGCAGTTCCATCATGGCGGCCATCGCACTCAAGAACGAAGTCGTTTCTTGGCACATGCTCCTCGGTGACGTCTGTCAACAGATGGGGATGTTCGACAACGCCCGTAGCGCATATCTGAGCGCAACAGCCCTCGACCCCGAAGGCACCAAACCGCTCTATGCGCTGTCACATCTGCTCGTATTGCAGGGGCGCATCAACGAAGCAATTACCAACCTCGAACAAGCGCTCCAACGTGACCCCGAAAACGCGAGTTGGCACTATGAACTCGGTCAACTCTACGAACAACGCGGCGATCGTCCCGCAGCCCTCGAATCCTATCGACGTGCAGTCCAGTTCGGCGGTGATAAAGCACAATACTATCGCGAACTTGCCAAATTGGAAGCAAAAGTCGCTCCCAAAGAAGCCCCTGCAGCGCCAGTTTCGGAAGAAATCCAACGCTCTGCACATCGATTCCAGAGTGACGAGGAAGTCTTTTTGGCAATGGGCGATGTCAACTTGGCACAGGGGAGGTACGATGCCGCACTCGAACAATTCAAACACGCCCTGGCCGTTGCACCAACCAAAGCAGAGGTACTCTGGCGCTTTGGTCTAGCAATGTGGCACCTCGGTTCTTCTGATGAAGCACGCCACGCCTACGAGACTGCCATCAAGCAGGACCGCCGCTGTGTGCAAGCCTATGTCGGCATGGCGACGATTGCACAGCACGACAAACAATATCAATCTGCACTCGATCATCAGCGCATTGCGTGCGAACTCGAACCTCACGCGGCCCTCCACAAAATCGGCCTCATCGAGATACTGATTTTGCTCAAAAAGCCCGAGGAATGCACGGCGCTCCTGCCCCAGGTCATCAAGACCTTACCTGCAGATGTCACCGTGTTGCAGCGCTTTGCCATTGTGGCGATGACGCTGGGTATTACCGCAGAGGCAATCAGCGCTATGGAACGAGCTATTTCGATAGATGACAGCAATGCCGATTCGCACTGTCTGCTCGGCAGGGCATATAAGTTGACTGGCAATGCACAGAAGGCGCAAATCGCGTTCCGGCGCGCACTGAATCTCAACCCAGAGCTCAAAGAAGCACAAAACGGCTTGAGCATACTTGGTCCGTTGTCGATACTGCGGCGACGTAAGCCACCGACACTCTAGCGACGACAGCGATTGAAGAGGAGCTGAGGGAATGGAACGAAGGAAGAGCGGGACAATTCGACCACTGCCAGGAGTGAAGCCAAACGCTTCACTGAGTGTCGCTGTGCCTGCATTCGACCACGAGCTTCCCGATGCTCCGACGTTTGCTCAGGTGCGCCGTGCATGTGAACGCGCCATTCAGGCTGGTGATCACAAGATTGCCTGGCGCGTTGCGCAGGTCCTCATTCGTCGATTCCCTGACGCACTTGCACCGAGCATGTTGCTTGGGCGTGCCCTTTTGGCCGGTAATCAACATGGTCTCTCGGTGCAGCATTTTCAGTTTTTGCTGAAGCGCAATACCACCGACGCACAGGCATGGGTAGGTCTGGCGACTGGCCTGACCAAGAGTGGCAATGAACACGCAGGCACCATTGCCATGAAACGCGCGTTGTGTGTCGACCCCCTCGACCAAAACGACAACCCGCGCGAAGGTACCGCAGACGTGCCGTATAGTCATGGCATTTTGCTGCTCAAGCGTGGCAATCCCGTACTTGCTGCGACCGAACTGAGCCAAACCATCAAAACCGTGCCGCACCGCACAGATATTCGCTGGTTCGCCATCGATGCAATGCGTCGGGCAGGACTGATTGAAGAAGCGCGGCGCTTACTGTCGCATCATGATTTCGACCCTGAACCAGAATTCCCTATTCTGCTGCTCCGTGTCGCGCTCAGTACCGCACTCGACGTCATTCAGGTGACACGTGAACAAATCATGGCAATGGATCCTGATGGGAGCTACACACAGGCCTTCTTTGGGAGCACTGGTATACCATTCCGACTGCCAATGGTGCCCCGTGTGCGTTGGGATCTGGAACTCGCAGCACTTCAGGAATACCTCGGCGCAGAAGATGAATCAGGTTTGCGCAGTGCCGAAGCAGTACAACAGCCCCTCCCTGCAACGCCCGATAGCGTCATTCGTGCCGATGCCGGCAGACAGACGCCCCCCAGCATGGTAACCGGAGACGGTCAGGTGCACCTGATACTCGGGAATCGTGGCGTGTTGACACGACGCTTCGGCACAGAGGGTTGGCGTCGCATCGACCAGCATCTGCAACTCGCATGTAGTGTTTTGCGCGGTCAAGGTATGACCGTTTGTGCAGGCTACATCGATACACCCCAGTCTCTGGTATGGGGCGACCTTGTTGTCGATCAACCAATCCCGGCTGATGCGTTGGCGGTTCGTGATTTGATTCGGCGATTTGCCGAGCATTGCGCAGCGGTGCAGGTCGAATTAGCTACTGTGGTTTTGATTGGCGGCGATGAGTGCATTCCGTTCCACCGCCTCCAAAATCCTATACCCGACGATGACCGGGTAATCTTTTCGGACAACCCATATGCCTGTGACGACTCGGGGTACCTCATTCCTCAGCGTATCGTGTCTCGACTGCCCGAGGGTGACGACGACGATCCGACATTACTGCTGAACATGTTGACGACGATGACCGACTATCACCGCACTGCCCACCATCAGGGTCGGATGGGATTCGATGTGGCAGCCTGGTTGCGCATCCGCAGCGCTGTCGGTGACCGCATGGCACGCGGGGTCGCAGCAGAAGTCTGGCAAGAGCCCTCGAGACTCGTTCTGCGCAATCTCCACGCCGATGCGCAGCTCGTTTTGTCGCCACCGCACACGAGCCAATCCGGCGCACACAAAGTAATCGCTGGTCGTGAGGTCTTGTACCTCAATCTGCACGGCGCAGCGGGTATGCCACACTTCTACGGGCAGCCGGCCGACGTGTGGGGGGCAGCCACTGCGCTCCCCATTGCGCTGTCGCCAGACCACATACAGCGCAGTTCTGTTGCTGGCACGATTATCATCAGTGAGGCATGTTACGGAGCCGAATTATCTGGGCGTAACATCCGCAACTCAATTCCCCTCAAAGCACTATCACAAGGGGCGCTTGCATTTGTAGGCGCGACCGTGAATGCATATGGCAGCGCTGGAGCACCGTTGCTGGGTGCGGATTTGTTGTTTGAGCGCTTAACCCACCACCTGGCAACCGGAATGCCAGTCGGAATGGCGCTGCACTATGCCCGCCTCGAATTTGCACAGACGATGTACGATCGGCAAGGATTTTTGGATGACGTCGATATGAAGACACTCATCGAATTCATTCTCCTCGGCGATCCCTGGGCAACGATGAAGGGTGGCATGGCGCAACCAACGATTCGGCACACCACGAGTACCGGCAGCATGCAACTTCAGACGGTGGAACGTGTGCCCAAAACCGTTCGACGGATGCTCCTGACCGAACGCGACATTTCGCCCGAAATGTTGCGCCATGCGCGATTCGTGTTACAGCAATACATCCCATCCAGCCAGAGCGGCCGACTATCGATCGTGGCAACGACGAACCCCGGGATACAGAGCAAAGGTACCTATGCGCCGGATGTTCGCTTTTCGATGACTTCGCTCGTCCAAACGAGTGACGGACAGTGGCTCCCCAAGAATGTCCATGTGACGATGAATACCCTGACCGGGAACAAGATCTATGTTTCACGCTAGCTGACATTTTGATTACGAAGCATGGTACTATATAACATAGTAAAAACATGTCTCCCCATGGTGCAAACATGCGTATGAGTGTCCTCCAACAAGGTCTGCATAATTCGCGCGCATACATCACATCACGCAACGGTGCGGTCATCGCATTTGCACTGCTGTTGGCTGTGATGGGAATTGCCACCATTGCGCAGACTGTTCGGGTGGCGCAAACGGGCCTCGACATAGACCTCCTCATCGCCAAGCAGACGCAACTCATCCGCACCCACAAGTCGCTGATGCTTCGTATGGCCGACGCACAGTCGATGCAGCGCATCGAACGATATGCAGAGCAAACGGGGATGATTCCGGTCCAAGAAACCAGCGTTCGATTTATGATTCTCGGTGTCGAACAAGGGCAAGTCGTCGTCACCAAAGCGCTAGAACAAACGCCATGAGCTTGATAAATGATATCCGTGCAGTAGCTGGCAACGAACGTCTACCCTCCAGTACACCCGCTGCGCCGAGCAGTGCCACGAGTCCGTGGCGATTGTTTGTGGCATTCGGCTTGGCTATGGCGTTTTTGGCACGTATTACGCTCCAACTCGCCGATGTCCAGCTGCTGGACCGGAACGGGTATGCAGCACGGGCAAGCAGCGAAGTCAACCAGAGCATCCCCATTGTGGCAAGCCGTGGCACGATAGTCGACCGCTTCGGCAATATTTTGGCGGTCGATGTCGAGCGTCGGTCACTCTACGTGGTACCTGCACAAATCGATCCCGGCGATGCAGCGAATCTCGCCGTGCGCATCAGCGAGGTTATCAAAATTCCCTCCGAGAAAATTTTGGCACTCCTCATCGACACGAATCGTGCGTGGGTACCGATTGCCCGTTGGCTGCCGGATGATCAGGCTGACAAAATCGAGCGATTCAAACAAGAAAGCCTCTACCTTGTCTATGAGCCGCACCGATTCTATCCGCAAGGACGATTCGCATCCCACGTCATCGGCGCGACGAACCTCAATGGGATGGGCATTGCCGGGGTCGAAGCGAGCTTTGACGACGTGTTGCGCGGGGCAGATGGCGTCATCACCGCAGAGGTCGACATTCACCAACAGCCCATCTGGTCGCGACCATACCAACGCATCGAACCCGTCAACGGCAGTCAAGTGCAATTGACGATTGATCCATACATCCAGCACCTCGCCGAAGACCAACTCAGCAGAGCGATTGACATACATGGTGCTTCTGGCGGCTCGGTACTCGTGATGGATGTGAAAACCGGAGCAATTCGCGCCATGGCCAGTTTTCCTGATTTTGACCCGAATGATTATGCCGACGTCGAACCAGAGGTCTACAACACGAATCCCGCAGTCGGACAGGTCTATGAGCCGGGGTCCACCTTCAAAATTTTGACGGTTGCCGCCGGCCTCCAAGCCAACGCTTTTGACGAAACAACGCAAGTCATTGATGAGGGAACCATCCGCCGCTACGACTACAACTTGTCCAACTACGACTTCAAGGGACATGGTGTCATGACCCCAGGCGGGGTGCTCTACTTCTCGAGCAATATTGGTGCCTTGTTATTCGCTGAAAAAATGGGCGAATCGGTGTTCTACCGCGCCATTGACGATTTTGGCTTCGGCAAAATGACCGGCATCGAATTACCCGGTGAAACAGCGGGAATCTATTGGCAGCCGGGTAGCGCCAATTACACCCCCATCAACCTCAACACGAATTCGTACGGGCAAGGAATCGCAGTCACGCCACTCCAAGTGGTGCGCATGGCTGCAGCCGTCGCCAATAACGGGGTGATGATGCAACCATACATCGTCCAGAAGCGTTGCAATCGTGATGGGAGCTGTGTAGACACCGAACCGGTGGTCCAGAGTCAACCAATCAGCGCGCCGGTAGCACTCAAAGTACGCGGTATGTTGATGCGATCCGCCAACCACTATGTCAATGCCCGTCAACCAGATGACCTGTGGCTCGTTCCCGGATTTCGCGTTGGTGCCAAAACGGGCACGTCCTCCATCCCGGATGGGTACGGCGGATACACCGGGCAGACGATTGGTTCGGTGGTCGGCATGGCGCCGCTTGAAGCACCGCACTATGCAGTCTTGGTCAAAATCGATCGCCCCATCGATGACATATATGGTGTCGCGACCGCGTTACCGGTCTATCGCAGGATTGTCGCCGAACTGATGCGCTACGACCGAATTGCACCCAACCAAAATCTCGTCGGTCCCGGTCAACGGGCGGGTGTGGTCTATGGCGAATAGCGCACACCCACTCGCAATGGTCTTGATTGGTCTGCAACTTGCCGAATCACGACTCCCCATCGCAGCGGTCGGGCAGTGTCACTCGACGTCGATAACGCACGTCACCATCGACTCTCGTCTCGTTGAATCGGGAGCGCTGTACGTTGCCCTCGTCGGGATGACCGTCGATGGCCATGCATATGTGCAGGCAGCAGCTGCTCGGGGTGCCGTGGCAGCAGTCGTGGCAGAAGCGAAGGCAGAAGCACTCGCCCGAGAACACGGCTGGTCGATAGTGCGCTTGGGGCAGCAGCCTCCTGCACACTGGCAGGGAATCCTGCTCATTGCCGTTCCAGATCCACTAGAAGCGCTGCACCGTTGGGCTACATGGCATCGCGCACGGTATTCACCGCAGTATGTTGTCGGGATTACCGGGAGTGTGGGCAAAACATCGACGAAAGAAATCGTCGGCGCATTGCTCAGCGACGCTATGCCTACCCTCAAAACCCCGCGCAGTTATAACAGTGAATCGACATTGCCGCTGGTCACCCTGGGATTGACTGCGTCACATAGCGCCGCAGTGTTTGAAATGGGCATGTACTATCCAGGCGATATTGCCACGCTCTGTACAATTGCGCACCCAAACATTGCCGTCGTGACTACAGTCGGTCCGTCACATTTGGAGCGGATGGGGAGTATCGAAGCAATCGCCAATGCCAAGGCAGAACTGGTTGCGGCAATTCCTGCAACGGGAGTGGTTATTCTCAATGCAGATGATCCAATCGTCGCTGGATTCGCCACTCGAACGAGCGCCCGAGTCATCACCTATGGCACAGCAGAGAGCGCCGATGTCCGCGCATGTGACATCGTGACCCACGGGCTCGGCGGCACCGATGTGCGTATCGTTGCACCCGGCATCGACGAGCGGATTCTGATTGCTGCGCCGGGTATGCATCAGGTGCGCAACGTACTTGCAGCAATCGCAGTCGGTATCGTCGCCCATGTGTCTTGGTCTTCCATGCGCGATACGATCCTCCATCGACTCACTTCCATTCGGTTTGTGATCTACGACGGCGTGCAGCAGTCACAAATCATCGACGATACCTACAATGCTGCACCGACATCGGTTCGCGCAGCACTAGAACTCTTGGCGACTGTTGATCGTCGCCGAGTCGCGGTACTCGGTGATATGCGCGAGCTTGGTCCCGTCGAGGCGCAAGCACACCGCGATGTCGGCATCCAGACTGCACAGGCAGCGGATGTGCTTTTGGCGGTAGGTGCACGTGGCACGTGGATCGCCGAAGGCGCGCGCAGCGCCGGGATGTCAGCCGTCTACGAGGTTCTGACCACCGAGGAGGCCATTCCAGTGCTCACCCAGATTCTTGCTCCGTCTGATTGCATCCTCATAAAAGGATCACGGGCAATGGCGATGGAATCGATTGTCGCGGCACTTCGCGTCGATGTGACGGAGTAAGACACGATGCAAGAAGCGTTACGCGCACTCCTCATTCAAGATATGGCACGTGGACTGCTTCTCGCTGCGGCAGCTGCGCTGATTGTGCTCGTCACTGGTGGTGGCTGGATTGCACTGCTTAAACGTGCCAACATCCGCAAACGTGCCCGCAATGAGGGCAGTGACACTATGGTTTCGTATGGACAAATCACGATGGGTGGCATCATGATTATCGTTCCTGTGGTGGTGTTGACCATTGTTTTCAATCTCATTGATCGATGGTCAATGCTACTTCCGTTATCTGTGATGTTGGGCTATGGGATCCTCGGTGCAGTCGACGACTATTATTCGCTCGATGTGGTTCAATCCAAAACCTACGGTCTCACCGAGCGCGTCAAGGGTGCATTGCAATGGCTCATTGCAGTCATGGCAAGTGTGATTCTCTATCTGCCCGCTCCCTACGGACTCGGTCATTCAGGAATGGTGTTTGTCCCATTTATCGGCCCACTCGACGTGGGAATCTATGTCATTCCGATTGCGGCATGCATCATTTGGGTGACGGTCAATGCGGTCAATATCACCGATGGGGTGGACGGGTTGTCCGGCTGGACGTTGATGGTTGCATTTGGTGCATATGGAGTGATTGCTTTTCTGAATGGCGATTTTACCAACCTGATGGCGTTGTGTTTCACCCTCGTGGGTGCATGTGCGGGGTATCTGTGGTACAACGCGCATCCCGCAACCGTCATCATGGGTGATTTGGGATCGATGGCTTTTGGGGGTGTGCTTGCAATCGTTGCACTGCAATCTCAGCAGTGGTTGCTGCTCCCAATTATAGGCATCATCTTTGTGGTGGAAGGGTTGTCATCATTCATCCAGATTGGCTATTTCAAATACACCCGACGGGTCACCGGTACACCGGTCCGCTTACTGAAAATGGCACCACTCCATCACCATTTGCGGATGTCTGGTTGGAGTAACCCGCAGATTACCCAGCGATTTGTCGTCATCACCATGGCGTCTGCAATGGTTGCCATTGCATTGGCCATGCGTGCATAGCGCGTATTTTTTGCGATTGGAGGCTCCGGTATGCAAGAGGCATTACGCAATTTATTAGTCCGCGACATGTCACGCGCGTTGCTGCTGGCAGCGGGTGCATTTGTGATTACGCTCATCTTTGGCTACTTCTGGCTCAAAGTGCTACGTCACTACCGCATCGGCAAACGCGTCCGCGTCGATGGTCCGCAAAGTCATCTCGTCAAAACCGGGACGCTGACCATGGGCGGGTTGATGATTATTGCACCGGTGGTCTTGTTGACGATTGCATTCAATTTGGTCGATCGCTGGTCTATGCTGTTGCCCATTGTGACGCTGGTGCTCTATGGCATTCTCGGTGCGGTCGACGATTATCTATCACTCGAGCGTTCGAAGAAAGAACAATACGGCTTCAGTGAGCACGTAAAATTCATCCTTCAGATTGCACTCGCACTCCTCATTAGCCTATTTCTCTACTTACCCCAACCATTCGGTTTAGCCAACTCGGGTCTCGTACGCATTCCGTTTGTCGGCACATATGATATTGGCTTTTGGTTTTTTCCGCTGGCTGCATTCATCATTGTGGCGACGAGCAACGCCGTCAATCTGACAGATGGACTCGATGGCCTGGCTGGGTGGAATCTCGCGATTGCATTTGGTGCATACGGCGTGATTACCTTTTTGAGTGGAGACTTTACCAACCTGATGACACTGAGTTTTACCCTGGTCGGGGCCTGTGTGGCGTTCTTGTGGTACAACGCACACCCCGCACAGGTGTTTATGGGGGATCTCGGCTCGATGGCGCTCGGGGCGGTGCTCGCAGTCATCGCACTCCAGTCGCAGCAATGGCTCTTGTTACCCATCATTGGCGTTGTCTTTGTGGGCGAGGCGGCTTCGTCAGCACTACAAAAGGCCTACTATAAATACACGCGGTGGCGCACGGGAACACCTGTTCGGCTGTTTCGTATGGCGCCATTACATCATCACTTCGAGCTCGGTGGCTGGAGCGAAACACAGATTACGCAACGCTTCGTCATGATTACCATGATTGCCACGTTTTTGGGCGTGTCGCTTGCACTCACCTTCCACAAAGAAGCACAGACAGCCCAGCGAGCCACTCAGGCACCACCCGCTGTGGTAGCGCCAGAACGCTAGGACGAAGTATGCAACTACGCGGCAAAAAAATCGTCGTAATGGGCCTCGGTGTCCACGGTGGTGGGCTCGGGGTCGCCCGCTATTGTGCCGAGCAGGGTGCCAGTGTGCTGGTCACCGATTTGCGCTCCGCAGATTTGCTGCAGGACTCCGTAGCCGCCCTCGCCGATGTGCCAATTACCTATGTTCTCGGCGAACACCGCGACGACGACTTTCGTACCTGCGATATCCTGGTACAAAACCCTGCAGTTCCCGCAACATCACCATTCGTCGCAATTGCACGCGCTGCGGGTGCCCAGATCGAAATGGAGATGACGCTCTTCTTTCGTTTATGCCCTGCACCAATCATCGCCGTCACCGGTACGAAAGGGAAGACGACAACGGCGACGTTGACTGCCCACTTGCTCAAAAGCTGGCGTTCCGACACGATTCTCGCGGGGAACATGCGCATTTCGGCGTTGGCACAATTGGCGCTGATCGGCCCTGATACGCCGGTTGTGCTCGAACTCTCATCATTTGTGCTCGAAGGTTTAGGCGCTGCAGGTCTGAGTCCAGCAATTGCGGCCATCACCAACATTCACCCCGACCACCTCGATCGGTACGGCACCATGCCTGCCTATATCGCCGCCAAAGCAGCAATCGGCGCGCACCAGCAACCTGCCGATTTCCTGCTACTGAATGCGCGAGACGCAGTATTACAGGAGCTTGCTCCGACCATGCCGGGGACCGTTGCCTGGTCTGCTACCGCTTCCATCCCCGATGCGCCGATCGGATCCGTCTATTGGAATGCTGATGCGCTGCATGCAGTACTAGCCCACAAAACCGTGATTGTGGCGACTCAGGCTGATGTGCAGCTCTCGGGGATGCATAATCGCGCCAATATCGCCACAGCGGTTGCTTTGGCGCTCCGCGCCGGTATGCCACCTGAGCGTATTGCTCCTGCGTTGGCGTCGTTTATGGGTGTAGAGCATCGTCAGGAAGTCGTCGCTTCCATCAGCGGGCACGTCTTTATCAACGATACTGCTGCCACGATGCCCGATGCGGCAATTGCTGCATTAGTCTCGCTCCCACAACCGATAATCTGGATTGCAGGTGGAGCCGACAAAAAGCTCTCGTTCGAGGCACTCGCTGCCACCGCAGTGAGCCATGCAAGCCACATCGTGCTCCTGCAGGGTTCCGCGACCGAACTGCTCCACGATGCACTGGTACGCCACGGCGCAGCCAAACAGATCATTGGCAGCTACGATTCGCTGGAGTCTGCGGTTCGTGCTGCACATGCAGTCTCTTCTCAACCGGCGACCGTTGCGCTCTCTCCAGGCTGTGCAAGCTTTGGGATGTTTCGCAATGAATTTCATCGCGGCGAAGAATTTCGTCGAATCGTACGCATACTAGAGGAAGAGGCAGCAGAATGAACACCGCAGCAATGTCCGCCCCGATAAATCGATTTCTGCGCGAGACATCACCGATGGTACGAATCATCGTCATCCTCAACGTCATTATCTTTGCCGTTCCCTATTTGCTCGATCAATTGGGTGTCGTGTACAAAACGGTCGCGGTGTCTGAATTGCTGCTCATCTATGGCGCCAAAGACAACATCGCTATCGCGTTTGGCGACCAATACTACCGATTTTTGACCATGATGTTCCTGCATGGCAATATTGTTCACCTGCTCTTTAACTCATTTGCCATTGTTCAAATCGGGGTAACTGTTGAACGAATGGGTGATACCAAGCGCTTTCTGGGAATCTACTTCATCGGGGGATTTGTTGGCGGTGTCGCCTCATACTTGTTTTCTGCAAATCCGTCTGTGGGCGCATCGGGAGCGATTTTTGCGCTCATAGGAGCCACGGGGACGTTCGTCTGGATGAATCGCAGCGCGTATGGCGCAAACGCCAAACAAATTTTGGCGAGTGTTGCCTTCACCGCTCTTATCAATATATTTTTTGGTTTCAGTATGCCAAATATCGACAATATGGCACATATCGGTGGACTGCTTGGTGGGCTTGTGACCGGTTTTCTCTTGATGCCACGGCTGACAGAAGAACAAACCGAGTCAGGACTTGTACGCCTACGTGCCACGCTTCCGTGGGGCTGGAACGCAACCATCGGTCTCACAGCAGTGCTTTTTCTCATCGTCGCTGTGTCTGGCCCAGCGCTGTGATCTACAAGAAATTGACAAAATGAACGATCGAACACCACGATTGACAAGTGAATCCGAAGGTCTGAAGCACAAGCCAGATTACCAACTGTTGCTGTGTATTGGTATCTTGGTGCCGTTTGGACTCGTGATGGTGTATAGTGCTTCGTTCGTTGAGGGGTTCGTGTACTACGAAAACGGATTTCACTATATGACACGACAACTGTTTGCGGCAGTCGTCGGGACAACTGGGCTCATCGTGGCGCAACGAATTGACTACCGGACCTGGCGGACGTATTCGCTGCACCTCGTCGTGATTGCATTCGTGTTACTTGTTTTGACAGGATTTGTGCTCCCTGCCGAGATGACTGAGGTGAATAACTCTCGGAGTTGGATTCGGCTGGGGTTCTTCAGCATCCAACCATCTGAGTTCGTCAAACTCGCGCTTATCATCTATTTGGCGAGCTGGCTATCGAAGCGCGCCGGCAAAGTCGCCAACTTCAACACAGGAATGCTCCCCTTCGCCGCAGTGCTGGGTATCTTCACAGGTCTCGTCATGGTCGGGCGGGATCTGGGCTCATCGACTGTCATGGTTTCGGTTGCGGCGCTCGTATATTTTGTCGCAGGAGCCAGTCTGTGGCATTTTTTGGGTGCCGGACTGTTGGGCGGGGTGTTTTTTCTCTTGGCAATTAATGTGGCATCCTACCGGCTCGAACGTATCAACGCCTGGCTTGATCCATTTGCCTATTATAGTGGGGCGGGGTTCCAACCTATTCATGCACTCTATGCACTCGCTTCAGGCGGTGTTTTCGGGATGGGTATCGGTCAATCACGGCAAAAGTACCTCTGGTTGCCGCAGTCCTATACTGATACCATATTGGCAATCATCGGTGAAGAACTCGGGCTCATCGGCACACTGTTCGTCGTCGGCAGCTTCGCATTCATCGCGTACCGTGGTTTTCGCATTGCGAGTAGTGCTCCCAACTCGTATGCGGCATTGCTCGCTACGGGTCTGACGCTGTGGATTGTCATCCAAGCAGTCATTAATTTGGCAGTCGCAACGACACTGGTACCGTTCACGGGAATCACCCTGCCGTTCTTGAGTTATGGTGGCACGTCGTTGATGATGAGTATGATCGCCGTCGGAATTTTGTTAAATGTGTCAAAATATACGTTGGTGGATGTCGACCAACCGCTATCACTGGGAATGAGATATGAACAAATCCGCGCAGCAATCGCCGCTATTCTTCCTTTCGGGCGGCGGGACCGGGGGTCACGTGTACCCGTCCCTCGCCGTCGCAGCGGCACTCGTTCAGATATCGAGTGACACGCGTGTTGCTTATGTCGGCAGCCCTGACGGGATGGAGGGCGACCTCGTCCGGCGTGAGAGCACGCTTCTATTCCATCCCATTGATGCAGCAGCTGTGCGTGGACGCGGACCACGAGCGCTGCTGACGAATCTGCTGCGTCTGGTACGTGGGATTGGTCAAGCAATGCGACTGCTTCGGCGGGAACGCCCGGCAGCAATCTTTGGCACGGGAGGGTATGTGTGTGTGCCGGTGTTCGTCGCCGCATGGCTCTTGCGCATACCCCGAGCAATCTACTTACCAGATGTCGTCCCTGGGCTGGCAGTGCGATTTTTGGCGAAAATCTCGACGGTCGTACTTGCAACAATCCCCGATGCAGCCCCGTATTTTGGGTTGCCAGTGCACACTGCAATGGGGTACAAACAAGGACGCCGACAGCTCATCGTGGCTGGCTACCCGGTTCGACGGGCAATCAGTGCTACCTCGCGTGCGCATGCACGCGCAGCGTTTGGGGTGACCGACGATATGCCGATTGTGCTGGTCTATGGTGGCAGCCGCGGTGCGCGCAGCCTCAACTATGCCATTCGCGACGCCTTGCAATCCTTGCTACCGCACATGCACATCATTCATGTTTGTGGACGCGAGGGCGACGAAACCCCGCTCCAGACTGCCGCTGCAGAGCTCGATCTAGTCCTGGGGAGGAGGTATCAGGTGCATCCGTATCTCGCTGCTGACGGTCCATTGACCATGACTGCTGCGTTTGTAGCTGCCGATCTGACGGTCTGTCGCAGTGGAGCATCGGTGCTCGGTGAGTTACCCAGTGCCGGCTTGCCTGCACTTTTGGTGCCGTACCCGTATGTCCATCAGGACGAAAACGCTGATTACCTGGTTCGCCATGGTGCAGCCCATAAAATCGCAGATTGTCGCGTCGCGCACGAACTCGCCCCGCATCTGCTGAGCCTGGTCGCGGATCCAGCCCAGATTGCGGCAATGCGCCGTCAGATGCACGCACTGGCCCAACCGCAGGCCGCACAGACAATCGCCGGTCTGCTTCAGACCATTGCCAGAGGCACGTGATGCATTACCACATCGTCGGTATCGGTGGCGCTGGAATGAACGCCATCGCCCATATTTTGCTCGACCGTGGTGATACAGTGAGTGGCAGCGATGCGACCCGCAGTGCTGCCTGGGTTCCATTGCAGGAGCGCGGCGTGCAAATCGCCCTGGGACATGCTGCGGTCAACATCGCCGGTGCAGATGCTGTCCTTGCCACATCGGCTGCCCGACATCCGCATCCAGAGTTGGATGCAGCGCAATCAAGCGGGATCCCCATTCTGCGCCGCCATGACCTCTGGCGCACCTGGTCGACCGAACGCAACATCATCGCGGTCGCGGGGACACACGGCAAAACAACTACCACCGCGATGATTGCAGTGGCACTGCAGCAGGCTGGTCTCAATCCGGGCTATCTCATCGGTGCCGAAATACCCGATTTGCCTCGCACCGCTGCTTGGGGTGACTCCACGGCACCATTTGTCATCGAAGCTGATGAATACGATCGCACCTTCCTCGCGCTCACGCCGTTCATCGCCGTTATTACCACGCTCGAATGGGACCACGTCGACATCTACCCGGATGCCGATGACTATGCTCGTGCATTTGAGACGTTTGTTGGATCAGTGCCGAAAGCGCATCATGTTTTGGTGTGCGCGTCCGATGCAGGAGTCGTGCAGCACATCACGCGACCGGGCATCCAGTGGTACGGCATCGATGAGGAGTTAGCTCGTAATCCCGTCGCATGTACACGCATTCCACTCGACTGGTCAGCCACCGCACTGAGTCATGACGCTGCGGGCCAACGCTTCCAACTCTGGCACTACGACCCACGCAGTCTCTCGACGCGTCTCCATGCACACGTACAGACTCCATTGGCTGGATTACATAACATTGCCAACACGGTGGCCGCTTATGCAGCTGCGGTGATGGCCGGCGCCGCACCCGATGCCGTGGTAGCGGCGCTTGCGGGGTTCCGCGGTGCCAAACGACGCTTCGAGCATGTCGGCTCGGTTGCAGATGTCCGCGTCATCGACGACTACGGGCATCATCCGACCGAAGTGCGCGTCGTGCTTGCCGCTGCGCGCCAACGCTACGGCACTGCACGCATCGTCGCCTACGTTCAGCCACATACATTCTCACGCACGCAGATGCTCGTCTCCGAATGGGCAGATGCATTTGGCGATGCCGATATCGTCTGTATCGGCGACATCTATGCCTCTCGCGAGCAGCCAATTGCCGGGGTAGATGCAGCCTGGCTTGTTCGTCATATCAGCCATTCCCGCGTGACAGCCTGTGGCACCATTGCGCAATCTGTTGCCCATCTGTGCGCCATTGTGCAACCCGGGGACGTGGTTATCACGCTCAGCGCAGGGGATGGCACTACCGTCGGTCCGGCACTCCTCGCAGCATTGGCGGCGACGCGATGACCACACCGCAATTCATCCTGACGGAATTTGTCTCGCTCGCCCCGCTGACTTCTTGGCGTATCGGTGGGGTAGCACGCTATCTCGCCACGGTTCGTTCTGCCCATGGCGTCGCAGAGGCAATTGCGTTTGCTGATACCCATTTCTTGCCCGTTTGGATTTTGGGCGGCGGGAGCAATATGCTCATCAGTGACGATGGATTGCCCGGATTGGTTATCCGCATGCGTGATATGACCGTCGACATTCAGCACCGCAGCGGTGTCGCAGCGGTGCGTATCGGCGCCGGCGCGCCCATGGCCGGGACCGTTCGTCAACTCATCAGCGCGGGTTGGGCGGGATTGTCTTGGGCCGAAGGTCTGCCAGGTACGGTCGGTGGCGCCGTGTACGGCAATGCCGGGTGTTACGGTGGCGCGATGGCTGATTCGGTCACGCATGTGGAACTCTGGCGCGGCGGGAACATCGCGTCGGTCGGTCCGCACGAGCTCGGATTTTCCTACCGGAGTAGTGCACTCAAACGCCATGTGGTCCCCAAACTCATCCATGGGATGCATGTTGGTGACATCGAACCCATAGTCGTCGGCGCGACAATCCAACTCACCCAAGAAGATCCGCAGCTGTTGGCCACGCAATTGGCCGAAACTGCTGCACTGCGCAAAAGCAAAACACCCCAAGGCTCGTCGTGCGGCAGCGTCTTCAAAAACCCACCAGGTGATTCTGCCGGGCGTCTCATCGAAGCTGCTGGGCTCAAAGGCGCATCCGTTGGGACTGCCTGCGTCGCGGACAAGCACGCAAACTACATCATCAACCGTGGGGGCGCGACCAGTGCCGATGTCTGCACCTTGGTTGCCCACATCCGTGCCACCGTTCAGGCACAATTTGCGGTTACACTCGAACCCGAAGTACAAATTCTCGGCGCGGAATGGTCGTTCAACGCCTGATAGAGGAGTTCACATATGAAGCGGATACGCATCGGCGTGATGTTTGGTGGGCAATCGGGTGAACACGAGGTTTCACTCGTCTCGGCCCGCGCCGTTATGGCTGGGCTTGATCCCGCTCGCTATGACGTCGTTCCCATTGGTATCCGCAAAAATGGCCAGTGGCTGGCAGATGGCGATGTTTTGGCGACACTCGAAGCTGAATCTGATGTGCAGCTCCTCCCCGGTGGCGGCGGGCATGTCAAAGCCCCTGAATTCCCTGCGCACATCACCGCTTCACCACAGGCGATTATCCGCGGTGAACACGCAGCGCCGCATGCCATTCGTGGGCTCGACGTGGTCTTCCCCGTGCTCCATGGGCCGATGGGAGAAGACGGCACCATCCAAGGACTCCTCGAACTCGCAGGCATCCCGTACGTGGGATGTGGTGTGCTCGCATCAGCCGTCGGCATGGACAAAGCAATGATGAAGGCGGCATTCAATGCAGCCGGATTGCCCGTTGTGCCCTGGCAATTGGTACGCACGCACGAGTATCGTGCCGATGCCGATGCCGTCATCGCACGCCTCGAGAGCAGTCTCCACTACCCCATGTTTGTAAAGCCTGCCAATATGGGCAGCAGTGTGGGTATTAGCAAAGTAAAATCACGGACAGCGCTCGTCGCCGGCTTGACGTTGGCTGCCGCGTACGACCGCCGTATCGTCGTCGAACAAGGCGTCTCCGCGCGTGAAATAGAGGTCAGCGTGCTCGGCAATGATGCCCCTATTGCGAGTCTCCCCGGTGAAATAATCCCGGCCAATGAATGGTATGATTACGAAGCAAAGTACCTCAATAGCGACACGCGCGTCGTCATACCGGCTTCCCTCAGTGCACAACAATCCTTTACAGTACGCCAGACCGCGCTGCAGGCATTCCAAGCAGTCGATGGAGCAGGTCTTGCACGCGTCGACTTTCTCTATGACGAGGCAGCCGATGTGTTCTATATTTCGGAAGTCAATACGATGCCCGGGTTTACGCCTTTTAGCATGTATGCCAAAATGTGGGACGCCAGTGGCATTGCATACCCCGATCTTCTCGACCGATTGGTAACCCTTGCACGCGAACGCGGGACCCGCGCCGAAGGATAACCGTGACGACACAGCGACCTCGCCCAACACGTACCACGCCGAGTCCCCGCCGCCCTGAAGGAGTGCGGCCGGGATTCCGGTTACGTGCTCTCGCGTACCTCAGTACAGGTCGCCCCCTCAGTATCCTGTTGTTGATTGCAGTCATTGGCTATACCTATGTGCTCTGGCAGGATCCTGCATATATCGTTAACACCGTCACCGTTACCGGAGCTGCCACACTGAGTGGTGATCGGGTTCGTCAACTCACCGGTGCGGTCGGTGCGCCGATCTGGTCACTCGATGCACCAACGATGCGCAACGCCATCCTCAAGAGTCCCTACGTCGTATCGGCCGATGTCACGCTGCGTTTGCCCAACCTTGTCAGTGTTTCGCTCAACGAACTCGCCAGCGAAATACGCTGGAAAAATGGCCCTTCCTTCCTGATTGTCAATCCCGAAGGCCAACTCTTGGGCATCGATCCTGCGGTTGTCATCACCGGTACACTCATCATCAACGACGACAGTGCAGTTTTTCTCAGTCCAGGTGATACCATCGACCCACGGATTATCACGTTAGCGCGCATTGTCTCGCAGCGACTGCCGACAGAAGCGGGACTATCCATTGCCCGCATCGGCTGGGATGAACGGCGTGGAATTTCGATTCTCACCGAGGTGGGGCAGACCATCTTGATGGGAACGCTCGACCGAACCGACGAAAAAATCGCCCTCCTGGCACAGCTCAATGCCGAAAACGCGAACTACGCTTTTGCCGATTTGCGTTCGCTTACACCCTATTACCGCGACGATATCCCTCTGACCGAAACAATCACGCAAACCCTGGTTCTTTCCGACACCATCGATGTTGTCCCCTAGTACACGAGGTTTTCTGTGAGTATGCGCACAATCGCCGGTATAGATATCGGCTCGACCAAAATTGTCACGATGATTGCTCAGATGGATGGTGAACAAATCATCACCGTCCTCGGCTACGGGGTAACGCCTTCTCGTGGGGTCGAGCGCGGCATCATTGTCAACCTCGATGAAGCAACGCGTTCGATCAAAGCGAGTATCACTCAGGCAGAACAGATGGGTGGCTATCGCGTTGGCTCTGCCTATGTTTCCATCACAGGCAAACACATCCAAAGCTTCAGTCGCACCGGTGCTGTGGCTATTTCGCGCGAGTATGACGGCTTTGTACGTCACGAAGATATCCTGCGTGCGGTCGAAACAGCACAGGCAGAACCGCTGCCGCCCAATGTGGAATTACTCCATGTCATGCCATTCCGCTATACCCTCGACACCCAAGAGGTCCAAGATCCCGTCGGAATGCGTGGCTACCGACTCGAAGTCGATGTCCACATCGTCGTCTGTGATGTCACCGCAATTCAAAACATCATCAAGGTCGTCCAGAATTGCTCCGTTGATATCGATGATGTCGTTCTTCAGCAACTCGCGAGTGCCGAAGCCGTGCTCACCGATGACGACAAACAGAACGGAGTCGTCCTCGTCGACATCGGCAGTGATACGACCGGAGTAGCATTTATTGCCCAGGGTTCGACCTGGCATACGCATGTGATTCCTATCGGCGGGCACACAATTACGAACGATTTGAGTCTTATGTTTCAACTGAACCCAGCAGTTGCCGAACAGACCAAGATAACCCTCGGCGAAGCCGTCGCTGACGCATACAGACACAAAGACGTCATCGAACTCGAAGGGCAACGCCCGGGGGATCCGGTATCGATGAGCAGAATGCACTTCAACGAATCGATTCAAGCACGCTGTGACGAGCTCATCGAATTCATCATCTACGAAGTCTCTCAGAGTGCCTATATGGGTGCATATAACGCAGGTGTGGTATTGACTGGTGGCGGTGCGTTGCTGCGCAACCTCGATATTCTGTTCTACGAGCGCTTCAATGCACCGATTCGAATCGGTACGACCGAGGACGTCTATGGCCGCATCGATCAACTCAACACTCCTGCATATGCCACTGTCCTGGGCTTGATCCGCTGGGGGTATCGTCACGGTGAAGGTGGTCGCCACAGCCGCGACGAAGACAGTCGCTGGGTCGATGTCTACGAGCGCTTCAAAATGTGGTTACGTGAATTCTTGCCGTAGTTACTTTTTGCTTCTCTATGCCAAAAACTATCAACCTCCATCAATCGATGGAGGTTGATATTCTGCTACTTCCCTCTGTGCGTAGTAATGTAGTATAATCAAAGAACATTACAAAATGATTTCAATCTCGGTACGCACTGAACTTCGAGAGTTCTGTATTCACGGCAGCAGTCGATGGAGGACATATGTTCGGTCACCAACAAGATATCAATGAGCGCGTGGCGGTCATCAAGGTTATCGGTGTCGGCGGTGGTGGATCGAACGCAGTCGACCGCATGGTCGCTGACGGTGTCCAGAATGTCGAATTCATCACGGTCAATACAGACGCACAGGCACTCGTCAACTCAAAAGCCGATAAACGTATCCGCATCGGCGATAAGCTGACCAAAGGCCTCGGCGCAGGCGGTGACCCCAGTATCGGTGAAAAAGCCGCCGAAGAATCGCGCATCGAACTCACCGAAGCACTACACGGTGCCAATATGGTCTTTATCACTGCGGGTATGGGTGGTGGTACGGGTACCGGTGCAGCCCCCATCGTGGCCAGTATCGCCCAAGAATTAGGAATATTGACCGTCGGAGTGGTCACCAAACCGTTTGGATTCGAGGGCAAACATCGCCGCAAGCACGCCGAAGAAGGCATCGAGCGACTCCGACCGCATGTCGATACACTCGTCATCGTACCGAACGATCGCCTGCTCCATGCCGGCAACAAAAACGCCACGATGATGCAGGCATTTCAGATGGCCGATGGTGTGCTTCGCCAGGGTATCCAGGGTATCGCCGACATGATCAATCTGCCTGGGCTCATCAACGTCGATTTCGCCGATGTGCGCTCCGTGATGCAACGCTCCGGCACTGCTCTGATGTCGATTGGTATCGGCAGCGGTGACAATCGTATGATCGACGCGGTGCGCGAGGCGGTAGAGTCGCCGCTGCTCGAGGTCACCATCACTGGCGCACGGAGCGTGCTGCTCAATGTGACTGGCGGCGAAGACGTCAGCCTCTACGAAGTCCAAGAAGCCGCCTCTGTCATCGAAGCAGCCGTTGCGCACAATGCCAATATCATCTGGGGCTTGCTGATTGACCCCAATTTCCCACGGGGCCAAGTCAAAGTCACCCTCATTGCAACGGGGTTCGATGGGGAACGTCGATCAGACTCCATCGCAGAGCAACGCACGCAACTCCCCCAACGTGCACCGACACCTATGCAACGGCAACCCAATCAAGATGCTTCAGTTCCGCTGCCCACGCCACCGCAGCGTGATGCACGAACACCATCGCAACCAATGCGCAACTTCCCCACACAGGCTGATGTGGATATTCCCGTGTTTGTTCGTCGGAACAAAGATCGCTGACCAGCCATTCGTTCACCTCCGTCAGTCCTTGTTAGGCACCCCGAAAGGACCCATCGATGACTTCTTCACAACCTCGTGGCGTGCGTGCAGTGATTCGCGTGATTGGTGTTGGCGGTGGTGGCTCTAATGCCATCGACCGAATGATCGAAGACGGCGTCCGGGATGTGGAATTTGTTGCAATCAACACCGATGCACAAGTCCTCCGGCTCTCACGCGCACACTACAAAATATGCATTGGTGAGCGTCTCACCCGGGGGATGGGTGCTGGTGGTGACCCCGGGGTTGGTGAGCGTGCCGCCGAAGAAACAAACGACGAACTCTACGAAATCCTCAAAGGTTCCAATCTCGTCTTCATCACTGCCGGTATGGGCGGTGGTACTGGCACAGGAGCAGCGCCGATTGTCGCCTCTATTGCCCAAGACTTGGGTATTTTGACCGTCGCAGTCGTCACCAAACCATTCAAATTCGAAGGTTCTAAACGTCTTGCACAAGCAGAAAAAGGCATTGAACAGCTGCGTCAATATGTCGATGCGCTCGTCGTCGTTCCGAATGACCGACTCGTCGAAGCCTACGCAAAACGCGGTGTTTCGATGATTCAGGGCTTCCAAATCGCTGATAGCGTCTTGCGGCAAGGCATTCAGGGTGTTTCGGACCTCATCACCAAAACCGGTGTCGTCAATGTTGATTTTGCAGATGTGCAGACGGTGCTCAAAAATTCCGGTGAAGCACTGATGGCAATCGGTCTTGGATCTGGCGAAAACCGCATTCAACAAGCTATCGAATCGGCAATGCAATCGCCCCTCCTCGATGTCGAAATCCGCGGTGCCAAACGCGTGCTGCTCAATATCACCAGCGGCGAAGACATTCGCATGGCTGAAGTCGCAGAAGCTGCGACCATCGTCGAAGGAATCGTTGCAGACGACGCACAAATCATCTGGGGTTCGGTCATTGATCCGAATTTTCCGGCCGATCAAGTCAAAATCACCCTCCTCGCATCCGGAATTAGTTCGATGCGGCCAAAAGCGCAAATGCCTGCACGAACACCTATGCACGAGCAAGCAACACTTGCACCGACGCCGTCGCAAATCCCTCCTGCACTGCGCTCATCGGTGCCGGCAGTCCCGCCCGCTCCAGCCATCAACCCGCCAGCACACGCCGGGAATGATCGGCCAGGGCCATTGGCAGGGCGCCAGCCCGGTGCAGATGTGCCTCCCCGTCGACCATACATTCCTGCTGCCGAACAACAACCATCACCGAGTCGGCCGCCGCTGTCTCGACAATCACCGCTCGAAGGCGGTTTTCGTCAGCCACCCAGCAATGGTCGGCCCCACGAAGACGATCCCGATATATCGCTCCCGCCAGCGATTCGCCATCGTCGTCACGAAGACAATTAATCAGCTGTTGCCACCGTTGTGCATTGCCAACGGTGGTTTTTTTGTGCACTTTACCGGTATAATTGGCACGTCCCCCTCTATCACAAAAGGAAACGACATGACGACGATGCTTGTCACCAATGGTCCCATCTACACGCTCGATCCAGCCAAACCCCTCGTCGAAGCGCTCGGCATCCGTGACGGGTTGGTTTGTGCATCCGGGAGTCGTGCTGACGTATTGGCAATCCTCGGCACCCCCGACTCGACACTCGATTTACAAGGGAAAGCCGCAATTCCAGGGCTCACAGATGCACACGTGCATATCATCGCCACAGGCATGACACTGCGCCAAGTACGCCTGTATGGATATTCCGATTTTGCCGAAGTACGCAAGGTCATCGGTGCGGCCGACGATCGCTTGCCAAAGGGCGTTTGGCTCCAGGGCGGTGGCTGGGATCATACGCTCTGGGGCGGCTACTGGCCCACTGCAGATGACCTCGAACAGCTCTCCCCCGGGCGGCCGGCATTGCTCAGCCGCAAAGACGGCCACTCCGCCTGGGTCAATCACACCGCCATGAAAATCGCCGGTATCGACAAACACACCGCCGATCCCGAAGGCGGCCACATCGACCGTGATACCAACGGCAATCCGACCGGTATCTTCAAAGAAACCGCAATTAACCTCGTTCGTCAATACATCCCCGACACAACCGATGAAGACCGACGGAATGCTGTCACCGAAGCATTCGCTGAAGGTTACAGCTACGGAATGGTGGGCATGCACAGTCTGACGGGTACACGGCGCGATGGGTACAATGACCTCCGCAACTTCCAGTACATGCGCGAGCAGGGCAACCTGCCCGGCCGTATCCTCGTCCAAATGGACCCCGATGGTTTCGAGCACATGCTCGGCCTCGGCCTGCGCAGTGGTCTGGGCGATGACTGGTTGCGCATTGGCGCCTTTAAGTTCTTCGCCGACGGCACGCTGGGGAGTGAAACTGCCGATATGCTCGCGCCGTTCGAAGGTGGGAATAACCTCGGCTTGCCTACCATGTCGCGTGAAGAAATCTTCGATAACGCTCGTCGGGCCAATCAAAACGGAATCGCAATATCGGTTCACTGTATTGGTGACGGAGCCAATCGCAAAGTCCTCGATGCCATCGAAGCCGCTCTCAAACCGATGCAAAAACCTGGTGAATCGCTGGCAGCTACGGCAGTGCGCTCATTGGCCGTTCCCAATCGCATCGAGCATTGTCAATTGCTCGATCCAACCGACATCCCCCGCTTCGTTGCGATGAATGTCGTCGCTTCGATGCAACCCGTCCACATGATCGGTGACCTCGATACCGCACAGCGCCTCTGGGGTGCCCGTAACGCCAGCGCGTACGCCTGGCGCTCTGTCGAGTTAACAGGCGCCGTGCTGGCGCTCGGATCCGATGCCCCCGTTGAATCCCTCAACCCGTGGCTCTCCATCTATGGCGCTGTCACCCGTCGCAAACTCGATGGCACCCCCGCTGCAGGATGGTACCCAGAGCAAGCGCTCACGCGACTCAGCACGCTTCGTGGCTTCACCGTGGGTGCTGCCTACTGTTCGAATAGTCACATGCGCCAAGGCACACTCATGCCAGGAATGGTGGCAGACATTGCCGTTATGAAGCATGATCCGTTTGCCTGCGATGCTGCATTACTCCAGCACAATACTGCACATCTCACCATGATCGAAGGCAATATCGTCTATCGCAACGATTTCTAGACACCACTACTATTGCTGATCTCAGTCAGTCTGTGTCGGGGCGTAAGGGCGAAAAATCTTTCGCCCTTACGCCCC
>CAMCVW010000012.1 GCA_945881915.1 Thermoflexus hugenholtzii JAD2 | reverse complement strand
GCTCCCTGCTCCCTGCTCCCTGCTCCCTGCTCCCTGCTCCCTGCTCCCTGCTCCCTGCTCCCTGCTCCCTGCTCCCTGCTCCCTGCTACCTGCTCCCTGCTACCTGCTACCTGCTACCTGCTACCTGCTACCTGTCAGCTCATTGCGTCCCATACAGCCGAGATAAACGCCTCTGGATTGTCGTGATGCATCTCGTGGCCGACTCCCGGGATGCATACTGCGTTCAAATGCGGCATATAGCCAACAAGTTCTTGGGCAAATGCCGCACTCACCACCCCGCCACGTTCCGGCTCGCAGTACAACACCGTTATCGGTACCGTTACTTTATTGAGCCATTGCCAGACCGGGGTTTTGATTTCGTCCAGCCAGGCAAGCACTTCTGGATCGTTTTGGCGCTTCGCAGTCGCCCAGCTATCCAGGGCTTCGGCGCTCCAATGGGGTGCTTCGTTTTGTTTGAAGGCGATAAGTGCCTCTTGGCTCAACCCAACCCATGCCTGTAAGCCTTGCTTCCAAGGATCACGGACGCCCGCCACATACGCATCGTCACCACCCTGTGGCCACACCGCGGGGTCTTCGAGGATGAGTCTACCGACGAGTTCGGGGTGCTTCGATGCGAGGTACAAACTCTGCGCCCCACCCATCGAATGCCCAATAATCGTCGGTTTGTGCAGACCAAGCTCCGTGATCAATGCTGCTGCATCTTCTGCAATCGTTGCTGTTGCGTACGCTACGGCGCGATCTGAGGTACCGTGCCCACGACCATCCGGCGCAATGACCCGGTAACCGGCAGCCACGAGATTGGCGATTTGCACACTCCAATACAGTCCACACCCCGTAATGCCGTGGAGCAACAACACGTCGGCTCCGCTGCCAGCAAAATGGACGTTGAGGGTGACGCCGGTCGGAAGTGCAATGCGCTTTTGTTCTGTCTGAATCATCGTTACTGGCCCTTTCTTGTGTACGTAACACTATGATACATCGGTCTGAAAAAGAGATACAATCACCCCCGAGTTGTTACCAACTCGGGGGCTAGAATGGGGTGCTCGACGGGTTTCGAACCCGCAACCTCTGGAGCCACAGACCAGCGCTCTGCCGTTGAGCTACGAGCACCACAACGCTTGCTAGTATAGCATACGCCACAAGCGCTTGCAAATTGAATTACGCGGGGATTCGCACCCATCCGCCCGTGCGCTCACTCGCGACGAGCGCATCGATGACACGCATATTGGCCACCGCATCAGCGATTGGCGTCGGCACCGGTGTATTGTTGAGAATTGCCAAACTGAATAGTTCACCTTGAATGGTGTACTGATCGACGGTCGGTAACGTGATTTCGAGCGTCTTCCCGGCTACGGTATGCCACATCGTGCATGGTCGATCGGCTGGGGCATTGAACGGAATTTCGATTTCGATGCGACCCTCGGTCCCCAAAATCTGCACCCGTTGATAGTTCGCTAGTTGCGTCGAACAGGTGAATGTAGCGGTCCCCCCAGCGAACTGCATCATCCCTGATGCGAGTCGATCAGTCTTGAGAGTTGGGTCGTATTCGATGAGCCCACATACCTTGTTCGGTTCGCTTCCAAAAATGAAGCGTGACAGTGAAATGTTGTAGCAACCAATATCCATCAATCCGCCACCACCGATATCGGCTTGATTTCGTACGTTGGTTGGGTCTGTCAGGTAATAGCTAAAGATGCTCTGAATTGTCCGCAATTGGCCAATGCCACCTGCGTCGACGATTGCTTTGGCACGTTGCCACTGTGGATGATGGCGGTACATGAACGCCTCCATCAGCTTGAGATGAGGGTGGCGTTTGCCGGCGGCGACGAGTTGTTCACCCTCGGCGGCAGTCAGTGCGATTGGTTTTTCACACAAGACATGCTTGCCCGCTTCGAGGGCTTGGATAGAGACCGACACGTGCAAATGGTTGGGAAGTGGGTTGTATATTGCATCGATGTTGGGGTCGGCGAGCAATGCTTCATAACTCCCGTAGGCCTTGGGGATACCGAGTGTTTGGGCAGCGTCTTTCGCCTTGGCCAAATCGCGCGACGCAATCGCCACGATGTCGATATGCTCACCCTTCAACATGGCCGGGATGACTTTCGCAATACCGATATTGGCCGTACTGATAATTCCCCAACGAATCTTGGTCATGATGATTCCCTTCGTCTGCTGCAAGTGTCTGCATTATATACCCTCGACGAAAATGGTAGGATAGTGTTATGTATCGAAAGGGAACGTTCATGAAGTGGATTGGTCTCATCGGCGGTATGAGTTGGGAATCATCGGCTGAGTATTATCGCGTCATCAACCAACTCGTGCGCACCGCCCGAGGCGGGCTCCATTCAGCCCCCATTCTCATGGCCAGTGTCGACTTCGCTCAAATCGAAGCCTACCAGCATCGCGGCGAATGGGACAAAGCCGGCACCTTGCTCGCCACGGTAGCGCAACGGCTGGTCGCGGCGGGTGCTGACTGTATCGTCCTATGCACAAACACCATGCACAAAGTCGCAGCGACCATCACCGCCGACTTGCCGATTCCGTTCATACACATTGCCGATGCAACTGCTGAACGTATCGTAGCGTCTGGCATCCGCACCATTGCACTGTTGGGTACCCGATACACGATGGAACAAGATTTTTACAAAGGGCGGCTCGAAGCACAATACGGTTTGACGGTCCTCGTCCCAGATGAGGCAGATCGCGTCACCGTCAATCGCATCATCTACGACGAACTATGTATGGGCATTATTGCCGATGATTCACGCACGCACTACCAGACCATCATGGCGGGATTGGTAGCCCGTGGTGCACAAGGTGTGATTTTGGGCTGTACCGAAATCACCCTCCTCGTAGGCGCTGCAGATGTCACGGTTCCGGTTTTCGATACAACCCAGATTCATGCCGAGGCGGCAGTGACCTATGCGCTGGCTGCGCATCCCTGAATCAATCGTCGCAATTTTCAACAAAAAGGACACCGTTGTGAAAAGACGCACATTCTTGAGTCTGTCTGCACTAGCCGTAGCCCTGGTGAGTTGTGGCATTGCGACAGGCGATCATCCCACAGACACGCTGCTCTTCCCCGGTGCACAGCCGGTTGATACCAACGTAGCGGCCCTGGCAGCAGAGTTACGCGGTGGTATCGAGCAATACATCAAGGACCTTCCCAAACCATCGCGGACGAATTTGTATCGCATTCCAGACGAGAGCACCTACCCGTCTGTCAAGGAATTCTACAGCAATGGATTGGTCCCGTTGGGTTGGCAGCCATTCTCTGCTGTCAGCGTCGAAGGCGACACACTGAGTTATACAGCCTGGCGCAAAGGCATCAGCGTCGTCGTCATCGGCATGACCGAAAATGTCGCTGGAGATGGCGCCTACCTCCTCGTGATGGAATTACCCTAGTCACGCGGTCGTGTGAACCAATCAAGCCCACGCCCCTGCCGAACATCGTGCAACCGTGGGCTTTGTCGTGCCACATCGAGGTCGTCGTCGAACGTACTCACCCGTTGTGCCTGATAGATTCCGCGTTGCCCGACCACTGCGGCAGCCACAAATACGGCAATTGCCAAAGGCACAATTAACTCACTGCCAAACAGCTCGAGACCAAGCAAGACGCACGCAAAGGGTGTCTGCGCGGCTGCCGCAAACACCGCCACAAATCCCAATGCAGCCATCACGTCCATTGGCACCCCGCTAACGCGCCCCAGAGTGGCGCCGGCGGTTGCCCCGATGACAAACAACGGCGTGACTTCACCCCCTTTGAACCCAACACCGAGGGTGATTACGGTGAAGAGTATTTTGAGCGCAAACGCTGCCATTGGCACGCCTTCTGGGCTGAACGCAGCAGCCAGCAGTGGCAAGCTCAAACCGTTGTAGTCGCGCGTACCCACCGCATATGTCAAGCAGATAATCGCTGCCCCACCAGCTGCAGTACGCCAGCGGGAATCGTTGATAAGCCGTTTACTCGCGGCATGAACGAGGTCATTGAGTTCGATGAAGAGCACGGCGATCCCGGCAAAGACGACCCCTGCGAGCACACTCCAACCCATCAGCCCCAGTGAGAGCGCTGGTACGGTCGCAATGACGTACTGCGCATGAGGCACCTGCAGCATGCGTACCGTGCCGTCACCGACGATGGCTGCCACCAGACAGGGTAATGCCGCACGTGTCCGGAGTGTTCCTTGCCCGAGTACTTCCATCCCAAAGACCGCACCTGCCAGCGGAGTACCGAACACACTAGCGAATCCTGCACTGATACTGGCCATCAGCAATATGCGCACTTCGCGTTCATCGCTGCGCACCCAGCGCAACAGCGCACTCGCAATACTCCCTGACATCTGTACAGCAGTACCCTCTCGACCCGCAGAACCTCCACAGAGGTGCGTCAACAGCGTACTCCCCAATATAAGTGGGAACATTCGCAAGGGCACACGATGTGCCGCAGGATCATAGACGGCATCGATAATCAGATTATTCCCGGCGACTGCGGACTCACCGCGCCATTGGTAGAGTGCGGTCATCAGAAAACCCATCGCAGGCAATCCCCACAGAAGGAGTGGATGCGCCTCCCAGAGCGCGGTTGTCTGGGCCAACAGAACCAAAAATAGCGCCGCGGCACCTCCTGCAAAAACCCCAATGATGGCAGACAGGAGTACCCGACGGAACAGAATCCGCACGCTGGCCAGACGGATGGGCGTCATCACACACCTCATGGTAAGGAATTGAGGGTACAAAAAACGGAGCAGGGAAAACCTGCTCCGAATTCGATTGACTACTCGATGACTTATTTGGTCTCGCGGTAGAGGACGTGCTTGCGCAACGTGGGATCGTAGCGGCGGAGTTCGAGACGGTTGGTATCGTTCTTGCGGTTCTTCATCGTCGTATAGGTATGTGCGCTCTCGGTACTCCGGAGCTTGATGATGATGCGATTACCCTTCTTACTGGCCATGGTGTCCCTCGCTAAAATGTAAATTACTGAGGGGTATTGTAACAAGTATTTCTTGGTATGGCAAACGGCGCGGTGACCGGCAACGAAGTCACTATGGTATAATTTGCATGTACTCAACTAAACGCATGAGGTCGCTATGACCCAATCAACCGTGATTCCCTTCTACGGCACTGACATACCGAACGATGCCGTCATTAATACCTGTGTCCACTGTGGATTATGCCTCTCTGCGTGTCCAACCTACCGCGAGACCGGTCTCGAGCAGTTTTCGCCCCGTGGCCGCATCTATTTGATGAAGGCCGTCTCGGACGGTCGTATCGGGATTGAATCTGACGTCTTCCAAGAGCAGATGAGCGCCTGTCTGAATTGTCGCGCCTGCGAGGCAGTGTGCCCGAGTGGTGTGCAATACGGCCAGATTTTGGAATCGGCACGCACGCAGATTCATAATGCCAAGGTCGACGGCACCCTCCCTCCCTACACTGCGTCGACTACTGCGATACGATCCGTGGTTTTTGGACAGTTGTTTGCCAAGATGTCGCTCTTCCGAGCATTTTCGCGATTGTTATGGCTCTACCAAAAAACAGGGCTGCAGTGGCTTGCACGCAAGAGCGGCATTGTTAAAGCGCTTGGGCTCGCGGAACAAGAGGCCATCTTGCCCCCGATGAGTAATACATTTATGGTTCCGCGCGATCAAGTGTACCCGGCAATCGGTACTCCAAAAGCCCGTGTTGCGCTCCTGAGTGGTTGTATTATGTCGACTGCATTCGCACATGTGCACAGCGCGACGATTCGCGTTTTGCAGCGGAACGGGATTACCGTGGTTGTCCCGCGTAATCAAGGGTGCTGTGGGGCTTTGCATGCCCATGGCGGCGAGCTTGATTCTGCGCGCAATCTGGCCAAACAAAACATCGAAGCATTCGGGGCATCATACGACGCAGTGATTGTCAATGCTGCAGGGTGTGGTTCGACCCTCAAAGAATATGGCCACCTGTTACACGACGACACTGCATGGGCTGACCGAGCTGCAGCGTTCAGTGCGACGGTACGCGACATCAGTGAGTACATCGCCGCTTTGGACGTCAACACCGCTGACCTCAAGCCACTCCCAATGACAGTCACCTATCAAGAGCCCTGCCATTTGGCGCATGCCCAGCGCATCACCGCCCAACCACGAGCGCTGCTCAAGAAAATTCCCGGATTGACGCTCATCGAGATGGCCGAATCATCCCTGTGTTGTGGTTCAGCAGGTATCTACAACGTCACCCAACCAGAATTAGCGGGGCAGTTAGGGAACCGCAAAATCACCAACACCATGCGTACCAATGCGAGCGTCGTGGTCACTGCCAATCCGGGTTGCCATCTGCAGCTCGCAGGTGGTCTACGGGCCAATGGATCGGCAATGAAGGTCCTTCATATCGCCGAAGTGCTCGACATGTCATACCGTGGGGCGCCTGCATGAGTGATGCCCGGTATCGCGTGCTGATGGTAGCGCCGACGAGCTTTTTTTCGGACTACGGCTGCCATATTCGCATTGCCCAAGAAGCCCAAGAACTCCAGCGGCGCGGTCATACCGTGTTGATTGCCACCTACCACAACGGTGATGCGGTTGAAGGACTACAGATTGTCCGTTCGGTCGATGTACCCTGGATCAAACGCACCCTGGTGGGGTCATCGCGTCACAAACTCTATTTGGATGTTGTCCTGTCATGGCGTACGGTGCTTGCTGCGTGGAAATTCAAACCCGACATCATCCATGCGCACCTCCACGAAGGTGGTCTCATCGGTGCCATCCTCAAACGCCTCATCGGCAAGCCGTTGATATTCGATTATCAAGGAAGTATGACCGCTGAAATGATCGATCACCACTTCTTGTCTGGGTATGACGCTCCGCTCTACAAACCGCTGTATGCCCTCGAAACATGGATTAATCGTCAGGCTGATATGGTGTTGACCTCGAGCGAAAACGCCCGGCGTATGCTCATCGAAGAGTTTGCGCATCCTGCTCAGCAAGTGACCACGATTGCCGATGGAATAGACACGATATACTTTGCCCCACAACCTCCCGACGAATCAATTCGCACCGCCTTGGGCATTCCCGCCACGAGTCGCATCATCGTCTACCTCGGTTTATTGGCACCGTATCAGGGAACAAACCTGCTCATCGAATGCATCCCAGAGGTCGTTGCAGCGGTACCCGATGCGCACTTCCTCATCATGGGCTACCCCGACCCTGACAGCTATCGCCGCTACGCCGAAAGCCTCGGAGTGAGTCAGTATGTCACTCTTCCGGGTCGTATCCGGTATCTGGATTCGCACCATTATTTGGGACTCGGCGAAGTTGCCGTCGCACCAAAAATGAGTCGAAGCGAAGGAAGCGGGAAAATTCCACAGTACATGGCACTTGGGTTGCCGGTGATTACCTTTGACAGTGCCGTGAGCCGTCAATATCTCGGGGAGCACGGAATCTACGCTCGCTACGCAGACCGAGAACATCTCGCCCAGTGCATCATCGACACACTCAACGACGATACACTCCGGGCTCGCATGAGTGCAGAAAACCGCGCATCGGCCATCGATCACCACAGCATCCACCACATCGGACCTGCGCTCGAGTCAGTCTATGCGACCGTCACCGAAATCGCACAGCGCATCATCTAACGTTCACGGTCAACCGATACGCGTTGGACAACGAGCATTACCCCCACACAACAGACGATGAACACGACGCTCAGTGCTGCCGCCATGGCATAATTCATGGCGCCTGGACGATTGAGCATGCGAGCAATCACCAGTGGCGCGGTTGCACTATCTGGTCGCGTCAAAACCAGCGCTGCAGCATAGTCTCCCAGCGAAAGCGCATACGCAAATGTTGCTGCCGCCACGAGTGGTCTGCGCAACATCGGGATTTCGATTCCCCGCAGCGTTCGCTCTGGTGACGCACCCAATGTCTGTGCCGCATCAGAATAGTACGTTGGCAAGCGATTACGCGCAACCATCACTTGACGTGCCACCAGCGGAGTCGCCAAGATTGTATGGACTGCAACCAACACCCATGGAGACGCCAACCAGCCCAGAGACCCAAACCACAACACATACCCCAGACTCAATGTAATCGTACTCACACCCAAGGGCAGGACCACCAGCTGGCGCAGGAAGGTGCGCGGGGAAGTAGCTACCCATGCGATGCATATTGTCAGCACCGTCACCAGTGCAGCCACCCACACGGAGCGCCATAATGCAGCGAGTGGAGAATGAATGATACCGCTTCCGCGCACCGGGTATTGTAAGTTTTGGAATGCGGCGAACGGCTCACTCGTCCCGAACGCTTTGGGCAACAGCGTGAAGTACGGAATAACAAAGACGCATACCGTCATCATCAGAATGCCCAGCGCCAACCGCTCGGACCACCGATTGAGCGGTGCGGGTCGTGCCATAGTGGGTGTGAAAGTTCCTCCCGTACCAATCCAATCAGCACCGGTGAGTAATGCAATACTCAAAAGCAACTGCACAAGTGCAAACAACGTCGCACTATCAATGCGAAGAAATTGGGTCGTCTGGCGCCAGATTTCGACCTCGAGTGACACCAGCCGACCGCCGCCAAGTAGCACGATGATACCAAAACTGCCGATACAATACAGCAGCACAATCAGCACACTATTCACGATACTGGGAATAAGTAAAGGGAAGGTAACTGACCAAAATTGTCGCCAGGGAGTGGCTGACAACGTGGCAGCAGCACGTTGGTAGCGGAGACTGATAGAACTCCACGCTTGACTCACCACCCGTACAATGAGGCCTGCGTTGTGCCATGCTTGGACAACAATCACAAAGCCAAATCCCTGCGCCATCTCGACACCAAGTATCGACCCGCACCATGATTGCGGTCCGCACGTTGCACTGACCATAGCGGCAGCCACTGGGGTTGGAACAATAAAGGGAACCGCTACCCACAGCAGTACAGCGTCTGCCCAACGCCCTGGCACCTGCATAATTGCCCATGCAATGGGCAACGCAATCATCAGCGCCAAGCAGGTCGAGGCTCCTGATTGAAGCAATGTGGACCACAGGACGGGCGGAATCTCGGCTAGCAGGTCCACATCGACACCAGCGAGTCCCCGATACCCGATGAGAATCATTGGCACGACAAAAAACGATATCAGAAATCCATAGACCGCGAGCTTTGCAAACTGCCCGCTTCTTTTCACGGTTGTAATCCAGCGGCGATGCGCGTCCACACGGGTCCCAGAGGGTAGGCAAATTCTGATTGGGTTGCACTGTGCATTTCGATGCTGTAGCCAGGGAGTTCGGGGAGTCGATACCGACCCTGCTGCACAATACACGGGTCGACAAAGTGTTCATGCAGATGATCGACGTACTCAATCACACGCCGGTCGGTTGAACCAGTCAGTGCGATATAGTCAAAAAATGACAAATGCTGGACGTACTCGCATAGCCCAACTCCTCCTGCGTGCGGACACACTGGGATACCGAATTTCGCTGCCATGAGCATAATTGCCAGCACTTCATTGACCCCGCCGACACGACACGCATCAATCTGGCAAAACGAAATAGCTTTTGCTTGGAGCAATTGTTTAAACACAACCCGATTCTGAACATGCTCACCTGTCGCAACGCCAATCGGGGCAACTGCACGAGCAATGGTTGCATGTCCGAGCACATCATCGGGACTCGTTGGCTCCTCTATCCAAAGTGGGTTATATGGCTTCAGCGACTCCATCCAGTCAATTGCCTCATTCACATCCCAGACTTGATTGGCATCTACCATCAAGAATCGGTCAGGACCAATGACTGCCCGGATGAGTGCAGCACGACGAGCATCCGCTTCGCGACTGATGCCCACTTTCATTTTGATGTGGGTAAACCCATCGGCAATTGCTGCCTCGCACAGACTACGGACTTTTTCGTCGCTGTAGCCTAACCAACCTGCCGACGTGGTATATGCAGGGTACCCAACCGTGCGCATGTGCGCAGTTCGTTCTGCTTTGTGTGGTTCCTGAGCGTGGAGCAGAGCAAGGGCCTCAGCAGGAGTAATTACATCGCTGATGTACCGGAATGGAACGCAGCGCACTAATTCTTCTGGCGTCATATCTACCAACACTTGCCAGAGGGGTTTGTGGACGGATTTGGCGAACAAGTCCCAGATTGCGTTTACGACCGCGGCGACGGCGAGGTGGACCACCCCCTTTTCGGGACCGACCCATCGCAATTGGCTATCACCCACCATTTCGTACCAAAATGCGCCAAAATCAGCACTGATACTCTCGAGCGTTCGACCAACGAGACGCTGACCTAAGGTCTGGGCTGCCTGCACACACAAGTCATTCCCGCGCCCGATGGTAAATGTCAATCCGTGCCCAGTATGTGTACTATCGGTATACACCGTGACATAGGTCGCGGAGTAGTCGGGGTCACGGTTCATCGCATCAGAACCGTCCAGATTAAGCGATGTAGGGAATCGGATGTCTTGTACGGTCACCGCACGTATCGTCAATATCTGTGCCATTGGTACACTCCTTCATTCAACGTGCTAGATTCCATCACGAGCGACACGATGTTGATGTGATTGCGTGGCGACGACATCCTTGCCTTCGTATGCAGTGATACGGTTATCGATGTAGAACCACAGAGAGTCGCAACGCAATTCGGACCAGGTCACGACGCGCGTTTGCCAATCACCGCGTCCAACGGTTATCTCGTGTTCGCAGACTGAGCGTGCAGAACAAGGATTGTTTGTCACGATGAAGTACCGGTCCGCTGAGCGATGCCCATAGGTCAATCCGTCGGGACGCATGAATGCTCCGTGATCGTTTTCATCGTGGAGTTCCCACATCATGCTCACTTGGTCATAGCGCTCATAGCGACGGCGTGCATCCGGTCGTAACTCATCGATACCGCGTTCAGGCGTTCCTGCAGGTTCCTCAAACATCCCCGCTCCAGCATCTTCTGCTTGTGCAGTACGTACGGGAAGGAGCACATGACAGCCGCTGCTGTCAAGCTCCAACGTAACCAAATGCGCAGAGGGCCATGCGTGCGGCCAATACGACGGTGCAATGGCAATGCGCCAGGCATGACCCGGCTGTAGGGTGTGCCCTGCCGCATTGAGGGTCAGCGCGACATCGATGTATTCCCCCGGTATCAACGTTGTGACGGTGTCGTGCCCATCTCGGTGCGTCAGATTCAACATGCCGCGGCTGACCAGCAGTGATGTCCCATCGGGAGCGATATCACACAATCGAACCACGACCATTGCTGTTGCCTGATTGGCTGTCATGCGCAATGTCACCCGTGGGAAGCCCAAAATGTCTACTGCACGAGTCACGGGGGCGGTATCAAACGTCAGTGAGCGACCGTCTTCGCCACGTTGGTCGGGGGGATAGTCGCCGGGGACCGCGTAGGAGCACCACATGCCTGCATCGGCACCATGACGCAGGTCGGTTCCAATCGTATATGTATGCCCAGCTTGCGGTGCAGCAGTGAGCCCTAGCTGACCCATACACCACATTTGTTCGTTCACGCTCTGCGCCGGCCACGCCAAGTCGGCTGTCCATCGCCCAGGACGTTGCGCGTACCAACTCGCGGGTTGGACGGCATCCTGAAGATAACTGGTCAGCATGGGCTCGTCCATGATTCCCGTCTGTTCACCGTTCAACCAATGCTTCCACCAGCGGATTGCTTCATCTTGAAAACCAATAGCCGGACCAGGAACTCCCGCTTCGGGGTATTTGTGTGCCCACGGGCCGACAAGCCCCTTGCGCGGTGCCGTCAACCCTGCAATTAATCGAAAAACCGCATTGGTATACCCATCGGCCCAGCCGCCGACTGCATAGACCGGGCATTGAATGCCGCTATAGTCTTCACACACCGAACCTTGTTGCCAATACGCGTCGCGGCGTTGATGTGCGAGCCAAATTTCGCTGTAACGGGGCGTCTCTTCGATGCGACTCAGCCATGATTCGCGCCAATGCGGGCCCACCACGGCAGGGTCAGGCGGTCGTGCGTTGAATGCGAGCATGACCGACGCCCATGGCAGCATATCGACAGCCAGCAAGCACCCGCCCATGTAATGCACATCGTCAGCGTAGCGATCATCGGTAGAGCAGACCGTGATTATTGCTTTGAGCGCTGGCGGGCGCCGCGCAGCCACCTGGAGCGCATTAAAGCCCCCCCACGAGATGCCAAACATCCCGACATTACCATTACACCAGTGCTGCGCAGCAATCCAGGCGATGACCTCACAGGCATCGATTTGTTCGATGGGGAGGTATTCATCGGCAAGAATCCCTTCAGAATCGCCGCTGCCCCGCATATCAACACGCACTGCGGCTATCCCATGCGCAGCCAAGTACGGGTGACGCACGGCATCGCGACGAAACGTCCCGTCGCTCCGTCGATACGGCAAATATTCAAGCACCGCTGGTACTGCGTTTTCGCTGGCAGAGGACGGCAGCATGATCCGCGCTGCCAGACGAGTCCCGTCGGACAGAGGAATCCAAATAGGATCAAGAATCTGGCTTTGGTTCAGTAAATCCGGTCGTTTACGCATGAGCTACCATGATTTCTGCGGCACTCCGTTGGCCACTCACCAACGCACCATGGACACTGGCAGGGTGCCCGTCGAGCGCCGTCGCTTCCCCTGCAAAATGGACTCTTCCTTCAGAGCGGGCCAACTCTGTCCGTGCAGACAGGCTCCCTACGGGCACAGAACTATACCCGCCCATGCACCACGGGTCGTTCGACCAGTCAACCAGTTCATACGCCTCGCATGTAGCGTCAACGACATTGCCATAGACCCGACGGAGTGCATCGAGACAGTACGCACGCGCATCTGGCTGTGCCAGTAACGCTTCAGCCCGCGGCCCTGTGAAAAACCCTACCAGCAGACTTCGCTTTGGGTCTACCGTCCACCACACTGGTGCAGGATCAGGTAATGTCATGAACGTGGCATTTTCATCCCAAAATGGCTGGGTGAAGCGCAAAATAACCTTACATCCGGCACCCATGTCGAGCGCATGGATTGCCTGCACTTTGGCTGCACTCAGCGCAGGGATGAACGAAACAGATGATCGCTGCAGCAGTGCAAGGGGTAACGTGATGATTGCACGCCGCGCCTGATATGATGTTCCATCTGCACAGTGCACAGTGACATGGTTTTCATCCTGATGTATCGACTTCACCGGACGAGACAACTCTATTGATAGCCCACTGGCAAACCACTCGACGATGCGGGCGTAGCCATTGCGGATGTGATAGTCATCGCCGCCCTGGATTACTTGGGCAGCAAATTCTGACTGCATTGCGTAGACACTCGCACGTTCGGGAGTGGTCGCACTTGCGTGGGCGTATCGCATGTCAGCGAGGTGTCGGGCAATTCCTTCGTATCCGTGTGCATCGAGCCATGTCGCAAACGAGACATCCGGGCCGCGATACGCCATAATCTGGGCATCAAGTGTCGTGAGCCTGGCGATATCTGAGTTTGATTCGAGCTGCTGTGCGGTCGATACGGTGCCGTTCCAATAGATCCGTCGTCCGTCCCACAAGGCAGCTTTTTGTGCAGTCAATCCGAGCAGGCGTACATATTCCCAACTTGCCACTGAATCGCCATGGATAAACTCGGCACCACGTTCGATAGGACCATCTGCTGCCGAATCATCTGTCCAAATCCGCCCGCCGATGCGGTCTCGTGCTTCGATGACCCGCACACGGAGACCCGCATCATGCAGTGCCCGCGCAGCGGCTAAGCCGGCAATTCCTGCGCCAACGATTACAACATCATGCATGACACACCTCTGATTGCACGTTAATTCGGCTGTGGAGTGGCGCGCCAATTGGTCAATAGCTGTTCGGCGAGAGCTTCGATATCGCAATTTGGCTGGTCGAGTGTTGCCAATGCGTCTTGCCATACGGGGCTGAGACTGAGCGATTCGAGGAGGAGAATTTCGAGGGCACGCTGCAACGCCACAATCCGACGGCGCCGTTGGCGTGGACCTGCTGGGTGCATTGCAAGCCATTCACCGTGTGCCAAGACTGCATCTGCCAACGCAGTGATACCCGTGTTGGCAATGGCCGATACCCCACAGACGGGCACAGTCCATGCATCGGAATCAGCGTGCTGCATCTGCACGAGTGCGCGCAGTTGCTGGAGCGTGGCATTGGCATCTTGTCGGTCGCTCTTGCTCACGGCAATGACATCGGCGACCTCCAACAAACCAGCCTTTATCGATTGCACTTCGTCGCCCATCCCTGGTGATTCAACAAGCAACACCGTGTCTGCGACATCTGCCACTGCGACATCACTCTGACCTGCGCCGACTGTCTCGAGCATGATAATGTCATATCCAGCGGCACTCAACGCCCGAATAGCATCTGCAGTGGCACCTGCAATCCCACCATACCGCCCTCGATTTGCCATACTCCGAATGAACACCCCGCTGTCACCAGCCAAGTCATACATACGGATCCGGTCACCCAAGATAGCCCCGCCACTCAGCGGTGAGGAGGGGTCTATTGCAAGTATGCCGATGGTCAATCCTCGTGTGCGTATGTGCAACGCCAGAGCGGTGGTCAACGTCGATTTACCCGCTCCTGGTGCACCGGTAATCCCAATGACTCGGGTCTGTGCGCGCGGCACGAGGCTGCGGCGCAGCGCTTTTGCAGCGGGACCACCTCGTTCAATCAGCGTCAGCGCCTGCGCCAGTGCGCGGCGATCACCCGCATGAATGGCCTGCGCGCGTGCGCTGCCATCGCTCATGCGCGGCCGGCTCGTACTGCAGCTACGGCAGAGCGAATAAAGGTAATAATCTCGTCAGTGGTTGTACCTGGGCCAAATACCGCGTCGACGCCATGGGTAGTTTTGAGAATTTCGGCATCATCGACGGGGATAATTCCCCCCGCGACGACCACACAGTCCGCCAAGCCGGCGGCATCTAATGCCTGCGTGACGCGTGGCAACAGGGTCATGTGCGCACCAGACAAAATCGATAATCCCACCACATCAACATCTTCTTGCAGCGCAGCTTCGACAATCATGTGCGGGGTCAATCCGAGACCCGTGTAGATGACATCCATTCCAGCGTCGCGGAGTGCACGTGCGATGACTTTGGCGCCACGGTCATGACCGTCAAGCCCGGGTTTCGCGACGAGGACACGAATCGGTGCGGAGGCATCGTTCATGGTCTTTTCCCTCCCCCCATGCGCCCAAAGAGGGATGGCTTCTGGACCAAATCCATCCCGGTGTCTTCGTACTCTGCTTCGCCCGGCCGCATCCCAGGCTTTTGTTCGAGCCACGATGCACGGGTAGTTTTCGCCTGCTCAAAAAACGTCGAAATCGCAGCTTCGTCACCACGTACAACGACATCTTTGAATGATTCGAGTTGGCTCACTGCCTGTGTCAACCAACGCTCGAGGGCAATGCGATTGGTCATCACGATGTCTCGGTGCATGATGATATCACCAGACGCAAGGCGTGTCGTGTCACGGAATCCCGTCGCAGCCAGGGCGCTCATCTCACGCCAGGACGATTCGCTCGCTGTCATGTTCACCAGACTTGCGGCAAGAATGAACGGCAAGTGCGATATGCCGGCAACATAGGCATCGTGCTCTACCGGCTCGATGAAATATGTTTTCGCGCCGACTCTATCTACCATTGCTTCACACAAGGCGATTGCTTCGGGAGGGGACGACAATCCGGGGCAGAGGCAATACACCGATCCCTTGAACAATTCTGGCGTCGCAGCCTTCGGGCCTGATGCATCACGCCCCGCCATGGGGTGGCCACCAATGAATGGATTTGCGTTGGGCAAAATTTCGTCTGCCCAGGCTGCAATCTGTGCCTTTGTGCTACAGACATCGGTAATCACAGCACCCACTTCGAGGTACGGCACGATCTCGCGCAAGACTGCAGGCACGGCTTGTGCAGGTACCGCGAGAACAACCAAATGCGTTCCTGTTATTGCTTGCTGGAGCGAATCTGCGACAACATCGATTGCCAATCGTCCACGTGCTTCTTTGGTGTTTGCACGGTCACGATCATAGCCGATGACTTGAATCTGCCCGAGTGGGTCTGTCGCACTATTCCCTGCGCGGAGTGCCATTCCCAACGACGTTCCGATGAGTCCCATACCAACAATTGCAATCCGGATCATGGCTACTCCTCCACCCTATCGTTCTATCGGAGGTTCGATATACGAGAGAAAAATATACTCTGCAAAGACAACCATTAATACCCAAAGCCCCACGAGCATCGGTGTGAATGCACGCAACCCGAGGAGCACCACGCAACCAAATATGAGTGCGCCGAGTTCAGTCGATTGACGCCATGCCCGCCGGACATCATGACGCCGAGATCTGCGGCGAAATACCCGTTTACCCATTGCGTACAACACGGGCATGCCCAGTGAGGCAATGGTATAAAAGAGGGCAGTCCCGACGATGATATAGATCGGAATTTCGGCAAGCGTCAGCATCGATTGTGTCGGCACCGGCATATACACAATGATGTGCGTGAGCACAATTGCGCCAAACATGCCACGCACGGTCAACCCGTTGACGCGCAGCGTCGACTCGACCGGTGCAAATGTCCCAAATGCGACGGCAGCAGAAAAAGCAATAAGACCCCAATGATGCATCCGGTCCGTGCTGATCCACGGAAAAAGCACCACGAGTCCCATAAGTGCTAACCAGCCGAAGCCCACAAACGAAATCCACAATAACAGCCTCGTGCGTGGCACACCACCGCTCGGTACATCGGTTTTGCGTCGTTGACGAGTCTCTGTGGTTCGTGCGTTCTGCATGGCTACCTCACTCTTCAGCTGTGTCGATTGTACTGTATTTCTGTCGCGCTCGGCAATGCAACACGCAATACACAGCGGCTATGAACCGTTCACACATACTGTTTTTGTGCGTACAATAGCCTCACCGTCCGTCTACCATACCGATAAGGAGTCACCGATGAAACCTCTCCGATTTGGGGTCGTTGGCGCTGGCAGTGTTGCCCAACGTGGCATCATGCCGCACCTCAGTCTGCCCGATGTCAAGGACCGCGTCGTGCTCAGCGCTGTCTGTGATCCTGCTCTTGGTCGTGCAGATGCTGCCGCCGAGAAATTCTCGATTCCGCATGCGTATACCGACTATGCCACATTCCTGCGCGAGAGCGGTGTCGATGCCATTACATTGGCTACTCCTATTGGCATGCACTACGAACAAGGCAAACAGGCGATTTTGGCAGGAAAACACGTCCACTTCAACAAATCAATGACAACCACCCTCGCCGAAGCAAACGAACTGATTGCATTGGCAAAAGCGCACAACGTCACCCTGGCGGCTTCCCCAGGTGAAATGAACCGACCGCACAATCAAGCAATCCGCACCCTCATCCAAGCCGGCGCAATTGGCGATTTGTGTTGGGCAGTCTGTGGGGCATCGTTTGGTCGGTATCACGAAAACGAAGAATTCCGACTCGGCAACGATCCTCTCACCAGTGTCGACCCTTCATGGTATTACCGGAAACCAGGCGGCGGACCACTCTACGACATGACCGTGTATGCACTTCATGGATTGACCGGCATTCTCGGCCCCGCCAAACGGGTGACCGCAATGTCGGGTGTGCGCATCCCGCAGCGCGAATTCCGTGGGGTCATGGTGGATTGTGACGCCGATGACAATACGCTCATCCTCATCGACTTTGGTAACAATGTCTTTGCAATGGCACATGGCACCCCGGCAGGGAGCATCAGTGAAGGCTTCAGTGGCAGCTACTTCGGCACAAAAGGGTCTATCGTCGGTCTCTCATTAAATGGTGAACCCATATCATACCCGGGCAGTGACATTGCAGACTCACATCCCGATGGTCGATGGGCTGGCAACCAATGGATTTTGCCCGGCGTCAGCGTGACCCACCGCGACATCGACGAACACCACGTCTACGCCGACATTATGCAGCTGGTGGATGCAGTCTTGACCGGTAGCACGCCGGTCGCCAGCGCCCAGCATGCCGCGCATGTCATTGAACTCATCGAAGCAGGGCTCCGTGCGGCCGAAACCGGTAATACGCAACTCTTGACATCTTCGTTCTGAGTTGCCAACACGAGCGCTCCTTTCGGCTGACGAGAGGAGCGCTCGACTTTTTTATGCTGCACATATACAAAAAAGCCGGATGGGTGCGGTATCGCGTCATTTTTTGCCACCCTATCAATTATGAGAAAAGTCGTTTTTTCCTGTGTTAAATAGTAAAATGCATCGTTAGAGTGAGGTATAGCGGAAAACAAATTATGAGAAACACCCATAAGGACAAAGTATTGTGATAAAATAAACGAAGACGTATGGATTGATCTCGCATGGCTCGACGCACTCTATCATTGAGTAGTTAGCACACATGGAGATCTAACTCATATGCCGGATGCGTATGAGCGGGCAGAGACATGAATGTCGAAGAAGCAGCACCAGTTGCTCCTGACGATGTTTGCTGTCTAATCACTGTAGAAAGGTACCAGATGGCACAGGTATTTAATCGACGAACGAACACCATCGTCAGGTTAGGTATCTTCGTAGGGATCCCAGTGATCCTCGCGTTGCTCACCGCAACGTGGTGGTATTACACGCGTTCCGACTGGGTTCGGGATGTCGGTGTAGCCCATGCGAAGGTCCAGCCAGCAGGCAACATCCCCGGTGCAGGTGGCTACAGTCACCAATTGCATGTGGGCGGGTTGAAGATGGATTGTCGTTATTGCCACACGGGTGTCGAGATTTCGAGCAATGCAAACATCCCGCCTACCGAGACCTGTATGGGATGTCACTCGCAGATTCTGCCCAAGAGCACCAAGCTTGAATACATCCGCGACAGTTATGCCAAAGACGAGCCCGTGCAGTGGAACAAAGTAAACGACCTGCCAAAATTTGTCTACTTCAATCACAGCATCCACGTGGCCAAAGGCGTCGGCTGTTCTACCTGTCACGGGAATATAGCTTCCATGGCAGTGGTATACAAAACCGAAGCACTCTACATGAGCTGGTGTCTCAATTGCCACCGCGCTCCTGAGAAGTTCCTTCGCCCACAATCGGAAATCTTCAACACGGCGTGGACGCCGCCAGCCGACCAGATTGCTAAAGGCTTGCAGTTGAAGAACGACCTCAACATTCGTACATCGTCACAGTTGACCAACTGTTCGATCTGCCACCGATAGAGCGAGACGAAGCAGACAATGAGCAAAGAAACACTCGACATTCAGTCGACCAGCGGGCGAGGCTACTGGCGTAGCCTCGATGACCTCGCCCAGTCGTCCGAATTCCAGGCTCGCCTTGATCGGGAATTCCCCCGTGAAGCAGCCGAATTGCGCGATCCCGTGACCCGCCGGTCCTTCCTCAAGTTAATGGGTGCCTCAATGGCCCTGTCGACACTGGCAGGCTGTCAGTTCGCCATCAAGCAACCCCAAGAAGTAATTGTTCCCTACGTCCGTCAGCCCGAAGAAGTCATCCCAGGTCGGTCGTTGTTCTACGCCACCTCGATGACGGTACAAGGCTACGGTATAGGTCTCTTGGCCGAAAGCCACGAAGGCCGCCCAACCAAAGTCGAAGGTAACCCGGATCACGGTGCCAGCCTCGGTTCGTCGGATGCGTGGATTCAAGCATCCATCTTGACGATGTACGACCCCGATCGCTCACAACAGGTGCTCAAAGCTGGCGTTGCCTCGACATGGGCTGACGCATCAGCAGCACTCGCTGCCGCCGCTGCCGGTGCAGGCGCAGGGATTCGCATTATCAGCGAACCGAATGCCTCACCTACTCTGAATGCAGCGATAGGCGCACTCACGAGCAAATACCCAGGTGCGAAGTGGGTTCAATACGATCCCATCAGCGCTGACAATGCCTCTGCAGGCGCTGCAATTGCTATCGGTGCAGCAACGAACGTCGTTTACTCCTTCAACAAAGCAGACGTGGTCGTCGCGCTGGATAGCGACTTCACGCATAGCGGACCAACCGCGATTCGCTATAGCCGCGACTTCGCAGAAAAGCGCCGCATCACGACTGCCAAACCCACCATGAGTCGCCTCTACGTCGCTGAGCCTACGCCAAGTCACACCGGCACCATGGCAGATCATCGGCTGGCTGTTCGCTCCGCCGACGTCGCCACGCTGACCGATGCCATCGCTGCAGCCGTCGGCGTTGCCGGAATCACCGCTCCCACACTAGACGGCAAAACAGCTGCATGGGTCAAATCTGCAGTGGCAGACCTCAAAGCCAATGCAGGTAAATCGATTGTCATCACCGGCGAAACGCAGTCCGCTGCTCAACACGCTCTGGTCTTGGCCATCAACAACGCACTGGGCAACTTCAGCAAAACAATCACATTCACTGCCCCAATCAGCACCGCATCGACGAGTGCTACCGGTTTGAAGGAACTCGTCGCCGAGATAAACGCCGGTGCAGTCAAACTGCTCCTCTTGAGCGATGCAAACATCCTCTACAACACACCCGGCGATATCGGTGTCAAGGCTGCGTTGGCCAAGGTATCGACAGTGGTACATCATGGTCTCTATGCCGACGAGACCTCTGTCGGTGCAGCTTGGCACATCAACGGAGCTCACTACCTCGAAAGCTGGGGCGACAGCCGTGCCTTTGACGGTACCGCAGCCATCCAGCAACCATTGATTGCACCACTCTACGACGGCAAAACACTGCTCGAAGTCGTCGCAGCACTCAGTGGGGACAGCACGTCAACTGGGCATGACCTTCTCAAGGCATACTGGAAGTCCGTAGCCGGCACGCAGGGCTACGCATTTGACAAAGAGTGGCAAATCTCTCTGCATGACGGCACGGTCAAAAACACTGCCGCTGCAGCAGTTACTGTCGCTATGAGCGGTACGGTAAACGCAACAGCAACACCAGCCAGCGAAGGGCTCGAAATCGTCTTCCGCGCCGATTCATCTCTGCGCGACGGCTCAGCCGCCAATAACGGCTGGCTCCAGGAAGTGCCCAAACCAATCACCAAACTTGTCTGGGACAACGCAGCCCAAGTCAGTCCAGCTACTGCCAAAACCATTGGCGTCATATCAGGTGACGTAGTCGAACTCTCGTATCAAGGTCGAAGCGTTAAAGCCCCTGTGTGGATCGTTCCGGGTCAGGCAGACAACACCGTTGTCGTCCACCTCGGCTTCGGTCGTACGAAAGCAGGCAAAGTCGGCGACGGCGTCGGATTCAACGCATACACCCTCCGTGGTTCAGACAACCTGTGGCACGGGAACGGACTCGTCGTCAAAAAAACCACCGAAACCTACAAGCTTGCCACGACCCAAGAGCACACAAATCTCGAAGGCCGCGATGAGGACATTTATCGTACCAAGACGTTGGCAGACTTCTTGCACCCAGAGCACCACGAAGGCCACAAGAAGCACGAAATCATTTCACTCTTCCCCGAGTTTGATTACTCAAAAGGCTATCAATGGGGCATGCAAATCGACTTGAACGCCTGCAACGGCTGTAATGCCTGTGTCGTCGCTTGTCAAGCAGAAAACAACATCCCAATTGTGGGCAAAGAGCAAGTCTTGGTTGGTCGCGAAATGCACTGGATTCGTATCGACACGTACTTCTCAGGCGATCCCGAAAGTCCGTCCATCTATCAAATCCCGGTCGCGTGTATGCACTGTGAACACGCCCCGTGCGAGATTGTTTGCCCAGTAGCCGCGACCGTCCACGACGACGAAGGCCTCAATTCGATGGTCTATAATCGTTGCGTCGGAACAAAGTACTGTTCAAACAACTGCCCGTACAAGGTCCGTCGCTTCAACTTCTTCCAGTACGTCGACGAAGAAACACCATCACTCAAGTTGCAACGCAACCCAGATGTGACCGTGCGTGTACGTGGTGTGATGGAAAAATGCACATACTGCGTGCAACGTATCAACGAAGCCCGCATCGATGCAGACCGTGAAAACCGCCAAATCACGGATGGTCAAGTCGTCAGTGCCTGTCAGCAGGCCTGCCCATCACAAGCAATCGTGTTCGGCAATATCAACGACGCCTCATCACGAGTCAGCCAACTCAAAGCCCTCGAGGCAAAGTTCACCATGCTTGATCCGCTCAACAACAAACCACGGACGAGCTACATGACCAGGCTGACGAATCCGAACCCCGAGTTCAGTGGAAAGACGGAGTAGCAGATGCAATCATCCAAGCAACTCAAACCCCCGGTTACCGAAACGTATGATAGCCTTTTGGCACCAGGGCAATCGCTCAACTCCGTAACGACCAAAATCAGCGATCTCATCCTCTTCCCCGTACTCAAGACACCTGTAGGATGGATCGTTGGCTTCGTAGCCGCTGGCCTGCTGCTCATGCTGTACCTGTACTCCTTGGCGGCACTGTTCACGTACGGTATCGGTATCTGGGGTATTAACATCCCGGTTGCCTGGGGCTTCGATATCATCAACTTCGTGTGGTGGATTGGTATCGGTCACGCCGGCACATTGATTTCAGCAATTTTGTTGCTGTTCCGTCAGGACTGGCGTACATCGATTAACCGTGCTGCCGAAGCAATGACAATTTTCGCGGTGGCCTGCGCCGGCATTTACCCACTGATTCACACGGGTCGTCCGTGGTTGGATTATTGGTTCTTGCCATACCCAAGCACGCTGGGCATGTGGCCACAGTTCCGTAGCCCATTGGAATGGGACGTATTCGCTATTTCGACCTATGCAACGGTATCAGTTTTGTTCTGGTTCGTCGGCTTGGTTCCTGACTTAGCAACCCTGCGTGACCGTTCCACCAGCCCAATAGCTAAAAAATTGTACGGGTTGTTCGCGCTCGGTTGGCGTGGTGCTGCCAAGCACTGGCAGCGCTATGAAGTTGCTTCATTGCTGTTGGCAGGTCTGTCGACACCACTGGTGCTATCGGTTCACTCCATCATCTCGTTCGACTTTGCTGTTGCGCAATTGCCTGGGTGGCATGTGACCGTGTTCCCACCGTACTTCGTCGCTGGCGCAGTCTACTGCGGCTTTGCAATGGTCATCGTGCTGATGATTCCGATCCGCAAGTGGTTCGGCCTCGAAGGCCTGATTACGATGAAGCACTTCGACGTCATGAGCAAGGTCATGTTGGCCTCCGGCATGATTGTGACCTACGGCTACTTCGGCGAAATCTTCTACGCGTGGTATTCTTCCAGCATCTATGAGTATTACCTCATCGTTAACCGATTCACGGGGCCATATGCGTGGTCATACTGGGCACTGATTCTGTTCAACGTGTTGATTCCACAGGCCCTCTGGTCGAAGAAGCTTCGCCAGAACCTCCCCGTTCTGTTCTTCGTGTCGATTGCCATCAACATCGGTATGTGGTTCGAACGTTGGGTCATCATTGTGATGAGCTTGCATCGTGACTTTTTGCCGTCTTCGTGGGCTGCGTATACCCCAACCTTTTATGACTGGTCAACGTTTATCGGCTCATTTGGCTTATTCTTCGTCTTGTTCTTGCTGTTCATCCGCTTTATTCCGATGATTGCCATCTTCGAAGTACGCGACTTGGTGCACAAGACAACCGCACATCCGGCAAAACACGAAGAATCAAATCACACGGGTGCGTAAAGGTACGGTTCACGTGTTCCTTTCCCACTCTATGAGAGGTATGCATGTCTAAAGCACTGTCAAAAACAGCAACGCAATCGCCCGGCACATACGGAATCATGGCGGAGTTCGCAGATTCGTCTGCACTCATCCATGCAGCAAGCCATATCCGAGATGCCGGCTATACCAAGGTCGAAGCATTCACGCCCATTCCCGTCCACGGCCTCGATGAGGCTATTGGACACAAAGCATCTCGCCTCCCATGGCTCGTCTTGGCAGGTGGGTTGACGGGATCAATTGGCCTTTTCGGATTCATGACCTGGGTCAATCTGGTTGACTATCCAATGAACATTGGCGGTCGCCCACACTTCAGTTGGCCAGCGTTTGTCCCTATCACATTCGAAGGAATGGTGCTTTTTTCCGCATTCGCTGCGGTATTTGGGCTATTCCTGATCTGTGGATTCCCAAGCCACTACCACCCTGTCTTCAATGCACCAGGGTTCGAGCGCGCTTCCACAGACGGGTTCTTCCTGTGTATTGAATCAAGTGATCCTTTATACGACGCTGCGAAGGCCAAGAGCACCCTCATCGGGCTCGGTGCACATGCAGTGAACGAGTTCAGTGAGTGAGCCGCACATGCAAGTAACCAAAACGTCACTTCGGCGAATGGTCGCCAGAATCATGGTACTTGGCTTGTTCGCGATTATCTTTTCGGCATGTCATCTCGAGATGTACGATCAGCCCAAGAACAACGCTCTGACCGCTAGTGATTTCTTTTCCAACGGGTCTTCTGCACGTCCGCTCATCGACGGCACGGTCTCGCGCACCGGCCTCAAAATCGATGCCCGCACGACAGGCCGCGAAAACGGCGACCCAATCGCAGCGTACGTCACCACTAACCCAATTACCATCGACGAGGCGGTGATGGCTCGTGGCCAAGCACGCTACAAAATCTACTGCGCTTCGTGCCATGGCGAAAAAGGCAATGGCAAAGGTCCTGCAGCCGGGCCTATCTCGAAGGGTGGTCTAGGACTCAAGGTCCCTGCGCTGTTCTATGTCGACCAACTGACCGGCAAAGCAGTCACAAACGAGACGTTCACTCTCGACCAGGCACCTGATGGGTACTACTTCTCTACAATCACCCACGGGGTGCCAAATACGAAGTATGACCCCACCAAGCCACAGACTGCTGACAATCCGAAGTACACTATGTTTCCGGCTGCATTCCGCATCCAAAACATCGACGATCGCTGGGCAATCATCGCGTACATCCGCGAGATGCAAAATAACCCACCAGCACAGAAGTAAGTGCGCGTGCACGACTGAGCAAACCTCAGTCGTGCCTACTGCAAGGATAGAACCGTGGCAGAACAGACTGATCAATTACGCACGACTTTTGATAATCTGCAAAAGCGTGCCTATATCGTCGGCGGCGCTGCACTCGCACTCACTGTGGTGGGGATAGCGGTCAGCTCGACGAGCCAGGTACTCCAATCGTACCTGTTTGCGTTTTTGTTTTTCTTTGGCTTGTCTGCAGGAAGTATGTTCCTGCTCACGCTCCAGCACATCACCAGCGGCGTCTGGGGTCTGATTATTCGGCGCTTCGTCGAGGCGGCTGCACTAGTTATTCCATGGATGGGCATTCTGTTTATCCCTATTTTGCTGGGAATCACCGTTCTCTACGAATGGACCGATCCGGTCCGTATCGCCGAAGAGCACGCTATTTCCGCCAAAGTGCATTTCCTCAACATTCCGTTTTTTATCATTCGCGCCGTTCTCTATTTTGTCGCTTGGGGGTTGCTCGCTCGGCGCTTACGCTCCCTCTCGATTCAACAAGAAAACGCCCCGATGAGCGAGACCGAAACGTTTCGCGACAAACTCGCCAATGTCGGCGGACCAGGCCTCGTTGCACACGTCATGCTCTGGACATTTGCAGCAACCGACTGGGGCATGTCACTTGAGCCCCTGTGGTTCTCCTCCATGTACCCCGTAGGGTGGATGATTGGACAAGTGCTGACCGTATTCGCCCTGATGATCATTGTTCTCTGGCTGTTGTCCAAGAATAATCTGCTCGGTTACGAAATTCCCGTAGATCGCTTGCACGACCTCGGCAAATTCACCTTTGCCTTCACCGTGCTTTGGACCTACCTGAATTACTCGCAATACCTCATCATCTGGTCCGGTAACATCCCAGAAGAAACACCCTGGTTCTACGAACGTACCAACTATGGTTGGCAGTACCTCGCAATTGCGTTGATTTTTGGCCACTTCTTCTTGCCGTTCTTCCTTTTGCTGTCGCGTCACACCAAGCGCAACTTCAAGGTAGTCGCACGTATTTCGATGTGGCTTGTCTTCATCGAAGTGGTCTATGTATTCTGGCTGATTAATCCCGCGTTCCACAAGGGTGCATTCCAAATTCACTGGACACACGTTTCCGCATTCATCGGTATCGGCGGCCTCTGGGTGGCAATGGTCATTCGCTATCTCAAGCAACTGCCCATATTGCCCCCACACGACCATCGAATCCCCGAGCTCGAAGCGCAACTAGCAGGTCATGGTCACGGGAATCACGCTCCAGTAAATCACTAACTCACGTACCTACCAAGAGAGCCCACCCGTAACGGGTGGGCTCTCTTGTTTTTCTCAAGGATTGCTCATTCGTCGTTCATCTCTCCCGTGCATAGTATGCCTATAGCGATGAGCAATCATCACCAAGCGCCACAAACCCTCTTCATCCTCATTCCCCCCCGGTATTCCTCTGCTCCATCAATCACGATTCGGCGCTCGTGATTGATGGAGCTCCTCTGTGCTTGCATGAAATGCTTTGTTCATGAGCTGCAAAACGTAGTTACTCGATAATACTACACAATAAATACACAACATATTCTTCATTTCTGTATATCGTTTTTTACTCTTGTGTCTTTCAAAGAAGTTGCTACACTCTGATAACGAATGAAAATGATTCGTCATTCTTCGTCGACCGGCCTCTACCGGCTCACGCGTTACCACCTTCGGGTGGAGAGAAGGGACTACTATAGACATCGTGGCCTACCTTGGATTTGCAGCAGTACACTTCGTCATTACGGCACTCATCAGCCAAGCGGCTGCAAAACAAAAGAGTGTCGCACTCTGGCTCTTGGCACTCAGTGGCATCGGTCTGGGATTTGATAACGCGATCCTGGGCCTCGGCGCAATGATTGGAATTGGCGATACGTTACTTTCGCTGAACATGGTTCGGTACGCATTCCACGCTGTCGGTACCCCGTTGCTGATGATTGCCGGTATCACGCTCGCACGGAATGGGAGTGTCGCCTGGGCATGGCGCTCTGGGATGACCGTATTGACCTATATCGGCGTCGTGAGCTGTATCTTCTACGGGATCTACGAATACTTTGGCGGTGCACAATACATTGTCAGCACCGAAGGTGCGCTGCGCTACGTCCTGTCCGAACAATCCGGCCCGCCATTAGCCGCAATCACCACCATGACCTTTATGATTGCTTTTGGTATTGCTCTCTATATCACACAAAAATCTTGGTGGCTCCTTGCTGGCGCGTTAGTCATGTTCATGGCCGCGTCAATGCAATTGGGTCTCATTGCCAACCTGGGAGAAGTTCTTTTGTTGGGTAGTCTGTTATCGACCTCTCGCTCCTTCCCCAAGATTTCCTTTGCGACGTATCAAGCCAATCAGACATCCCTCAGCGACACCGAACATGCTGCGCTCGCCGAAGAACAACGCGCACGCAAACGTAAATCAGCCATCTGGAATCGCGGCCTTGCTTGGGTAATCTTTGTCACACTGACCGTGGATACCATCTGTTATTACGGCGCAGGATTCGACAACAAAGAAATCTATGCGGCTGCCAAAGCCGCGATGTCGTCTGCCTATTTGACACACATCTACGCATCGAATATCTATTTGATGTTCTTTTTTGTGCACGCTGTCGCGAGTTTATACTTCTATGGCATTCCCAAACTCCATGCGCACATCCGCACCGCCCACGTGTACATTGGCTATGGTGTATTCATCTTTACCATGGTCAGTCAGTCGCTTATTGGCGTCGAGCCCATACACATGATTACCTATGTGATAAACTGGGGATTCATTGCCGCTCATATCGTCCTCAGCTTCCGCTTTATGCTCCAGCGCGTGCGTAAAGGCCATGTCAATCCAATGCTCGAAATGACCGTCAGCAAACGCTTGCGCGGCTCAGCTCAATAGCTCCTCCAAGACAGCATCCCCTGCATCAGTGTGATGCAGGGGATTTTGTGTACGCATCAGACCACCCAACAGCGCACACGGAAATCCAACTCAAAAATGTGCCAGCACGTATACGTTCCGTAGAGAAACATATTCGTCTCGAACAGTTCGCTACGATACCCAAAAGCTTATGCCTTGCCCGTACGGGACACAGACTCGCCGGGAGACTCTTCGGGAACGGAGCGAATCTTGTGTTCACTCTGAAAACCCGCTGCATATGATGCATCGGGTTTGTGTACCAACAATTTTCCTAGTTGAGGCTATCACCCATTGGTCGGGAGAGCATACGTCGCATTTTCATTTCCATCGCAGCGAGTACGACATCCATGTCGAGCCCTGCAGCTTCTGCTTGAATATGCAACCGATTGTGACTTGCCTCAATATGCAATGCAGAAAACATTTCGTGAACTTCCGGCATTTCTCTCAATATGTCATCGCTGAACGACTGTTCCACATGTACATGGTCCATATGTTGGCCTCCTTGCCAATGCAAAATATCCACATACAGAGTATATTGTGCATTTCATATGAACGCAAGCAGTAGTATTTGTGCAAAATGTACAAATTCACAGCTATTTTCCATTCATCGCGAAGATTATCAGCAAAAGCAATCCAAACGTAGCCGATAAGCGCTCCATCGCCAAAGAGAACAAGCCAACCGATAACAACGTGCATGTCGCTTCACGACAACATGCACCAATTACTCACAGCGGAATTGTTCCCAATAAAGAACCGTGCGTCAGGTACCATAGGGGAGTGCCTGGGCCACCGTTTGCGCAGCCTGATTTGCCGAATCACGTGTGAAGTGGTAGGATAGCAAAGCAAAAGTTACGATCCGGAGAAACACAAATGAGCATTCTCGTCGACAAGAACACCCGTCTCGTGGTGCAGGGTATTACCGGCCGCGAAGGTGAATTTCATACGCGCCAAATGGTTCTGTATGGTACCAATGTGGTTGCAGGAGTCACTCCCGGCCGAGCTGGTCAGACAGCAATTGACGGTAAAGTACCGATTTTCAATTCGGTTGCTGATGCGGTCAAAGCCACAAATGCAAACACATCGATTATTTATGTTCCTGCTGCTTTTGCGCCCGATGCAGTGCGTGAAGCCGCTTCTGCAGGGATCAAACTCATTGTCTGTATCACCGAAGGTATTCCTGCAAACGACATGGTGGCGACGTACGCGTTCGTCAAAGAATGCGGTGCGCGTTTGATTGGCCCCAATTGTCCTGGATTACTTACTCCAGGCCAAGCAAAAGTCGGTATTATCCCAGGCAACATTGCCACTCCTGGTCCCGTCGGTGTCGTATCAAAGTCTGGTACGTTGACCTACGAAGCGGTGGATGCGTTGACGCGCATTGGCTTGGGTCAGAGTTCTATTGTCGGCATTGGTGGTGACCCAATCATTGGCACCAATTACATCGACGCTCTCGAACTGTTCCAAGCAGACCCCGAAACAAAAGCCATTGTGCTCATTGGTGAAATCGGTGGCAACGCCGAGCAAGATGCAGCAAAATACATTGGCAAACATGTCACAAAACCCGTCGTCGGCTTCATCGCTGGTCGGACTGCGCCGGAAGGAAAGCGGATGGGCCACGCAGGTGCGATTATTTCAGGTGGTGAAGGTACTGCTCAAGAGAAAATCGAAGCACTGCAGGCTGTCGGTGTGACTGTGGCAGAGTTACCGACAGACATTGCTCGTCTGGTCAAAGAAGCACTGTCAAAGTAACCAGCAATGTTCGTCTGCGGCAGTACGTGTGATACGTATTGCCGCTTTTTTGTGGGGGGAATCATGTCGATCTATCAGTGGTACGAAGATTACGCAATCGGAACATCCTTTGTGACCCCTGCCCGAACAATCGGCGAAACAGAGGTCAGCATGTTTGCAATGTTGACTGGCGATTTTAATCGCCTCCATACTGATGCCGAGTATATGAAAGAATCCGTTTTTGGTGAGCGCATCGCACACGGGTTACTCGGGCTATCCATAGTCAACGGCCTCAAATACCGTACCGATATGGACCCCGACGCAATCATTGCATTCTTGGGCTTAGAGTGGGTATTCAGCGCCCCGATACGCTTCAATGACACGATTCATGCACGCATCCAAGTGGCGGCCATGCGTGAAACCAAAAGCCCAGACCGCGGTATCATTTCATTTTCGGTAGCAGTGCATAATCAACACGCTGTACTCGTCCAAAAAGGCACGATGACCATGATGGTCAAAAGGCGCCCATAAACAAAAGGACCCGCCCTGCAGATGCAGAGCGGGCGAACTTTTTGCTTATGCCTCTAAATACCCAATCAAATGTGCGCCAACTTGCGGAGAACGCAGGAGTCGCAACGCATCTGCTTCGATCTGCCTTGTGCGTTCACGCGTGATTCCGAACGCCACGCCGACCTCTTCGAGCGTTCGTCTACGCCCATCACTCAAGCCGTACCGGAGCATCACAATCGAGCGTTCTCGCTCTGGGAGAGCAGCTAGTGCTGCAGAAATATCCGCTTGCAGCATATGAAACGTTGCAATATCATCGGGTGAGTCACTGTGTTCGTCAGCCAACAATTCACCGATACGTCCATCACCATCGCTGTTGATCGGTTGTTCGAGTGACATTGGTTGTGTCGAAGCGTGAAGCAATCGGCGCACTTTTTGGTCCGAAATTCCCATTTCTCTGGCAATTTCGTCTGGCGTCGGTTCTCGTGACAGCCCTTGTTCCAGGGTGCGGGTCACACGCCGCATTTGCCCGATTGCATCGCTGAGGTGGACTGGCAGTCGAATGATACGACTCTGTTCGGCAATAGCGCGCGAGACGGCCTGGCGTATCCACCATGTGGCATAGGTCGAAAATCGATTTTTCCGCATGTAATCAAATTTTTCGACTGCACGCATCAGGCCAATGTTCCCTTCTTGGACGAGGTCCATAAAGGTGAGTGGTCCCCCAATATACTTTTTAGCGACGCTCACGACCAATCGTAAATTAGCTTGAATGAGGCTCTGACGGGCCTCATCTGCATCATCGATGCGTCGCGTCATCTGACGTCGTTCACGATCGCCACACTCCGCAATGATGCGACCCTCTGTCATTGTTCCAAGGAGCCAACACATCGCGTTGCTTGCATCGTGACCTGCAGCCAACATGCGATGAAAGACTGGCACCACGCAGAGTAATCCAGTCATTGTGGCAGTGGTAAGCATTCGTTCGCGATTGCGGAGGACATCGTGCTGCTCATCATAGGAGGTGTCTGCAGATGTTGTGCGCAGTAACAAACCTTCTCGTTGCACAGCGGCGAGCACCCAGGGTAAATCATGCCATGGCCCACCGCGTTTTTGCCAGAGCGCCGCGACGTGTGCTACCTCATGCGGCGCAGAAATGCTCGCAACGAGCTGCACGATATGTGAAAAGGAGTCTGGTATGGGTGTGTACGTTACACGGGTTGCGAGCACTTCACGAGCGTACACACCCGCCTCGAGTCGCATAGCCAACGCGACTTCTTGGGCCGCAGTCAACAGTTTGACTTGGCCAATCTCACGCAGATAGATTTGCACAGAATCTTCAACGGCTGCAGTCTTGGTGTGTGCATCATTCACGTACACCTCTGCAGCTTCATCGGTCCATTGTGCATCGGGTTCACTGATGTGTTCAACGTCAGCACCAAATTGGAGATCTGTGCTCATACTGCACACCTTCCACACCATATTTGAGTCATACAGATACGTACGATACGTGGGTATGATTGGATGTATCACGCAAAACACTCCCTGCAACGCGCAGGGAGTGTTTTGGCAGGGATTGCGAATCGATTTACGATCTGCGTTGGATGACTATTGCCGTCACGTTGCGCAGTGCTTGAAAAGTGAGTGGATCGGCATATGGTTGTATCGCTGCCAGAGCACGTGCGATACACTCACGAGCGGTCACATAGGATGCTTCAATTCCCCCCGCGGTTTGGATGAGTTCGATGAGTGATGTGACTTGGTCTGCTTCTACCGGACCATTGACAACCGCGAGTAACCGTGGGTCAGGATTGCGATTCGCTGCATGGAGGAGTGGCAAGGTAATCGTCCCTTCGCGCAAATCGTTGCCGGCCGGCTTGCCGAGAACGACCGCTGCTTCGGTCATATCCAGAATGTCGTCGACAATCTGGAAGGCCATCCCCAGCTCGTGACCAAATACCCCCATGGCGTCGATGCGGTCAGCAGCACCACCACATACGGCAATCCCTGACTTGCACGCTGCCTCGAACAATACGGCAGTTTTTGCAGAAATTTTGCGAAAGTACTGCGCACATGCCTGGTCAAACGGTGCAATCTGCGTCACGGGATGCAGTTCGCCTTCGACCATGCGCTGGGCAGCATGCACATAGAACCCAATAATTCGTGGATCGGGTTCATCGGCAAGCTCACGCGCGGCTAATCCGAACAAGAAATCGCCTAATGCCAGAGCGACATTCCGGTCCCACGTGTGATGAATCGTTGCCCGACCACGTCGTGAAGCCGCGTGATCAACCAAATCGTCATGAATGAGAGAAGCTGCATGTAACAGCTCTATCGCCACTGCGGGATGGACGGCACGATGAAAATCGTACGTACCCAGTCGTGCAGCCAAAAGCACCAACAATACCCGGAGTCGCTTGCCGCCGGCACGAACGGTGTAGACGCCCGCATCATGCAGCACGTTGCTACGTGACGATATACGGTCGAGCATTTCGCGCTCGACGGCCATAAAATCATCACGCAGGCCAGTCTGCTCCAAGATATCGGATACGCGACCGCGCGACTGAATCGTGTTCTCAGACGCTGCTGCCGGAAACTGTGTCATCGTCTTCACCATCAATATAGTGTGTTCACTATATCACAAAGTAGCTCAGCCTACCGACACCGATCGACGATGACAAGTGTGCCTCGATTCTAGAACAGGAGTTACCAGGCGCCCCGCACCACCTCGAGTTTGCTGAGATGTGACGCTTCGCTCAAACTCGCCAAGTATGTCAAATCATTGCCGTACTCGATGACCGAGATACTTGCATTGGTCACCCAAATACGGTTTATTCCATCCATGTGCATACCTAAAGCATCAGCAGCCAAGATTTTGACGACTACATCGTGTGTCGAAACCAAGACTGTCTGATCGACATGCTTTTTTTGGAGCATCTCTTTGAAGTCAAGAACGCGCTTGAGGATATTGCTGAAGCTTTCGCCCCCTGGCATTTGGGAACGGGTCGGGGTCAAGCGCCATTCACGCAGGCCGTTGCCGTATTTTGCAATGACTTCATCGACCATCAGTCCAGCCCACTCACCATGATCAATTTCGATGATAGCGGGGTCGATAATCATTGGCGTATCGGGATGAAATTTTCCGACATGCTCAGCTGTGAGTCGCGCACGCTGCAGCGGACTTGCATATATTGCTTGAAACGATTCTGTACTCAAGCGCTCCGCAAGTGCTACAGCTTGTTTGACGCCCATTTCGGATAAGGGGGCGTCGAACTGCCCCTGATACCGACCAATTCTGTTCCATTCGCTTTCGCCGTGACGAACAATTACTAATCGCATATGGTATGCTACCTCTATACAATGCGTTCTACATGCATTATACACGACACCGGTCACGTCCCGCAGTGACGCACCAACCCCGAGGATGTACCACATGACTACCCTACCACTGATGCCACAGCTGCGTGCCATACTCGATAAAGCGGAACCCTTTGCGCTCGTCTATACGCAACATACAGATGGAGCGCAGACATTCGTCGGATACTTAGATGCTATTGCGACACTCGAAGCAGCGTGTACATTAGCAGGTTTAGACATAGACGCTGAACGTGTGCGCATTGCAGCGCTCGACGGACGTGCGCGCAAAGAAGCTGAACGTATCATGCACGCACTCGGCTCCACGCGCATCCCTGCAGAACATGGGTACGCACCACAATTAGCCGAACTTGCACAGCAGCGCCGGTGGGCACGTGCACGGCAACGGACCTTCTTTGGTACGCTGATTGCTATAGTGATGGCTGGGTTTGCATATATCGTGATTACTGCGCCGCCAAGTGCAGATATCCCAGCAATCACTACCGCAGCCATCGATGGTGATCCCGCATATGCATATACCGTCGCGCAACGCGAAGTGCGGACATTCCCGAATGATCCGGAATTGCTCTTGTGGTTGTCTGTCTTGGCAGAAACGACCGGCGACACCGCAGCGGCAGACAAATATTGGCAAAAAACTCGTGCTGCTAGCGAAAATTCCAGTTCGTTACCGTATGAACGTGGGAATATTCGGTTGCTCGCCAAAAACATCCCAGCTGCGCAGACCAGTGTGGAAGAGCTCCTGGCCACCGACAAAACAGTCCCCGAAGGCCTCTTTCTGAAGGCTGCAATAGCCGAAGCACAAGGGAACGTTCGTGAAGCAATTGCTGGCTTCGAAAAAGCCAGTCAAGCAGCTGATGCTGCCAACCGACAAGAAATGGTCGCGCTCATTCGCATTCGAATGGGCGGTCTCATGCGTTATGGCATCGAAGCAACTTCCACCAAAGTACCTTAATCCCCAAACAAATCATCGATACTCGCTGCCGGTTGCGTCGCCCCAGACGTATCCGGTTGTATAACTGCAGGCTGTACCGTTGCCATCGCAGCATAGAACGCCTCGTCGTATGGGCGAGTGCGTACGACAACAGGCATTGGTACGGCGTGACCGAGAATGAGGCACTGCTGACGTGAATCAAGCGTAGCTAAGACCGTCCGCAACGCTCCCGAACCGCTTACCCCCGTAAAGACCGCATCGATATCTTTTTCGTCATTGAGCAGTGCAGTCATGCGGCTGCCGAGCTGACTCATCACGTCACTGTCGATGGATGAAGGACGCTGATCTACTACAAGGAGGGTCACACTGTACTTCCGCATTTCACGCGCGATGGTCCCAAAAATTGTCTGCTTGGCAGCATGTGGATTCAGAAACTTGTGCGCTTCTTCAATTGTTATGACAAGTTGTGGCGGCTTGTCAGGAGGGTTTTTGCTGGTCAGGTATGTTTCTGTGCGTTCACGCCACCGTTGGTGGATTTTTCGTGTGATGATGTTTGCGACGAGCATGTAATCAATCGAATGATCATACTTCCCAAATTCTAGAACGACATGCTGACGCGCCATGAGCGCATCATTCAGTGTGGTCAAGACCGAGCTTTTGGAAGCATCATCGACGTAGGCACGCCGGCGCAGGGCTTCGAGCTTGCGCTTGAGTGCACTGAGCGAACCGGCATGCGTACCTGTTTTGACGGCAAAGTCGTCGAGTGCCTCTGGCGTCATATCGAGGAGTGTGCGCAGCCAATCTGATTTATAGTGGTCAACAAGGCGATAAGCTGATTCTGCAGCGGTAGCAGTCAGATTTATTCGTCCGAGATACGCAGAATGTCATCGACGTCAATTTCGTTCATGCCAATCCGTATGTCGTGATTATATTGCCCACCACGACGACGAGTCGACTCAGGATCGAGGGTGTAGATGCGCACGCTCGGCCCGAAAATTTTGCGGAGTCCTTTGACGAACCCGCCTTCCTCTGATGTGGCATCGCTTCCTTATTCGGAGTGCATGACGAAGATAAGATATGTCGCGACACCGGCTCGCATCGTTCCTGACCACAGTAACCGTGTCAAGAAGCTTTTTCCGGTGCCGCTCTTGCCAAACACCATTAGATCGTTCGACGAATCGAGTCAGATCAATACACAAGGGCACGTCCATGTCGAGCGGGCGGCCTATTTCGAAGTGGGTTGCGTCTTCGCTGCCAAACACACGGCTGAAATCCGCTTCTTCGGCTTGATAGACCGGAGCAAAATGCGCAGGAATTGTTTTGACCGGGCGCATTCCTTGTGCAACGTCACGGGGCAGCATCAACGAAGGCCGGAGTTCAATGGTTGCATAGGTCGACGTCCCTGCAAAGACTTCTTGGAGGAATGGGTCGTCTGCTGGCTGGTCTGCCAGGACAGCAGCTGCAGTTGCAGCGAGCTCGACATCGGTCAACATTGCAAAAAATTCATGTTGACGGCCCGCCACGAACAGGAACTGCCCGAAGCGAAGTGCCTCGACCTGATGTGCCGCATCGACACGAGCGGTCAACCCTTCGGTGAGTGAACCGCTGCTGATGACACCAATTCAGCGCCGTGGTTGGCCCATGCGCCTTCATCCCATTGCTCTATTACATGGGTGTGTGCCACAGAGAAAACCGAGGCGTGCAATGCACACCCCGGCTGCAAATAGATAAATCAGACCGGGCGGGCTCGCTTCCACATCCGGGCGCTCCGCTTGACGGGCATTCGGAACGAACGAACGATGGAGCGTTCGGCGTTTTGCTCGCCGCGACGAATCCCCAATTCGAGTGTGGCATTGTTGTAACCCAGCAAGCTCATGATATCACTGAGATGTTGCGGCGGTGTCTCACGGACGACAAGCTCATCACCATCTGCTTCGATGGTGATACGGCGCATTTCGGGAGTGAGACAATGATGCGCACCACCGCGTCCCGATAACATCTGCTGATACGCACCGACCCCGAAGAACGCCAGAATCGTTCCTTCGCCCCCGTTCGGAAGTAACAGTGGCGGTTGACCAGGGCGTGGATAGAAGTCATCGGTGTCACAGGTATAGCGTCCTGCCAAGCGCACCGGGCGGGCCGGCAGATGCCATTCATTGAGCGGCAGAACGATGAATTGCTGCCCCTCGACAATGAGCATATCGGGGAGCGACACCATGAGGCTGCCGTTGAGCAGATACCAATCGGGCGCGCCTCCGCGGCCGGGTTTGACCGCACCGACTTCCATCAAATAGACCGTATGCGAACCGACGGTGTATCGACCGAATTCTCCGACGAGCTCTGGATGGGGAGTGCCGTATTGTGCGCATGCATCCACGAGTGCCGACATGAGTGTCTGTAAGAACGCTTGACAATCGAATTGAAAATCGAGTTGATAACTATCCGTCGGCATACCGCCGCCGAAATTGAACATGCGCAATGTGGGAATGCGATGGGCTAACGCTGCATATCGGTCAACCGCGGAAGAAAGTTGAATCTTCCATACATGGGCGTCTTCGATTTGGCTGCCCACCATGGCATGGTACATGACGATGGAATGTGGTGTGCCCACCAACATCGCGACGGCACTATCTATTTCGCTGTGTGTCAGACCAAAACGTTCGCCACCGGGGTGGTCGGGATCGACATCGCCAATGTCGAAGCGAACACGTACCCCAAATTGCATCGGTACCTGACAATGACTGCTGAGGTACGCCAACTCATCGAGGTCGTCAACGATGGGAATGAGCTGTTCATGACCCGCTTCACGAAGCGCAAGAATAGCTTTGCGGTAGCCAAGGTCTTTCGAACCGTTACAGAACATATACTGATTTGCACGTAGAACACCTTGACGCCACAGTTGGTGGGCGATGATGATGTCAGCTGCGGAGGATGTTTCGTAGTGGGCACCTGACTGCAATGCGGTTCGCACTACTTCTTCGGCGAAATTTGCTTTCGTCGCGTAGGCATACACGAATGAACCCTGATACCCTGCTGCCAAACGCGCTGCTTCGGCATAGGTGTGCATCTGCACGATTTGTTTGGTGATCAATGGCAAGAACGACACTTCGAGTGGAGCACCGTATTGTTCTGCCAAAGTGTTGAGGCAGACACGCTCATCGAGGTAGAGTTGGCCATCATGACGACTGATAAATGCGTTCAATGCACCTTCAGGTTGCACACCATAACGATGTGCGAGGTGTTCGATATAGGTGGTACCGTTCAATTCAGTGAATGCTCCTTCCACAGCAAAACGCAGAAAAACCGATTCGTGGGCTAGAGCCCACGCAGACGAACCCGAACCACGAGCAGACTGGCATGACGACTCGTCAACCAGCACGACGTATGAGCGCGGACAGTGTCCCGTGACACCATTACAAGCCATTGCTTGATCATTCGTTCATCCTTTACGCACAAAAAAACCAGCTCATCTCAGATGAACGGGTGGCTCTGCGACGCAAAAGTTTGGTACTTGCGCTTAGACCTGTGGAGGAGCTTGATATGTCCCTATTGCATGAGCAACGAACACCACACAGTCACAGACAGGAGCTAGCGAGACATAGCCACCCATTCGTTTGTTTGCGTTAGCGTCCATATACCCTCTCGTAAGCCGACCGGAAGTCATCTGACACCATTGTGCACCATGACCGTTCAGAAGCGTTGCTCCTGCCGGGGGCAAGAATCTCAGTAGTTTTGCTACCGGACGATATTATAGTAGATATTCAGCAAAAGTCAAGTGCGAAAGACCTTATAATCGATACTTTGTTTTCGGCATATGAATGCCAATATTTCATGTTTTCTTGCAGCACGGTTTTGAACGGATTGAAAGACGTTGTGTGCTATGCTTACGCTATTATTTTACGAAGGTTGGCGGTGCCATGCGGCTCTATATTCTCTGCATCCTGAGCTGTGCAACGATGATCTGTGCGTGTGCACAAATCACCGACGAACTCCCGCAGCAAATAGGCGAAACCCCATTCCCACAGAAGCAACAGACAACCACAGTGCCAATAAAACGCACCGAAGTTACACACAACTCGGCCACGCGGACGACTGCACCAGAGCCGCAACACACAGCGATACCGAGCAGTACCCCGCTCCCGGTTGCGGTGTATGTATTCCCGGTACCTCATGCACCTGTGTCGTACGGTGCAGAGCATCATGACTACCCGGCGACGGACATATTTTGTGATTCGGGGAGCGCATTCGTCGCGGTGACGGATGGGATTGTAGATGCGATCGTTCCCGAAGACCTCTGGGATCCAGCGACGGATGTACCCGCTGACCGGAGCGGATTAGCTGTCGCAATTATTGGGAGCGACGGGGTGCGCTACTATGGGTCGCACTTAGCGACCATTGCCGACGGGTTGCACGTGGGTCAAACGGTCCAAGCAGGACAAGTCTTAGGGTCGACTGGCAAATCAGGGAACGCACGATTCACCCCGCCGCATCTGCACTTCGGGATTTCACGGCCAAGCACACCCGATGATTGGGAAGCGCGACGCGGCCAGATATCGCCATATCCATACCTGAAGTCATGGGAGATGGGCGGAGACTTGATTCCCTCCTTCGAATAAGTAACTGGTGTGAGGAGTACACATGAGTATCGTGGTATTTGGCAGTATCAATATGGACCTCGTGGCCCATGCCCCACGGATCGCACGTCCCGGCGAAACACTTTTCGGGAATGATTTCAAGACGGTACCAGGAGGGAAGGGTGCCAACCAAGCAGTCGCTGTTGCGCGCCTCGGCGGTCAGGCACACATGCTCGGTGCTGTTGGTGACGATATGTTCGGGAGTGAATTGCGTGGCAGCCTGCAATCGTACAGCGTCGATACACAGGCGATTGTGTGCAGTCCGGGGGCATCAGGAGTTGCATTGATAATGCTCGATGCACATGGTGAAAACAGCATCACGGTGATTTCTGGTGCAAATATGCGTTTACAATCTGACTATCTCGATACCGTCATGCCATTCCTAGACGGGGCAACCCATCTATTATTGCAACTCGAAATTCCCCTCGAACTCGTGCTGGCTGCAGCGCACCTTGCACGTGTGCGGGGCGTAATGGTCATTCTCGATCCGGCACCTGCTCCCGCTGCTGAACTTCCAGCAGAGCTGTACCGTGCCTGTGACATAATCACACCCAACGAAACAGAAACTGCGCTATTGACCGGCATCGACCCGGTCGACATTGCGCAATGCCAAAAGGCCGCGGATGTCTTGCATCAGCGCGGCAGTGTCCAGGTCATTATCAAGCGAGGGAGTCAAGGCGTGTTTTGGAGCCGTAATGGTCAGGGAATTGCCATTCCGGGATTTTCTGTGCCGGTCGTAGACACCGTTGCAGCAGGGGATTGCTTTAACGGTGCGTTGGCGGTAGCGCTTTCAGAGCGGCTCGACATGCCAACCGCATTGCGCTTTGCAACGGCAAGTGCTGCACTGTCGGTGACCAAATCAGGAGCACAACCCTCTATCCCAAGCCGGGCTGACGTCGATGCGTTTTTACATGCACATACCGCATAAATGCTATTTTTCAGTGCGCTGCCAGCTGACCTGCTCTTCGGATCGAATAGTGCCGTTGCGGTTCGTCTTTTGCCAGAACGTACGGCGGGCAGTCACGGTGGTCTGTGAACCCGGAGTGCTCGTCGAAGACGTTTTTTTCGTCAACGCATGTGAGGCAGACTGCGCCAAGTTTTGTTGGACGACCCTGATGAGCACCTGTGCAACCATCACGAGGGCACCCATGGCGACACTCCGTACCACGGGGTGGGCGAGCTGTTGTCGCAACGCGGCGGGGAGTAGCCGATTGAGTGTCGGTGCCAAGACACGTTCGATAGGAGCCCCGCAGGCGTTGCAAAAGGTAGCCTCGAGTGCTTGGCTGGCGCGACAATTTGGGCAGATGCGTTCGACTGTCTGACTCATAGTTCCCTCTTTAGTGTTGCGTTACTGCCTTGAGCATACGCTGTACCGACACACCTGCACAGCTCAGTGCTTCGGTGCTGTCGATTTTGGAGCTAATGTAGGCGTACCCAATCCATCCCATTGCTGCACTGTGTGCCACACGGGTAACGAGACCGACCTCGCGACCATCAACTGCAGTGAGGGGAGCCGGTGCAGGAACGTTCTGTTCGAGGGTAATGCGCTCGAGTGTCTTGGCGCGGCGGCCGCGACTTTCCATACGCGCAATGATTTCTTGACCGACATAGCACCCTTTGGCTGAGTGGATGGCAGATTCGAGGCCGGTCTCGAGGGGGATGAAGTCGGTGCTGATTTCACTCCCGTATGCGGGAACTCCTGCTTCGAGCTGCCACAATGATAGCGTCGCTTTATCCAACTGCGGGAACGAATCACTCATCAGTTTGCCGGCAACTGCATCGTTCGGTTCGAGAATACGCCATCCATCACCGCCGAGCGCCGCCACGCGCATGAGCAGGGTATCATGCCAGCGCATCAGACCCCACATCGGTACGCGCATGCAATCAGTAGCTGTCTGTGCCGACAGCCATGCCGTCGTCCCGTCCCCATAGAGGGCATATTGACGATGGCTCTGGCCAGCAGGGGCGAGCGTGACTTTGTCGTTAAAGAAGATATTCTTTTTGAGGTGACTGTATACCGTTGGCCCTTGCCCGTCACTGGTGATAACCCAGACATCCGGATCGTTATTCACAACGTGCAATATGTCAATCGATCGCCCGATCGGGGTTGTCACCACGGTTTGACAGCCGGATTGTGCGGTCAATTGTGTCATGTGATTGGTACTGAGCCTATGGAGCAGGGCGAGGGCATCGGCGCCCGCCATGCGCATGCGGCCATAGCTGTTTTCGTCATACCAATGCATCGGATGGGGTATCTGAGGAAAAAAAGGTTCCATGGTATGATGGTCCTACTACCCTAGTGAAAGAGTTATATGGTGGATATCAAGCAATCATCGCGTGGAGGATTCTGGGTGGTCGGACAGTTCATCCTGCTGACAATCATTGTGGCAGTCGGGCAACTCGCTGTCGGTCATTTTACTACGAGCGGATTGACGATGATAGTTGGCGCGCTGCTGTGTGTCGTATCCCTGGCGTTTGGCTGGCGCGGGTTTGTGCATTTGGGCAAAAACCTCACTGCGTTCCCCAAACCGCTGGACGACGGGCAACTCGTCACCACTGGTGTGTATGCTATTGTACGCCATCCCATCTACACGTCAGTATTGAGCGGGTGTTTTGGGTATGTATTGTTGAGTGGGAGTTGGGTTGCCGGTATTGTGACGCTGGTATTGTGCGGTTGGTTTACGTTCAAGAGTCGTGTCGAAGAGCGCTTTCTGCATGCACGATTCCCCGCCTATGCAGCCTATGCACAATCCACAAAGAAGTTCATTCCCTATATTTTTTAGGATGATTTATGCATGTCAGCCCAGGAGCAATTCACATCCATTCACAACATTCAGATGGCAGCGGCAGCATTTCGCACATCGCGCGGGCAGCACGGCAGGCAGGCATCGAATGGATGATTATCACCGACCATGACACCCTCGACGGGAGAATCGAACAGGGCTATAACCACGATGTATTGACCCTCGTCGATCAAGAAATAACGCCGTTTCACAATCATTTTTTAGGGCTCAATGTCGATCGCGTCATTTCGAACACACTCGCCCCACAACAATTCATTGACGCGACGTACGATGCGGGTGGGTTTGGCATCATCGCGCACCCTGATGAACAGTTATACAACGAATTCAAAGGATTATTCCGTTGGGATGATTGGAACATCAATAGCCCGACCAACCTCGCAGGGCGGAGCATGGGCATCGAACTCTGGAACTTCATGAGTGATTGGGGGGAGCATTTGACCCCAAACAACAAGGAATTTCTGTATGCGTTCCCGCATCGTGGCCTGAGTGGACCTTCCAAGGCCACACTCGAATGGTGGGATGCGCTGAATATTGCTGGCAAACGTACATTCGGCATCTGGGGACTCGATGCGCATGCATTTCTGCGTCCGTCTCCGTTCGGCAGGCTGCAAGTGTTTTCGTATGAGTGGTCATTCAAAACGTTGACGAACTATCTGTGGCTCCCAGAGAAACTCCCCGGGGGCTTTCATGCTGCGATGCGGATGGTCTACGGCGCATTGGCGCAGGGGCGCAGCTACATGGTGAACAGACTCGAAGGTGAATGTGCCAACTTGGAGTTTTTTGCATTCCGAGGTGCAGAGCGCTGGTATGCAGGGGACATTGCATCGCTTCGCGACGGCCCCATCACGCTCAAGGTGAACGTTGGCAGTGACGCTCCGGTGCGGCTCGTGCATAATGGCAAAGAAGCCCTGAGTGGGAAAACTTCGCTCTTGACAACGGTGAATACAAGCGGAGTCTATCGTATGGAGTCAACCAAATCGCTCACTCCGTGGGTCATGACGAACCCCATCTATATCACCCGCTGATACCGGGAATTGCGGGCACGGGTTGCATTGGTGCAGGTGTGAGTAAAAAAAGCAATACGAGCAACGCCAGAATCGCCAACACGGTACGACGCCATCCGATGGTGGTGACATCGTCGAACGGTGCTGGATGCCGCGGGTTAGACAGGGTAGCAATCATGCCCCACACCAGCCACGTATTGTCTACGAAAATCCCTAACAAAAGACAAAACGCAATAGCACCATACGCCAGATATATCGATTTTGCGCCAAATACTGCATATGCTGCATGACCGCCGTCAAGTTGGCCTATGGGCAGTAGATTAAACATCGTGACTAACAGTCCAATCCACGCCGCAAACGCGACGTCATTTAACTGGACATCCATGCCGTTGTATGGCAGCATTTTGCCGAAAACCAAAAACTTGGAGAGGAGGTAAAACGCAGAATTCCCCTCCTGTATATAGCCCGAAGTCGGCACTGGCCCGACGGGGGAATTGACCAAGCCATATATGAGTAGCGGTACCGCAACCAGTAGCCCCGCAAATGGTCCAGCAAGACCGACATCCAATAGCATACGCCGGTCACGCATCGGCTCACGCTGCACAATGACGGCACCGAGCGTCCCGGTGAAGCTCAGTGGCGGCGGCAGCGGAATAAAGTACGGCAAGCTGACCGGTGCTCCGCGCCAGCGACCGACGATGTAATGCCCCATTTCGTGCGTGGCCAGAATTCCCAACAACGTCGCTGCAAACGGCCACCCCTCGAGGATATGCGTCGGGTGAGCGAACACGTCTACCCCGCGATAGAGCGCCCCACAGGCTAAACAAGAAAGAATTGTTGCGAATAACAGAACGGATGCGAGCAGCCAACGCGTCGCCGCGTCGGGCGGTACACCAGCAACAAATACGACTTCGACAGAAGCGGGATTACGTGTATCTGCACGCATCCAAATGGTGTACCCTGCTGTTCTGGCCCGCGCTTGCAGGAGTGAAAAAAACTGCTGTGAGGGACCTTTTGGGGTGGCGTTTATGACATACTGCGCCGTATCATTCCGAGTCCAATGGACGGTGCAAATTCCTTCGCAGAGCTGCTCGAGATTCGGTGGGGTCAACGGTTCTACGTGTGTCGCCATTACTACTCGCTATCGTAAAATATCTTCTATATGCTCAATACAATACCATCAAAATGCAATGTGAGACGGCACACACAGTGGTATACTTTGTGTGAGATTCAAGTGCATTCGCACCTGGATTACAGATTTCTTTAGTCGCACGGAGAATAACATGCGCAAATCCACAGTGTACACGCTGGTCGTCATGGTCATTGCAGCCATGATTTTGCCAGCATGTGGTGGTGCTCCCACCGCAGCAGCCTGTAAGGCAGGATTGGTCACCGATGTTGGTAAAATCAACGACGGTACCTTCAATCAGTATGCCTTCGATGGCTTGAAGAAGGCCGAGAAAGACTTGGGCATTGGCACCAAGTACATCGAAACCCAGGCACAGACAGACTACGGCAAAAACATTCAAGCACTGGTCGACCAGAAGTGCGAAGTCATTGTTGCAGTCGGCTTTATGATGGGCGATGCGATCAAAGAAGCATCAGCCAAGTACCCCGACACCAAGTTTGCCATCGTCGACTTCGCGTATGATCCAACCATCGCCAACGTGCGTGGTTTGGTCTTCGCCGAAGACCAGGCTGGCTACATGGCCGGTGCGTTGGCAGCTTCCATGAGCGCCAGCGGCACGATTGCTGCAGTCGGTGGTATGGAAATCCCACCAGTCCAGAAGTTCCTCAAAGGCTACGAGGCCGGTGCAAAGTCGATCAAGGCCGATATCGCCGTCAAGACGGTCTATATCGATTCCTTCACTGACCGTGCACGTGGTTCCGAAGCTGCCAAGAGCTTCATGGCTGAGGGTGCAGACGTCATCTTCGGTGCCGGTGGCCAAACCGGTTCCGGTGGTATCGCAGCTGCTGCAGAGGCAGGCGCATTCGTCATTGGCGTCGACCAGGACGAATTTGTCACGACCTTCCAGAATGGTGCTGCACCAGGCGCAGACAAGATCATCTCGAGCGCCATGAAGCGTGTCGACCAGGCTGTGTTCTTGACCATCAAAGACGTTGTCGATGGTAAGTTCACCGCGGGCGTTTCGGTCTATGACGCATCAAACGGCGGCATCGGTTTGGCTTCGTTCAACAAGGCCGACGGTTCGATCCCTGCTGAAGTCAAGGCCAAAATGGAAGAAATCCTCAAGGGCTTGTCAGATGGCTCAGTGACGACCGGCGTCACACTGAACTAGTCTGTACCACTCCCGCGTGTGGCTCTTTTTGAGAGCACACGCGGGTTTTCTATACCCCTCGGTTCCCGCGCAACTGGTCTGTGGACCGCAAGACCTGTGCGGTGACTTCCTGCATTGTGTGCGCATCCGAGAACACATCTGCTCCGTCAGCTATTGGCGCGGGCGGAGGGATGCGGATAAAGTAGGCATCGATTATTTGGTCGAGTACAGGACTCCGGTACATTTGTAACTCGTCACGGAATACATCGGTGCGCTTGCGCAACGTCGCTGCGCTGTTCGCATCACCGTACCTCTGTAGGATTCCCCCAAATATATCAAATGCAGAGAACATATATCGATACCCGCCAACAAACGTCATCAACTGCATCCCACGTTCGAGTTGCACCAGCGCCGCGGGGGCATCATCGAGAACAAAGAGCAACATTGATAGTCTCAAGTTGCATTTGAGCCGTTCGATGATTTGATTTGATTCCTCATAATACTCAAGCGCACGTTGCATGTCTTGTCTAGCCGCAACGTAGTCACCAATTGCCAGCGAGATCGTACCGCGCAGACGGAGTGCATCGGCTTGAAACTCTGACAAGTCTAACTGCTCGAACACTACGATGCTTTCGTTGATTGCCTTGAGCGCTTCTGTCTGTTCGCCCCCGTAGGTCAACACCTCTGCCCGTTGCATACGCGTACGGCCAACCCAATCTGGTGCATCGATGCGCGCAAAATGAGCTTCTGCCTCGTCGAGATGTTGCAGTGCCAACACATACTGCGTGTCACCTCCTCTTTGAATCTGATTAAATGTAGCTCCTACGACTACGACCCGTAATTCTGCAATCGCCGTTGCATCTTCACGGCGCATGGCAACGCTCATGGCTGCATGAAAGTGCACCCTCGACTGCGGCATCAGTCCGCGTATACCATATAGCTCCCCAAGAAACCGGTGCAAGCTACCAACTTGTTCATGCTCTTCGGGCAGCAATTCGATACACTTTTCGACGGTCACAATTGCTTTGGCAAGGTGCCCATGACGCATGCAATAGACGCTCCAGCGCAGAATGACGTTCGCTGCGATCTCTGCTTGATTGTTTTTGAGGATGACATCAATAATCGCCAAAATCGTTGGAATATCCAACTGTAAATCCAAATGATCTGATTGTGCGTCGGTGAGGAGGTTGTACGGACCACGTCCCTCGCTCATCGCCTTTCCTAATTGCAGAATGAGCGTTGCACTTCGGTCAGGGCGTTGATAATCTCCAAGTGCATCGCGCACCGAATTTTGGAGCAGAACAAACTCACCTATTCCTTGTGTCACAGATAAAAATCCTGCCGCTTGCAATTCCTGTAAAGAGACTGTGAGTTCTTTGGTACTCTGACCGACCAACTGCTCACTGAATGCTTTGAGGACATGGATTGGCATGTACATATCCAAAAACACCAACAGATCAAATAATGCGCGCGCAGGAGCATTCATGTGTTCTAATGTAGCGCTACTCACATCACGGAGGAGGAACTTCTGGTGATGTCGTTGTGTCTGTAGATAGTGAATCGTTGCCATCCGAATATCCAGCGGGCTTCCACGCGTCAGTGTGCGAATCTTGCGATTATCGGTGAGGCTCAACATCGCTGCGCCAGACTCGACGACGGTACGCTGAATGAGAATTGCAGCACCGGAATCATCATTTTCATACGATAGTGCGTCAAGCTGTATCGGCATCATCGGAGCGCAATCGGCACTCAGAAGCTTCATTGGTGTTGTGATGATGCAAATGAGCTGGGGGAGTTCATTCACGAGGTAACGCACCAGTGTTCTCAGCGTAAAGTTCGGTACATTATGGAAGTCATCAATAACAACGCGCACCCTGCGGTTGTGGAGATACTGGTTCAACCGAATCGCACTGACTAAATTGTCTTGCATCAAAAGCTGAAACGCCTCGCACAACTGATCGCTGAGTGCTGTCAAAGACGTAATCAAACGACCATCGATATAGAATGTCTGTTCTCCGAGTTCCAGCGAGGAACGCCGAACAACCTCAGTCGCAACTGCAGTTTTCCCCACCCCTGTCGGTCCAATCAACACGACGGAAGATCCGGTATCCATGTATCGCAGGAGTTTTGCGACGACTTCATCACGGCCAATGATCGACTCGGTCCAAACTTTTGCACTCAACCCATAACTCGTCAACGCATCTGCCCATTCGGTTTGGCTGACGTACGACCGAAAATTCGCCAGTGCACTCACGGGAACACGCATCACGTTGATAAAGTCTAAAAGGTCTTCCCCAGACAGTACTTTTGCATCAAATGTGTATATGATGTCGATAAACTGTTGGAATACAGGCAAAGAAAGCGTTGAATCACGCTCTGGGCGTGTGGTCATCAAATCATCAAATTGTGCCCGACTGATTTGTATCCCGCGCTGGGTAAGCGCAGAAACGATATCCGTGACCCCTATTTTGTTTTTTCTGAGCCGTGTGAGTACCTTCCGCATCAGCTCGTTGATGCGTTTTTTCTCAAATACGGTGACTGTATTCAGTTGTATGTTCTGCTTGTCTTGCACGATATGTCATCCCACAGTGAACAATGCAGAAATACGTGTCGCCATACACATAAGTTGATAGATATTATATATGCCAAATCGGAGATGTGCTTTACTTTCGTCGTTAAACGACGAAAACTCTCCAACCAATCAGGAAGTCTTCGGTTAGAAATGTCAACCAGCACTTCTACACGGACCGAAACACTCACGTTGACTCCGACTTTACCAACGAATACACCATTCCGAAGCCCAACGCGGACTAATTCGTCAACACGCACCCACTCCGCAAAACCAGGACAATGTTGGCGTGACGTAGTACTACCTACTTCGCTCAAACATTAACTGCTATCCGCCTCATCGTTGCGTTGACAAAGACCGCACAAGCGCTTACCGCTACAGCGGTAGCAGCATACACTGCCACGCCGACTATCCCCTACCCACTCCCGCCAACGGTGACCAGTGTCCCTACCAGCTACCCATCCCCATAGCTGCCTGTATCAGCGCAGTCACACATCGTGCACGATGTATGACTGCGCTCTTTTTCTTCGCAGCAACAACTGTCTGTGTGGTATGCTAGCCACATCGGCATCAATGGAGTTGTCTATGACACCAGTACTCGAAGTACGTAATCTGACCAAGCGATTCCCCGAAATCATCGCCAATGACTCGGTCAGCTTCACGCTCGAAGCCGGCGAAATCCACGCATTCCTCGGCGAAAACGGTGCCGGCAAATCGACGCTCATGAATATGCTGTATGGGATGTATCGTCCTGATGAAGGCGAAATCCTGCTCAATGGCCAAGCCGTCCACCTCAGAGGTGCCAACGACGCGATTCGTCTAGGCCTTGGGATGGTTCACCAGCACTTCATGCTAGTGCCTACTTTGACGGTCACCGAAAACATCATTCTCGGCAACGAAGTCACGCACAACGGCGCCCTCGACCTCAAAGGAGCAGGTGCAACAATTGCTGAACTCGCGCGTAGCTTCGGACTCGACATCCCTGTAGACGTGCTCATCCAAGACCTCCCGGTAGGCGTCCAACAACGGGTCGAAATCGTCAAAGCACTCCATCGCGGTGCAGAAATCCTCATCCTCGATGAACCAACCGCAGTTCTCACCCCACAAGAAGCAGATGATTTGTTTGTCGTCATTCGAAAGCTGAAGGCTCAAGGCAAATCCATTATCTTTATCAGTCATAAATTACGCGAAGTACTCGCCCTGGCAGACCGGATTAGCGTCCTGCGCCGCGGCAAATTGGTCGGATCGACAACCCCAGCACAGGCCACCGAGGCAACCCTCGCAGGCATGATGGTCGGGCGTGACGTGGTCCTGCAGATCGATAAAGAACCTGCGACACCGGGCGATGCCATGCTCGTCGTTGAGCACCTAACCGTCTATGACGAGCGCGGCAGCGTCGCAGTCAATGATGTGTCGTTCATGGTGCGTGCAGGCGAAATTGTCGGTATCGCCGGCGTCCAGGGGAACGGGCAAACCGAACTCGTTGAAGCAATCACTGGCCTAAAAACACCCCATACAGGAACAATAACCCTCCACCAAGAAGCGCTCGCTGGCCGCGGCACGAATGTCGCCATCGCCGCTGGGATGGGTCACATCCCAGAAGACCGTCACCACCATGGCCTCGTTTTGAGCTATTCGGTTGCAGACAACATGGTTCTCTCGTCATATGACAAACCGCCTTTTTCAAAAAACTACGTCATCGACCAAGCAGCCATTGCCGCACAAGCGACAGTGCTGGTCGAAAACTTCGACGTACGAACTCCGAGCATCGACGCACTCGCATCAACACTGTCTGGAGGCAACCAACAAAAAGTCGTCGTGGCACGGGAACTCGCACGCCCGCTCAAACTCTTGGTAGCCGCCCAACCGACCCGTGGTTTAGACGTCGGTTCTATAGAATTTATTCACACACGCATCATCGCCCAACGCGATGGGGGCAGTGCGGTATTGCTCGTATCGGCAGAACTCGACGAAATTTTATCACTCGCAGACCGTATCCTGGTGATGTTCCACGGCAGAATCATCGCCGACATACACAGCAGTGCCGCCCAACGTAACGCAATCGGCTTGCTGATGGCCGGCGTGACCACTCCTCAAGAGGCAAAAGCATGACCAATACATCCCCTCGTGCAGCACGCTCATGGCGGGACGTGCTCACTCCCTTGCTCGTTCCAAGCTTAGCAATATTCACCGCACTCTTGATAGGCGCTGTTGTAATCCTCGCGACGGGTGCAGATGTGCTCTCGGCGTATAGTGGTCTTTTCATGGGCGCAATCGGTAGCCCACGCTCTATTGCATATACGTTGGTCGAAGCGACACCGTACATTTTTGGTGGTCTCGCGGTCCTGGTTGGCTTTAGAGGAGGCTTATTCAACATCGGTGTCGAAGGCCAAATCGCTGTCGGCTCGATGTGCGCTGCCATTGTCGGATCGTTCGTCGATCTACCATTTGGAATCCACGCCGTCGTGGCTTTTCTCGCGGGGGCCCTCGGTGGAGCAGTATGGGGTGCAATTCCCGGATGGCTCCGCGCACGCACCGGAGCACACGAAGTCATCACGACCATCATGTTCAATTACATTGCTATACGCGCAACAGACTATCTCATTAAAGTACCCTTCCGTGACCCGGAATCGACTGCCCAACGAACGCCGTTCATTGCACCCGGGGCAGAACTCCCCTACCTATTTGGGCCAGACTACCGGCTCCATTTGGGCTTTTTGATTGCCATCATCATGGTTTTCTTTACCAACTGGCTGCTTAATCGTACGATCATAGGGTTCGAAATCCGCACTGTCGGTGCCAACCCCGATGCCGCTGACTACGCCGGGATGAATGTATCGCGCTCCTTGGTAACAACCATGGCCTTCAGCGGGTTGCTTGCAGGAATGGCCGGCGCAATCCAGGTGCTGGGGCTTGAACACAATCTCAAAGCATCGTTCTCGGCAGGATACGGCTTCGACAGCATTGCCATTGCGCTGCTCGCAGCCAGCAATCCTATTGGTGTACTCCCGGCTGCGATTTTTTGGGGGGCGTTGCGCAACGGGGCAGGCCTCATGCAACTCAACTCAGGGATATCGATTAATCTCATCAACATCGTCCAAGCGCTGGTCATCGCATTTGTTGCGGCAGACCAGATTGTCAGACAGATTTACCGCATTCGCAGTGCCAAGTCCAGTGGTGTCAAACTGACCCGTGGTTGGGGCCGATAGGAGCGTATCAGATGAACACTTTTTTCACCCGTGAACGCGTCATCGGCATCATCGGCATATTCACCGCCATTGCCTTGTTCTTTTTGGTGCAACAATCAGTCCCGAACGGTGCAATATCGACGCTCCGCATCCCCTATGCCCTGGCGGCACCGAGCGATGCACCACTCGTCGATATCGCACTGCCGACAGCGTTGAGTATCTATCTGATGGCTACCCTGTTAATCGGAGCAGCCTTTGCCATGATGGCCCGAAAAAGAATCGACCTCGCACCTGCGTACATGGGGGCGGTCATCGGTGTCACGATTATGAGCATTCTGTTGACTGCCATTGTCAATGATCGCACCGATATCGTCGACATGCTCGGTCGCATGATTCGCCTAGCGACACCAATCGCGCTCGGAGCGCTAGCAGGCATTCTGTGTGAACGCTCTGGAGTGGTCAATATCGCTATCGAAGGCACCATGCTCTTTGCAGCGTGCGTCGCCTACATCGTCTCGCTCAGTACCGGCAGTGCCGTCGTGGGCTTGGTCGTTGCAATGCTCGCAGGCAGCGGCATCGTGATGATTCATGCGGTGTTGTCCCTCCACTACAAAACCGACCAGATTATCTCGGGAACGGTCATCAACATCTTGGCAGTCGGTGTCACCGGATATTTACGCACCAGCGTGATTTTGCCATTACAGACAACAGGCTACGCCGGTGCAGCCCTTCCACAGTTTAATATTCCGATTCTGTCACACATTCCCGTGCTCGGTCCCATGTTTTTTCAACATCGACCGATTACCTATCTCATGCTCATCCTCGTCCCCGTCACGAGCTTTATGTTGTTCCGGACGTCGTGGGGATTACGTACACGCGCCATCGGTGAGCACCCCCGCGCTGCTGATACGATGGGCATCAATGTCAATCGTCTGCGTTACTTCAATGTCTGGGTGTCTGGATTTTTAGCGGGCCTCGCGGGTGCCTGGTTTTCGATTGAAGCGAGTTATAACTTCGACGATGTGATGACCAACGGTCGTGGCTTTATATCGTTGGCAGCAATGATTTTTGGCAATTGGACCCCGTATGGTGCACTCACCGGGGCGCTCCTGTTTAGCGCTGCGGATGCCCTCCAAATCAAAATTCAAGGTTTTGATTTTGCACTCCCATCCCAATTCGTCCAAATGCTCCCGTATGTCATTACAGTTGTCGTACTCGCCGGTGTCATTGGTCGCGCGCGGCCGCCTGCGGCATCCGGCAAAACCTACGAACCCTAAGCCCGACAACGCACGCACAGATGCACCTGTGCGCGCGTATGCAACACGCACAAATAATGAATTTCTCATGAAAAACTGATACTATGTGAGTCATTCAATTAAGAGGCAGGGTAATGGGTAGCGAACTAATCTTGATTATGATCTTGTTGTTGGCCAACGGTATTTTTTCGGGAACCGAACTGGCCATGGTATCGGCACGGCGAGGTCGCCTGCAACAAAAAGCCGATGACGGGGTTCCTGGCGCAAAAGTCGCACTAGCCCTCCAAGATGATCCCAACCGCCTCCTGTCGACGGTTCAGATTGGCATCACACTGATTGGCACACTCATCGGCGTCTACGGTGGTGCCAGCATTGCCGAAAAAATCACCCCCGTTCTGTTGCCATACATTGGTGAATATGCAAGCGTTGTGGCGTTGTCCGCAGTCGTTGTTTTGTTGACGTATTTATCCCTCATCGTCTCGGAACTCGTCCCCAAACGCTTGGCGATGATGCACGCAGAGTCAATCGCCATTCATATGGCAGCCCCGATGAACATCATTGCGGCAATCTCTCGCCCACTGGTGTGGCTGTTGACCGCCTCGACCGAGCTGCTCTTGCGTCTGTTTGGGCAAAGTGCCAACAACAGTGCTGCGGTCACGGAAGAAGACATTCGCCAGCTTGTCCGTGAGGGGGCCGAGGGCGGCGCCCTCGATGCGCACGAACGTGAAATCTTCGAAAACGTCTTTAGTTTGGGCGATATGACCGTACGTCAAGTGATGACCCCACGTACCGATGTCTATAGCCTCGATGCTGATGCAACCATTGAATCAGTCGTAGACAATCTTCTCGATTCGGGCTTTTCTCGCGCTCCCGTCTACGAAAAGGACCTCGATCACGTTGTCGGGGTTGTCCACGCTCGCGATATACTCCGTCTGGTCCGGAGCAACGAAACACACAACCTCGTTCGCTCGGCCATGCGTCCTCCCATGTTTGTTCCCGAACAAAGCCGCGCTGGTGACACGCTGGCCCTCTTCAAGAAGACCCAACAACACCTCGCCGTGGTGGTCGGCGAATTGGGTACCGTCGAAGGCATAATCACCCTCGAAGACGTCCTCGAAGAAATCGTCGGCGATATTGCGGATGAGCACGACGACGCAGCATCACCCCACATCGTACGCCGCGAAGACGGCACGTTCCTCGTGGACGGCACGACTGCCATCGACGAAGTGGTTGCTCGCACACAGCTCATCGTTCATACAAACGAAAATGCCCAGTTCGACACCATTGCAGGCTATATCCTCAGTCTGCTGGGGCATATTCCCACAGCCGGGGAGCACGTCGTCGCTCATGGATGGAAGCTCGAGGTCATCGATATGGACGGGCTTCGCATAGACAAGGTACTCCTCAGCAACGCGGCGTGAATCTCTTTGTGTGTGTACGGCGTATCTCTATAGAGTCATCTTTTCAGTCAGTCAAGAGGTAAAGTATGCGGATCATCATCGCAGGTGCAGGTCCGGCCGGATTCGCAACAGCGCATTGGCTCACCAAACTCGGGCACACGGTCACGCTGCTCGAGAAACGCTCCATCCCGGGTGGCAAAGTATCTGCATGGCAAGACCCCGATGGTGACTGGGTCGAAAGCGGGCTCCATGTCTTCTTTGGAGCCTACCATAACCTCTTGGGATTCCTCGGTGAAGTGGGTCTCGAAGACAGCTTCGACTGGAAGCCAGCTGAAATGATTTTTGCGCAACCAGGAGGCGGGTACGCTTCGATTGAGTTCGTCCAAGGCTGGCCTGCACCGTTGAATGGGCTACTCGGTGTTGCCAAAAGCAAACTCATGACTTTCAGCGAAAAACTCGCCATGGGTCGAGGACTTCTCAAACCAATATTTGGATCACAAGCATATATCGACAAACAAGCCGATATCACGTATCAGGAGTGGCACCTCGCAAACGGGATGGGACAAAGTACCATCGACAAGGTGATGGATGCAATGGCCCTGGCACTCAACTTCCAGAAGGCAGACCAAGTCTCGGCCAAGCTTGTATTGACCGCTCTGCTGCATTTCGCCAAAGAAACCGACGCTCCGAAAATGGGTCTCGTCAAGGGATCGCCACACGAACGCCTATGGATACCATTGATCACCCAGCTGCGGGAGCGTGGTGTGCACATCCGCTTCGACGCCAAAGTCGAAGAAATTCAGCACGACCCAGCCACGAATCTCGTCACCGGAGTACGCCTTGCCGACGGACAAATTCTCATGGCAGACGCATATATTTCTGCGATGCCAGTCCATAGTCTGCGCAAGGTCATGAGCGACAGCATGCGTACGCACGCAGTACTCGATAACCTCAAACATTTGCGCGGTATCCCAGTTATCACCGCACAACTCTATTACGATCGGGTTGTGACGAACATCAACAACTTGATTTTTTCTTCAGGAACGCACATCAGCGTCTATGCGGATCTTGCCACAGTGTCGCCGGATTATCACAAAGGAACAGGCTCGATTATCGAACTCGTGGTAGCTCCTGCAGAAAAACTGTTTATGCTCAGTGATGAAGAAATTCTGGCACTCGTAGTCAAAGAGTTTTGCGTCCTCCATCCCGAAGCAACGAGCGCCACGCTGGTCAAATCACACATCGTACGCATTCCAAATTCGGTCTATGCAGCCCGTCCCGGTGTCGAACAGTACCGTCCTGATCAGGCAACTCCCATTCCAAACTTCTTCTTGACTGGTGACTACACTAACCAAGAATTCATGGCTTCGATCGAAGGATCCATTCGCAGTGCCCGTCGTGTCGTTGACCGTGTCATCGCCGCCGAACATAACGGTACCATCCACACACAACTCACAGATTAAGTCGAGAGGAATTCGATGACTGTACCAGAGCGCATCATCCACGGTCGCTACCGTGTGATATATGCAGTCGATGACACCGCCGGTGTCGTTGTGTCTTGTTGTCGCGACGACCAGACCGCCGCACTCGTCTTTGTTGCTGAATGGCAGAATCCGACCATCGAACAACGAGACCATATGACAACGGTTGCACGCCAACTCCAGCAGATGACTATCACTGGACTCTGTCCCATTGTCGACATCATCAACGACGAGACATCTTTCGCAGCCGTTGCACAAGCGCCAAATGCCCATACTCTTGCACAGATGTTGCGCATGCGCAACGGTGCAATGACCGAGACAGAAGTTGTCAGTCAGATCAACCGGCTCTTGACGACCACACAATCACTCCATACTGCCAAACCAGTACTGTTGTTGCATGTGCCGACACTCACCGACATCATTGTTCCAGACGATGGGCAGTGGCTGCTTCTGCCTTTTGTGGTTCTGCGGAGTATCGCTTGCGAAGCATCGCCATATCGTGCACCTGAACTTGCCCAAACGGGTAGTGCGACGCCCGCAAGCGACGTATATGCGCTCTGTGCGATTGCGTATCATGCATCCACCGGAGTCGCGCCACTCACGAGTGAGCAAATCTCCCTCGGTGCACGCTTCATTTCGCCACGTGCCCACATGCCATCTATGAGCGATATGTGGGAAGCAGTACTCACCCGCGGTCTCCAAGAAAAACCATCCAATCGCTATCAACATGCAGCCGAAATGCAAGCCGCCATACACACCATGGCCATTCTCGGGTCGAGTACCACTTCAACGGAGCAGACGCTACCTGTCAGTAGTGCTGCGCCAATGGCGACGGATTCGAGTCTCATCACGATGCTTCCAAGCAATGTCGTCCCGGCACCTTCTCTTGCGACGTCTCCAGCCAGTGGCCCAAATATGCGCCTCGGGTGCATCGTTGCCCTTGCTGCGACACTGACCGTTTTGGCAATCATGCTATGCGTCATTCTTCTGCTTGTGATGCCCGGTAGCCCGCTCCGTTCGCTCTATAGTGGGGATTTGTTCTCGTCTTTTAACTTCGCTGCCACGACTCCAACGGCCTTGCCCAGCGTCAGCAAAGCTATTGTGGCAGCGACTCCGACGCCTATTCCATCGATCCAATCCAATGATACGCCAATCACTGCCCAGAATGCCGCAACACTCCAATCGACAGGCGTCATTACCAATACCACCTTCGGTCCAGTCGCGTGGTCACCGGATGGCAGTAAACTAGCCGTCGCTGCAGGCAATAGCGTCTCGATTCACGAATCAAGCCAACTCAATGTCATCCAACGCCTCGATGGTCATGTCGGCGACATCACCACGCTCAGTTGGTCTCCCGATAGTCGATTCCTCGCGAGCGGTGCGAGCAATGATCCCGTTGTTCATATATACGATATCAACACAGGCACCGAAGCCATGGCCCTCCGCGGGCACGAGGGGTGGATTCGGAACGTCGTGTTCAGCCCCGATGGTACGCTCCTTGCGTCCGGAAGCACTGACCTCAGCATCCGTGTCTGGGATGTCCGTAATGCCCAAACAATCAGGACACTCACCGGTCACACCGACCTCATCGGCGGCATGGTCTGGTCTGCTGACGGCAAAGCACTCGCTAGCGCTTCCCGCGATGGTAGCGTTCGCCGCTGGGACATCGAGACCGGCACGCAAATCCCAGGATTCGCCTATCAGACCGCCGTCAACACCGCGGCCGGCGATGGAAGCCGGTATTGGGCAACTGCGCTGGTGTGGACCGTTGACGGGTCGCAACTCATCGTCGGCGCTACGGATGGTAGTGTTTCGATTATCAATGCCGAAACCGGGACGTCGATACGCACCCTCAAAGCGCACACGGGTTGGATCACGATTCGTGGGTTGGCACTCACCGCAGATAACTCGCTCCTGTATAGTTCTGGCCTTGATGGTCTGCTGACGGTATGGGATATGGCCAGCGGCACCCAAAAAGCACAATACAACGAACATGCACTGGGTATTTTCGGGATGTCGCTCGAGCCAAACGGTGACCGCCTCGTCACCACCAGCGACCAAGAGGGCAAAATGCTGGTGTGGGACTTGCGCACCGAAAAAGTTTCGACATTGCGCGTCGGCACCGGGATCCCACTCGAACTAACCTACAGCCCCAAAGCAACCTCCAAAACCCCCTCAGGGGAGGTCCTCGCTATCTCTGGATTCAATGGGCTGGTGCGCCTGCACGCCACATCCAAAACCCAAAACACATACCTCTCGGGCACAATGTCTGGCGCGCAGTCGTTTGCATTCATCGGCAATGATACGTTCGCACTCATCGATGGTCAAAACGGGGTCAACCTGTACACGCCCGAATCGACCACTCCCCAGCCCCTCGGTGACATTATCGGCGTACCTCTCTCAGTGGCAAGCACGCCCGATGGGTCGACGCTCGTCGTCGGGGGAGTTGACGGTATCCAGCTCTGGCGTACCAATAGCTTTGGTTCACCGGTGTCGCTTCAGACCAACCTGCGCACGATAACGAGCATTCGATTTAGCCCTGATGGCATCAAAATGGCAATCCGTGGCGGTGGCGACAAACCAGGCTATGAGCTCTGGGACTTAACCGCACGTCGTGTTCTGTTTTCTGCTGCACAATCGGTATACCGCGTCGAATTCTTGTCATCGGGCACACAGATTGCGGTCCTCACACAACAAAACACCATCGAACTCCGTACCCTCGACAGTGTCGCAGCCACCCTGACTATCACCGCAGTCCCGGCAGAAGGATTCATGCAGATGACCACCTTGCCAAACAGTGATATTATCGTCGCAGCAGACTATGCCGGCGATGTCCATTTGTACGCAACCAATGGCACGTTGCTCTCCACACTCCCACAAGGCGATGGCATCACCGTATTGGCAGTGAATCCCACTGGCAGTGAACTCGGTGTGGGTCACCGCGATGGCACCATTACGCGCTATGCAATCCCGTAACGAACTCCCTTCAGTGGAGTCACAATCACACACGAGAGGCACTGTTATGGCCAAACAGAAGGTTGTCATCATCGGCGCAGGTCCTGGCGGACTCGCCACAGCCATGCGTCTCGCCAAGACTGGCTACGACGTTCATATCTACGAAGCCGAAGCCATCCCTGGTGGGCGTATGCGCGGCTTTTCAAAAGACGGCTACAACTTTGACACTGGCCCGTCCATTCTGCAGGTCCCACGCGTCTACCACGAGTTATTCAATGCTTGTGGGCTGCAGTTTGATGATTATGTCACATTGCTACGTGTCAGCCCCAACACGCGCCTCAAGTTTTGGGACAAATCAATCATCGATTTGACCTCTGACCTCGATGCATTCAAAGAACAATTAGCTGCCCGGCGCGCCGATTTGCCCGAGAAGTTTGATAAATGGTACACAGAGCACATTCGCAAAAACGATGCCGGCTACGGTCCCTACTTGGGTACCCCTGTACGTTCCATACTCGGATACCTCAACCCACGTGAAGTCATCACCGCGCTCAGTTTTCGCCCATGGGAGTCACTCTACGACCACTACTTCAACTACTTCCAAGACGAGCAACTTTGCTATGCAATGGCATACCCGTCCAAATACCTCGGCATGCATCCAAAAATGTCAGCCAGCGTCTTCAGCCTTGTCTCGTGGCTCGAATTCGAAGACGGCATTTGGCATCCGAAAGGTGGATTTTCTGCATTGGCCCGTGGTCTCGCCAAAGCAGCCTCGGATCTCGGTGTGACCATTCACTACAGCAAACCGGTCGCCCGGGTGCTCACCTCTCAGAATCGTGTGCGCGGTGTGTTGCTCGAGAATGGCAGCGAAGTAGCCGCCAATATCGTCGTCACCAATGCAGATTTTGGCTATGCCCTCAACCACATCCTGACCCCTGCGCAACGCGGTCCGTACACCGTCAAGAAGCTCGATTCGATGCGCTTTTCGTGCTCTACGTTCATGCTCTACCTCGGACTCGACAAAGTCTATGCTGATGCACCGCATCATCAACTCTACCTGTCAGAGCACATCCGGAGCATCGAGCCGCCATACGTCGACGATTCTGCCCTCGACACCACTGACCCGTCGTTCTACGTGTGTAATCCAACACTCCTCGATCCGAGCAACGCGCCCGACTCCCACAGCACCATCTTTGTGCTCGTGCCGATTCCCAACACAACCTACAATGTCGATTGGGACGCCAATAAGCAATCATACCGCGACTACATCGTGTCGCGGCTGCACGAACTGGGCTATGCAGATGTGTCAGAGCATATTGTCAGTGAAACATGCTTCGTCGCCGAAACGTGGCAGGATGATTTCCGCACTCATAACGGCGCCGTGTTTAACCTCGGCCACGATTGGGGCCAACTGGGTCCATTACGTCCGCACATCCGGGCAGACTGGCTGCCAGGTTTGTACTTCGTCGGCGGTGCAGTCCACCCCGGCAGCGGGCTGCTCACCATTCTCGAGTCTGCCAAAAGCTCCGTCCACTTCATCACCCAAGACCATCCAGTGGGCGTGTGATTGTCCGCGAAAACGCAGTCCACTGCTAGAGTGGACTGCGAGATTTTGACCAACGAGTATTGCATGAAAGAAAGATTATGATTCGTGGACGTTTCCTCCTGTTACTATCCCGACGTTGGCATTTTTGCTGAGTGCGTGCTCTCGAAGCAAACCGGGTGCAGATGCAGTTACCCAAATTGATCTGAAACAGCCGACATCGGTCGTACCAAAGGCGCCACTCGTGCAAGGCGCAATTCCCATCCTCGACGATGCGGTTGAAGTCGGTCTGAATGACGCCTGTAACGTAACCTATTACACCAAGAAAACCCCTGAAGAATCAATCATCGCCATCAACGCCCTTCTCAAAGCGAAGGGTTTTGCACCAATCCCAATAATCGGCAGACCCAATCGATGTCTAATTTGATCAACGAAGCATGGGTGATCTCACGTAATGGCCGTGATTTGACCTTCATGAACGCTTTCTACTCCGTTGGCTGCGAGTTCACGAACGAATGGGAACCAATGCAGGGCACCGCCACAGACACCGTCGTCCAGATCGTCTACAAGCAATATATCAACGACGCAGGTTACTACACGTACTAATTACTATACGAATGCCTCGATTCGTCATGAGTCGAGGTTCCGGTAGGGTTGCCAATACGAAAATTCCCCTTTCGAGCACGCACGACCGGGGAAAATGTTCCCGGGATTAATTCAGTACCGTTCCCGCCGCGCTGTACTCAACCACAAAGCGCTTCATTTTGTCTTTGAAGAACGAATTAGTTACCACTGAATCAAAGGGAAAGTTATTCCCAGCAACCCACCCATCACGATACATGTAGGCGACGCACCGTTCGACGTTGGGATTGTCCGGTTGGTTCGTGAACCACAAGAAGGCGCAGCGATTGACCAGAATTCCTTTTTCTGGACCGCCAGCCCAGTGGAACCTGCCTGCCACCGCATAGCTATTCGCCCCGATCCAGGCACCGGTTGCATCGGCCCAACGTAGACCTGACAAATTGAGGATCGCAGTGCGTACACACCAATCCTCCGAACCATTTGTGATGGTGGCCAAATGGCCCTTAACGCCGCGGAAGGTGCGCTGTGATGCTAACATGTCTGCTTGATTCCAGGTCAAATCTTCATAATACGTAACGATTTCGTAACGATGAGCCCGCCCATTTGCCTCGCGCCATAAACACCCTTTCGCGGGTTCGAATGCGCGACCAGTTGCAGTCGTTGGCGGCGTCGGGGATATGAACAACGCTCCTACTGCAATCACGACGACGCACAATATCGCAAGCATAGGCTTGATTCGCAACGTTACAGATTTCATACTGACCTCTCTTCTGTCCCCTGCGTTGTACCAGTGCAACCCTCAGTCCGGGTGAAAAACAGATGACAGTTGCTCTATTTGCATCGGCTTAGTATGTATGATTGTATTAAAGCGTCTGAACCAATTCGACTGGCCACGGGCGAATGCATGTGTATCGAATTTCACCCGCTGCACTGCATCAGCCAACGTACATTCTTGTGCCAAATATGGCTTAAATTCATGGTAGCCGATCCCCGACAGGGCAGGCAACCCCCATCGATACCCAGCAGCAAGGAGCACCTCGACCTCAGCGAGTAACCCGTTGTTCAGCATGGTGTCGACCCGTGCATCGATGCGTGCATACAATGCCTCGGTGGGCATTTGCAGCCATACCACGGTGGGCGCAAAGGTCAATGGTTCCTTCTTTTGCAGGGCCGAAAACCGCTCCCCTGTACCAATGCAGACTTCGAGCGCACGAATAATCCGGCGCGCATTCGTCGCCAGAATGCTGGCTGCAGCAACGGGGTCGAGTACTGCCAACCGGGCATGCAGCACTGCAGCACCATCTCGGACCGCTGCTTCCTCGAGCTCTGCACGCAGCGCATCGTTCGGCGGCAACTCCGGTACCGTCCAACCTTCGAGCAAGGCAGCCAAATACTGCCCCGTTCCACCAGCGACAATCGGCACGATACCTCGCCCGACACAGTCGTGTATCGCCCGTAAGGCGTCATTACGAAACATAGAAAGGCTGTACTTGCCATCTGGTTCAACAACATCGATGAGATGATGCGGGACGAGTTCGCGTTCCAATCGTGTCGGTTTGGCCGTCCCGATATCCATCTGGCGGTATATTTGCCGCGAGTCGGCAGATATAATCTCACCGCCATAATGCTGCGCTGCCGCGAGCGCCAACGCGCTTTTTCCGACTGCTGTCTGACCAACAATGAACAACACGCGGGGTTTTTGCTGCATATACTCTGATATTCTGAGAAAACAAGACTGGGGCAATGGGTGAATCGACGATCAGGGGGTTTCGCTCTGTTGCTCGGGGCCTTGTGGTGGGGTGGGGCGTGCGAGGATTTTGCTGACCCGCCGTTCAAAGTCGCTGCGCGGTAACAAAATGCGGTGCTGGCACTGTTCGCAACGCACGCCCACATCGGCACCGAGGCGTACCACCCGCCATGCATTGCCGCCACACGCGTGTGGCTTGCGGAGCATCACCACCAAATCGAGTTGAACCTCATGCATCGCTATCGGCATCGCGCCACAACTCCTGTGATTGCCCATTCAGATGCTGGTCACGCCCATACAGTGCATCCACGCGGCGCCGATACTGCGCATTGATAGCCCGCAAGGCCGACTCGGCATCGAGATTATGGTGAGCCGCTGCGACGGCTATGGCAAACAACTGCTCGCCCATGCGACCTTCATCTATTGGAGCGATGCTCATACCCTGTAACTGCATCCCATAGCGCTTCGATTTGTTGATGAGCGCCGCCGTTGCCGTCAACGCCGGCAAAGCCAACGGTACGCCTGCCAGGGGACTTTTGGGCGTCGTTGCACCATCGCCCTCCGTCGCTTTGATGCGATACCAGTGTTTCAGGACGTCTTCTGCGTCATGAGCAGCGACATCTCCAAAGACATGCGGATGCCGGCGAATAAATTTTGTGGTGACCGCAGCGTAGACGTCCTCGAGGGTAAATCTGCCCGATTGACGCGCCATTTCGGTTTGCATCAATATATTCAAAAGGACATCGCCGAGTTCTTCGGCAAGGCTCTGATCATCACCGCGATCGATTGCATCGATGGCTTCGTAGGTCTCTTCGAGGAGGGTTCGTCGCAGCGATGCGGGCGTCTGTGCATGGTCCCAGGGGCAGCCCCCCGGTCCAAGGAGGCGTTCGACGACAGAGACAATCCCATCCACACTGCGGATGTTTTCGAGTGCCACCACGGCGGGCAGGTATATCGTCAGTGGGAATTTCTGCGGGGATGTCATTCCCCCGACGGTCGTCCATTCGACCGAACCATGCCCGCGCAGCAGTGCACACCGGGCCTCGGCAGGATAATGGCTACGCAGATGAGCAGTGCTGTGTTGGTAGAGTATATCGCTCGAAACGTTGCATATCCATGCCTCTGTATGCGCACGCACAGGGCAGGGAGTGACGAGAGGTGGATACGGGGTGTGGGCATGGAATGTGCTCCACGAAGCACGTGCGTCAGTGACCGGTACAAATGCGAGCGCATCACACCACTGAGCATTCGATGCAGCTCCATGGATGCCCAATTCGTCTGCGTAGGCATCAATAGGATGTTCGCCCCCGATGATGCGGCATCGCTGTGGCGCTTTTGCTACCAGCGCCGCCACGGTTGCATCGGCGATGCGCGGATGACCGGGGACCAGGTAGAGCACATCCTCTGTATGTGCCAAGAGCAGTGTTGCGATGTGCGCAGCAGCGTCTGGAACTTCGAGGAGGTCGTCACATCCCTGAATGAGCACATCGCCCATTGTGTGGAGAGCGGGATGCGCCACGGTGCGTACATAGACCATTGGCGTCGCTCGCACGAGTGCAGCGACGCCAACGGGGAGTTCTGAACTAAAACCGAGGCCTGCGATCGTAATCATCGGTCCCTCTGTCTGGTTTCTGAGATACTACGGGGCAGCGGTGGCGGTCGGTGCCTCTGCCGGAGCGGCGTCAACGGCTGGGGTCGCCGTGGCGACGACTTCGGTCGGTGCAATCACGATGGATTTTGCTTCGATGCCTTTGGTACGTGCTTCTTCGATTTTTGCAGTGACCGCGTCGTATCGTTTCTGATCGAGGGTACTGCCCAATTGCTCATCAACCATCTCGGGGATTTTGGCTGGATCGATGAGTGGCTGTTCACTGCGCTCAAACAATTTGATAATGTGGAAGCCGTACTGCGTTTTGACGGGCACCGCGGTGACTTCGCCAACCTTGAGATCATCAAAAATTGCTTTTTCGAATTCGGGAACGAACTGCCCTTTCCCTGCCCAACCCAACTCACCGCCCGTTTCCTTGCTGCCGGGATCCTGCGAGAATTCCTTCGCAAGGGTAGCGAAGTCTTCTCCTGCATTGAGGCGAGTCATGACCGTTGTCGCTGTGACTTCACTCGTGACGAGGATGTGTGACGCACGCGCTTTGAGTTCGGTTGATTTTGACTGTTCCGTCAACGAAGTGGTCAATTCTGCTCTGACCGTATCGGTCGTTACTAGGCTCACAGCGAGTTGCTTCTGTACCAAGAAGTACGTGCAAAAATCGCGGAACGCTACGTCTTTTTCGCCTTCATAGCCCAATTGATCACGAATGACCACATCAAGTTCGCCCGCACCACTCTGCTTGACTGCAGCCCGGAATTCTTCGACCTGCGCATCAATCTGGGCATCAGTCGCGGTGATACCGGCCTCTTTTGCGACACCCATCAATATATGTTGGACGACGTATTGCTCGGTCACCATGGCGCCCAGTTCACCACGTGAAGGCATCGTGGTCACGTCTGGGTTTTTGCGCATGCCCACTTCGAGGCGATCGATGCGCAGATTCGCTTCGCTTTTGCGCAAAACGTCACTGCCGACTTTGGCGAGTGGTGGATCAATCAAATCACTGATGGGGTTTGAACAGGCCGCGAGGACCACTGCAAACAACGTGATGACACTCGCGCGAACAAACAGACGCATGAACTCTTCCTTCCTTCATCCCTGGGGATGTACGCAGGTCGCCACCACAGCGCCTGTTGTATTAATCGTTATCGCCGTCGTCATCGAGCGACAATACAGCCATAAATGCTTCTTGCGGAATTTCGACATTGCCGACCATCTTCATGCGCTTCTTGCCTTCTTTTTGCTTTTCGAGCAATTTGCGCTTACGGCTAATGTCGCCACCATAACACTTTGCCAAGACGTCTTTGCGCATGGCCCGGATGGATTCGCGGGCAATCACGCGGCTTCCCACTGCCGCTTGGACGGGTACTTCAAACATCTGGCGCGGAATCAATCGACGCAAACGATCAACGAGCTGCCGCCCCAAATTGTACGCGCTGTCTTTGTGCACGATCAGCGACAAAGCGTCGACGGGAACGTGATTGACCAAAATATCCAGCTTGACCAACTCAGACTCTTGGTACCCGGCTAACGTGTAGTCGAGCGATGCATACCCCTGTGTGCGTGACTTGAGCTGGTCATAGAAGTCGATGACAATTTCGTTGAGCGGGATTTTGTACTTGAGCGAGACGCGTTGCGGGTCGAGGTGGTCCATCGCCACAAACGCACCACGCTTCCCCGTGACCAATTCCATGACCGTACCTATGTACTTGGTCGGGACGATGACGGTAATGGCCATCACTGGTTCTTCGATGGCAGAGATGTGGGCGACATCCGGCATGTCGGATGGATTGGCGACGGCAATAATCTCACCGGTATCGAGCATGACATTGTATTCCACGCTCGGCGCGGTAATCAAGAGTGTCAGATTGTATTCTCGCTCGAGCCGCTCACGGACAATCTCCATATGGAGCAAGCCCAAAAAGCCACAGCGGAACCCGAAGCCCAACGCAGCTGACTTTTCGGGCGCATAGGTGAGTGCAGCATCGTTGAGTGAGAGTTTTTCGAGTGCTTCGCGCAACTCGACGTAAGCATTCGATTCCACCGGGTATAGACCAGCAAACACCACTGGTTTGGCTAAGCGGTAGCCAGGCAATGGCTCGCTCGCGGGGTCGTTGGCGAGCGTCACGGTATCACCCACCTGCACGTCGCCGATTTGCTTGAGGCCGGTGGCAATATACCCCACCGAACCAGGTCCGAGCGAGTCGACGGGGATCATCGTCGGGTGGAAGTAGCCAATTTCGAGCGCAGCACATTCCACACCAGAACGCATGAAGCGCACATTGGTGGAATTGTTGATCATCCCCTCCATGATACGCACGTAGGCAATGACACCCTTGTAGACGTCATAGTGGGAATCGAAAATCAACGCGCGCAACGGGACATTTATCTCACCACTCGGCGGTGGAACGCGTTCGACAACGGCTTCGAGGATTTCGAGAATGCCGATCCCTTGCTTCGCCGAAGCGCGCAACACGTCCTCTGCGGGGACGCCCAGAACTTTTTCGACCTCTTGGGCGACAAAATCCGGGTGTGCGCCTGGCAGATCGATTTTGTTGAGCACGGGCACAATCTCGAGGTTGTGTTCGAGGGCGAGATAGACATTGGCTAGTGTCTGTGCTTCGACGCCTTGTGAGGCATCGACGACGAGGATCGCTCCTTCGCAAGCAGCGAGTGCCCGCGATACTTCGTAGGTGAAGTCGACGTGACCAGGACAGTCAATCAGATTGAGCTCATAGGTTTTTCCGTTTTTGGCGGTATATTCCATCCGTACGGATTTGGCTTTGATGGTGATGCCTTTTTCGCGTTCCAAGTCCATCCCGTCGAGGAGCTGGTCACGGCGATCACGCGACGAGACAGTGCCGGTGACCTCCAGAAAACGGTCCGAAAGCGTCGTTTTGCCATGATCGATATGCGCAATGATACTGAAATTGCGGATGAGACTGCGGTCACGCATGCAAATACCCTCATTGCCAATGCCAACATTCCTTTACAGGAGGTTAACAACAGCTTATGAAAAAACATGTATAATGCCCATTAGCAACGGAATACAATGCAGTAGACCGATATTTGTACAGTATATCACAGAGACCTCTGCCATAGGGTGAGAGTCGTTTGAGGAGAACTCCATGCGGCAACGATATGCACGACAGCTCCAAAACATTCACGACGACCTCTTGCGTATCGGCAGTAGGGTCGAACTCGGTCTATCGGATGCACTCCAAGCACTTGCGAATGCTGACGCTAATCTCGCCAGCAATGTCGTGGCCGGTGACCGCGAGATAGATCGTACCCACCAAATTATCGATGAACACGTGTTTGAACTCATTGCTACCCAACAGCCTGTCGCCAGTGATCTGCGTACACTCCTCGCCACGTCGGCAATTGCCAGTGAACTCGAACGCGCCGGCGACTACGCCAAAGGAATAGCAAAACGCGTATCTCGTTTGCTGGCCCAAGCCCCAATCGTCCCTGTTCCTGCCACAATTATCCGCATGGGCGAGCTCTCGCACCAAATGTTGTTACAATGCCTGGACGCCTATGTGAAGCGCGATGTAACCATTGCACGTGGACTATCTGACAACGATGCACTCGTCGACGCACTCGAAGACGAAGCCAACGAACAGATTCGTGCCATGATTTCCAACAATGTCTCTACCCTCGATAGCGGTCTCATCCTCATCGAAATAACCTATATGCTCGAACGGCTTGCTGACCGCACCACCAATATCGGCGAGCGTGTTATATTTATGATTAACAGTGAGAACGAAGAGCTGAACACATAACATCCGCAAGCGATACGTTTTTCTCAGCGACGCACAGCCACAACTGTGCGTCGCTTGCTTCATATCACCACCTGGAGGCGCCATGAATCTCCACACACAACTCGGCAACGAATTCCCTGGATTGTCGTTGCACAAATGGTACACCCAGTTCCGTGAACTCAAAGCCAGCCAGCCCGATGCGGTGCTGTTCTACCGGCTTGGAGACTTCTACGAGTGCTTTGACGACGACGCGAAACTCATTGCCGCACTGCTCGATGTAACCTTGACCTACAAAGACTTTGCAAGTGAGTTCCGTGGCGTCAAACAGCGCTGTCCAATGGCTGGTATGCCCTACCATGCAATCGAATCGTACGTGGCCAAACTCGTCGCAGCAGGGTACCGTATCGCAATTGCCGAGCAAATCGTCGAAACTGCCGCCAACAAAAGCGACACCCGCCCTCGTTCCGTGTTTGCAGGCGGCATTGCCCAAACCGCTGCCGGCAAAGGCATGGTCGAACGGCAAATTGTCCGTGTCATCACGCCGGGGACGGTCATCGACGGCACTATCCTAGACGCGTCCACAAATAACTATATCGCGGCGGTCTATGCCCACGACCAGCACGTCGGGCTCGCCTATGCCGACGTGAGTACCGGGGAATTCTACACTTGTGAACTCCGTGGTGCTACCGCGCTCCAACAAGCGCACGGGGAATTGGCCCGACTCGTCCCCGCCGAAATCCTGGTCTGTGCCGACGCTGCCCACCGTTTGCCGGGACTCGATGCCCAGCAGAGCAGCTTGAGCCAAGATCTCGCATTCATGACAAAACAAGAACGCGATGTCTTGTTGCCATCGGAGCGCGTCGCTCGCAAGGTCGACGGCCAAAACACTGCCCGCTGGACGAATGGGCACATCACCAATGTGCCTGGCTGGCGCTGGGAGCACAAAACTGCATCCGAGGCACTGCAACGGCACTTCGGTGTCACGGCATTGGCCGGATTGGGACTCCAAGACCGCGGATTCGCCGTCCAGGCTGCTGGTGCACTGCTCCAATATGCCCAAGAAACGCAACAAACTGCGGTATCGCAGTTATCCAGTATCCATCCGTACACTCCGGGATCGGTCATGTTCCTCGACCCTCAGACGCGCAGAAATCTCGAGTTACTCGATGGTATGAACGGGAGTGCCGGTTCACTCGTGGGTATCCTCGACCAGACCCGTACCCCGATGGGTGCGCGTCTCCTCAGGCGTTGGGTCGCCCAACCGCTGCTCGCTAGCGACCCCATTAATGAGCGCCTCGATGGAATTGAGCGCTATACCAATGACCCGGTCGCACGCCATGCTCTCCGCGACGTACTCAAGCACGTAGGAGACATGGAACGCACCGTCAACCGTATGCTCCAAGGCGTGAGTGTGACCACCCCACGTGATGTGGTGCGGCTGCGCGATGCACTGCGCCATGTACCGGCAATCTTCGGCGCGCGCGGTTTTCGCAGTCCAGACCCAGTTGCATCAGTAGCCCTGTTTGACAGTACGACGCCCGTGGCTGACGCCGCCCATGACGACGCACAGGCAGCAGATGTGCTGGTTTTCATCGAAAACGCCATCGACGACGATCCGCCCGCGTTATTGAGCGCCTCGAATTACCTCCGCAGTGACGACGATGTGCCGCGGCGCGTCATCCGACCAGGCTATGTTGCGCAGATGGACGCCATCATCGATGCGAGTCGTGACGCCCAGCACTGGATTAGTACCCTCGAACGCGTCGAACAACAGCGCACTGGCATCAAGGGACTCAAAGTCGACTACAACAAAGTCTTTGGGTACTACATCGAAGTCAGCAAGGCGCATGCAGCGGTGGTACCCGAGCACTACATCCGCAAACAGACGTTGTCGAGCGGCGAGCGTTACTACACCGACGAGCTCAAAACGTACGAAGACATCGTCATCAACGCCCAAGAGCGCCTCAACGAGCTCGAACGAGCAGCATTTGCTGGCATCGTCACGCATATCGCCAGCCACGGCGCCCGCTTGATTGCCCTGGCACGGCAATTGGCGCTGCTCGATGTGACCACCACGCTGGCCGACGTGGCAGTACGCAATCGCTACGTACGACCGACCTTCACTACCGGCACTGCCATTCACATCAAGAACGGGAGACACCCGGTGGTCGAATTGCACCGCGCTGGTCGCTACATCGCGAATTCAATTGCACTCGACAGTACCACAACCCAGATTGCCATTATCACGGGTGCCAATATGACTGGCAAAAGCACCGTGATGCGCCAGGTGGCGTTGATTGTGCTGATGGCACAAATCGGCTCTTTTGTGCCGGCCGACAGTGCCGAGATAGGCCTAGTCGATCGGATCTTCACACGGATCGGTGCCCAAGACGACATCGCCACCGGGCAGAGTACCTTCATGGTCGAAATGACCGAAACCGCCGCCATTCTGGCCCAATCCACAGCTCGCAGCCTCCTCATTTTGGACGAAGTCGGCAGAGGCACGAGTACCTACGACGGGATGGCCATCGCGCAGGCGTTGATCGAATACATCCACAATGACCCGCGTCTGCGCTGCCGGACGCTGTTTGCCACCCATTACCATGAATTGACCCGTTTGACCGACGCGCTGCCACGCCTGACCAATCTGCACATGGCAGCGATGGAACACAACGGCGCAGTGGTGTTTTTGCATGAGTTGCGCCCCGGCACCGCAGACCGTTCGTACGGCATCCACGTAGCCCAAATCGCGGGCGTGCCACGTGTGGTGACCCGACGTGCCGAAGAGCTCCTGCGGCAGTTCGAAGCCGATGCCGGCACCAAACGCCCCATCCACGAACAACCAACTTTGTTCACCCTCGCTGAACCCGCAGCAGCGCTACGCGTGCACCCCGTCATCGAAGCCCTGCAAGCAATCAACCCCAACGAACTCACACCGATTGCAGCACTCAATACACTCTATGGACTGATCCAGCAGGCATTACAGGAATGAATCAGGTTTGCCAAGGCGCGGCTACAATTGTTGAACGTGCCACAGGGCACTATGTCCTCTCTATCGATGCAGATGGATCGACGTACTGCAATGCGCAGCTCGATGATTATCATCACCTGGCGCGCGCGTCATACCCGTGGCAAGCTCCACTCAGACTGTCCCTCGATGCTCGGCTGACCGGTGATGCCAAGGGAACATGGGGATTCGGCTTCTGGAACGCACCGTACTCGCCGTTGGCCAACCGCTGGCCTGCCCTGCCCGCGACGGCGTGGTTTTTCGGCAATGGCAACGGTAATTTGGCATGGGACATCGACAGTGCACCGACTGGTTTCAAAGCGGCGACGCTCGATACGCGCCGTCTACGTGCCCGCCTGCTTGCGCCATGTGGCCCGCTGCTTTTGCTGCTGATGCGCAGTGCGTCTATCTATCGCACCCTCTGGCCGGGGCTCACCCGTTGGCTGGGACTGAGCGAACGCATGCTGTCACAGGATGGTGCCTGGCATCACTACGAATTGCAGTGGCGCACCGATGGAACGACATGGCTCGTCGATGGTACCGTGGTGCATCAAACGTCGAACACACCCAATGCCCCGTTGGGGCTGTGTATTTGGGTGGATAATCAGTGGTTGGTCGCAGGCCCGCGGAGCGGGTTTGGATGGGGTGTGGGGCCTTCGCAGACGACGTTGGAAATTCGAGAACTGAAGCTGATTAATTATGAATTATGAATTATGAATTAGGGGTGCTTTTGCGATTATTCATAATTTCTCATTCATAATTTCTCATTCATAATTTCTCATTCATCATTCATAATTTACAACATTCCTGTTGGTGTATAGACCGTCGGATCGAACCATTCTTTGGAGGCACAGAATGTTTCGCTGTCGACAATTTCCATGCCACGGTCGAGCAACAACGGCAGCGCCGGATGTGCCCCGGGGACATGCACGTATACCGTAGCCCAGCCCGCCCGGACGGCCCAATGCACGACGGAGTGGACAGCGTTGGCGGCGTGAGTTGGGCCAAACGCCATGACTCCCGCGATATTGAGTGCGCCAATCCGCGTCGGACTGTAATGCGCTCGCTCGACGATTGCTTGGGCGACGAGATCGCCACCGGTATAGACTTCGAGCAGTTGCGCATCGGTTTTGGCGAGGAAGTACTCACGCACATCCACACTCCGGTCATACCCCATCACCCGCCGGTCGTTGACCAGCCAGTTGGTGATGTTGGTACAGGGCTGCACATGCAAAGCAGCGGTACCGAGGTTCTCAGGGTGCGAAACGGACAATATATAGCGCGTCCAGCGTGGCGTCATGCCGGCACGTACATAGCGCGACACGGCACGGCGATCGCCCGCAGCCAGTGTGCAACGCACGCCCGTCCAATCGTCATACAACTGCCGCAATAGCTCGCGTGAAATCCCTTGGGATTGGTATGCTGGCAGAATGAAGCACTCCGCCAAAAAGCGTACTGTTCCACGTGTTATCGTCGCCGCAAAACCAATCACCTGGTCGTCGACCGTCGCCACCAGCATCGTCCCGTGTGCAATCAGATGTGCAAACCACGGTGCAACGCCGACCAACGGCAGTGCAGCCCGCTGGGCGTCATCAGGGTAATCGGTAGCCAACCAACATTCGTGAATGGCCAGGATGTCGGCAGCGGTAGCGGTGCGGTATTGAATCATGACACGTCTCACTTCTTAGCAGTTTTGGATATTATACCGCGGTTCGTTGGCAGAACCAGATTCTCTTTCGTGGGAATCGTACACATCGCTTTATACCGTATGGTCCTCATGACCCTTCGAAACAATCGAAGAACGGTTGTCAATTCGAACATCCTTGACGGCGGCGTCCCTACCAGCGCGATTGTACCCTCGGGTGGCGAATGGTGCACAGCCAAAAGTGCACACAGGAAGCAGTAAACAGCAGCCACTCCCGTATTTGCGATTGCATCTGTTGAAACAACCCTAGTCCCCACGACGTGAAGAAACCAAGGCGTCCGCAGCACGAATTACAACGAACGCCCTTCATGTGCTACCGATTCGCCGAACCTTTGACCCTTGATTAATACCCTGAATCGCTTTCTACACCTTCACCGTCGGACGATACTCGCCCCACACGCCACGCAGCACACCACAGACTTCGCCCACGGTTGCATTCAGTGCCAGTGCGGTGCGCATGGGGTGGAGCAGATTTTCGGTGCCATGGGCGACGCGGCCAATCTCGGCTAGTGCAGCTTGAACTGCAGCTTCGTCACGATTATTGCGCACCCGTTTGAGTGTGGCGATCTGTTCCGCGCCCACCCCTTCGTCAGGGCGAAAGACCGGGATGGGTGTATTGCTGCTATCCGTGAATTTATTCAACCCGACAATTACCTGCTCGTGCGATTCGATGTTGCGTTGATATGCATACGCTGCGTCGGCAATGGCGGCTTGGATCCAGCCAGCCTCGATGGCAGGGACGGCACCACCCATCCCATCAATCTCGGCAATGAGGGTTTTGGCCTGTGCCTCGAGTTCATCGGTCAACGACTCGATAAGGTACGAACCGGCGAGTGGGTCAGCACTGCTGGCAACACCACTTTCGTAGGCGATGATTTGCTGTGTGCGCAAGGCCAAGGTGGCAGCTTGTTCGGTGGGCAAGCCAATTGCCTCGTCGTAACTGTTGGTGTGCAAACTCTGGGTGCCGCCGAGGACTGCTGCCAACCCTTGCATGGTGGTGCGCACCACGTTGTTGAGTGGTTGCTGCGCCATGAGGCTCGAGCCTGCGGTCTGCGTATGGAAGCGCAGCATCAGGCTCTGTTCTTTTTGCGCACCAAAGCGTTCCTTCATGATAGTTGCCCACAAACGTCGGGCAGCCCGGAATTTGGCGATTTCTTCGAGAAAATTATTGTGACACGCAAAAAAGAAGCTCAACCGTGGCGCAAATCGATCCACATCTAATCCTGCGGCCTGCGCAGCAGCGACATATGCGATGCCATTTGCCAAGGTAAACGCAATCTCTTGGACCGCGGTGCAGCCTGCTTCGCGCATGTGATAGCCCGATATCGAAATGGTATTCCACTTCGGGATGCGCTCAGCACAATACGCAAACGTATCGGTCACGAGGCGCATCGACGGTCGCGGTGGATAAATATACGTCCCGCGTGCCGAATACTCCTTCAAAATATCGTTTTGAATAGTCCCGCCCAATGCAGAAGCCGGTACCCCCTGCCGCTCGGCAGCCAACTCGTACAAGAGCAACAACACCGCTGCCGGTGCGTTGATGGTCATCGATGTCGTCACTTTGTCGAGCGGGATTTGATCAAAAAGCGTCAGCATGTCATCGAGACAGTCGATGGCCACACCCACTTTGCCGACTTCGCCGTCTACCCGTTCGTCGTCTGAGTCAAGGCCGAGCTGTGTGGGCAAGTCGAATGCCACCGACAAACCTGTCTGGCCTTGTTCGAGCAAATAGCGGTAACGTTCATTACTCGCACGTGCCGAGGCGTAGCCGGCGTATTGGCGCATGGTCCAGAATCGGCTACGGTACATTTCGGGGTAGACACCGCGCGTATAGGGGTACTGGCCGGGGTCTGTCTGCGGGGCAGTGACTTCATCGGCACGGTAGAGTGGTTTGATGGGAATACCCGAGTCGGTAGTGTGTGGCATGGAGTGCTCCTGTTCCATTCATCGTGTTTTTACTATAGCACGCACACCATCGCAGTGGCGTTGGGCAGATGCCAATCCCGACAACGGAGGAGAGCCGATTGCGTATAATAGGCAGACAAAGAACAGCAGGTGTATATGAGCTCCCGATCCCTGACGCAGACCAGTCTATGGGCATTGGTCGTAATGGCCTTCATCAATATCATCTGGGGTGCAGCCTACCCGATAACCAAACCAGCCCTCCTCGACATGCCGCCGATGTCGTTTGCATTCTGGCGGTTTGTCGTCGCACTGCTAATCCTGATTCCTCTCGCACCACGGGCAACCTGGGCGCTCATCACAGGCCCTGAACGGAAGCGGTTTTTTGTGATGGGCCTAATTGGCTTCTGCGTTACCCAGATCACACAAGTGGAGGCACTGGTCCTCAGTCCTGCCACGCACATTGCCTTGCTATCGGCGACAACACCGTTGTGGGTCGCTGTGCTGGCCCACTACTTGTTGGGCGAACACATCACAAAGCGCATGCTCTTGGGCATTTTTATCGCCGTCTGTGGGATGTTTTTGGTGCTCAATCCGCAGAGTAGCGACGCCGTGGGATGGGGAGCCATCATCGGGTATGCAATCTATCTCGTGAGTGCCTTCTGCTGGGGCATGTATAACGTGATGGGGCGCACGCTGATGCAGACCCACCCACCAGTACCTGCAACGGCTGCTGCCACCTTCTACGGCGTGATTTGCCTCCTCCCGTTTGCAGCAGGGGAGTATGCGTTCGGTATGGTGACTCATGTCACAGTAGCGACCGTTTCTGGTATTCTCTATACGGGTCTGTTGGTAACTGTGGTCGGCTATTTGGCATTGTTTTGGGCACTCCAGCGGGCGACTTCTGGCAAAGTGTCGGCGATGATGTACTTCCAACCCATTGCTGGCGTCGCAGTCGCCTGGGTATGGCTCCATGAGCAACCAACTTATGTGTTTTTCGTCGGGTCTGCATTGACTCTCTTGGGAGTCTGGTTTGTCACCAGCCAAAAAGCGGTCACCGACCACCTCATTACCGCTACCGAGCAATGACGCTCGTCATCATTTGGCATGGCCGCCAGAGGAGAGTTCCATGAACGTGTTATTTATTGCGGCAGAGGCAGCTCCACTCATGAAGGTCGGCGGTCTCGCAGACGTCGCCGGCGCTCTGCCCAATCAACTCGTGCGTGACGGCGTCGATGCGGCGTTGGTCATGCCCCTCTACAAAAAAAATCGCCATTTGATTACCACCTCGCTGCCCGTGACCACCACATTCTTGGCGCTCGGTGAGCGCCAAGAAGAATGTCGGATCTACCTGCTCCCTGATGCCGATGGTACCAAACGGTACCTGCTCGACATCCCCGCAGCATTCGAACGTGACGCCGTCTACGGCGAGTTTGACGATGACGCTCGATTCATCTTGTTTGCACGCGGTGTCATGCACTTGATTCAATTTTTGCGTGAAGTGCAGGGGTGGAACACCGAAGTCGTGCACGCGAACGACTGGCATACCGCTTTAGTACTGGCTTTCATGCGCACACGCTACAACTACACGTTCGGACACATTGCCACGGTCTTTACCATCCATAATCTCGCTTACCAAGGCGAATATGGTGGTTGGTCACGCCATTTGGCCGGTCTGGACGAATGGGGAGGTGTCGAACACCACGCTGGACTCCCCGGCGACACCTTTAACTTCTTGGCCCGCGGTCTCTTGGCTGCCGATATGATAAATACGGTCAGTCCGACCTATGCCAACGAGATAATGTCGCCCGCCTACGGCGAACGCCTCGACGGGGTCATCCGCAGCCTGCGCGACCGTCACAGTGGCATCTTGAATGGTATAGACACCGTCATGTTCGACCCCGCGACCGACCCGAATTTGGCTGCGACCTACTCCGCAGACGATATGAGTGGCAAAGCCCGTTGCAAAGCCGATATCCAACAGCACTTCGACCTCCCGATTGCACCGGCCGCACCCATCGCTGCCATCGTGTCACGGCTTGCATCTCAAAAGGGCGTTGACCTGCTCGATGCAGGGTTGCCCGGTATCTTCGCTACGACCAATCTGCAACTCGTCGTTTTGGGGAGCGGCGAACCGCACTGGGAGGAACGCATGCGAGAACTTGCTGCCCGCTTCCCCACCCGGATGGCAGTCCACATTGGATTCAACGCAGCACTTGCCAATCGCATCTATGCGGCGAGTGACTTCTTCCTCATGCCGTCTCGCTTCGAGCCGGGCGGCCTCGGCCAACTCATTGCGATGCGCTACGGCGCCCTGCCCATCGTGCGTGCAGTCGGCGGATTGAATGACACGGTGCGTGAAGGGCCACTGGGGAACGGTTTTCGCTTCACCGACTACACACCCGAGGCGCTCAGTGATGCGATTCGGCGTGGCTTGCAGTGCTATGCAAATCAGACCACATTCCATGACATCCAACTGCGCAATATGCGCGAGGACTTTAGCTGGCAACGCTCTTCCAAAGCCTACATCGCCCTGTACCAGCACGCCATCGCGCGTCACAAAGGAGGAACGGCGTGATTCAGCCACTCGTCGCCGTTGTCATGGGCTCGCATTCCGATTGGGAAGTCATGCAACATTGTGTTGCCACCCTCGACGAATTGACCGTCCCCTATCTGACACAGGTCGTATCAGCGCACCGAACCCCAGATTTGTTGTTTTCTTTTGCAGAAAACGCTGCACCGCGCGGATTGCGCGTCATCATTGCCGGTGCTGGCGGTGCAGCGCACCTCCCCGGCATGATTGCCGCCAAAACACTCGTCCCGGTCTTCGGCGTGCCGGTGCCCAACGGCGCAATGAATGGCGTCGATGCCGTTTGGTCAATTTTGCAGATGCCCGCAGGGGTACCCGTTGGCACATTGGCGATCGGAAAACCCGGCGCCATCAACGCAGCGCTTTTGGCTGCAGCAACACTTGCCCACGAGTATCCCGCTATCGCATCGGCTCTAGCCTCCCGGCGCGCACGCGCTGCCGCACTGGTCATCGATAACCCCGATCCGCGCAACCCAAACTGACACCTCATTCATAATTCCTCATTCATAATTCCTCATTCATAATTCCTCATTCATAATTCCTCATTCATAATTCCTCATTCATAATTCCTCATGGTTGCGTCTTGTCAAGTGGTGTAAATTCGTGGGTTCGTTGAAGCGGCGATTGTACCGGCGTTAACTGGATTCGCGGGCTTCATCCATGGACTTTTTGGTGAAGTAACCGCGCTTCAGACTCCAATCTCTGTCAAGTTCTACGATTTC
>CAMCVW010000011.1 GCA_945881915.1 Thermoflexus hugenholtzii JAD2 | reverse complement strand
TTGCTCGAGCATGTTGCGCAGGTCATCGAACAGTGATACATTCGTGTTGGTCATTCTGTGGCCTTTCGTTTGGTTTGCACTTCAACGAAACCACAGAGTGACCATTGTGTCAATCCGGCGAATTTACACCACGTCTAGAGACATTATCTCATAATTCATAATTCATAATTCATAATTCATAATTCATCATTAAATATGCGCCACGCAGCAATCCCCGCACTTATATAAGCCACCCCGGCAAACCACACCAATGGCGCAAATCCATAGACGGGCTGTACAAAACCGCTCAGGAGCGACGCGGATCCCCAACCAGCCGACCACATAATGGTAATCATGCTCATCGCGACCCCGCGTTGTTTGGGTTTTACGTAGCGCATAATCTGCAGGTCACTGAGGGTCACCGCCATCCCCAATGCAAACGCGCGCCAGAGATAACCGACGATCGAAAGCGCTTGCCAAGGCGCCAAAATCAACAGCACGCCAGGTCCTGCCATAGCGCGCAGGAATGCAACCCAGAAGCGCAGCCGTTTTTTGGCCAAAAAATGCCCTGATAACAACGCACCCGCCCCGATCGCCAGTTCCGCAAACGAAATGACCACGCCCACCCTGTAGTCTGGCAAACCGAATTGATTACGCAACAAGAGACTCTGGAACGGGATAATCGCCCCGCCACCCAACCCCATCAGCAGATTGGGCAACCCATAGAGCAAGAAATGCCGCCGCAATTGCGGGGTGCCGGCGTTGGCCTCGGCGTCACGTACGTGTTCTTCGTGGTGTTCCGTCACACGCACCAACAGGATGGGAATGACCGACACAAAGAACAAACCGACCCCAATCAGCATTGCGCTGCGATATGCCGGCATCGATTGGGGATCCACCTGCAACAGCGGTGCGAGGACACTGGGCATCAACCCTGCGACAATGCCGCCTATCAAACCGACGCTAATCGATGCTTCGTTCAGCCCAAAGATAAAACCGCGCTGTGCTTCGTCGTGCGTCGTAGCAGTCAGCAACGGCATAATCGCTGTCATTGCAATGGCGAGGAAGCACCCATTGAGGAACTGGGTGACGATAATCCACACGACCGATGGGGCATAGAGTTGCCAAGCCAACGTCACCGCATAGAAGACAATCCCAGCTGCCAATGATCGACGTGCCCCATACCGATCAATCAACACCCCAACAGGCACCCCCACCACGAGCCCAGCCAGACGCATCGTGGTCGACAAAATACCAGCCAGTTCGGTGCCAAACCCGCGACTGACCAGATAGAAATTGAACAACACATCAAAAAAACTGATACCCAGGCCAAACAATACTGCATGGATGAGCACGTACCAGGCGGCCCGTGGAATATTCCGAATCGACTGCATTGCAGATTCTCTCGCACACAACGTGCCAATTAGAAGTCATTAATCACAGAGTAGGACGTGCTATTATAGAGCGTTCTTTCTACTGAGGCTTCTATGACTGCGCGCCAAACCGGAATGCTCGTCCTCTTGGGTGCCATTTGGGGCGCTGCATTCATGCTCATCAAAATCGCCGTAGCAGACATCGAACCCGCGACCCTCGTTGCCGTGCGCATCGCCATCACAGCAGTAATTTTGTATGCCGTTATGCGCGTGTCAGGGATTACCCTGCCAGGCGGCAAAAAAATCTGGCAGGATTTTTATTTTGTGGGAATGCTCGGCTTGGTCGTCCCATTCCTGCTCATTGGTTGGGGACAACGCCTCATTCCCAGTAGCACCACGGCTATCTTGGGCGCGACCACGCCATTATTTGCCGCCATCATCAATCTGATAACACGCAATGACGAGCGTATCAATGCGGAACGGGGCATCGGTCTGGTCACTGGTTTTGTCGGCGTGATGATTGCGATTGGGCTTGACGGCGCGCAGAGCGGCAATATCTGGGGTGAATTGTGTGTACTCGGTGCAGCAGTCTGCTATGCCTTATCGGCACTCTACGGCCGGCGCGCATTCAGCGGAATGCCCCCGATTATTCCGTCGACCGGGCAGATGATTGCCAGCACGACCCTGCTCATCCCGATTGCATTGATTTGGAATGGCATTCCAACCGTCATGCCGGCTGCATCTTCGCTGATTGCGTTGGCGATTCTGGCGGTGTTCTGTACCGCAATTGCCTACATCATCTATTACCGCTTGATGGACGCAGTCGGCGCGACCAAGGTATCGATGGTGTCCTATCTCGTGGCACCATTCGGCGTCGTCTATGGAGCCGCCATCCTGAGTGAACCGATCGCGCCAAATGCTCTCGCTGGGCTGGCCATCATCATTGCAGGCATCCTGATTGCGGGCGGCACCTGGCGGGTCTTGTTGCCAGCGGCACGACGCACATGAACCGTGCCGTGGTGGAGTGGCTTCCGTGCGCAGAGGCACAGCAGCTGTGTGCCCGTGTCGATCCTACCCAGCACCTCCACAGCATGTCACTGTTGCGCCGCATCACCACAGCCGAGCGTGCCGCAGCAGTGTATGAACTCGCCTGGGTGCGGGCGCACGCGGTGCGCAAGTTTCCTGACGGTGCCCAGCTTTTTTTTACCAAAACAGCATTGGAGCAAGCCAGTCACCAGCGGGTAGTTGATCATCGTGCAGCACAATTCAGTGGCGCGACGCACATTGCCGACATCTGCTGTGGCTGCGGCGGTGATCTCCTCGGATTAGCCACCATCGCACCCTGCCATGCAATCGACCTCGATGATGGGCGCATCGCGCTGGCTCAGGCCAATCTGCAGGTGCGTGGATTGCGCGAACACGTGGCGTTCGAATGCGCCGATGCTCAGACGTGGGAGCTCCCTGCCAGCGTCGATGCCGTATTTTTTGATCCAGGCCGGCGCGCCTCGAGCGGCCGCATCTATGATCACACTGCGTATCTCCCGCCACTGACCAGCGCCAATGCTTGGCGCCGGCCTGGCCGCCGGATTGCCATCAAATGCGCACCGGGCATCGACTATAGCAGCCTGCCATTTGCTCACCCATATGCCATCGAATGCGTCTCACTGGACGGCGACCTGCGCGAGACGGTCATCTGGCTCGACGCCGACCACTCTTGGCGGCAGCGGGCGACGGTCCTCGATGCAACCGGAACCCACATCCTCGACGACACCCAAACCCCCGCGGTCAGCGCCTGCACGCAACCGGCAGCGTACCTCATCGAACCCGATGCGGCCGTCATCCGAGCCGGACTGGTACAGCATTTGGCAGCGCACATCGGTGCGACGATGCTCGATACGCACATTGCCTATCTGACGCACGATGTGGCTATCGATACGCCATTTGCCCGATATTGGCAAGTGCTCGCCGTATTACCATTCAGTGAACGCCAGCTCAAAACCGTCCTCAAGGCGCACGGTGGTGGTGCGATTACGGTCAAAAAACGCGGTTCGCCAATCGATACCGATGCACTCGCCAAAAGATTGTCACAACCACACGGTGCGCCATTAGTGGTAGTATTGACGCGCGTCGCCGGCGCACACACGGCCATCGTGTGTCACGGACCCATCCACCCAAAGGAGTCCCTCCATGGCAATGAAGCAGCCGAATGAATTGACCGCAACCCAACGACGCCATGGCATGATTGTCATGATTGTCAATTCGTTCATGATGTGGGGTGGCTTTTTTATGGTGGTGCCACTCATCTCGATCCACTATATCGAAGCATTGGGATGGACGACCGCCAGCATCGGGATTATCTTGGGGGTGCGTCAACTCTTCCAACAAGGGTTCTCGGTGGTTGGTGGCATGTTGGCCGACCGTTTCGGTGCGCGGCTATTGATCCTCTGCGGGCTGATTGTCCGCTTCCTCGGTTTTGCCGCGATGGCCTGGTCGGATTCATTCCCGTTGTTGCTGGGGAGCGCAATTTTCGCAGCCCTTGGTGGTGCGATGTTTGACTCGCCGAGCTCGGCCACAATTGCTGCATTGACAACGGTCGATGATCGGGCGCGCTATTTTTCGATTTTGGGCATCGTGCGCAATCTCGGCATGGCCGTCGGGCCACTCATCGGGACCGCACTGTTGATCTATGATTTTGGCATTGTGGCAATCGCAGCCGGTTCGTGCTACCTCATTGCCTGGGTAGTGACGTTCCGTATGCTGCCGGATGTAGCGGTGGCTACGACACAGGCCAATCTGACCTACGGCATCCGCTTGGCACTGCACGACCGTCGCTTCATGATCTACAATACGCTGCTCTTGGGCTACTGGTTTCTGTGGACGCAGATTACGCTGGCAATTCCGCTGCGCGCGGTCGCATTAGCCGGTACCGACAGTGCGGTCAGTTGGGTCTACAGTGTCAACGCCGTCTTGAGCATCGCGTTGCAATACCCGCTGATGCGCTTTGCTGACAAACGCTTCGCACCCGCAGTCACCCTCCTGTTGGGGGTAGGGCTCCTCACCACCAGTCTGGGGCTGATTGGTGTCGCCAGTAACATCTACGTCTTGCTCGGCTGTGTGGCGGTCTATTCTCTCGGTGGCTTGTTTGCAGCACCCAGTCAACAGACAATCGCCGCCAATTTGGCAGATAACTCCGCATTAGGTTCGTATTTTGGGGTGGCCGGGCTGGCGATTGCCATCGGTGGTGGCATGGGCAGCTTTAGTGGGGGGACGCTCTACGGCTGGGGGCAGGCGATCAACCAACCCGCTGCACCGTGGCTCGTGTTCGCCGGAGTTGGTACCATCACGACGTTGCTGTTGTTCATGTTCTTCCGCGCCAATCATCTGTTGCGCCGTGCAATAGCGTGAGATTCCGTTGATGTTTAGTCCACGCCTCGACCAATTGACCATCCACTATGCCTCGGTGGCAGAGCACGCGCAACTCATCGAGTTCGTGCGGCGTTCACGCTTCCGACTCATTCAGTTTGGTCTGAGTACTTTGAGTTTGCCCGTCGACCAATACTACATCAGCGTCGCCCGGCACGGCGACCGCACCGTGGCAATTCTGTTGGCCACGCCTGCAGCGCATCAGACCGGGTGGGTGCGCGCGTGCGCGCTCGATGGCATTTCGATTGCCTATCATGCCGAGTTAATCGGTTTACTGGCGTCGACACTCATCTACCATGCCCCGTGCGCTGCATTGTTCTACAGCAGTGATCACTACGATAGTTGGATGAGCGATATTCTGCGCGCGGTCGGTTTTGTGCCGCACAATACGATTATCGCGCTCGAGACACGCCAACACATCCCCCTCCGTCAGGCAACCCCAGCAGTACTCGCACCACTCGGTCTGGCAGAGTTCGCTGATATCCAACGTATCGATGCCCAAGCGTTCGAACCAGAATGGCAAAAAACCGCACACGACGTCCGTGATCTCACCATCGGTGACGGATTGAGCCTCATCGCCGTCGTCGACGATACCCTGGTTGCCTATGCAATTGCCAATTGGCACGACAACCACAGCACATTCCACCTCGTCCGTATCGCCGTGTTGCCCGCCTTCCAAGGGCGCCGTATCGCCAGCCAACTGTTGAGTGCCGTGCTCTCACACGGCTTCGGCAATGGTGCGACGCGCGTCACCTTGAACACACAACGCAACAACTACGCCGCGTTGGCACTGTATACCCGCGCTGGGTTCACCGCAACCGGTGAACAATACGACGTCATCCGCGCACAGGGGCATGGTCTGGACGTGTGACTTTGGTATACTAGATATATTCTTTGTCCCACATGCCCCCACCATAGAGGAGTGCAGATGTCCATCATCCCCGAAGAGCTGTTGACGCGTGGCGTCGCCGAAATCATCGTCGAATCCGAGCTGCGCGCCAAACTCAACGCCGGCAAAAAACTCCGTCTCAAACAAGGCTTCGACCCGAGCCGCCCCGATATGCACATCGGTCACGCCGTAGGTCTGCGCAAACTCAAGAAGTTCCAAGAACTCGGCCACACCATTGTGCTCATCGTCGGGGACTGGACTGCACAGATTGGCGATCCCAGCGGTCGCGACGTGACCCGACCACGCTTGACTGCCGAAAAAGTCCGCGAAAACGCGCTCACCTACATGGAGCAGTTCTTCCGCGTCATCGATCGCGACAAAACAGAAGTCCGCTGGCAATCAGAGTGGTTCGGTACCTTCAAGCTCGAAAACGCACTCGACCTGGCCGGTCGCTTCACCCTCGCACATATGCTGTCGCACGACACATTCCGCAAACGCTACGAATCAGGTGCGCCACTCACCATCCTCGAACTGATGTACCCGATGCTGCAGGGCTATGACTCGGTGGCAATCAAAGCCGACGTCGAATTCGGCGGCACCGATCAAAAGTTCAACAACCTCGCCGGTCGCGAGCTCCAATCCCAAATGGGACTGCAGCCCCAAGACGTCTTTTTGTTGCCCCTCATCCCTGGGACCGATGGTCGCAAAATGGGTAAATCGTTCGACAACACGGTCGACATCATGCTCTCGCCCGAAGACATGTTCGGCAAAGTCATGTCGATGGCTGACGATGTCATGCCCCTCTACTTCGAGGTATTGACCGATGTCCCGATGACCCAAATCCACGAGTTCCGCCACATTCTGAGCTCTGGGCAGGGCAATCCGATGGACATCAAAAAACTACTGGCCGGCGAAGTCGTCACCCAGTTCATCTCGGCCGAGGCTGCCATGCGTGGCCGCGAATCGTTCGAACGCCAGTTCCAACGTCGCGAAGTCCCCGACGAGATGCCCGAGTATGCCATTAGTCAACCAATGCCCATCCTCGATGTGCTCGTCGCAGCCGGCTTAGCCACCTCCAAAAGCGAAGCACGTCGGCTGGTCGACGGTGGTGGCGTCAAAGTCAACGGCGAAAAAGTCAGTGGCTATGACGCACTGGTTGCACCCATCGCTGTCATCCAAAAAGGCCGCCACTACGCCCGTATCATTACCGAGTAATCCTGTCCAGATGCGATAAAGCGACACCACGTACCATGCGGTTCGTGGTGTTTCTCATACGTTATTCAGAGTGCTGTGCTATGGTGTAGCTGTGTTCAAAAACGGGGTGTGGTATGCGTCCAATCCTCCTCAGTGTGTGCTTTTGTCTGGCTGCCTGTGGCATACAACCCGCAGCGACTGTCCCGCCCGGCCTCCCGGCCAATATCCATGTCGATGCGATGCTCGAGTCGAGCGACGTCACGCCACTGGCGGTGGGCCAACCCGCACCATTATTCCAATGGACCAACGCTGACGGCACTATTGGGCACTTGGCCGACTATCGTGGCAAACGCGTCGTCGTCAATTTTTGGGCAACCTGGTGTGAACCGTGCCGTGCCGAGATGCCGGCACTCGACGCATACAACGATCGCGATGATGTGGTGGTTTTGGGCATCAACAAAGGCCAAGACATCGCCATCATAACGCCCTTTGCCCAAGAGCTCAATGTTTCGTTCCCGCTCATCAGCGACCCCGACGGCGACGTCAGTATCGCCTATAGTGCGCGCAATCTACCCACCAGTGTGTTTATCGACCGTAACGGCACTATCGCAGCGGTATCGATCGGGGTTTTGACCGAGGACGCCCTCGCACTACAATTGGAGCGTCTGCCATGAACTTCCCGCCACGCCCAGCGCTCCAATATGTCGCCATCGGGGTCTATGTGATGCTCTTGGCTGGGGTGTTTTTATTCCCATCGGTGCCCATACCGAGTTGGCCGGGTGGATCGGTATCGTGGAACATGTATGCCACCGTCCATGGCGTGTGTGCCCAAATGCACAACACCACGATTGGCGGCATGCAACTCCCGCTCTGCGCCCGCAACACAGGCATCTATGGAGCCATGACGATTAGTCTGTTGGCGATGTGGGCCCTCGGCCGCATTCGGACGACGCATTTCCCACCGCTGTGGATGACGATTACCTTGCTCATTCCAGTCGTCATCGTCGCCGTGGATGGACTGAATTCGCTGTTCGTTGACCTCAGTTATGCATCGCTCTACCCGCCGCGAAATCAGCTGCGTACCCTCACCGGTGCAATGGCAGGTATCGCAATTGCACCGTTCTTTGTGCCGTTGTTCAACCGCGTCCTGCGCCGCAATGGTACGCCGTCACCCGTCATGGCCAACGCGATTGATTTAATTGTCCTGTGGGGCTTGGCGTTCTGCTTCAGCATGCTGGTCGTCATCGGCCCAGCGTGGTCGTTCTGGCCGATTGCCGTTGTCTCGTGGGTGGGGATTGTCGGTATTTTGCTCATCTCGAATAGCTTTGCGGTGGCAGTGGCATTCGGCTATGACCAGCGTGTGGCACACATCCGCGAGTTGGCTGCGCCGGTGTTGGTAGCGACCGTGATTACCATTGCAGAACTCGGATTGATGTCATGGCTACGCTTTGGATTCGAACTCAACGGCTTTTTTACATGACAAAAACACCCCCGTCTGCCGACGAGGGTGTCTTGCGCTCAAATCGGATATACGCAGGACACGCATGGCGTGACCTGCGGTTTTTTAGATCATGTACGACGAGGCAACCAGCGTGTTACGACGCTCGGTGAGCATTGCCAGCGTGGTTTGGCCCAGGACCGCACTCGCGCATTGGCGTGCCTCGGCCCACAGCTCACGAGCGACGACCGAATCAGCGATGTGCCGATTACCACCTTTATCACGAGCATCATCGCTGCCTTCGAGCGCTTCGACGATTTCGAGCAGAGTAATCTGACTCGCAGGACGTGCTAACCGATGCCCGCCTTGGCGCCCACGCAAACTTTCGATCAAGCCGCCACGACGCAACATGAGCATGATTTGACTGATGAAGTGTTCGTCGATTTGTTGGCGCCGGTGGATGTCCCGGGCCTGTACGGGACCGTCTGCACCATTGACCGTTATATCGATCATCGCCCGGATTCCATATTCGACTTGGCTCGACATGCGCATCATAACGGCAACCCTACATAGACAACTAACTTACTCATGTATTGTAGCATGACACGTCCACTATGCTACGGGTAGCGTTTCGTGATTTCTTTCGTGAGTAGTTGCGCTCCTAGGATATTGAGATGCGCATTGTCACTGTAGCCGACTTGACCCTTTTTGGCGGCATAACATTGATTTAGTGGCTGCATGCTCGGAATTCCTTGCAGTCCGTTGATTTAATCCCTCCTGTATTTGTTTGATGCTTGGACGCGTACATAATCGTCAGTACAATGGCGCAAAACTACCTATACGATGGGAACACAATCAGAACCATACCAGTAGCACAAATGACTCCAAGCACAGTGTATGATTTGGCCAGGCGCACTACGATGAATCAAACCATCAAGACGAGCCAAATCATCGGCAACATGTGCACGTTTGACAAAACACTTTCGAAGGCAGTTGTATCCACGTACACATATCCTAACTTTGTTTTCTTCAGCCGTTACGCAAACATAATACAGGAAATAGTACAAATTCAACAAAATCGCGTATGGTACTATGGACGTCGTAAGGTGAAACGCTCAAAGGATTCCTATGCGTATTATGATCATCGGCGGCGACGGGTATCTGGGCTGGCCGACTGCACTCCATTTGTCTGCCCGCGGTCATCAGGTCGCAATCGTCGACAACCTCGTCCGTCGTGCATACGACAACGAACTCGGTGCGCATAGTCTGACTCCCATCGTATCAATCCAAGAACGCATCGCCGTATGGAAGCATCTCACCGGCCACACCATCGAGCTCGCCATCGGCGATATCTGCGACTATTCGTTTTTTGAGCCGTTCTTTGTACAGTTTGCACCCGAGGCGGTCGTTCACTTCGGCGAGCAACGCAGCGCGCCCTATTCGATGATCGACCGTCGTCATGCGGTGTATACACAGACCAACAACGTGGTCGGCACGCTCAATCTGCTCTATGCTATCGCCGAACACGCGCCCGATTGTCACCTGGTCAAACTGGGGACGATGGGCGAGTATGGCACCCCCAATATCGACATCGAAGAAGGCTACCTCACCATCACCCACAATGGTCGCACCGACACCGTGCCGTACCCCAAACAGCCGGGGTCGATGTACCATCTATCCAAAGTCCACGACAGCCACAATATGATGTTTGCCTGCCGCGTCTGGGGATTGCGCGCGACAGACCTCAATCAGGGCGTCGTCTATGGGCTCGACACCGCCGAGACACAGCGAGACCCACGCTTGGTGACCCGATTCGACTATGATGCGGTTTTTGGGACGGCGCTCAACCGATTCATCGTGCAAGCAGTCTGTGATATGCCGCTGAGTGTGTATGGGAAGGGCGGGCAGACGCGCGGATTCCTCGACATACGTGACACCGTCGCCTGTGTCGAACTCGCACTCAGTACGCCCGCGCAGCGCGGCGAATTCCGCGTCTTCAATCAGTTCACCGAGCAATTCAGCGTGCAGCAATTGGCAGACATCGTCGTGCAAGCTGCCGCCAAACACGGCATCAGCGCACGCATCGAGCACATCGACAATCCGCGCGTCGAAAAAGAAGAACACTATTACAACGCCGCACATTCAAAGCTGATTGATTTGGGCCTGCAACCACACTTCTTGAGCGATACACTCATCGACTCAGTGATGCAGCACATCCATACCCTCAAGCATCTGGTCCGTCATGAACAGGTCATGCCTACCGTGCTGTGGCGCAAGGAGTGAGTAGTTTTCAGTTTTCAGTTTTCAATGAGTAGTTTTTCGTGAGAAGTTGGAACGTGAGATGCAACCCAACTACCACCTACTGTCTTGCTCAACTCACTACTCACTACTCATTACGAACTACTCGTTCTCTCTCCTGCTGCAGCAATGACGTCACGCGTGGTGGCATGGCGTGTAAAGGCACTGACTTCGATGTTTTTCAGCAGGAGCAGCGACACACCAAACAACGCGATCTCGATGCCAAATACCACGGCGTACCCTGCGTAGACGCTGCCCATAGCATAGCCGATGACATCGCGCAGAATGCCACTGAGCATCGTACCGCCGAAGCGTGCCAGAGCGTCGGCCACACCCCACGCGCCAATGAAAACGCCCACTTGGCCGGCGACGGTCATATCGAGCATCAATGCCAGATTGGCAGCGGTTGAGATACCCGATCCAAACCCAAACACCACCAAACCTGGGACCAACAACCCTACCTCATGAACCGCTCCGGCTGCGACGATTAACCCCAACCCGAGTGCTGCGATGACCGCCCCACTGCCTGCGATGCGCTTCATGCCGTAGCGTTTGGTGAGTGGGCTGGTAATCAAGAGCCCCACCAACAACGTCGTTCCCCAAATCGAGGTATAGCGGGTGGTGACTGCCGGTGGAACACCGAAGATGTCGCCGGCGTATGGCTCGAGCAGCACATCCTGACCCAACAAACCGACCAACAACAAAATGAGATAGACGAAGAACCGTTTGGCCTGCGGATTGCCCCATACCGTGCGCAAAACGACCTGCATGCTGGGTCGTTGTTCGGCGGGTACTGCTGCAGGCCCGCGTTGCTCGAGCCCGATGACGCCGAGCAGACCGATACCCAGTGCCAAACCGGCCATCTCGATAAAGGCAGTGATGAGGCGTTCGTGTGTATAGGGCTCGATGGCACGAGAAAAACTGATACCGCCAATAATCATGCTCAGAATTAGCACAAACCACATCACGCCAACGGTTTTGGAGCGCTCCGTCGGGCTCGATAATTCCGTTGCCAGTGCCAAATACGAGACCGTCGCAAAGTTGAACCCAAAGCCCCACGCTCCAAACGCGACAAACCCAAACGGTATGCCCCACCACAGTCCGTCATATATGGCGAACGCAGCGGTGGGTGAACTTGCTGCTCCGAAGGCGCAGAGCACGAGGCCGATGATGATGTAGGGGCTGCGATGGTATCCCCAAATCGGGCGCTGTTCGCCGAGTGAGCCGATCCAGAGTTGCATCGGCGAAAGCAGATACGGCACCGATACGAGTAATGCGACCAGGGTAGCAGAAATACCCAGTTCGGTAATCATGATGCGGTTGAGGGTGCTGTTGATAGGCAACAACGTCAACGCGACGGATACGTGGATGGCACTCAGTCGGACAAGGGTCGGGATTCGCATGGAGCGTCCTTTGATTGCGTACACATTGTGATAATTGTAACGTACGGGACAACGGATTTTGGCGCATACTGGTGCCCAAAAAAGACCGACCGGTCAGTCAATATACGGTGTGGTATACTTTTTTTCATGACAACGGAGGGCACCGTGCCGAAGATTACCCCGTTTTTGTGGTTCAACGATACTGCCTATGAGGCAGCACAGTTTTACCTGAGTCTATTCCCTCATTCTTCGATCACAGAGCACCAACAAAAACCAGACGGGACGACTTTTACCCTGACGATACTGCTCGATGGCCGAGAATTCCAAACACTCAATGGTGGAACGTTATACGCGATGAATTCAGCGGTATCGTTCATGATTCACTGCAAAGACCAGGCCGAAGGAGACCACTTCGACGACGCATTTTGTGACGGCGGCACCGAGCAGGCATGTGGGTGGGTTGTCGACCGCTTTGGCGTCACCTGGCAGGTCGTACCACTGCAATTATTTGAAGTGTTATCGAATCCCGATCCTGCCAAAGCGAAACGCGCAAACGAGGCGGCGATGGGCATGAAGAAGCTCATCGTGGCAGATTTGCTCAACGCCTAATCGACACAAAAGCGCCCCCGTCGGTTTCGTCCGACGGGGACAGTCTGCGTTTTCTACGACTGCAAAATCTCTGGCCGCTCGTACATGTGGCCACCGATGGTGATCTGCTGCATTGGCCAATCCCCGGTGGTAGATACCGATTCGGGACCGTTCGCGGTGACGATCATGGTGTCTTCGGATTTGGTGCCGGTGATGCTCGGATTCCAGGCAAACGCTTGATTGACCCCCATGATGTGGGTGCTGTCGGGGCGTGCCTGGATTTCGCGGTTTTCGTACCCGGTCACACCACCTTGATGATGCTTGTGCCACTCATTCAGATGGCCACGCTCGTGGTACGCCGAGATGATTGCCTGGAACGCGCTGGCCAATGTCTGCCCCGGTACACTGGCGTGCCAGGCAGCGGCATCGACCGCCGCACAATCTGCGGCGCGCTGGGCTGTGATTGCGTCGGGCGCACCGAACGATACTAGCCGTGTGGCTGACACAATCAGCCCATGTTTGCGTGCACAGACGACCACCATGGCGATCTTGCTGACGCGGTTCTCGGTCGGGATGGGGTGGCGGAACTGGCGCAGACGTTCATCTGCTGCCACCAAGGTCACTACCGGAGCGGCACCCATGGCATAGATGTGTGCCGACAACAGCCCTGCGACTTCGAACTCGCGCATGCCGGGTCGGACAGCGCGAGTGACCGCTTCGATGGCACGGCCGGTCGCAGCACCCAAGGCACGGTAGCGACTGATTTCTTCGGGTTCGAGGGTCACGCGCAGTCCCGTCAACGCAGCCGCTTGCGAGCGCGCGCCGGGCATATCACTGGCCCAGGAACCAGCGCCACACAATTGGTCAATCCAGGCATCGCGCTGCTGTGGTTCAAACCAGGGGAATTCGTGTGGGGTCAATGGCAGCGCGGTCATTTCTTCGGCGAGCATCCGTGGCATCTCGATGCCACTGGCCACGAGGTAGTCGCGCTCCGGGGTACACAGGATGTTGGCTACTGCGCTCTCGCTGTTAAGCCCGACATACGCTTGGCCGCCACAACTCAACCAGCTGATGTTGGCACTGCGCGTCAACAACAGGCCGGTCAAGCCTTGGTCAGTCATCAGCTGGGCAATGCGGGCTCGTTTGGCGATCCATTCCCGATTCGGTTGCATGCGGTGCCTCTCTCTCGACGCGGTCACGTGATACCCCTATGATAGGGCAAATATTCCGCAGAAGGCGATGAAGTTTGTGACAAAAGAATATCACCGCAATCGTATGATTGCGGTGATTGACTGGTGGAGCAATGGGGGGTCGAACCCCAGACCTCAACACTGCCAGCGTTGCGCTCTACCAACTGAGCTATTGCCCCAGACATTATGAACTTGGTGGAGGTGAGGAGGCTCGAACTCCTGGCCTCGACAGTGCGATTGTCGCGCTCTACCAGCTGAGCTACACCCCCAAACTCTTAGTGCAGTATACGACGCAAAAAGTTCATTGTCAAACCGAGTTTGGGTCCGATGCCGGCGCCCATTCCCCACGGCATGCCGTGGAGAATGGGGTATCGCCAACCTGGGCTGCTATATGTCGAGGTTACGCACTTCAGGAGCGTGCGTCTGGATGAAGCGTTTGCGTGGCGGCACGAGGTCGCCCATGAGCATCGTGAAGGTTTCTTCGGCGACGACGGCATCATCCATAGTGACCTTGAGGATGGTGCGATTGGCAGGATTCATCGTGGTATCCCAGAGTTGCTCGGCGTTCATTTCGCCGAGGCCTTTATAGCGCTGTAGCTCAACCCGATTGCGCTCTGCTGGGGTCAAGGTGGCCACATAGGCTTCGCGGGCCTGATCGGTATACACGTATTGATCGTTTTTGCCGACGCGCACGCGGAACAATGGCGGCTGGGCGATGTACAGGTTACCGCTGGTAATCAATGGCCGCATATAGCGGAAGAAGAAGGTCAGCAGCAAGGTACGAATGTGGCTGCCATCGACGTCGGCGTCCGACATCAAAAAGATGCGGTGATAGCGGATTTTCGAGACATCGAACTGATCGCCGACACTTGCACCGATAGCGGTTATCAGCGCACGTACTTCGTTATTGGACAACATGCGGTCGAGCCGGCTTTTTTCGACATTCAGGATCTTGCCACGCAACGGCAGAATAGCCTGGAACCGACGATCGCGACCCTGCTTGGCACTGCCACCTGCGCTGTCACCTTCGACGATGAAGAGTTCACAGTTGGCGGGATTATTGTCGGAGCAGTCGGCCAACTTACCGGGGAGCGAAAAGCCTTCGAGCAGCCCTTTGCGGGCGGTTTCACGCACTTTTTGGACGGCCAAGCGGGTCCGCGCTGCCGAGATACACTTTTCGATGACGCGCTTGCCTTCGGCCGGGTTTTCTTCGAGCCACGTCTGCAGAGATTCGCCAAACACGGTGTTGACGGCCGTTGCCGCTATCGGGCTGACGAGTTTTTCTTTGGTCTGCGAGCTGAATTGTGGGTCGCGCAGCTTGACGCTGATGACTGCCGTCAGACCTTCACGCACGTCATCACCGGTGAGATTGCCTTCGTTTTCCTTGAGCAGGTTCTTGCTGCGGGCGTAGGCATTGATGACACGGGTCAACGCATTGCGGAATCCGGTGACGTGTGCGCCGCCATCGGTGTTGTTGATGTTGTTGGCGAACGAATAGATGGATTCTGTGTCGTAGGCTTCGGTGTATTGCAACGAAATCTCGACAGCCACGTCGTCCGACACGCGCTCGACATAGAATGGATGCTTGTGCAGCGCAACACGATCTTTGTTGAGATGGCGCACGTACGAGCCTATGCCGCCTTCGAAGTAGAAGCTCAGTTCATTGTTGTCGCGCTCGTCCACAAAGCGGAAGCGCAACCCTTTGTTGAGGTACGACATCTCGCGGAAGCGCTGGGCCAGCGTTTTGAAGTGATATTCGATCGACTGAATAATCGTCGTGTCGGGCATGAACGTCGTTTCGGTGCCGTGATCGTCCGTCGGACCGACCTCGATGACTTCACTGACTGGTGCACCGCACCGGAATTCTTGGTAGTACTCGCGACCTGCACGAAAAACTCTGACTTTGCAGTACGACGAGAGCGCGTTGACGGCAGACACACCGACACCGTGCAAACCGGAAGAAACTTTGTAGCCGGTCCCGCCGAACTTGCCGCCGGCGTGGAGCACCGTCATGACGACAGTCAGCGTGCTGATGCCCATTTTGGGATGGATGCCAACGGGGATACCTTGGCCGTCGTCCCGCACCGTCACAGAACCATCCTGATGAATGGTGACCATCACCTTGGTGGCACGACCGGCCATGACTTCGTCGACGGAGTTGTCGACGACTTCACGCACCATGGTGTGCAGACCATTGATGTCGGTGGGTCCGATGTACATTCCCGGGCGCTTGCGCACCGCTTCCATACCTTCGAGAACCTGAATTTGACTCTCGTCGTAGGTGGATCCTTGCATTGATGCGTCAGTCATTCAACTATCTTTCCTGTGATCAAGGGGATTGCTCCCCAGGCGCAGCACGTGTGACTTTTTAGGTGGGGCTTGGAATCACCGCGACCTGATGTGTCTGCACGAAGCGCATGCGCGCCAGCGACAAACCACTCATCAAATACGCACTGACGATAATCGTCCCGATGAGTCCCGGCATCGTCCCGATCAAGCCCGCAAAGATGATGCCCACCCCTGCGACCACGATTAACAACACAGACACCAGCGACATGACGCGCCAAAACGAGGCGCGTACCAGTGTGATACTCGCACGAATCGCCTGGAACGGTCCATAGTCGTTGAGCACCATGAGCTCACGAGTGAAGCCGAGGTAGATCCCCGCCCATAACCAAATCGCTGATCCTGCCAACAGCACAAATGCCCCGAAAGCAGGATTGAGACTAATCAACAAAAACGTGAATATCGACAACGGAATCAACAACACGACGGCGATGGCGGTGATGGTGAGTGCATACAAGAGCAACCGCCCCATCGTGACGACGATGGCATCCAACACACCGCGTGACGACGGCGTCGTCTGTACAGCCATCGCAAGCAGTTGGAGGTAACAGCCACTCAACACCAAGCCAACCAGATTGACCATTGCAAAGCTTATCGCCACATCCGTCAAGCCTTCGACCGAGAACGCCGTAGCAGGATTGATTTTGGCAGGCTGGGCACTCACAAACGGCAAACCGATTGCATCGGCACTCGCTCCACCGGGTCGGAAGCCATATATGGTATACGGTACTGAATTCAACCAGGCTAATTGCGGCCGCATATCATCGCTACCGAGCTCCTGCAAGACGAGGATGGTCTGATCACGAATCTGGCGCACCTCTCCCGTTGATTCTGGCGCGTCGTCTGGTTGCATCTCACGCAGCAGTTGGGCAGACTGCAGAAACAACGGCGCAAACGACACCGCCGGACCATACCACAGAAGCAGATTCAACACTAACGGAATGACGACAATCCATGCGCTCCGATTCAAACGGGCATAGGCGTCACTGAGGATGTCAACGATACTCTGTTGGGTGGGTGCGCTCATCAGCGTCAGACTCCTGTAATATGACGGTATTATAGCATTTATTGTGCACCACAAAAGGCACGGATTGTGTCACCGGAATGCGGTATAGTAGTGGAGTGCAAATCACAAAATCCATCCCGCCGGAGCAGTTACTCGCGTGCCCGGTGTTACACCCCATACGAGGAACACGCAAATGACCGCATCGGTCTATCGCCCACAAACAGAACACTACGAACGCCGGTCTGTCACTGCAGCCAAACGACTCCTCATCGTCTATGCACACCCCGACGACGAGGCATTCGGTAATGCCGGCATCATTCTGGCGGCCCGGGCTGCAGGCCACGAGGTGCACTACATCTGCGCCACGCGGGGCGAATGCGGGACCGTCGACGAACATTTTTTGGCAGAACATGCAGACGTCCGTGCGCTCCGGACTGCAGAGCAAATCGCCGCTGCCGAGGCGCTTGATCTCGGAGCGGTCCATTTTCTCAATTATCGTGACAGTAACATGCCGGGCACACCGGACAACCAGCATCCCGAGGCATTGGTGATAGCGCCACTGGCAGACGTCGCCGAGCGGGTTGCGAGCATCATCGACGCATTCCAACCCCAGTACCTCATCACGTTCCCACCCTACGGCGGCTATGGTCATCCCGATCATATTGCCATCCACCATGCGACCCTGGCTGCATTGGCGCAGGCCACATGGCAGGTGCCGCAGGTCTATTACTCGACCTTTTCGACCACATTACTCCGTATCATCATCACGGGGATGCGGATATTGGGCAAAAACCCGCGTGCCTTCGGGCGCAATGGCGATATCGACGTCGTCCGCGTCGCCGAAGAAGCAACGCCCATCACCACCATCGTCGATACGCGGCACGTCATCCCGGCCAAAATCGCCGCCTGGAAGTGTCACGCCAGTCAGGGCGGTGGCATGACGCGCGTCCCGCGCTTTTTGTGGGGGTGGTTCTACGGCTCCGAGACATTGACCCAAGTGACCCCTGCACCGATCGGCGGTCGCACCACATTGCGGTTTGATGCATGAGCGCGCACCCCGAATACACCATACGGCGTGCCCACGCAGGTGACATCGACGCGCTGGTAACCGTGCACGGTGACGCCTTCCACGACACATTCCTGGCCGCATTTGGGACCCGTCGCTATGCAGCCGGTGTGGCGTTGATGCAAGAAATCTGGCGACGCCAAGGCAGTGCTGGTCTGGCCGGCATCTGGGTTGCTGAGGTCGACAATCGTGTCGTGGCCACGATTGCCTTGCGTGCACGTATCACTAGCCGTGCGCTACCGATGATTCCGGTGGAGTGGTTGTTTATGCGTGCACTCGGTGTGTTCCGGGCACTGCATGCACTGACTATCTTGTCACTGGTGGACTATCACGTCGGCATGAACGAAATCTACATTTCGGACGTCGCCGTTCATCACTCCTACCGGCGCCGGGGCATCGCCAATGCGCTGCTCAGCCACGCAGTCAGTGAAGCACAACGCCTGGCCATCGGTTCGCTCTGCCTCTACGTCACTGCTGCCAATACCGCAGCGATTGCACTCTACCAACACAATGGCTATCTGATTGTGGGCCGCCGGGTGTCGTTGTTTGGTTGGATTTTCTTGGCGAATCGACAATGGCATTTGATGCGCAAAATAGTCCCGCGGCACTCTATTATGTCGCCACTCCCCACTGCAGAACACTCCATGCCGGCATCACCGCTCGTCGAATAAGCCGCGCTGCAACGGTTGCCGTACCACCTGTGGCCGGATGCTCCCCCAAAACCGCGAAAATCGTTTGATGTCGACCCCATCGGGCACTTCCGCAAATGGCTCGTCTGCCAGCACTTCGACCGTGTGGGTCGTCCGCAAATCTGCCACAATCGTGGCACAGCGCGGGGCGGGGGTGCCCATGGTGACGATGGTCGTTGCCGCATGCAGGACTGCAAATGCCCGCACCTCTGTCGCCACATCCCCGCGATATATGGCCACATCGAGGTCGAGCAGGCATTCATACAAAAAAACCATGCGCTTGAGGCTCAACCCATACCCGCGCAACACCACGTCGTCCCAGACGAACAACGCCGGTACGGCGGGGTATTCGCGGAAGGCCGCACAGTCGCGGCGCAGACAATCTGCATGAATCCAGACGATGCTCCTCATTTGTCCTCCAAGGCTGCAGGGAGCGACAAGCCACGGGCTGCGCGTTCCGTCGTAATCAGACCATACATCACATCCTGCACCGCTGCGTCCGGAGCAACCTGCGCGACCCGCACACGCACCACCCGTGCCTTGTACCAGGGGATGATGAGCTGCAACGTCGCTGCCAGCCATTCGCGATCGCGTCGCACGCGGACCCGTTGCACCAGAAGGTTATACAGTGCGCGGGCTGACGTGACGCCGCTAGCCAGCATGGCCACGAACGGCACTCCAGGCACTGCCCGGCGCAGGGTCGCCGGCATATCGGACCAGAGTGGCAAAGTTGCATGGGCATCGCTGTGGACCGCTGGGTCCGGCTCGATGCGCCCCGCCGGGAATGTCAGCAACGCCCCGCCCGCCCGCAGATGACGTACCCCCGCGCGCAGGGCATGTGCCCGACCAGGACCAGATTCGGGGACCGTGATGAGGTATTGGGTAATGCCCGGCAGTGCCCGCAACAGCGGGCGATCTGCCGCGATGATGCGGATGTCAGGACGACCGATGGCCACCACCAGCGCGGCGACGTCGACCAAACCCGGATGGTTGGCCACACACACCACAGCGCCGGTCGCGGAAATCTGGACCGCCCCGATGATGTCTGCAGTGCCGGCTATGCGCTGCACCAACACTGCGCAGGCAGCGACGATGTCGCCCTTGCCGGCCAAACCATCTGCCTCGACCAACGTCTGTGCCAAGCGGCGGGCCGGGAGCCATGCCAATGCGCGCACGATGATGCGCCGCAATGGCCGTTGCTGGGCAGCGAAGGCGACGACGACATCGTCGAGGTTGTAGGATGTCAGGATGGCACGGTCTGCTGGCACAGGTTGATCTCTTTTCGCGGTTATTGTGTATTTTACCAAGTGCAGATGAGGAATGATACGGGTTGGGAAGTATACAGAGAAAACCGCACGCGCTGCGGCGCGTGCAGTGAGGGTGTTTTTTTCATTAATTCAGAAATTACGTCCTCGAATTTTCTACGGAGTCGGTGAAGGAGTTGCGGTTGCAGCCGGTACCTACTAGGTTGCTGTTTTTACCGTAGTCGTTCACATTGCCGAGTCCTAATTGCCCGTAAAAATTCTGCCTCCAGCATTTGAGTGTCCCATTCGTCAGTACCGTGTAGGTATAGGTTGGGCCTGCCGCTACCATTAGAGACGGACTCAACCGCGGCGCAGCGGTGATTGCCTGCGTCCCACGCTGCAGCAGTCGTCACTCGGTACAGCACCAAGATGACCGCAAGGATCGCAAGGAGGCGGCGAAATAGCGCGCGGTGAAAAAACTATTGCATGGGTTGATTTCTTCCGTATGAAAAGACTCAAACGTCGTGCACATCGTGCGCGAACGTTCGCTACCGTACTGCGTGCTCTCGCAAATGTTCATATAAATCAAACTATGCAGATTATACAAAACCATTCTCTCCAAATTATCTACGATAATAATGTTCTATTTACCGTATTTGGCAAGAATAAAACACATATATTCAAATCAAATTATGAATAAAACATTCAGTAAATCAACAGTGGAATGTATATTGTCTTTTTCTTCAGTGTTTCGTCGTGCACGGTAGGCTACTGATTGCGAATATGCACTCTCCGGGTTCGGTACGCTGCGCCGTATCTATGTGTTGGATAGCAATTGCAGTTTCAGGGAATCACAATTTGATTTACCTGTCAATATAATTTTTATATATAATTCAATCAATTTTTGTAAAAAGTCGGCAGAATCCGTATTTTTCCTACACACCATGCCTCTCATTCTGTGGGTTCTCGTAGTGCCAGACGCAACGTACTACTCTGTATTACCCGATGCACTGATGCGATCATCGTTCTCGGGCATGTATGCATCGCAACACCCCGAACGTGACATGGTCACAGCGGGGCGGAGTACCGGATGCAGTGTGAATCTTGATGTCACGCCTACAGGCGAAAGCGCAGCTACCGTGTGAAATCGCCGTTGCTATGCGCACACTGTTTTTGCCCATTATGGTGGTGTATCTACCATTCGACAGGTATGCACCACGAGGAATCCAGTGTGTACCAGTGCTGTTGTCAGTTTTGTCGTTGGCATTTTCGTAACGGGATGGTTCGTGACGAACATTTTCGTATTCGGTCGCTGAATAGAGACATGTACGAACACCGTTCAACGGATCATATCTTGCACAAAAAAAACCGCACGCGCTGCGGCGCGTGCGGTGAGTCCCAGCATTTTTTGACCATCTAGACAAGCCAATGGAATGGTTGGGGTTGGTGAGAACGTGGGGTTCATCGTGGGTGCATATGACTTCTTTTGAGTCTTGCTTCGCGTGAGTGTCTGGGTCTTGGTGGGAGTTCTGCTGTGTGTTCGCGGGGGGTGGCTATCTTTGTGCGTGTCGATGCCGCTACTGGGGTTTGGCTGGATGCGCGGGTGTTGCGTGCAGCGGGTGTTGCTCCAAGCTCATCGAGGCCAACAATGGGCAGATCATCGCCCATTGTTCCCAAAGAAGCTCCATAGCCAGCGCTGCTATATGTGGCTGATTGCTTACTGGTAACGGCCGGCAGACCTGCGCCCGCTTCGCTGCATCAGCACCATATGCATTGGTATTGCCCACATCGATTGGCACCCCAGCATTTGATTAGCTCCGGTCATCAGCGGAGAAGGCTCACTGCCGAGCGAAATCAGTGGCGATCGACTGAGTCGCGACGCAGCGACAGAACGGAGTCCAACGCGCTCCTGTACTCTGAACAGGCAAACCGAATACCGATAACTGCTCAGAAAAAGAGAAATAATCGCCTCATAGCAAATGCTCTTGTATGCGTTTGTATATTTGAATGGAGCAATTCATTCTCTACAAAGAATCACAGGAAAACAATGTTTTTATGTATGCATGGAAGCGATTTAGTCTCGTTTATTTGAATAATTGTTCCGTTATTTGCTCATATGTCTCATCCAATGGGCATGCATGACGCAAAGGGCAATGTTTGCAGTAGATATTTTCAGTATAACGCTGCAGATTTTCTTTATTGAAAATATACGGTTTATGGCTGAACGTACTGGCAATCCACTGCCACGATAAGTTGTTACTGGCAGGATCACCGTCGAGTAAATGTTGCAAAAACCAGCGCGCACCAGCCTGCCAGCGCACCCGCCGCCAATGCACCACATAGGCCGCCAGCCACATGCGTGCATGATTATGCAGGTACCCAGTGGTATGCAATTCTGCCACGAATCCATCGATACACGCGAGCCCTGTTTCGCCCGCGCGGATGTCATCGGGGAGTTTTTTGGCATACGAATCAGCGCGGTGCCCGGTTTTGTAGGGCTCACGGTCATACCAGATGCCGTCACCGATGGCTGCATAGACGCGTTGCCAGTAGTCGCGCCAGGCGAGCTCGCTGAGCAGTTTTTCGGCGTCAGTCGCCCTCGGGACCCGAGCCAATACCGCATCACGCACCTGTGCCAGCGACAGCACGCCGTGCCGGATGTACGGGCTCAATCCGGTCACGGCGCCGGTCAGATGATTGCGCGTCTGCGCATAGCGCACCGGATCAATCGTTGCCAGTGCGGCCAGGGCAGCTGCCTGCCCGCCGCGCATGTCTGATACGTCCGCGTCGTCACCGACCACATCGGCAAACGTCGTCTGAATGTACGCAATGAGTTCAGCACGGTCGGCAAAGGTGCGTCGTAATGGCGTATCGGTCATGCGCTGGTTCCTTCGCTGAGGCGTTGTAGCCAAATCACTGCCTGGGTTTGGATGTCACCGCGCTGGGCATCATCGAGGTGGCGCAAACCGAGTACTGCCGGTCCCATGCGTGGGTTTGCTTGCAGGCGGGGTTGGTGCGTGAGCAGAAAATTCCAGTACAGCATTGTATACGGGCACGCATCGGGTCCCGTCCGTACCGCGGGGTCGTAGCGACACCCAGCGCAGTAGTTACTCATCCGCTTGATGTAGGCCCCGGACGAAATATACGGCTTGGTGGCAATCAACCCACCGTCGGCGTTGAGCCCCATGCCACTCACGTTGGGCCACATCACCCAGTCGTATGCATCAATATACCCTGCCAAGAACCACTCATTCACCGCGACCGGGTCGATGCCCGCCAACGTACAGAAGTTGGTCAGGATCATCAAGCGCTCGATGTGATGCGTATAGCCCGTGCGCCAGACGCGCGCGATGACTGTGTCGAGGCAGTGCATCCCGCTCTGCCCCTGCCAAAACCATTCTGGCAACGGGCGTGTGGCAGCCCACGCGTTCATGGTGCGCAGCTCGGGCATCAATTCCCAATAGCGGCGGTACATGTACTCGCGCCAGCCGACGATTTGGCGTACAAATCCTTCTACTGCGGCGAGTGGAGCCAATCCGGCGTGGTAGGCGGCCTCGGCGGCGCGGGCGCAGGTCAGTGGATCGAGCAACCCGAGGTTGAGGTACGGCGACAACAGCGAGTGGAACAGCACGTCCTCGTCTGCCGCCATCGCGTCTTCGTAGCGCCCAAAGTCCGGCAAGCGCTCGCGGATAAACCGCGCTAATGCATCTGCTGCCTGCGCGTGCGTGACTGCCAGACCGAACGTCGAGGCGTCGCCGTATGTCTGTGGATATGCCGCGACATCGGCAATAACCTGCAGGGTCAGCTCGTCCGGCAGGTAGCGCTGGACCAGCGGGATGGGGGTGTGTTTGGGCAATGGTTTGCGGTTTTCGGCGTCGTAGTTCCAGCTCCCACCGACCGGCGAGCCATCTGCCTCGAGCAGCAATTGGTAGCGCACGCGCATCATGCGATAGAAAGACTCCATCGTCTGCCGCTTGGTACCGGTCGCCGGCACATCCGCCGCCAGGAACTGCCGATTGGGCAGTACGGTGACCGCCCGCCCGAGCCACGACGACCAACGCTCCTGGGCACGGCGGGCGTTGTATTCGGCGCCGGCCATCGTGATGATGCTGTCTGGGTTGAACTGTGCACACGTGTGTAGGAGTCCGGCGCGCCAACTCGCGGCCGCAATCAGCGTCACCTGCCAGCCGTCTGCACGCAACGCAGCCGCATAATGTCGCAGTGCACTGAGCACCAACACGAGTTTGTGGCGCTGGTAGGGGCGCAATTGCAGGCGCGCTTGACTCTCGACCAACACCACCTGTATGTCGGTTTTGGGCGCCAGCGTCTGGGCGTGGATCAAGGCAGGATGCTCGAGCAGAAGCTGGTCCGCCAGAATGGCGACGAGATGCGTTGGCACGGTTAGGCTTTTCTAGGCTAAGGGATCTAGAGTAGGGCTTATTGCAATAAGCCCTACTCTACTTCTCACCAATCAATATGCGATTCTCGCAGCATTGCTGCGGACCACCTCAAACCTGTAACCTGTAACCTGTAACCTGTAACCTGTAACCTGTAACCTCAAACCTGTAACCTGTAACCTCAAACCTGTAACCTGTAACCTGTAACCTGTAACCTGTAACCTGTAACCTGTAACCTGTAACCTGTAACCTCAAACCTCAAACCTGTAACCTCAAACCTATTCGTAGCGTAGTGCTTCGATCGGGAGGAGCAGGGCCGCCCGTTTGGCAGGGTAATACCCAAAACCAACACCAATCGCCAGTGCAAACACCAGCGAGATGCCAATTGCCGGGAACGACAGAATCATGCCCAGCCCAGCCGCCGCCGAAATGGCCAGCACCAGTGCCACCGCACTCCCAATCCCAATCAGGCTGCCAATCAGACTGATCGTAATCGCCTCGATGACAAACTGGCCGAGCACGTCGCGATCGGTGGCGCCCAGCGCTTTGCGAACACCAATCTCACGCGTGCGCTCGGTCACCGCCACCAGCATGATGTTCATGATGCCGATGCCGCCGACCACCAAACTAATGCCTGCCACCAGTGCAATAAAGCCCGTAATGGCACCGTTGATGCCCTTCAGGATGTTGAGTGACTGGGTCGGCGAATTGAGCTTGAAGTCGTCGATGGCGTCTGCACCCAGCCGGCGTGCGTCGCGCAGGGTCGCGATAATCAACGCCTCGGCCTGCGTCACTTTCCCTTCGCTCTTGAGGCCAACCAAGATCGACGACATCTGCACCCCACGACCCGGCAGGTCTTGGTTGCCTGCAATGCGCAGGCGTGCCGTACCCGCCGGCACCAGGATGCGTTGATCCGAGCTGAACGGCCCGCCGGCGGCTTTCACCACACCGACCACCAACAGACTCTGGCCGTTGATAACCACGGACTGTCCGATTGCAGCCGCTTTGTCGGCTGGCTCTTTGCCGAACAAGTCTTCGACCACTAGCCCGCCAAGGACCGTCACGCGCGCTGATTCGGCGGATTCACTCGCCGTAAAAAAGCGTCCGTATTCGACCGGCACCGATTGCACTTCCTGGTAGCCCTCGCCAGTACCAACCACCAACGCGTCGATTTCGGTCGTTTTGGCTCGTGCCCGCACCTTGATGGATACTTCGGGCACGATGACGCGGAAGATATCCGGATACGTCGTCGTCATCTGCTTGAGCGCTTCGTAGTCTTTGATGGACAACAAGCCGTAGCCCGATGTGATGCGTGCACCAGCGGCGTCGGGATCACCCGGCAAAATGCCGATGCGCCGCGTCCCCAGGTCAATGAAGCTTTCGAACACCTGCCCTTGCAGCGCGTTGCCCAACGACAACACTGCCACCAAGGTCGACGAACCGATGATAATACCCAACATCGTCAGCAACGAGCGAAACTTGTTCGCGCGCAGGCTTTCGATGGCCATCCGTAATTGTTCACCCCACATTGACGACCTCCTGCACCGCAGTGCGTACCCGTCCATGGTCATCCGTCGCAATGCCGTAATAGTCGGTGAGCGCATCCATATTGATGACGCCGTCACGCAGACTCACGATGCGATCCATCTGCTTACCCACTTCGGCGTCGTGCGTCACGACCACCACGGTGATGCCCTGCGTGCGATTGAGGGTACGGAACAGATCCATAATCTCGTGCCCGGTCCGACTATCCAACGCACCGGTCGGTTCGTCCGCCAGCAGGAATTCGGGATTATTGACCAGCGCCCGGGCAATCGCCACACGCTGCTTCTGCCCACCCGACAGTTCATTGGGACGATTCTTGAGCCGATTGCCCAAGCCGACCGCCACGAGTGCTGCCGTCGCCCGGGCATCGCGTTCAGCGACCGGCACGCGCCCGTAGACCATTGGTAAGGCCACATTCTGGAGTGCTGTCAGTCGCGGTAGCAGATTGAAGTTTTGGAACACAAAACCAATCTTTTGATTACGGACCCCTGCTTGCGCATCGCGATTCAACGTACTCGTGTCGATACCATCGAGCAGGTAGCGCCCGCTACTCGGCACATCGAGCAAGCCAATCACCGTCATCAGCGTACTCTTGCCGCTGCCCGAAGGCCCCATGATGGCCAGCATCTCACCCCGATCGACGTGCATGGTCACGTTGTCGAGTGCCACGACGCGGTTGTCACCCCCGTCAAAGACCTTGGTCACATTGCTAATCGTAATAACCGGAGTGCTCATTTACTCACCGCCGTCACTTCGACCACGTCACCGGCTTTGATTCCACTGGTAATCTCGGTCATGTCGTTGCCGCGCAACCCGAGGGTCACTGCTCGCTCGACACGTTTGCCGCCCTCGATGACCGTCACCATGGGAGCACCATCGACCTCGTGAATGGCGCTGCGTGGCACCCCAATCACGCCCTTGGCCGCTGCAGTGATAATCTGCGCCGATGCCGTCATACCGGCCTTGAAGGCACGCTCGTCTGGGGTGACCTGTACGGTCACTTCGTACGAAACCACACCACGGTCCGATTGCGCCTCTGGCGATACACGCACCACCGAACCCGTCAGCGTCGGTAATCCCAACGCGTCCACGAGCACGACCACCGGCTGACCCACGGCGATATTAGCGACGTCGACTTCGTCGACGGTCACTATGACTTCAAAGGCTGCCAGGTTGAGCACACTCACCACCGGCGCATTCCCGACCAGTTCACCCACTTTTGCATCGACCTGGGCCACCACGCCGGCGAACGGTGCCTTGAGGGTTGCATCGTCCAGCCGCACGCCAGCCATTTGAGCCTGGGCCGTGGCCTGTGCGAGTTTGCCATTGGCGCGATCAACAGCTGCCTTGGCAGCAGCCACATTGGCTTCTTGGGCGGTCACGGCAGCATCTGCCTGGCTGCCGATGACTTTATTGAGATTCGACTGTGCGCTGGCGACCGCTGCCTGGGCACTGGCCACATCGGCACCTGCTCCACTCGTCAGCGCGGTCACATCAGCCTGGGCAGTGGTGATGCGTGCTTCGGCGCTAGCGATGCCCGAAATTTCGTTCTGGCGCGCCACATCCGCATCGCGCTGCGCCTGCACCAACACCCCTTGCGCGTTGGTCAAGGCCCGCTCGGCAGTGGTGAAGGCATCGGCGTAGTCACGCTTCTGGGCATCGGTCAAATCCTTGCCGGTGCGGGGATCGGTGCCATCGGCATCGACGTGTGCCAAATCAGCGCGCGCCGCATTAAACACCGTCTGGGCGTCACGTACTGCATTGGCACGCTGTCCTACCAGGTTGTCGGCTTGCGTCTTGGTGGCCGATAAATTCTTGCTCTGTGTGTCCAACGTGCCTTGTGCATCGGTCAACGCGCTCTGCGCGCGGGCCAACTGCTCCGGCCGCGTGCCATTTTGGAGCAACCCAAGGCGTTCCTGGGCAGCGGTCACATTTGCCCGGGCTGCGGCAATCTCGGCGGCACCGACGCTCCCCACCGTCTGCACCAGGACTGCCTCGGCAGCCGCGAGTTGGGCGGTGGCGACTGCCACATCGGCCTGGGCCTGCGCCACAACTGCTTGTGCGGCGGTCTGCTCGAGCGTCAACATCTGCTGATCGAGCTGGACTAACGGGGCGTCGACCGCGACCGTGTCACCGCTGACCACATAAACTTTGGCAACCCGGCCGCCCACTGCATACCCGAGATTCGCGCTCTGAATGGGGGTCATTTTGCCGGTGGCAGTAATCTCGGCGCTGATGTCGACCGGAGCCGCCACCATCGTCGTGCCCACCGCATTGGCCGTCGATTGACTCTGCAGTGCCGGAATGGCAATGCCGACTGCAATGAGTACGGCCACAATAGCGCCGATGATGATTGTTTTTTTGTTCAATTGTGGGAGCCGATTGCGCATCCCTTGGGAGATAGTTGCCATCTGTAGTTCCTCTTTTCGTATCACCAATACACGACACATTACACACGTAGTGGGGCAGCGACCCCGTACAAAAACATCCCGCTGATATGCTCTGCCGTCAGCTGCAGCTGCACTGCCATCGCCTCAGGCCCCGTAAACGCTTCTACCAAACAAAAAAACAACATCGCCAGTTCACTCGCCCTGCGCCCCGCGAAGTACCTGAGCACGATTCCCCGCTCCATCAGCGTTTCGATCGGCACCATCATCGATGCATAAAAGCGCATCCCGACACGTTGCTGGTGACCTTCATCCAGATGCACCCGGATTTCGTGCCGCATCATCCGGAAGTCCTCTGCATTGTGCGCCTGGATTGTCGCAATCACCGCCGTCAATTGCCGTTCGAACCCGATGGTCTCGTCCGCAATTGCAGCCAGCAACTCTGCACCCATCGCCACCAATGCACGCTCTGCTACCGCTGCATACAGCGCTTCTTTGTCCGCGTAGTGATAGTACAGAGATGGCTTGGTAATCCCGACTGTCTGCACGACTTCGTTGATCGATACCCCCACATAGCCACGCGCCATAAACAAATGATGCGCCGTTTCGAGGATCTTCTCTGCCGTGTGATGCCCGCCTCGTACCATCGCGCCCCCTAAACTACCGAACGGTAAGTATCACTATACAGGTTTTGCACAGATTTTGCAACGATTTGCAGGGAATTTGTTTGTGAGTGTTTGCTGAAAAAAGCGGAGTGCGCGCGCACTCCGCCGTCGATCTTTCATTCAATGTGCTCGCGTGGCATGTCAGTGCACTCTTTTGGGCTACTGCCAGCGCCTCGGGGCGGAAAATGCGGGTGCGTGCTCCCCCCACCTTCATGGCATGCCTTCAAATGACGGGACACCGTCATGGCATGCCGACTGTCAGCGTTGTCGTATCGCAATTGTTCGTCGTCGGCATGCCATCGTGTACAAGATGCTCACATCACTGCTTCTCAGATAAACTGCACCCCATCCACACCGTAATTCTCCATCTTGCACACGATTCCACCTCACCGTCATGGCATGCCGACTGTCAGCGTTGTCGTATCGCAATTGTTCGTCGTCGGCATGCCATCGTGTACAAGATGCTCACATCACTGCTTCTCAGATGAACTGCACCCCATCCATACCGTAATTCTCCATCTTGCATACGATTCCATGGCCCGCACATTCGCTGCGCCCGACACACACCCCACGGACCATGGAATGACGCCTGAAGGTTGCATGCCGATACGTGACACCTACCAGGGCAGATGGACGCGCCCAACGATGTACTTGAGGTAGCGTCCTTCGGGGAAGTGCGCCGGCACCGGATGATCAACGGCGTGACCTGCTTCGTGGACTATCTGCACCGCCAAGCCACAGTCGCTAGCGGCACTGGCCACCATGGTGCGGAAGTCTTCGGGGCTCACTTGGCTCGTACAACTCGCCGTTACCAACAAGCCATTCGGTGTCAGACACTTCATCGCCAATGCATTCAAGCGTGTATATGCGAGAATCGCCGCTTCACGTTGCTGTCGCGTCCGTGCAAAACTCGGTGGGTCGAGGATGATGACATCATATTTACGGCCATCACCGGTCATTTTCTGGAGCAAATCAAAGCAGTCTGTGGTGATGAACTGGTGGCGATCGGCCGGTAAGTCATTGAGTGCAATATTACGGTCAGCTGCTTCGGCCAACCCGCGCCCGATGTCTGCACTCACGACTTTGCGCGCGCCGCCTCTGAGTGCATACAGCGAGAATGCCCCGGTATACGAAAAACAATTCAATACGGTTTTGTCGTATACCCAATGCATCAGCGCGTGCCGGTTTTCTCGGTGATCAAGGAACAAGCCTGTTTTCTGGCCGACTTGGGGATCCACCACAAACTGCAATCCGGCGTATTCGGTGACAATCAACTCCCCTTCGGGCATTTCCCCCCAGAGCAATGCCCGGCGTTGCTCGGTCTGCGGCTCTTCGTCACGACTCTTGCTTCCCAAAATCGCCTGCAATTCGGGATTTGCAGCGCACAACGCGGGAATAAGCAATGCCATCAGATGCCCCGGACCAGTACCATAACTCTGCACCACGGCCACGGTTCCGTACAAATCGACGGTCAACCCAGGCAACCCGTCCCCCTCACCGAACAACCAGCGGTAGGCCGTCACGCCCTGGCGGCGGAGCATCGCCCGGCCGTTCCAAGCCGCCAGCACGCGCTGGTTCAGCAACGCGGCATCGATGCGATCATGGCTGCTATAAATGCGGATGGCGATGGCTCCGGTGGCATCCCACAGCCCAATCCCGCGCCAGCCCGCACAACGCACGACGACTTCGGTGCCGTCAGGGTAGATCACACCCGGGTCGACATGATTGCGATAGACCCAAGGATGACCGCTACGGAGCACATCGCGCAACTGGCGTGGAAGGGTGACTTCGGGTCGTGCCATGGTGGCGTTCCTTTGCAACACAAAACAGACAGAACCCACACGATAAGCCGCAGGCGCGGGCATCGTGTGGGTCAGAATCGTTGCCTACTTGTTATGGGACTTGTGGTTGCCGTAGGTTGGGCGCACCAAACCACTCGGAGCAGCCCACTTCACGCCGTTGCCGATGACCAAGCGGACGTTCTTGTCGAAGTACGTCGGGTAGGACTCATGCCCAGGGCGGAAGTAAAAGACCTTGCCGTTGCCACGGTGGTAGCAGCAGCCACTGCGGAACACTTCGCCACCGGTGAACCAGCTGACCATCACCAAATTGTCGGGAGCAGGAATGTCGAAACGCTCGCCGTACATTTCTTCGGGCAGTTCAAAGTGCTGTGGCACGTTGGCGGCAATCGGATGGCTTGGTTCGATGACCCAGACCCGCTCGATGTCGTCCGATTCGCGCCACTTGAGGTCACACGTGGTGCCCATTAAGGATTTGAATATCTTCGAAAAATGCCCCGAATGCAACACAACCAAGCCCATGCCACGTTCGACGACATGCTTCTTGACGCGGGCGACGACGGCATCGTCGACTTTCTCGTGGGCGGCATGACCCCACCAGACCAATACATCGGTCTCGGCCAGGACTGCTTCGCTCAAGCCATGCTCTGGCTCTGGGAGGGTGGCGGTTTTGACCGTCATCGAGCCGTCATAGGCCTTGAGACCTTCGGCAATGGCTCCGTGGATACCGGTTGGGTAGATTTTTCCAGCAGGATGACCTGCTTCATGCTCATGCACAAATTCGTTCCATACGACTACACGTGTCATGGTGGTACTCCTCTATTTTGAACGTCGCCTGCACAACTATACCACCAAGCACCGTGCCCGCCCACATCCCTCCCAAGCGCATCAGTGAGTCCATCGCAGCTGGTTCATTTGGGTGCACGCTGCGCGCCAAGGTGGTGATTTTCTTCTCTGTGCCAAAACAGATGAACAGAATACAGTTTTTGGCATTTTTTTGGATAAAAGAGCAGAATTATCTGTATTTGTGTCGGGTTTATCCCACGAAAAACGTATGGTATGACCGGGTCACCCCACTCGACGGTGGCCAGAGAATGGTACAATCAAACAGAATCTTTAGCGTTGGTGCACGGACAAATGATATTCAATGCAAAAGACAACCAGCTGGTCATGACGCACCTCGAACGAGCAGGTGCGCAGGTATCAGCAGATTTGATTACGCATATCGATGCGCATGCTGCGGTCTACGCACCTCTGTTGCGCACGCGTCTCGCGCAGCGCTTGCCGTTGAATAGTCACGAAGACGCGCTGTATGCACGTTCGCATGCATTGATTTTTTTGTCACACTGGCACGACGTGGCTGCACTCGACATCATCGCCGAGGTATTTGTACGCACCGACGATCTGCTCGATGGGCTGTACGAGGTATTCGAGGCAACCATACCTGCATTCGGTCCCACTGCCATACCCGTGCTGGCCGATATTGTCCGTAATGACCAAGCCTCGGCTGCCGCACGCATCGTGTGCGTCACCACATTGGGGTACATTGCCCATCTGCACCCACTGAGTGCCCGCTCCATTATCAAAACCCTCCGTGATGCACTACCAGTCGGCGCGGACATTGCCCGAGACGACTTCGAAGTCTGGTCATGGGTGGTCACCACCCTGGCAGAATTGCGTTCCAAAGCAGCCGCCGCACAGGTCGACGAGCTCTACAAAGCAGGGGTTTTGGACCCAAATATCTGCGGACGACCCGAAGAATACCGGCGGGCGCTGCGCGAATCTCCCATAAAAGCAACGTTTGCTCAGCCACTGACCCTCTATTCATAGGGTGCACATGCTTACCGCTTGGTTCAATCAAACACGACCCAGCGACCGCCGGCCCCTCTGGGCAATGTCGGTGGGATTGGTGTTGTGTCTTGGCGGTGCAGCAGCAGTGGTCTATGGCGCATTTTGGGCGCCTTTTGTCGCCATGGTCGCACTGCTGGTGACGTATTATTCGTTGCGCAGCACACGCGTCATGTTGGCCACAGTCGTCATGCTGGTGACGATTTTTCCATTTGGGACGATGCCGTTCCGCGCCGTCATTACCCCGGCATTGCTCGAGGTTGCTATTGCAGCCCTCCTCGCCATGCGCATCCTGCATCTGCTGACTACCCCCCATTACCGCCTCAATCTGACGTCCTATGCGCCGATTGTATTTGGGTACATCGGCTTCACGTTGTTTGCACTCTTCCTCGGTGCCCGTGGTCTGCCAGACATGACGACGCTCCACAACTACGTCAAATTTTTGCTGGGCATCTTGCTGATGTTTGCGGTATTGGATGGTGTCCAAGACGACGTCGACGTGCAGTGGGCACTGCGGCTCCTCCTCATCGGCGGGGCCGTGTCGGCATGCATCGGATTGGTGTTGTATGTCATTCCAGCCACGCTTTCCGAGCAACTGCTCGTGCAGCTTGGGCGCTTCGGGTATCCGACCAGCGGGCGCATTCTGCGCTATGTCGAAGACGACACCAGCGGATTGATGCGGGCTATCGGCTTGTCTGTAGACCCCAATAGTTACGGTGGGATGTTGGCCGTCATCGGGGCTATCGCCGCCACACAGACCATCGTCGCTCAACCGGTATTGCCCCGCAAATGGATGATTCCCATCAGTGCGATTGTCGTTTTGGTGCTGTTCCTCACGTTTTCGCGGGCAGCACTCGGCGGCCTGATGATTGCGGCAATCTACGTGGCCACCGTACGCTACCGGCGTTTATGGGGCTGGATTGTGGCAGCCGGCATTTTTGCGACCATTTTGATAGTCTTTGTCGGCATCGGTGAACAATTCGTGACCCGCATCGTCCAGGGAGTACAGTTCCAAGACCGCGCCAACCAGATGCGCCTCGCCGAATTCGACAACGCCATTGCGGTCATCCAAGCATATCCGTTCTTTGGGATTGGCTTCGGTACTGCGCCAGATATCGATTTGGTCGCTGGCGTCTCAAACATCTACTTGGCTATTGCCCAGCGACTGGGTCTGATTGGCCTCGTGATTTTTGTGGGGATGATGCTCAACTTGTTTGTGCGTTCCTGGCAGAGCCTACAACAAGCGATTGCACTCCAGGACGAAGTCCACGCCAGCTGGTTGATTGGGTTGCAAGCCGGCATCGTAGCAGCGTTGGCGGTGGGGATGTTGGATCACTATTTTTTCAACATCGAATTCAGCCACATGACGGCCCTGCTCTGGTGCACGATTGGTCTACAGCTGGCGGTCGCGCGCAATATCGCAGCCAGCGACGGAAGCGTCGTGCGTCCATGAAGCCAACCTTCATCGGAATCGCCGGCGGCAGCGGGTCCGGCAAGACCACGTTGACGCGGCAAATCATCGCAGCCAGCGACGCGGCTGCAGTCACGTGGATCCCATTCGACGCCTACTACCGTGATCTCGCTGCGTATTCTCTGGCCGAGCGCCAGCAGATGAACTTCGATCACCCCGATGCGTTCGACACCGCGCTCTGTCTGCAGCATCTCGATGCATTGGCAAGCGGTACATCAGTCGTCGTCCCGGAATACGATTTTGTCGCGTATACACGGGCAGCCGGCGGTCACACGGTACATGCGCAACCGGTCATCATCGTCGACGGTATTTTGTTGTTTGTCGATGCAGCACTCCGCGAGCGCTTTGATTTGCGCATCTATATCGATGCCGACGACGACATCCGTCTGCTGCGACGCATCCTGCGTGACACCCAAGAACGTGGCCGCGACGTTGTCTCGGTCTGCCAACAGTACCTGTCGACCGTCCGCCCCATGCACCAACAGTACGTAGCGCCGTCACGTGTACACGCACACATCATCATCCCCAGCGGCGACGACACACAACCCGCGATTCAACTCGTGAGCGCCGAAATCCAACGGCGCATCGCCAACTCCCGTCTTGCCGTAGCGCGCTAGGAGGTCCAATGGATATCTATCCGTTCCCACCACGCCTCGCCCAGAGCCCCTACCTCGATGCCTTGTACGCAGAATTCCCGAGCACCGATCGTATCGACCGTCGTTCGCCGCGCCGCGCCATCTGGCGCATGTTATTTGGTCGGGGGCAGCGGCTTTTTCACCTGCACTTCTTCGACGCCCTCGTCCAGCACCCGCATCGCATCGTCTGCTGGTTCCGTTCGTTGGGCTGGATCCTGCTACTGGCATTCATCCGGGCCCGCGGTGTACGCATCGTCTGGACGGTGCATAACTTGCAACCGCACGAATGCTACCACCCCAGCATCGCGATGCGCACCATCGGCAGCGTCATTCGACAATGCCACGCACTGACCGTGCACCACCACAGCACCAAAGCGAGCATCCAAAAACGCTACCCCCATGCCCGCAACATCCACGTCATCGTCCACGGGCATGCGTCAGAACCATTTGGTCCACTGCCTACCCGCAACAGTGCCCGGACGAGCCTGGGACTCGATGCCGAGTTGCCGGTGTTTTTGTACCTCGGGATGATTCGGCGCTACAAAGGGCTCGAAGTCCTCATCGAAGCCATGGCATTGCTCCCCCAAACGTTGTTGATTATCGCTGGTCATCCCGGCGACAAAGCATACTTGTCCGAAATCCATCAGCGCTCCGCGCGCAGCATCAACATTTCGCTTCATCCGCGCTTCATGGCAGACGCCGAAGCAGCACGGTACCTCGCCGCATGTGACGGTGTAGTGCTGCCCTATACCGAGATTACGACGTCGGGTATGCTCGTCGCAGCCCAAGCTGCCGGTGTCGTCTGCGTCGTTCCCAATTTGCCGCCACTCCTCGAACAAGTGCGCGATGGAGTCAATGGCTTCGTCTACCTGCACGGCAATACCACCTCACTCGTGGCCGCCATGGAACGACTCATCAGTGCTCCGAATCGTAATGAAATCGGTCGGAACGCACGTACCGCAATTGCTGCACACACCTGGCCAACGGTAGCAAATCAATTCCGCAACGTGTTTGTCAGCGTCCTGCAGGAGGTACGATGACCTCCACGCCGACGCTGAGTATGGTCCTGGTGACGTATAACAGTGCGCACCTGTTGGCGCCACTCCAGGCTTCGTTCGACGCAGATCCTGCCGGCCGGCAGTACGAGTACATCGCCGTCGACAACGCCTCAGACGATGCGCCGCAGCACGCCATGTCACACGCACAATGGGTGCATTTGCCGACCAATCTGGGCTGTGGGAGCGCCTGTAATCGTGGCGCGGCGTTGGCACGTGGTGCATGTGTCGTGTTTTGCAACCCTGATATACTAGTCACACCGCTGTGGGCCGAACGCCTCTTGGGGCACCTCGGCGCACATCCCGAAGTTGCCTGTATAGCGCCCAAAACACGCTACCCCGGCGAATCATTCCCACTGGCAGCTGGGATTGCCGACCGCGATACACTCCCTGGGGCTGCGTTGATGATGCGACGGGCTGATTGGGTGTGCTTCGGAGGCTTCGATGAGCAGATTTTTCTCTACTGGGAAGACACAGATTTGTGCTGGCGCGCCCAACGCGCAGGTATGCGCACGGTTGTGGCTCGCGACGCCGAGATTTTTCACCAACGCAACGGAAGTGGCGGTGGTGCACACAAATGGCTCCACCTCTACATCCAAACGGAATCTACGCGCATCTGAAGTCACAACCCTGGCTGCGCGTCGGCTGGTTTGTGCTCAAGCAACTCATCGCCATGCCCTTGCGTTACATCCGTCATTCTGACGCTCGCATATGTGCAGCATTCGGCTGGAATTTCCAATTCCTCCGCCAGACATTGTTGCGCAGGCGCCAGATTTTGGCAGAGCGACCACTATCGTACAAAGGAGTCCCATGAGCGATATGCGCACGCCTTTGGTCTATATCATCGGGAAGGAAGCCGGTGAAGACACCATCCAGTACCTCATCAATCTGGTGTCACACGGTGCTGCCCTACCTTTTCATATCATCATTGTCGAGCAATCCGCATATCTACATCCCGCCATCCACGCGCTCACCTTGCGGGCCCCACAGATCGAAGCAGTCACCCTCGACATTCCTATCACCAGCACAGCACTGTTGCGGATGCGCATTTTGATTGCCTGGTTGACCCAGACACAACCATCTGTGGTGCACCTGTTAGCCGCTACCGCAGACACCGACACGGATGTCATCGCAGCAATCTGGGTGGCGCACGTGCCCACGCGCATCGTCACGATGGCGGAGGTATCCCCGAGTGTGCGATCCGATGGAGTCCGTCCAATCTACAACTTCGTTGCACACCGGCTGATGCGTACACTCAGCGACATAATTGTATTTACAAACAATGCCAAACAGACGCTGCAACAAGAATATCGACTCACACAGACGCGTATTTCGGTCATTCCCATTGGCGTGGACAGCACTGTCTATGCGCTCCATATGACTACTGAACAGAGTCGAACTCCCTACGGTATCCCTGCAGAAGGGCAACTCATCGCTTGCGTGGGGCAGCTTACTCCCCGGAAGGGTCAGACGGTACTGATTCATGCAATGAATCATATATGGCAGTTTCTCCCCGACGTGTGCCTGGCCATTGTCGGCACTGGTGAGCACGCAGCCCACCTCCAGATGCTGGCGAAGCAGAGTAATCATCCCGACCAGATCCTGTTTTTGGATGAAGTGCGTGACCAAAAAGGATTCCTTCGGTGTGTGGATGTCTACGTACAGCCGTCATTTTCGGAGGCAATGTCCTTTGATCTCTTGATTGCAATGGCCATGGAGCGGCCTGTAGTAGCCAGCTCAATTGTCAATATCCACGAGATCATCGAATCGAATGCCAGTGGATTGCTCGTACGGCCGGGGAGTTCCGAAGCATTAGCATCGGCTATCATGAGAGTATTCAACGATGCCGAATTGCGCATAACCGTATCGCTCAACGCGCGCACTCGTGTCGTGCAACGCTTCACCTTAGACCAGTGGCACAATGCCACCGTGGCGCTCTATCCCCTCATTTAGGTATTCCACAAACGGCGTATCCTGCTTCGCAAGAGGGATGGAACCATGACTACCGCCACCCGTTCCGAATACCCTAGCGCGCGCATAGCCGTCATCATCCCAACGATGTCACGGGTGCCTCTCGATGTGCAGTCGATGATGGCCACTCAGACCCTGCAGCCAACGCACGTATGCATCGTCTACGGTCAATCGCCGAACGGCTATGCACGCAATGTTGGGGCATACCGGGTGACGGACGCCGATGCTGAATCGGGCACACCACCCACGGAATGGTATTTATTCCTCGACGACGACGCGCTGTTTGGTCATCCGGAATGCATCGAACGTCTCTATCGTGCCGCCCAGATCCCCGGAGTAGCCATTGCAGGTGCGGCGCGGATTCTACCGGCTGACGCAACCCCGTTCGAACATGCAGTTGCGCGCCAAGTCGCCCGCATCATCAACCCTATAGTCGCCATCGACACCGTGACCAATCCCGACGCGCCGCACTACAGTTGCTCGATTACGACGACCTGTTGTCTGGTGTCACGACGCATCTTTGAGGCAGTCGAAGGATTTGATCCGACGTTGATACGTGGCGTCGACACTGAATTTTTTGTGCGCGTCCGGCGCATGCATCGCGCAGATGCACCCATCCTGTTTGTCCAAGCAGGGAATGCCTGGGTGACGCACCACGCTCCACAGACACTGCGTGCCCTGTGGGACAAGCACTTCGCCTATGGCGTCGGCCATGCCCAAGAAGTCCGCCGCGATGCAAGCCGTGCCCGCGCGGGCAATAACTTCGGCTCGCCCGTTCACGCAGCAGTATGGCTGCTGCTCCGAACCTTACTGGTACCCGTTCACTGCTTCCTTCCGTTTTCGTTTGGAGATCCGCGTTGGCGCTTCGCCTGGTCCCCACTCAAAGCATATGCATCATATGCCAGTGCACTGGGCTATATACGCTCCTGGTACGGTCATGCAGGCTAATCGCATCCGTCTAGCAATCGATGCACGCTACGCCTGCGACCATTTCCCCGGCATTGGTCGTGTCGTCACGGCGCTTGCGCACGCGTGGGCAGATCATCCACGTATCGGTACACTCCACATCATCCAAAATCCTGCCCGCCAAAACACATATTTGAGCCTCCCTGTAGAATCAGAACGGGTAATACATCATTTCGTTGACGGAGCGATAGGGAGTTTTTTCGAGGGGCAACACGTACGGCGACTCGCCAACACGCTCCCCGTGGACTGGTTCTACTCTCCTTACCTCAGACTCCCGTGGGGGCGCTTTCGCGCACACACCCTGGTCACACTGCACGATGTGATTCCACTCACGGTGCCGCATACCGCGTGGGTCACGCGTCTCGGGTACGCCCTCGCCGTGCGCATCGCGGCTGCCCGGGCGACGTGCCTGACGACGGTTTCACAAGCCGCAGCCGACAGCATCGCGCCGTTTATCTGGCCCAGCCGTACACCAGCAATCGTCCCAAACGGCGTCGACGAGCGTTTTTTTGTCCCCCCGGCACCCACCACAGCAGAAGCAGCGCATCGCCCGTATGCACTATGCGTCAGTTCGAATCAACTGCACAAGAATCTCGATGCGTTGGTCGCCGCATGGCACATGCTTGCTGACGCATCTGCGCTGGGGAAAAGTGCGACGCTCATCATCGCCGGGCATGTCAACCCTGCCCGCAATCAACCGTGGCGCAATACAGTGCTCCCGCACTACCCCATCCTCCACGTCGCCAGTCCCAGCGACGCACGACTCATCTCGCTATATCACAACGCACACATGGTGGTACAGCCATCATTCGCCGAGGGCTTCGGATTACCCGTCCTCGAAGCACTCGCTGGTGGTGCAGTCGTTCTTTGTCACGACCTGCCGGTCTATCAGACTACGGCCGGAGCTGCTGTCACGGCTATCGACATGCAACGCCCCGAATCGATCGCAGCCGGCATGGCTTCGCTGTGGCACGATAGTGCGCGGCGTGAGCGGCAACAGCACGCGGGACCAATCCAAGCACGTCGAGCAGATTGGCATGCCGCAGCCGAACGCATGATCGATGTCATGCAAAAAAACACCTCCTGTCGATGACAGGAGGTGTCGCTGTGTGTCTATCCTATGGTACTTCGGCTTCGGTCGGTTTGGGCGCATCTTCGAGGGGTGCCGTCTGCGAAGCCGAGATAAAGCGCACACCAGATGCACTCGTCACCCCTGGCGTATTCAAGTTACCCTGCGGCTCTGGCATCTCGATCTTGGGTATACCGTTTTCGAGGTCCTCGGGATGGAACACATAGATGTTTGGCCATGGCTTGAATCGTGTTCGATAGACTTCTGGGGGTCGTACTTTGCCGTCTGGGTCGATAATGGTACGCGCAATGTCAATGGTTATGCCGTCACGCGCACGATCGCTCTGTTTGACTGCGCCCGCAGGTTGGTCTTCGTCGGTGACGTAGACGGGCTCGATCGGCGCGGTAATCCGATTCGAGATGGTCTGGATCATTTCGACCGTCCGATTCGTGGGGGTTCCATAGAATTTTACGGATGCAACACCAGTCTTGGCGTCGGAGGTTGTCTGAATCAACAGCCAATGCCCGGTATCGTTTAAAAACTTCAAATCGGGACCGCCCGTAAAAATCGTCGAGTCCATTCCGGTGGGACCGTATTTGTCATACCAGCTGATATAGAACGAATGCCCCCAACGCTCTGTGATAGGCAGACCGGCCCAGAACGCCGCACGGTAGACCGTCGTCGAGTCCTGGCAGATACCGCCACCGAACTCGAGTTGGGTGCGTTGCTGCACAATTGCATACCCCTCGACGAATCCTTGCGTCTCGTCGATGGCCCCAATGGTCTCGTTAAACGAAAACTCATCACCAGGCGGGATCAACACACCATCGAGGACAGCCAAACCCGCTTGAATGTTGGTGACACGGTACGCTGCAGACCCCGTAAAGTCGCTCTTGCCCTCCGAGACCAAACCGACGATGCCCAGTGTATTCAAATTTGTCGCATCGACAGGGATAGGAACAAAACGTGGCACCAACACAGCGCTTCGCACGCCATTGTCGATGTTTGCCGTAATCAAATCACGGGCTTCTTGTTTGTTGAGTCGCCAACCAGCCACACCGGCCTTGATAATGCTCAATACACCACTATCCCATTTGACCCGTGGATAAACCGGCTTCGTCTGGGTCTCTTCGGCGATTCTTTCGATGCGGCGCTCAATCAAATACGGATTCAGCGACAAGGTGTAGCCGTTCGGATTGCCCTGGGGATCTGCTTGTACATACTCAACCATGCGCGCCAGTTCTTCGCTGGTCCATGTATATTCATTCTCGCCCACCGTCACCACAAACGGTTGCCCGACTAACGTTGTCAAACGCTTTTGGGCATCATCCTTGGCTGCCTGGGTAATGTTCATCGGCAATTCACGCGTTGCCAACGCCACAGGTTGTTGCTTGGCCATTAGCGGCAACACTTCGCGGATGCGTGCAACTGTTTCGTCGATGAGCAGGATGCGTCCAACAGAGCCACCCACAAAATTGATTGCAGTGCCTTCAAGAACCACTTTGGGGTCCGATGGCGGGCGATTAATCACTGGCGCTAAACGCGACACATTCTGTTGTGCAGTGCGCTCATCGACCACGACGGTGACAGGAATTTCGAGCCCGCTTTTGACCACCTGCCAGATAGTCTGCATATTGGTCAGCATGTCGTGTGAGCGCCCAACAGTGAATGCTTGCTCAATACTCGATTGATACGACACATCCATACCCAACTCAGCGCCCGTGACATTCCAGTTGCGCCCTTCGAAGTTCAGCACTATCGGTGTTTCGCGGAATGGGCGCAGATGATCCACAAGCGCTTGGGTAGCTTCAGCGCGCGACAATCCGCCTATGTTGACCCCCAAAATCGTAATGTTGGGGTAGACCCGTGCCTGGTAACGACGCTCTATCGTAAAGAACCAAATACCGCCCGCTGCCACTGCAATGAGCAATACCAGCATACCGTTCATCATCAACTGCGCCTGCCGACGTACGCGGACCCGGTGCGACAGAAACGCCCCACTCGTCGACCGACGTGGGGTATCGATGAGTTCGCTGGTCGTTCCACTGATGGTCTCAGCTTCGTTTTGCTCACTAAAGACAGGCGTCTGCCGAGGCACACGCCGTTGCGAATTCCGCTCATTCCCGCGTCGTCGATTCTTGTCCACCACAACCACCTTATTTGCATTCGTGACGACCGGGCTCTGTATACACAGGCATTTTAGCCGAACATTGCTGGCTCGATGAAGAACCTACTCACCATTGCGCGAGCCGCGGCGTGGCTTTTTGCGTGGGCGCCGCCGCCAATTGATATTGAGTCCACCGTGCTCGCGTAAGCGTTCGAGCAACGTCATACTCAACGGCCGGACGCGCCGCGAACTGGCTTCCTTTGGCTCGTGCCTTCTATTCCAGTTGGGAATACCCATGAGCTGCATTCGTGATTTTTTGCGCACTATCGGCGTTGTCGCGTGGAGTTGATTGATGATGAGTTCTGCAATGCGATGGGCCCCGTCACGTGGCACCGAATCGCCGAGGCGGGCGATTGTGGCTGCATGCACCGCAGGGTCCATTAACTCCTCGACCGCACGCAAAATCTGCTCCACCTTCGGAGCGTATGCGCCTAATCCACGATTGACCACAAAATCGATGTTCCCGTGCTCTTGCATTCCCACCGCTTCGGTGATAATCACCGGACGGCGCATCACCAGTGCCTCCATCAATGTTCCTGGGCCTGCCTTGGTGACAACCGTATCGCTCGCCGCCATCAATACTTCCATGTTGTCGACGAAGCCGTAGATGTGGACATGGGGCGCCAATTCGCTGCGTTGGAGTTCCGTGCGCAACGCGGCATTCCGGCCTGTCACTACCAGCATCTGAAGCGCGGGGAAGGCGCTGTGGAGGGCCATCACGAGCTCCTTCAAGCGCCCAGAACCGACCCCACCGGCCGTCAACAGCACCGTGTGCCGCTGCCCGTCGATGGCCAACGCAGCGCGCGCTGCTGCTTCTGTCAACGTACACGCAGTGAATTTGGGATGCACGGGGAATCCTGCATAGACGACTTTATCGACCGGCATTCCTTGCGCAATCAAAACATCATGGCCTTCGTGCGTCGGTGCAATACACATATCTGCATCCAAATCGCCCCAAGCGGTGTGTAGACTGACCAAATCGGTCACGACCGTGATAAAACGGAATTCCATGCTGTAGGCAATCCGTGAATGGCCAATAAATCGGTTGGCCAAAGGGTGCACTGATACAACAATATCTGGTCGGTATGACTCGAGAGTGCGTCGAATACTGCGTGCCGCCGATACATAGGCAATCTGCGCCAATGTGTCAATCCGGCGGCGCCCATTCGTCAGCTGATAGAGCAAATCGAATAATGGCAACCAACGCGTCGACAATTGATCATATAATCCCGGTGCGTTCCGCATCAACGGCAAACCGGTTGCGGTGATCAAGTCAATGGTGTTGTACTCGAACGTGTCACCTAATCGGTGCAACTGCAAGGCTGCCTGAAGCGCATCTGCTCCGGAACGATGACCACCACCGGTATCAGATATTGCAAAGAGAATTCGCTTCCGACCTGTCATATCCTGCTCCTCAATGTACCACTCGGGTGGGAATCACGACTTCGAATCAAGGGGATTCGTCTGACACAAACCACACCCGACCTACGCGCATTCGCGAGAGCACATCCGCATCACCACACTGCGTCCACACGACAAGAATCATTTTCTTTTTTCGCTGTTTGTATTCTACCATTAAATGTCCAAAATCCTGATTTGTGCGCATCAGTATACCCCCATCGTTCCTGAACGGGGGATAAAAATACCTACCCTACGGGGGATAGCCGTATGGCCCGGTTGGCAATATCCTACATATAGTAGTAATTCCAAAACAACGAAAGGTGGGCACATGTTGCAGACCTCGCAACGCTCCCCAAGAGCCACCGCCTATCGCCCTGCTCCGCTGACCATCCAAACCCTCGGCGCTTTTCGCTGCACCATTGGCGTTACCCCCATCACGGCTGCTCAGTGGCGCAGCCAGCGCGCGTGTGAGCTTTTTCTGTTGCTCATCAACAGCGATGGGTACAGCCTGTCTCGCGAGTATGTCAGCGACCTGCTGTGGCCCAACCACCTCGGCGATGCGGCTTCCAACAACCTGCGCGTGGTCCTCCATCGCATGCGCAGTGCGCTCGAACCCAGCGCGTATGCGACACCGATTGTGCAAGCCGACCACTATTCCATTACGCTGAACTTCCCTGCGGGGAGTACGATTGATAGCGATGAATTCCGTCACGCGATTTCCGCCGCTCGGCGCTGCACCGATGCACGCACCGCGCTTCCGCATCTCCGCCGCGCCTGCGATACATACAACGGTCTGTATCTGGCGAATCTGCCGCTATCGGAATGGGCAATCACCCTGCGAGCCCAATACGCTGCGGACTACGCTGATGCAGTTGTTCGCCTCGGCACCATCTTGCGTACACTGAATCTGCACACTGAACTGATCGAACGCATGTGGCGCGCGCTCGACATCGATGCCGGCATCACCGATGCACATCAGCTCCTGTCAGATGCATACACGGCGACTGGTCACCACGATAGCCAAGCACGGGTGACTGCAACGATGCGCGCACTCGTTCAACCGACACTCAGCGCAACCGCTGCATCTAGTAGCGCACGCATCTATCCACGTGCATTGACTTCCTAACCTTGATTTCGGGCATGTCAAAGCAATTACTACAACCGTGTATAATCAGTGTATGACATGCTCACTCGGTCAAGCCCTGCAGGAATGGACCGCCGATCAACGCAAGCGGCGCCGCGCCCTCTCACCTGCCACCATTGCTTCCTATAGCGATGCGTGGCATTCGTTCATGCACTGGGCGGCTGCCAACGGGCGCATGCACACGCAGGAACTGCAGGCGCGTGATTTTGCTGGCTGGATCAACACCCTCGGCCACCTCGCCGATGGGTCCGTGCAGACCTATAGTCACGGCGCCATCGCTATCTGCAAATATCTGGCTGACCGGACGCTCCTCACATGCGAGATTTCACTCATCCAGATGCACATCGGCGATGCCCTACCACGCATTGTGCCCAGCCGAGCGCCCGATGTGGCCGATCTGCGCCGCCTCGTATCGTTCTACGACACCGCGCAGACTGCTGGTGCACCGCACTCCAAACCCGAGCGCGACCGTCTTTCGGCACTGCGCAACAACGCGCTGCTGCACATGTTGTTTTCATCAGCCTGCCGTATTTCGGAACTGCTTGCAATCGACATCAGCGAGATCCGCGGCGACCACGGTAGCGTGGCAGCGCGTGTATCGGTGGTGGGCAAAGGGAACAAACGGCGCACGGTTTTCGTGCGGCCACATGCACGGAGTGCCATTGAAGCCTACCTCCTTGCGCGCCGTGCGTCATTCCCTGCTGCCACTGCGTTGTTCATCTCGCACGGGCCACGCAGTCCCGGCCATCGACTCAATCGCATCGCCGCGTGGAACGTCGTGACCCACGCCGCATTGAGTCTGGCCGACACCGTGGAACGAGACGGCCGCCCCCACGAAGCCGCCCTCTTGCGCACCACGACACCACACACATTTCGTCATTTTGTGGCCATGTGGCTCCTCAATGAGGGAGTCCAACTCTCCGAAGTGTCGGCAATTTTGGGGCATGCCAATACACGCATCACCGAGCAATACTACGCCCGCCACACAGATGAACGGCTCGCCGAAGTACACGATCAATTCGCCGCAGATCCACTGCCACGCGGCGCACCCTAGCACACACCGCGCCGCAACCAAACCGGCGCTCCCGGCGCTACCAATTCACCGGTGCGCGCCAACGTGGTTTTCACATCGAAAAATTGTGGTCAAATCATCATCAAAAATTCATTCTCGGCGGGTCATTTGGATTGAAAGACCCTGCTGTCCATGCTATGATTTCAGTAGATGCCTCAATTCGAGGCGTGATTCGTTTGTGCATGAGTATTGCCATACAGACAGCCAGCGCACCATAATCATGTTGTGCATCGTGAATGACCGGTTTTTGTTTTTCCAGCGGTCATCTCATTGAGGGGGTACCAATTCCATGGTCGATCAGTCCAAACGCATGCGCCCAGTCGCATCGGACCCATATGAACTCGTCCAGCGTGTCAACCGACGCCGCACCGAATTCGGCCGTGACGAGCGCCCCACCTCGATCACGGATCGTATTCCGAGTATTCGCACACTGTTGCGACGACCAGAACGGGTCGCAGCGTTCTTTTCGCAGCGGATGGTGATGCATTTGCTCGTCGTGGCAATCATTCCGTTCGCATTACTGATATCCAAAACGGAAGTGGTCACCCTGGTTCCCGATGTTGGTTCGGTTCCCGTACTCATCGCAGACAGTGGCACCGACTTCACCATCGACGTCGCGTTGATTACGGATGAATTTTCGGGCCAGGGCGATGCACCGCTCACCGAATCCGAAGACCTGCCCGTGCCAATATCGCTCGTCTCGCGCAATCAGACGCTTGCCCCGGTCGTCGTGCCAGTCACCGTGATGACCGATCAAGCCTACATGCGCAACGGCCCTGGCACCAACTACGACCCCATCACCCGTGCATCGAGTGGCCTTGCACTCCAAATCATCGGCAAATACGGCGATTGGTACCAAGTCCGTGAACGCGTGGATGCCCCCGTCTTGTGGATGGCCGGCGAACTCTTGTCACTGCCCGAAAACGCCGCAGCGACTATTTTCGACATCTTCGACAAAGACCTCCCGCCACCGCCTCCACCACGCACCGGCATCGTGCGCGAATCTGGGTTGACCTTGCGTGACGGCCCCGGCGTCGATTACGTGGCAATCACCACCCTCAAACTCAACGGTGAGGTTGAGCTCATCGAAATCTACCAGGACTGGTACCACATTTCGGTCGATGCAAACACCGCTGGCTGGGTAAAGTCCGCATACATCGATGTCACCAAATCTGTTCTCGACCGTGTCATTACCGCCGACACCGTCTCCATTCCCGATGCTTCACCGGAGCTTGTAGGCTTCGTGCGCGAAAGCAACGTGAATCTCCGGCTTGGTCCTGATTCGCGCCATGCCAAAGTCGGCACCGCCGCACTCGGCCAAAAACTCGACGTCATCGGCAAGTACAAAGACTGGGTCCAGGTAGCCCTCGACAAAAAGAAGGTCTGGATCTTCAAAGACCTGTTGAACGTCACATCGTACGTGCTTCGCCGCGTGCCGACAGCGTCTGATTTCCCCGCTTTGCCCAAAGGACCGACACGCAATCGGAGCGGCAACTCGGGCGCTGGGTACAGCACCAGCAGCGACGTGGCCAATGTGGCCCTCCAATTCGTCGGCTACGGCTACACCTGGGGCGGTACCACCCCCAAATCCGGCTTCGATTGTTCCGGTTTGATGATGTACGCCTTCCGCCAAGTCGGTGTGACTATTCCGCGTTTGGCAGCATCGCAGTACAGTTCGAGTGGTGCAATCGACATTAGCTGGGATTCTATGGAGCCCGGCGACATGATGTTCTTCAAAAATACTAGTGGCCGCCGCGGTATTACCCACGTCTCGATGTATATCGGTGGCGGCAAAATGGTCCACGCCATGACACCCACCTACGGCGTCCAAATATCGAACGTCAACGATTCGTACTGGGTTAACCACTTCTACGGCGCCGCTCGCGTCAAACGCTGACCTCAAATCATCACGGTTCTGTCATCTGGGCATGAGGCATCGTCCTCGGACGATGTCTCAGTTTTTGTTACTATACGCATAGCCAATACCACGCACGGACAATTCACGTCCGTTCATACAAGGAGCCTGCATGAAAGGTCTGATTCTCAGCGGTGGCAACGGAACACGACTGCGCCCCATCACCTACACCAGCGCAAAACAACTCGTCCCCGTCGCGAACAAACCCGTGCTGTTCCGCGTCATCGAAACAATCCGCGACGCCGGTATTGATGACATCGGCATCATCGTCGGCAGTACCGCCCCCGAAGTCATGGCGGCAGTCGGCAATGGTGACAAATTCGGCGTCAAAATCACGTACATCCAACAAGACGCACCCTCTGGCCTCGCCCATGCCGTCAAAATCGCACACCCGTTCATCGGCGACGATAAATTCGTCATGTTCTTGGGCGATAACTGTATCCAAGGCGGTATCTCGGGCCTTATCAAGCAATTCCAGAACAGCACCTATAATGCCCAAATCGTCCTCAAAGAAGTCCCCAACCCGCGTTCCTTCGGCGTCGCCGAACTCAATCCCGATGGCAGTATTTTTCGCCTCGTCGAAAAACCAAAAGAGCCGAAGTCCAACCTGGCCCTCGTCGGCATCTATATGTTCGACAACACCATCTGGCACGCCATTGACTCCATCAAACCCTCCGCCCGCGGCGAACTCGAAATAACCGACGCAATCCAGTCCCTCGTCGACACCAACAAAACCGTCTTCCCATACGTCCATCGCGGTTGGTGGATCGACACCGGCAAAAAAGACGACATGCTCGAGGCAAACCGCCTCGTCCTCGAAGAACTCGCCGAACAGAACGATGGCTCCGTCGACGGTGATTCTCACATCGTCGGTAAAGTTATCATCGAAGAAGGCGCCGAAGTCATCAACAGCACTATTCGCGGCCCTGCCATCATCGGTAAAGGCACGCGCATCATCAATTCATACGTCGGTCCATTTACCTCAATCTACCACCACTGTACCATCCAAAACAGCGAAATCGAGCATTCCATCGTCCTCGAAGACTGCACCATCAACGACCTCCCCGGTCGACTGTGCGATAGCCTCATCGGCCGCTCTGTGGTCGTGTCACGTTCGTCAGCACGTCCCAGCGCATACCGCCTGGTCCTCGGCGACCACAGCCACGTCGACGTCCTCTAGCGGGTGTATTCGGTGATTTTTGTGCTAAAACCACTTCATTTGATACAAATCATGGTCCGCGCATCACCTGTTTTTCTGCAGGAATTGCACGGACCAAGATTTGTTCCCAGCGAGTTTGGATTTCACACTCCGCGTACAAGCTACTACCTACGAATTACTCACTGATACCTGATACCTAATAATCGATGCCCGACACCTGCATCAACTTGTCCCAGCGATGGTATGCCTCTACATGTCGGACGGTGCCGGTCGTGGCGCGCATCACCACAGAATGGGTTCGTGCACCATCGCGACCGTACTGAACCCCACGCAGAAAGTCGCCGGTGGTGATACCCGTCGCCGCGAAGTAGACATTATCCCCGCGCACCAAATCAGTGGTGCGATAGATACGATCCGGCACAATCCCTTGCGTCGCCAAAACTGCGCGCTCGGCTTCGTCACGAGTCCAGACTTTGGTCTGAATCTCGCCACCCAGGCATTTCAGTGCGCAGGCCGTCACGACGGCTTCCGGCGCGCCACCAATTCCCATCAACATGTCTGCAGGAGCATCCTCGACCGCGGTCATCACACCGGCTGCCACATCACCGTGTTGAATCAGACGTATGCGCGCACCGGTTGCCCGGATTTCGGTAATCAATTGCGTGTGTCGTGGCCGATCCAGCACCACCACGGTGATATCCGACACACGCTTACGCAGCGCGCCGGCCACAGCTCGGATGTTATCACTGGTGCTCGCGTCGATGTCGATGACCCCGCGGGCTGCTTCACCGACAGCCAATTTGCGCATATACGGCACGCCGTTCCAGGCATGCAGTGCACCCCGTTCTGCCACTGCGATAACGGCTATCGCGCCGGGCATTCCCTCGGCCAGCAACGTCGTCCCTTCCACCGGGTCGACGGCGATATCGACTTCCGGTTTTTCGCCGGTGCCCACTCGCTCGCCGGTATACAGCATCGGCGCGTTGTCTTTTTCGCCCTCGCCGATAACCACAACGCCGTCCATACTGATGCTCGCCAGCGCAAACCGCATCGCATCAACGGCTGCTTGATCAGCCGCTTCTTTGTCACCACGACCCATCAATCGCGCTGCCCGCAACGCGGCAGCTTCGGTGCAGCGCACCAAATCTAGTCCCAAATTCCGATCGAGATGCATCTTTGCCTCTGTATCTGTTAACGACCATACTCTACTCTACGTTACATTCTCACGTTCCGTCTCAAATCTCAACTATCAACCCTCTACTCCCTATTTCCTATTCCCTACTCATTACTATCTACCCTCTACTAACTATTAACGCTGTATAAGAATTAGCACTCTCCTGTGTCGAGTGCAAGTTTTCTCTTGACAAGGGGAGGTGCATTATCTATAGTTAGACATGGTTAGCAGTTGAACTGTTCGACTGCTAAATATATGTATCGCAGATGAGGGGAAGCGTCACTATGGCTGCAAACTTCCGCATCCGACCGCTGGCCGACCGGGTTGTCATCAAACCGGCAGAGCGCGAAGAAAAGACCAAGGGTGGGTTGTTCATTCCAGACACCGCCAGCAAAGAACGCCCCATGGAGGGCGAAATCGTCGCTGTCGGCGAAGGTCGTCGCACAGACGAAGGTGCATTGGTACCGATGAGTGTCAAAGTCGGTGACAAGGTCCTGTTCGCCAAGTACAGCGGCACCGAGTACAAAGTCGACGAAATCGACTACTTGGTCTTGGCCGAAAAAGACATCCTCGGCGTCATCCAGGGTTAATCCAACTACCAGTCTGTTTTGAGGAGTGGATACACTATGCCTAAGCAACTCTATTTCAATGAAGAGGCACGTCGCGCCCTCAAGCGTGGTGTCGACGCCGTCGCTGACGCCGTCAAGACCACCTTGGGACCCCGCGGCCGCAACGTCGCTATCGACAAGAAGTTCGGCGCTCCTACCGTCACCCACGACGGTGTGACGGTCGCCAAAGAAATCGAACTCAAAGACCCATTCGAAAACATGGGCGCTCGCTTGTTGGTCGAAGTGGCCACCAAGACCAATGACATCGCCGGCGACGGCACCACCACTGCAACCGTCCTTGCCCAGGCCATCGTCACCGAAGGCCTCAAGATGGTCGCCGCTGGCGCCAATCCGATGATGATCCGCCGCGGTCTCGACCGTGGTGCCGAAGCCCTCATCGCCAAACTGCGCGAGATGGCAACCCCCATCCGCGACCGCGCCGACATCGCCCACGTGGCATCCATCTCGGCTGCTGACCGCGAAATCGGCGAAATCATCGCCGAAGTCATGGAAAAAGTCGGCAAAGACGGCGTCATCACCGTCGAAGAATCCAAGGGTATTGCCTTCGAGAAGGAATACACCGAAGGTATGCAGTTCGACCGTGGTTACATCTCGGCGTACTTCGTCACCAATTCCGAGCGCATGGAAGCCGAGCTCGAGAGCCCATACATCCTCATCACCGACAAGAAGATCAGCGCCATCCAAGAGATCTTGCCGGTCCTCGAGAAGGCTCTCACCGTCACCAAGAACCTCGTCATCATCTCCGAAGACATCGACGGCGAAGCCCTGGCAACCCTGGTTGTCAACAAGCTCCGTGGTACCGTCAACGTCCTGGGTGTCAAGGCACCTGGCTTCGGCGATCGCCGTAAGGCCATGCTCCAAGACATCGCCATCCTCACCGGTGGTACCCTCATCAGCGAAGAAGTCGGTCGCAAGCTCGACTCCGCCACCATCGAAGACCTCGGTCGTGCCCGCCGTGTCGTTTCCGACAAGGACAACACCACCATCATCGAAGGCAACGGCAACGAGAAGGCCATCAAGGCCCGTATCGAACAGATTCGCACCCAGATCGAATCCACCACCAGCGACTTCGACCGCGAGAAGCTCCAGGAACGTCTGGCCAAGCTCGCCGGCGGCGTGGCTGTCCTCAAGGTCGGTGGTTCCACCGAGCCTGAGCTCAAAGAGAAGAAGCACCGCGTCGAAGATGCCCTCTCGACTGCTCGCGCAGCCGTCGAAGAAGGTATCGTCCCCGGCGGCGGTGTCGCCCTCATCAACGCCATTTCGGCTCTTGACAACGTCAAAGTCGAACACGAAGACGAGACATTCGGCATCCGCATCCTGCGTCGCGCCCTCGAAGAGCCAATGCGTATCCTGGCTCGCAATGCAGGCGAAGAAGGCTCCGTCATCATTGACGCAGTCCGCCGCATCCAGATCGAAAAGAAGAACACCAACCTTGGCTACAACGTCATGAACGGTGAATTCATCGATCTCGTCAAAGAAGGCATCATCGATCCCGTCAAGGTCACCCGCAGTGCAGTTCAGAACGCAATTTCGATTGCAGCCCTGATCCTCACCACCGAAGCCTTGATCGCCGATCTGCCCGAAGACAAGCAAGCCCCAATGCAACAAGGTGGCGGCGGAATGGACTTCTAGTCCTTCCCCAATACACTTCCCCGAGTCTGCGTTACACGCCGGCTCGGGGTTTTTTGTGCCCTCTTCATCCTTGTCCCGAACTAGCGTATGACAGAAACACCTGTCACGAACTGCACGAGGTGCATCATTTCTCCACCAAAATACATCCATGGGTCGTTTTTTTGCTCAGCTGTGCGTTCATCATTACCACAGCCAGTGGCCACACCTATTCTCCTGACGAAGAGACGATGATTGCCGTCTCTAACGCCATCGTTCACTCCCACAGCGTCGCCCTGCGTCATGCCGATGGTAAACCTTGGGCCGCGTTGCGCGACGGCAGAGACTACGGCCGGTATGCCTCATACGGCATCCTGCCACCCCTCCTCGTCATCCCCGCTAGCCTCACCGCCAGCTTCTTCTTTGACCCGACCAGCCTCGCATACACCGATCACGTCCGGCTCCTCGTCGGGCTTATCAACGCACCCATCACCGCAGCCACCATCGCCTGCCTGGCGATTTTGCTCAACCGCACCACACTCAGTCGCTCGGCCCGCATCTGGACACTCGTCTGCGCAACGGCAGGTGCGTGCCTGTGGCCGTATGCTCGATCATTCTTCTCGGAACCACTCGCAATGCTCCTCATCACCGCCAGCCTGACCAGTGCGACCTGCCGCCCTGCGACAAACAGCAGCGTGTTGTTGGCAGCGCTCTGTGCCGGATTCCTCTTACCCACACGTATCGCTGCCGTTGTGGTCATCCCCATTCTGGCTTGCATCGCACTGTGGCGCACCTGCTGCGCCACGGCATCATCCTCAGTGGCATTGCGGGATGTATTCCCAGTGTCTTGCTCTGGGGCTTCTACAATATCCTGCGTTTCGAGACGTTTTTCGCCACCGGGTATGGTACAGAATCGATCGCCTTCGACACGCCGTTTCTGACCGGACTATGGGGGCTACTTGTGTCTGGCGGTAGCGGCCTCGTCTGGTATGCACCATTCGTCATCTGGATGCCCGTCGGTGCACTGTATTGGTGGCGACACAATCGGCCGCTCCTCGTGACCTGTCTCGCGCTGTGTATCAGCCACTTCCTGCTCTACGCATCCTGGAGTGCATGGGACGGCGGCGGCGTGTGGGGGCCCCGCTTCCTCGTACCAGTTATTCCGGCCGCACTCCTCGTGGCTGCCGGCGTCTCGGCGACGCCATCCCGCCTCGTCCGCTCCACCGCCCAACTCACCGTCGTGCTGGGTATCGGCATCACACTGCTCGGCAGTGCCGTCAATTTTTCGCTTGACGCAAACCTGCCCCTCCCGCGTGACATTCCACCCATCGCCCACGCCCGCATCCTCTGGGATCGCCTGCAAAACAGCACCGTACCAGCGCAAACCTGCCGCATCGAAGCTATTTGGTACCCCAGTGAGGCTGCAGACGGCATCCTCTGGCAACGCAGTAATGGCGACAGTACATTCACCTGCACGTTGGCCGCGTCGTCCATCCTGCGCCTGCGCCTCGACGATCGTCGCCCCCCCGATACAGCGCCCTCGCGGCTTGCCCTACATCACGCCGACCAATACTATTCCCTGCCCGAAGGCTCATTCCGTGTCGTTCAGTTACTTGGTCGCATGGGCACACAACAGTACCGCCTCACCAGTATGCCCTGGAATCGAGCGACCTTGGGCATCAGCGATCGCGACGATGCGATCGGACCGACCCTCCTGGCCATCAGCGCGGTACCGCCTCTGCGTCAGATCCGTGACGCCAGCATCGCTCCGATGCCTTCCCAACCGATGCGCCGCTGGGCATGGTACTACGAACCCACCAACCGCCATCCGGGCGACTGGTGGGTCTGGTATCTACCGGCTACAGCACTCGCGCCGTGGTCTGCATGGCTCATCAGCGGCTGGTGTCTGCTCTGGGCAGGGTGCCTCACAACAAGTGCCGTCGTATGGCGGCACAATCGCTGTTAACGTTCGAGCGGCACCACCAACGGGCTGGGCTTTTTGGTGCGGGCTGCACCGGCGATGGGTCCGAGTTGCAGCAATCGCTCGACTTCGCGACCGACTGCTACAGAGGCCTGCGGGTACCCGATGCGCTGCGCCGCATGTGCCATCGATTCACGCAAGGCCGTGCTGGCCAACAGAATATGACAATAATCGACAAATGCTTTGGCGCTCTCGGCCCATAACCCTGCATCGTGCGAGATGACATATGTCCGGTTGCCACCCTCTTGACCAGGTGCTTCACCATAGAACACCATCGGCTTCCCGGCTGCCATACACTCGCTCACCGTCAGGCCGCCGGCTTTGGAGGCGACGATATCACTGGCGTGCACCAAATCCACCAACGGCACAAAATCATACACATGCGTCGGATTGCGCCAGGTTTGCCCGCGTAGCGCCGCAGCCAAATCTGCGTTGCGGCCTGCCACAATGACCAATTGGCACGGCAAGGTGTGTGCATCCACCGCCTGCGCCATCTCGAGCACCGGTCCCACCCCCGCGCCACCGCTCAGCAGCAGCAACGTCGGCAATGCAGGCTCCCAACCAAGTTCTCGGCGCAATTCCTCCTTGGGCGCGCGCATCACGCTGTATCCACTGTCGATGGGGAGGCCGGTGTGGACGATTTTCTGCGCATCGATGCCGCATCGACGCGCTTTTTCGCGCACCATCGCAGTCGGCACCGCCACACAATCATCCACTCGGTTGAACCACGCCCGGTGCACATTGCCCAAATCACACACCACCGTCATCAGCCGCGGGCGTTGGGCTGGCTTCAAAATGTGCGAGATAATCCGTGTAAACAGTGGATAGACACTCACCACCACGTCGGGTTGGTACTCTTGTAATATTGCTTCGAGTGAATTACGAATAGCCGAAGACAAGGTAAACTCGAGGAATAAGTCCAAGCCCGGTACATCTGTCATCGCATGCGCAAAATCATAGTGTTCCGGCGCATCTCGCACCATCTCGAGGTAGAATTTTTCGGCCTGAGCCAACGACGTCGACGCCAATGCGTGGTGCGCGGGATTGACCACACGCGTCTCGCACAGATGCCAAACCTCGCGTTCAATGGCCGCAGCCGCACTCCGATGACCGCTGCCGGCATCGGTAGTCAGAATCAAAATCCGTTTTTGTGTCTGCATAGGGTGTCTTTCTCCTGCGAATTCGCCAGAAAGGCAACGATGCGCTCCACGCCGGCAACAATTCCGGCATAACGTCACTATATCCTATACACCTTAAGTACAGATGATTTTCTTGTAGTCTCTCGGTTATCCATCTGGCCAAAATCGCCTCCGGCGGACGGCGCGCACATCTAGCGCACCTCGACACGTCCTCGGCCACAACGTTTTTCCGCTACACTACTCACACATCCGCTACAAAAGGTTCATATGCTTACACCCAAATTATTCCGGCGCGAAATCATCCTCCACGCAAAAATCGCGACCAAAATCACTCCCCTCTGCCCACATGCTCCCCCGAGTGACATGTGTGGAGGGTGCACATTCCAAGACATCAGCTACACCGATCAAATCACCGCCAAAACCAGTGCCCTCGTTGCGCTGTGGGCCGATATGCTGCCGGCGCAGATTCCCGCACCGGTCGTCATCGGCTCACCCGACCCGCTGCACTACCGCACCCGCATGGACTTCATCGCCAGTAAAGGGCGCTTTGGGTTGCGGCGCGGCGGCAAATTCAATTACATTATCGATTTGACGACCTGCCACCTCGTGCCCACCGAGGGCTTTGATATCGCCCGCAACATCTGGGAGCAAGCCATCGCAGCGGGCGTCCCCGACTACAATCTGCGCACCCACGAAGGTATCCTGCGCTACATTGTGGTCCGCCGCAGTCCTGACAATCGCTATCTGCTGGCGCTCATCACCGCCGCTCCGGACGAAAACGCCGAAGCCGCCCTCGCTGCCATCGCCCAAGCCGCACTGGCCAACCCGGCCATCGTTGGTATCCACTGGCTGCGCAATGACTCACCCTCTGATGTCTCGTTTGGGACCCCCTTCAAACACTGGGGCGCCGCCCTTTTGCCCATGCGCGTCGGTCCAAATACTTTACACATTGGCCCCAATACGTTCTTCCAAAACAATGTCTATCTGCTCGACGACATGTTGGCACACATCGCCGCTGCCGTCCCCGCTGGTCAGCACGTCGCCGACCTCTACGGCGGTGTCGGAACCATCGCACTGCACCTCGCCCAATCCGCACAGTCGGTTCACTGCGTCGAATCATTCGCCGAAAGTATCGAACTGTGCAATGCCAATATTCTGTCCAACCAGCGCACCAATGTCACCGCCGAAGTCGCCGATGTGGCCGAATTCTTAAAAAGTACCGACCGCGCGTTTGATACAATAGTCGTAGATCCACCACGGGTCGGGTTGGGAGCACAGGTCTGTAAAGAAATTCTCCGGCACCGACCACAACGGCTGGTCTATGTCTCGTGCAACCCGCTGTCGCAAATCGAAGACGCCAAACTCCTGGCCGCAGGCTACGAGTTGACCTCACTGGTCGGTTATGACATGTTCCCACAGACCCCGCACTTCGAGACATTGGCGATTTTCGACCGCCGCCCCTAATCGACAAGGCCCATGGCATGACTAGCCGTTCCGACATCCTCTGCCCGAGCTGCCGACGCATCAACCCGCGTCGCGCCGACGCGTGCCGTTTTTGTGGTCATGCCCTCGCCTTCGTCGACGGCGCCGTCCAATACTGTCTCACCCGCCTCATCAAAACGGGCGGTCAAGCAGTCATCTTCGAAGCCATAGACGACAGTAGCAATCGCAGCTACGCCATTAAAGAAATCATGCTGCCGCTCGATCCCGAACGCACCGTCGAAGCATTCCAACGCTGCGCAATCGAAGCACGCTTGCTCGCCACCCTGGCACACCCCGGCATCCCACGGTTCTATGGCTCACTCATCGACAACGGTCGAGTGTACATCGTTATGGATTATGTGCGCGGCACCGACCTCGAAGACATCCTGCGCCAGCGCGGTATGCTCGACGAAGCCGCTGTCTTGACCATCGCCAATCAGGTGTGCGATATCCTGCACTACCTCCATAGCCAAGCCAACCCCGTCATCTTCCGCGATGTCAAACCATCCAATATCATGTACGACAGTGACGGCACCGTCACCATGATCGATTTTGGTATCGCGCGCTTCACCAATAGCCAACGCGGCAGTATCATGGGCACCCCCGGCTATGCACCGCCCGAGCAATACCGCGGCGACATTTCGCCCTCGGCCGACATCTATGCGCTCGGCGCGACCATGCATCATCTGCTCAGCGGGCGCGATCCTCGTAGCCAAAAGCCTTTTACCTATACCGCCATCCGCGACCTGGTACCTGCCGTTTCACCCACCACGGCTGCGATTCTCGCCACCGCGCTCCAACTTTCACCCAACGATCGTTTCGCCAGTATTCTCGAGATGCGTGCGTCCATCCGGACCGTCCTGCGCGGTGAAGAAACCATCCAGTTCGCCACGCTCGGCTCCACATCACCCATCCCCACTGTCGGGTTGCAGGCAGTACCTCAGGTCCAAGCACCTGCGTCGGTACCGCTCTTTTTGCCCAACGAAGAAGCCCCGCTCGAACATATCGACCCGTTCCGGCCGGCAGCACCGGCGCTCCCCCTGGTGCACAACGACACGGACGACATCAGCGCTGCCTACGCGACCACCATCATTCACGATGACGCCGATGCCCCACCCGAGACCCACGAGCTCGACTTCGCACTCGCACATCACATCGAGTCTGCAGTTGCCGACGTCGATCCCCGCCGCGAACGCGCCCTCACCATGGAGCACAAAGCCATCATCGTCGAACCCATGACCCGCTGGCGCGTCTTCGTCTTTTGCGTTGCCGTCATCCTGTGTGTTGCCATGCTTGTCCTCAGCAAAGGCGGAACCGACTGGCAACCATGGCAATCCAACTCCCAGACGATCACGGTCGTGCTCGAGGTCGATGTTCCGAGCAATGCAACCCTCGATGACTCTTTTCAAGGAGCCCTCGACGCATATATCACCGATACATACGGCAATCAATGGGACCAAATCGGCACACCGACCTTCCTCGGTACCCCACCTGAACAACTCTCGGTAAATACCGACGGCAGCAGTCACTACCGCGGCCGCCTCAAAGTCACCCTCACACGCCTACCATAAGCGCATTTGACTGCGGCTGCCGGCCATCGGAATGACCGTCTGCTGGTCAATCAACCACGGCATACGATCGTGGTTAGTCAGCTGCGCATACACCGCATCGGCCGCCACGGTCAACATGTAGACTCGTCGTTGTGCTCCCATACCCACCACCAAGCCACGTACACCCTGGTCTATTCCAAACCACACGCCTTTTTCGTACCCCGCGATGAGTGGAATGGTCACCATCGTCGGCTGGTACTTCGTCCACACACCTGCCTCGTAACTCTCGCGCTTGGCCCAGCCACTCGGTGGGTAGCCGCCCGTCGCACTGCGATTACCCCATACACACAGTGACAGCACCCCCGCTGCTGCGACAGGCAAAATCGGTTCACCTGCCCAATAGCGTGATTCGTAGGCGTCGACCACAGCCGTCATTGGCTCCGCACCACCTTCTGGCTTCGGCTGTGGTCCGATGGGAATTCCTTTGGCGATCAACGGATCGAGCAAATCCTTCCAGCGGAATCGCGCTGCTCCACACATATCGTGTTCCCCTACCGCACTGCAATGCGACGCGTTATGTAATATGGTATTTTTGGCGTTGTAATGCCGAAAATCGACTATACAAAAACACCATCTTCTGCTATACTAGGAATTGCATTCGCCTCATAACATAGCACAATGGTACACCCATGAACGATTTTGTCCACCTGCACGTGCACTCCGAGTACAGCCTCCTCGACGGCTATGCCACCATCAAGGGCATCGTCGAGCGCGCCGCCGAACTCAACATGGACAGCATCGCCATGACCGATCACGGGGTCATGTACGGCGCGATTGATTTTTATAACGCCGCCAAAAAAGCCAACGTCAAGCCGATTATCGGGCTCGAAGCATACATGTCACCCGGTGGGCGCGGCGACGCCACCCAACGAGGCGGCAAAAACTACCACCATCTGCTCACGCTGGCTACGAGCTACACCGGCTACCAAAACCTCGTCAAACTCACCACCCGCGCCCACCTCGAAGGCATGGGCAGCAAAGGCATTTTTGCGCGGCCACGTATCGACCGCGAATTGCTCATGCTCTACCACGAAGGCTTGGTCGTCACCTCTGCCTGTCTGGCCGGCGAAGTGGCCCAGCACATCATGAACAAACAGCCCGACAAAGCGCGTGCGTCGGCCGCCTGGTTCCGCGATCTGCTCGGCCCCGACCACTATTACCTCGAGCTCCAACTGCACGAAAACGCCCCCGAGCTGGTCGAAGTCAACGACGAACTCGTCAAAATTGGCGCCGAACTGGGCATCCCCCTGGTCGCCACCTGCGACAGCCACTTTGTGCGTGCCCAAGACCTCGATGCCCATCGTATGATCATGGCCATGGGCTTCAATATGACCCTGCAGGAGCTCTGCTCCAAAAAATACGACATGGACGAGAGTTACCACATCCTCTCGGCCGACGACGTCTACAAACGCTTTAAACACTACGGCACTGCTCCTATCGACAATACCCGCCGCATCGCCGACATGATCAACCTCAAGCTCGACTTCGGTCGCGTCGAACTCCCCGTGTTCGATATCCCTGCCGGCTACGACGCCGCATCATACCTGCGCCATGTCAGCAACGAAGGGCTCAACAAACGCTTCAACGGCATGATTCCGCCCGGCTACCCCGAGCGCCTCGACTACGAGCTCGATGTCATCAATGCCACCGGCTTCCCCGATTACATTCTCATCGTCTGGGACTATATCTCGTACGCCCGCTCACGCAGCATCCCCTGCCTGCCTCGTGGTTCGGCCGGTGCTTCATTGGTGCTGTACAGCCTGGGTGTGACCGATGTCGATCCCATCACCAATAGGATGTTGTTCGAGCGATTTTTGTCGCGCGAGCGGCTCGAAATGCCCGACATCGACGTCGATTTTGCCGATAGCCGCCGTGGCGAAATCATCGATTATATCGCCAACAAATACGGCCGCGAAAACACCGCCCAAATTGTCACCTACGGTACCCTCGGCGCCAAAGCCGCCATCCGTGACGTCGGCCGCGCCCTCGACATCCCCCTCAACGAAGTCGACCGCATCGCCAAACTCATTCCGACCAATCCCAATCTGACCCTCAAAGACGCCCTCGCCAAACCCGAGGAACTCAAAACCGCAGAGTTCAAGCAACTCTACGACTCGAGCAGCGAGGTCCAACAAATTGTCGACTGGGCCCAGAAAATAGAAGGACGCATGCGCAACGTCGGCACCCACGCTTGTGGTGTCGTCGTCTCGCGCCACGCCCTCGACTCAATCGTGCCGCTCCAGCGCACCACCAAAGACGAAAACTCATTGATGGCCGCCTACGAGGGTCCCACCCTCGCCAAAATCGGCCTCCTCAAAATGGACATCCTCGGCCTCAGCAATTTGTCCATCGTCGCCGATGCCCTCACCCTCATCAGCGCTGGCCGACCCACGCCGATGGAGCTGCGCGACATCCCGCTCGACGACGCGCGTACCTTCGAGTCCCTCAGCCGCGGCGAGACGGTCAACGTCTTCCAGCTCGAATCCGCCGGCATGGTGCGCTACCTCAAGGAACTCAAACCCAATCGCGTCGAAGACATTTACAACATGGTGGCACTCTACCGACCTGGCCCGCTCGACCAAATCCCCGTCTACATTCAAGGCAAAAACAACCCGCACAACATCAAATATCTCCATCCCATTCTCAAACCCATCCTCGAAAACACCTACGGCGTCATCGTCTACCAAGAGCAAATCATGCAGCTCTTGCAGGTGGTCTCGGGCTATACGCTCGGCCAAGCCTACGTTGTCCTCAAAGCCATCGGTAAAAAACAACGCGACACGATGGCCGCCGAAGAACCGCGCTTTAAAGAAGGCTGTCTCAAAAACGGCCTGACGCAAGCCCAGGCAGACCAACTCTGGGAGCTCATCATCCCCTTCGCGGGCTATTCCTTCAACATCCCCCACGCGACGCTCTATGGCTTGTTGGCCTACCAAACCGCCTACCTCAAACAGCACTATGCCGTCGCGTACATGGCAGCCGTCCTCAAGGCCTCGGCCGGTCAGATCGAAGACGTCGCCAAAGCCGTCAACGAATGCGCTAAACTCGGCGTCGCAGTGCTCCGTGCGGATATCAACGCCAGCAGTGCAGACTTCAGCATCGAACAGCTCGATGATCAAGGGGAAAAAGCGGATGGCCTCCGCCGTGGCATCCGCTTTGGACTCGCAGCCATCAAAAACGTCGGTGAAGGGCCGGTCGAGGCGCTCGTGACGGCCCGTACAGATCAACCCTTCGCCAGCCTCGAAGACTTCTGCGATCGCGTCGACGCCAAACTCATCAACAAACGCGTGGTCGAAAGTCTCATCAAGGCCGGCGCCTTCGATGCACTCCCTGGCACGCGCCGCCAAAAGCTCGCGGTCCTCGACCAAGTCATCGACGCCGGTGCCGCCGCCCAAAAAGCCCGGGCCACTGGCCAGTCCAGCCTGTTTGATCTGATGGGCGGCGGCACTGCCCAAGACGACGCCGAACGCATGAGTGCCGTCGCATTCCCCGTCATCCACGAATCCCGCGCCGATCAACGGGAACTCCTCGCCTGGGAGAAAGAACTCCTCGGCATGTATAGTTCCGACCACCCCGTCGTCCAAGCACTGCGTGACGTCGATTTGAGCGACGTCACCTCGCTCGGCACCATCAGCGACGACCACGTCGGCCAAGTCCTCATCTTCGCCGGCATGTTGTCCGCCACCAAAACCATGCAGACCAAAAAGGGCGACACCATGTTCGTCGGTACCTTCGAAGACCTCGAAGCCTCGATTGAATTCGTCGTCTTCCCCAAATCATACGAAAAATACCGCGCCCTGCTGCGTGACGACGCCGTCGTGCGCATCATCGGCAAACTCGACCGTCGCAACGAAGGCATGCAGCTGATGGTCGATAAAGTCGAAGCACTCGCCTTCATCGAATCAGTCGATGTCACGCCCACACCCGCCGATGCGTCTGAGTCGGTAGGTCGTACCTTCAGCGCGCCCAGCACCCCATCAATCACGCAATCGACTCCTCCTTCGGCACCACAATCCACACGTCCAACCGTCGCCGCGCCTTCCACAGGAGCCCCCATGAGTAATCCGTCCGACCGCAAGTACCCTCCCAAATCGAACTCTAGCGATGTCATCCGCACTGGTGCACGATCCGGAGCTCAGTCCAAACCGACCCCTCCCCCTGCACCCGTGGAACACGTCTCGGACGAGCCACAACAAGTGATTCGCCTCTACTTCCCCTACTTCGATGACACCGAGAGCGCCGTGCAACTGATGCAAGAAATCTATGCAATCACCGAGGACTATCGCACCAGTCCTACCGCTACTGCTGCCATCCTGATGATCCACCTTCCCGTCGACGAACGCAACGTCATCTTGCGCATGCGCGGTGCCGTCCGTGATCCCATCAACCTGTCGGATGTGCTCCGCACCAAGGTCGGCCATGAATCCATCATCCTCGAATCTGCCTGACCACCGTTCCTCCCACGTGATTACCGGTGCATCCCTGTTGCAAACCTGTGCAACAGGGATGTTCTGCATTTCCAGAACAAAATACAGATTGCGCACCACAATCGATTCAACCAACCGTGGAGGTATATACGAGGTATTGCAGAGTATTTGCAAATAGTTGACAAAGTATTGACAACAAGCAAAAAACTTCATATACTATTTAGGTGCATTTGCACCGAGGAGCACGTCGCGATGACGGTATACGAATCACAATCACACACAAGTACACCTGTTTCAGCGATCAATAGCATCACTGCGACCGACGCAGATGACCAGGTTCTGATAAAAGCAGTAGGCACCGGCGATGCCCGTGCGCTCGAAGTGTTGTACGATCGGTATGCCGCGGTGGTCTACCGAATGGCATTCCGCATTCTCAAGCAACGTGAACACAGCGAAGAAGTCGTCCAAGAAGTATTTTGGCGTGTCTGGCGGCGGAGCAGCAGTTTCGAACGGGAACGTGGTCGGGTAGCACAGTGGATTTTCGGCATTGCGCACAATCTGTGTATCGACGAGATGCGCCGTTTGAAGGTCCGTCCCAATCCCGTCTACGAAGACGAGACACATCCGGTCATTCAGCAGCTCGTCGATGAACACGTCGACGTCCCTGCGACCGCTTTGGCCAATGAGCAGCGCCGCGTCATCATCAACGCGATAGCGGTTTTGCCCGTTGCCCAACGGCAATGCATCGAGCTCGCCTACTTCGGCGGTCTTTCACACCAAGAGATTGCCAATAAGCTCTCGCATCCGCTCGGTACCATCAAGACGCGGGTACGATTGGGCTTACAAAAACTAGGCACCATTCTGAGCACTTCTGACCAATATAGCTACGAATAGCGCTTCCTACTCTGCAAAAAAGGCTCCGTGCAATGCACGGAGCCTGTTCTTTTTTGGTTTACATCAATGCGGCAATACTCTGCCGGAATACATCGTCCACTGCGGGGCGCGCGCCGAACCTGGTCACCACCCAGCCGCCACAGGTATTGGCATAATCCGCTGCCGCAGCCAAGTTGCCATCACGCTGGTAGCGCGCCAAAAATCCGGCATTGAACGAATCACCGGCCCCCGTCGCATCGACCACGTCGATCTGCTTGGTGGTATGGAATGCTTCGTATGTCGGTCCACTGACGAAACAGCCATCTCGGTCGAGCTTGAGGACGACGATGGCTGCGGGGAATCGTTTGCGCAGCACCCGGGCAATCTTGATTGGTTCTTTTTCACCCGTCAACACCATCCCCTCGTCACGATTGGGAAAGAGGATATCAACCGGTAGTGTAGCGATATGCGCGTCGAACCGGTCGTGACCCATTTCGCGGATCATCTGATACGAAGCTGGGTCAAACGACACCGTGGCACCAGCGGCTTTGGCCATCTGTGCCGCAGCCAGCGCAGCCTCCCGCGGGGGATTACTAAACAATGACCATGCAGTGATATGAACATGCGCAGCTGCCGTGAGCATTGCAACGGGTACATCTGCGGGAACGAGATCAAAATCCGCACCTTGGTTGGTAATCATGCTGCGCTGCCCACCTCGGTCGATCATCACGGCAATCACACCCGTGTTTTGGGTCTGTGAGCGGGCGATGGCACACTGCACGCCCTCGCGTTCGAGGTCGGCCACGATCATATCGCCGAACGGGTCATTCCCGACGCTACCGACGAACCCTGCTGCTGCCCCCAGCCGAGCAATCCAGGCAGCGACATTGGCTGCCGAACCACCGGGTTGGACCGCAATCCGGCCCGTCGTATCGCCCCCCGGCAAGAGCAGCGTATCGGGCTGCACGAGCACATCCCACACCAAATCGCCGACGGCGACAATTGTCCCTTGACGCACGGTATTCTCCTGCTGGTGATGATCTTGGACAGAGTATACCCGATGCTGATGACAGTCCTGCTGTGCGGTTGACGAACACACCCCAAACTGCTATACTCTCATGACGTGTTGCCTTACCCAAGGCACTGCGATGTGCGTGTCTGCAATGGTAAATCCAGAAGGGGTGCTGTCATAACGGATCGATTACGATTCAATAACCGCATACGTGCGCGCGAAGTGCGACTGATTGACGAAGAGGGCAACCAAGTCGGCATCGTCCAAATCCGTGATGCTATTCAGATGTCCGAGGATCGTGGGTTCGACCTAGTCGAAGTCGCTCCAAACGCCGTCCCACCAGTGTGTCGGATCATGGACTACGGCAAATTTCGGTATGAACAGTCCAAAAAAGAGAGTGAAGCCCGGAAGCACCAGAAGCAAGTACAGCTGAAGGAAGTCCGTCTCAAACCCAAGACAGACGACCACGACATTGACACGAAGGCCAAACAGGCCCGAAAGTTCTTGTTGGCTGGTGACAAGGTCAAATTCACCCTCCGCTTCCGCGGTCGAGAGATTTTCCATCCAGACATCGGCATCGTCATGCTCGAAGGTATGGCCGAAGATTTGCGCGACATCTCTGTCGTAGAGCAAAAACCACTGATGGAAGGGCGTGTGTTATCACTGCTCTTAGCCCCCAATGCCAAAGCACGTGCGCTCGGGGCCAAACCCGTCAGTCCTACACCGAAGCCGGCCGCCCAACAAATTCCCGCCGACCCGGTGACTGTCAAAACAGTAGAAGAAGAGGAATAGTCATGCCAAAGATGAAGACCCACAAGGGGACAGCCAAGCGCTTCACCTTTACGGGATCAGGCAAGCTCGTCAGTGCCATGGGACAACGTGGCCACTTCCGACGCCGCAAGTCCACGCGGTTGTTGCAGAGTCTCGACAAGATGCAAGAAGTGCACAAGTCGACCGTAGATCGTGTCTTGCGCGGGTTGCCCTACCGCAAGAAGCACGCCCGTTAATACCGGACGTCGTCGATACTCATTGATTCGCAACAGCGTGTAACAGAAGGTAGGAAGCATAATGGTTCGTGTAAAACGTGGAATGATGGCGCGCAAGCGCCACAAGAAGCTATTGCAGCAGGCCAGTGGTTACCAGGGTAGCCGCAGCCGTCGCTACGCAGTAGCAAAACAGACCGTCATGAAGGCGTTGTCATACGCATTCCGTGACCGTCGCGCCCGGAAGCGTGACTTCCGTCGCTTGTGGATTATCCGTATCAACGCTGCAGCCCGCATGTGCGGTATCTCGTACAGCCGTTTGGTAAACGCGATGAAGAACGCAGGCATCGTCGTCGATCGCAAGATGCTGGCAGATTTGGCCGTGCACGACATGCCAGCCTTCCGCGCCATTGCAGAGCAAGCGATGTCCGCCGCATCGTGATCACCAGTACGAGTAATTCGTATGTGCGTCACATCCGCTCACTCCGCGACGATCGTTCGTCGCGTCAGAGTGAGCGGGTTTTTATGCTCGAAGGTGTGCGCCTCGTCAGCGACATGCTCGACGCCGGGGTCATCCCTGCGTACGTCCTGTTTGATCCAGAGCACCTGGCACACACCGCCGCCGGTCAATCCCTGCTCGCTCGCCTCTATGGCATTGCCCATACCTACGAAGCCACCAGCGTGGCCATCAAAGCCGCCAGCGATACTAACGCACCCCAAGGCGTCATTGCCGTCGCCGAATGTCCCGAACTGCCCATTCCTGCTCATGATTTTGTGCTGATTTGTGACGAAATCCAGGATCCGGGCAACCTCGGCACCATTGTCCGCAGTGCAGCAGCCGTGGGCGTCGATGTCGTCTACTGTACTCCTGGCTGTGTGGACGTCTATGCCCCCAAAACCGTGCGCGCCAGCATGGGCAGCATTCTGCGTATTCCCATCCGCACCGATGCACCGCTCGCATCACTCCTACCCATCCTCACAGGGGCAACCATCGTCGCTGCCGATGGTGTGGATGCCGCTATCCCGTACACCCGCGTGGACTGGCAGCGTCCGCACGCACTCATCATCGGCAACGAAGCACACGGAATCAGTCCCGCAGCCCGCAGTATCGCCCAGCACTGCATCGCCATCCCCATGCACCACGGCGTCGAGTCACTCAACGCAGCGATGGCTGCGACGGTGATTTTGTTCGAGGCGCAACGCCAACGCGGCAATTCCTGAACGCATCGCGTGGAGCAATTCACCGTGGCGTGGTATACTTTTTATATAGAGCGCTGACGAAGCGAGTACGGTAGCCACAGCGTCCAGGGAGTGTCGATCATTGACTGCGAATCGACACCGTACGAACTACCCGAAGTTCCCTTCTGAGCTGTTTTGCTGAAGTCCGCGGATGCGTAGGCGAAACCGGTACCCACCGTTATCTGGGTCGAGGGTCGCTTGTCGACCGAACCAGGGTGGTACCACGAGCCACGCATCGTCCCTGACGAGTGCGTGATTTTTGTGTTCTTTTAGCCGGAGTTTCTATGAGCATCATCGACCAACTGGCAGCCATCGAATCCGCTTCCCTCGGAGCGCTCAGCGGCATCGACTCTGTCGACGCCCTCGCAGCTTGGAAGAGCGAATACCTCGGCAAAACAGGCCAGATTGCCAAACTCAGCCGTGAGTTGGGGACCCTCGCCGCGACAGACCGCCCAGCTGCAGGCCAACGCTTCAATGCGGTGCGCACCAGCCTCGACGAAGCGCTCAGCGCACGTGAAGCAACCGTCAACGCCGCCGCCCAAGGCCACGCCTTCGCAAGCGAAGCACTCGACGTCACCCTACCTGGTCGCCCGCTGACCGTCGGTAGGCTCCACCCCAGCACCCGCGTCCTCCGCATGATAACCAATATCTTCGCCGAGATGGGGTTCCAAGTCTGGGAGTCCCCCGAGGTCGAAACCGACACGCTCAACTTTGAACTGCTCAACATTCCCGCCGACCACCCCGCCCGCGATATGTGGGATACGTTTTACATCGAGACCCCTCCCGGTGCCGAAAAAGTCCTCCTCCGCACGCACACATCCCCCGGTCAAATCCACGCCATGCGGGCGCACGCACCCAACCCGGTGCGCGTCATTCTGCCGGGTAAGTGCTTCCGCTACGAACAGGTCAGCACCCGCCACGAAATGATGTTCCATCAGGTGGAAGGAATTGCGGTTGGGACGAACATCACCTTTTCGGACCTCAAAGGCACGTTGATTGGCTTTGCCGAGCGATTATATGGCAGCGGCATCAAAACCCGCTTCCGCCCCAGCTACTTCCCCTTCACCGAGCCCAGCGTCGAACTCGACGTCGAATGCATCCTCTGCAGCGGCACCGGCTGCCGCATCTGCAAGCACAGCGGCTGGCTCGAAGTGTCTGGTGCAGGCATGGTACATCCCGATGTATTACGCAACGGCGGCTATGACCCAGCAATGTATAGCGGCTTTGCCTTCGGCATGGGTCCTGAGCGCATCACCATGCTGCGCCACGGCATCGACGACATTCGTTGGTTCTTTTCGGGCGACGAACGATTTTTGCAGCAGTTCATCTAAATGCAGACACGCATCACCACAACCCGCGCTGCTGGTCTGATTGTGCTGTTGATCCTGCTTCACAGCCTCATTCTTTCATTGACCAATCCACTGGGCGAGGCTCCCGACGAGCCGGCGCACATGGCGTATGTGCGTTTTGTGGTGGTTGACCAACGCCTGCCTGTGCAGTGCGCCGCACCCTGCGTGAGCGACGTCGACGGCGAAGGCCATCAGCCTCCGCTGGCATACCTCTTGGCCGCGCTGGTCAGCGCACCGTTCATCGAACAGACGGACTGGGTGCCCCAGGCAATCAACCCGCAATTCTTGTGGCGCGGTGGCAGCGATCCGCAGGCGCTGGTTCATGGCAATCGCGAGGATTGGCCGTGGCAAGGAACGATTTTGGCCTGGCGACTGATGCGCATGGTCTCGGTACTGCTCATCAGTGCGACTGCATGGCTCGTCTATATGCTTGCTACACGCATCAGTACTCCCCAGACAGGGATCATCGCAATCCTGTTGCTGGCACTCAGCCCGCAGACCGCGATTATCGGCAGTACCGTCAGCAATGATGCACTGCTGGCGTTTTTGAGTGTGGCATTGTTGATCCTTGTCATTGATACACGCCGGGTACGCGATCTGTTGGGGGTAGGTTTGCTCCTCGGTCTGGCACTGCTCACCAAACAAAGTGCCATTGTGCTTATCCCGACGCTCCTCGTGGCAGCCCTACGCACCAAAACCTGGTCGCAACGCGTTGCCGCGTTCTTCCTCGGGACGTTGGTGACCATCCTCGTCGCCGGCTGGTGGTATCTACGCAATCTACAGCTTTACGGTGATGTCTTTGGCATGCAATTGTTCCAACTGACCTTTGCCGCAGCAGGGATCGACTGGCGCGCGGCGGACAGCTGGCGGACAGCCTTCGTCCAACTGATGCGCTCCGCTTGGGGGGTGTATGGCTGGATGACCATTCCGTTGCCGCCCATCTGGTACGGCGTCGGTAGCGCAATTACTCTGGCGGGCTTGTTTGGTGCAGCGCTGCGCTTAGGCCGTGCGCCCCGCATCGGCAACTGGTGGATCTGGAGCGGACTCCTCATTGCCGTCACCCTTGTATGGCTGGGCGGATTCGCCTTCACCTTCGGCACCGTTGCCTGGCAGAGCCGACTGCTCATCGTCGCCCTTCCGCTGACAGCGATTGTGCTGGCTGCTGGGTTCACCAGTGGCTACGGCATCACACTGACGGGGCGGCAGGCACTGACCGTCGCTGTTGTGGCAGTCACCTGCCAGCTAGGCCTGTGGTGGAGCGTGGTGCTCCCGCGCTACCATGCAGCGATGCCGACCGCAGAACGTACCGTGCAGGCACTCAGTAGCCCCCGAGATGCGATTTTTGCGGCACCGGGTAGCGCCGGCGGGATTGCCCTGCTGGACCTCGATGCACCAACCACCATCGCTCCCGGGAACGAGGTCGACATCGCACTGCGCTGGCAGGTGTTGCACCGCCCTACCCATGATTGGCAGGTCTACCTGATCGTCCGTGACGTCTACAAACGCGAATATGCCAGATTTCTGCAGCCACTCCATCCAACCCTCCCCACCAGTACCTGGACCCCGGGTGATCGCCTCATTAGTCGGCACCGCATCACCATTCCCGCCGATTTGACCGAGAATTTCTACATGATTCAAATCGGTCTCGTCGACACACATTCCTCTCTCCGTGCCGAAAAGCGCAATGCTGCACTCGAACTCACGGGTGAGAGTGTATTTTTGCCGTTCAACGTCGGTCAGCCGACTCTCCCGTAATCCCCTGTTGACGAAAGGACTCTGTATGCGTATCCCTCTCTCGTGGCTCCGTGACTACGTCGATGTCACCCTGCCCATCGACGAACTCGGCGAACGACTCACCCGTTCAGGACTCGAGGTCGACAGCATCGAACGCTACGGTATCGAAGGCGCCGAACTCCCCTGGGACCGTGATCTCATCCTCGTCTGCAATATCCGCGAGGTCACCCAGCACCCCAACGCGGACCGATTAGTCCTCGCCGAAGTCGAATTTGCCCCCGGACAGTTCCACACCGTGGTGACTGGTGCACCCAACATCCAACAATGGAAGGGCCTCGGCCCCATCACTACACCGCTGCGCGCCGTCTATGCCAAAGAGGGCTCGGTACTCTATGACGGGCATGTCGAAGGGCGTGTCAAAGTCAAACTCAAAGGAAAACCCGTCCGCGGGATCATGTCCGATGCCATGCTCTGCTCCGAAAAAGAGCTCGGTATGTCGGATGAGCACGAAGGCATTCTCATCCTCCCTGATGACGCACCCATTGGAGTCCCACTGGTGGATTACCTCGGTGACGCCGTCATCGATATCGACGTGCTCCCCAACATGGCACGCACCCTGTCAATCGTCGGCATGGCGCGCGAGATAGCCGCCATCACCGGTCAGACCGTTCGCCTGCCCAAACCTGTCGTACGCAGCGCCGGCGCTGCTATTGACCAAAACACCAAGGTCACCATCGAGGCGACCACCCTCTGCCCACGCTTCACGGCCACCATGGTACGAAATGTCACCATCAAGCCATCCCCATTTTGGATGCAGCGCCGCCTCACGATGGCTGGCCAGCGCCCCATCAACAACATCGTCGACATCAGCAACTATGTCATGCTCGAACTGGGCACGCCCAATCACACCTTCGATGCCGATCAGGTGGCACAGCACCACATCGTCGTCCGAACGGCCAAACCCGGCGAGACCCTCAAAACCCTCGACGGCCGTACCCACGCGCTGGCCACCGATCACCTCCTCGTCTGTGACCCCGTCCAAGCCCTCAGCGTGGCCGGCGTGATGGGAGGCGAAAGTAGCGAAGTCAGCCCCACCACGACCAACGTCCTCGTCGAAGCAGCAGTCTGGGAGCCTACCATCATCCGTCGCATGTCGACCGCATTCAAACTGCGTTCAGAAGCATCCAAACGCTTCGAACGCGGTGTCGACCCCGAGATGCTGGACCTCGCCCAGTTTCGCCTCACCGAGCTCTTGCAGACCTATGCCGATGGAACCGTCGCACCGGGCATGCTCGATGTACGCAACGAGCCTCCTCGCGCCATCACCATCACCTTGACGACGCACGAAGTGCGCCGCATTCTCGGGCTCGACTTCACCGTCGACCAAATCGCAGCCCTGCTCGCCCCGCTCGCATTCACCTGCTCCACGGTCGACGCCCATACCCTGCATGTCGGTGTGCCGAGCTACCGGATGGACGTCAGTCACACGGCCGACTTGTGTGAAGAAGTCGCCCGCATGTACGGCTTTGACAACCTGCCCAGTACCATCATGGCCGACGAGCTGCCCACCCAACGCACCAACCTGGCTCTGGAACGCGAACACTACGTTCGTGACGTATTGGTCGCTGCCGGACTCAACGAAGCAATCACCTACTCGCTCACCAGCCGCACCTCTGCCGCCAAGTTGCATCCCAGCACGCTCGAGTCCGATGCATTCCTGCATTTGGCAAACCCGCTCTCACCCGAGCGCGAATACATGCGCCGTGACATCCTGCCAACACTGCTCGAATCCGCAGCCGTCAACATCCGCGAACGCGGCATGACGCGCTTGTTCGAGGTCGGCCACGTCTATCATCGCCGCGCCGATGCAATCCTGCCCGCCGAACCACTGCGCGTTGCGGTGGTGATCGCCGGCAAACGCCACACGGCAGCCTGGAACGCCGCGAGCCCCGACACCATCGACTTCTACGACATCAAAGGTATCGTGGAACTCCTCTGCGAGCGCCTGCAGATTGCTCATCCGAGCATCACCGCGGTGACACATGAACATCTCCAACCCGGACGCAGTGCAGATCTCATTCTGACTGTGGCCAAAGAATCATTTGTCATCGGCTCGTTCGGCGAACTCCATCCAGACGCCCGAGAGCGCTTCGACATCCCCGCGATGCGCGTCGCCGTCGCCGAACTGAACCTCGAGCTCTTGCTCGCCCATGCCAGCGTGCCACGCTACACCAGCATCTCGCGCTACCCCGCAGCCAGCCAAGACTTGGCATTCATCGCCCCCGTCAACGTCAGTGCACAGGCCATCGAGGCGTCAATCCGTAAATATGCCGGCAACGCCCTCAGTAGCATCGAACTCTTTGACGTCTATACCGGCGCCAATCTGGGCGAAGACGTACGCAGTCTGGCATTCCGTATCACCCTGCGGAGCACGGAACGCACCCTCACCGACGAAGAAGTCACCAAGATCCGCGTCAAAGTCATCCGCGGCGTCGAACACGACAACGGTGTCAAAATCCGTAGCTAATCTCCCTCGTTCTCACTGTCCATGCGTTGAAGCGCATGGACAGTTTTTTATCATAAAAATACATGATATATATACACGAGTTACTCATGAATTCCTATTGACATGCCCCCGCATCGTCGCTATACTTTTTATACAGTGAGTTGATTATATTACTCATATAAAAGAGGTAACCATGACACTGCCGACATTTGATCGCAGCGCACAGCGCTTCACCCAGATCACGCTCATCACCTGCATAGCAGCGGGATTCGTCGCGAGTAGCCCGGCGTTCATCTGGGCTGTAGCCATCATGCTGGGGCTGACACTCCTCAACCCCAACTACGCCCTGCAGTTGCTCGCCTATCGATTTCTGGTACGCGCCAGTGTCTTGCGCACCGAACGAGTCGTCGAAGACCCAGCCCCACATCGTTTTGCGCAGCAGGTTGGTTTTGGCGTCCTCATTGTCGGTGTGGTCGCAAGCAGCGTTGGCGCACTCAGCATCACGTGGGGAGCTGGACTGTTGGTCCTGACCCTCGCACTCATCAATGTGACGACCGGATTCTGTGCTGGCTGCTTCATGTATGCGCAATTGGCGCGGCTACGGGGGTAGGTATGATCGAACGTTTCTTGATTCTGGTCGGAGTCGTCGTGGCCGTCCTACTAGTACGTGCGTACATGACCTACCTCAGCCGCCGTGCGACCACTCAACACATCGATATCCCGGCTGATAATCGCGGCAAACCGGGGGTGATCGCGTTGTCTGCAGATGGTTGTGTGCAATGCGAAAAGCTCCAGAAACCCGCTCTCACGAGATTACGTACCCAGCGGGCGGACCTCCCGGTTACCCATTTGCGCATTGAAGACCGGCAAGACCTCGTCAAAACACTGGGCATCTTCACCGTGCCGACCACCATCGTGCACGACGCGAGCGGTACCATCCGCCACGTCAACCTCGGGTACACCGATGATGTGACTCTCTACAATCAACTTGCTGTCTTTTCGGCACCTCTGCACTGCCTCTAGCGTGCGCTTATATACACCGGATGTGCGTCGGTACAACGCATGTCCGGTGATTTTTGTGCGTTCTCTGTGGGCGGTTGCAAAAATCATTTCTCCTTGTCTGCATCAGGATAGAGAAAGACGGCCTGCGTTTCCGCAGGCCGCCTCCCCGTGTCTAAAACTACAATTCCTCATTCATAGTTCAAAATTCCTACTTATTTGCTGCTTTCCGCAGGGCATCCGGATTACGTTGCAGTTTTGCAAACGCTTCAATCAGATGATCAATGCCTGCTCGGCCCGCCCGGAATATCGCTTCGTCGAGATAAATCTGCTCGGAGTGTGCCGCGCGTTCTGCCACCGGCAACGACCACCGACTCGGATCGAGCCGATCTGCATAGGCTACTGCAACAGGCAATCGTGACAGGCGTGGTTGGAACAACGGATATTTACTCATCGGATCGTACCCTACCCAGCAACCAATACCCTCTGCATCGAGTGCATCGCAGACAACACTATTCGAGACCCCACCAAACGCCTCGGGTGTAATTGCCACAATAAATCGATAGAACGACAAGCGGGTGACGCGCTCGTCGAGATGCAACGCACGGACGCCCTCTAGTTGCTTCAGGCGTTCCATGAAGTAGCGAGCGTTTTCTGCGCGTTCGAGCATCTGTGCATTGAACTTTTCGAGCTGCCCGCACAGGAGTGCCGCGTGGAGTTCGCCGAGTCGATAATTACAGCCGAAGTTGTACTGCTGACCTGCGGAATCTTTGGGACGCCCACAGTCGATTATCGAGTGTGCCTTCTGGGCAAGTTCCTCGTTATCGGTCAGCAACGATCCACCTTCGCCTGCGGTGAGGATTTTGGAACTCTGATGGCTAAATGAACCAAATGCCCCAAAACTGCCGACACCACGGCCGCGCCACTGTTTGCCCGGACTATGTGCACAGTCTTCGATGATATGCAGATTGTGTTTTTCTGCAATCGCCGTCAGCGCATCCATATCGCAGACGATTTGTCCTGTGTGAACAGGAATAATCGCTCTGGTGCGTGGAGTAATTGCTTCCTCTACCGCCTCTGCGTCGATACCCCAACTTTTTGGTTCAACATCAACCACCACTGGTAACGCCCCAGCGGCCATCGGTGCATATGCCGTTGCAGCAAACGTCAGACCTGGGACGATGACTTCGTCACCCCACCCGATGCCAAGTGCCTTGAGGGCGACTTCCATCGTCACCGTACCGTTTACCATCAAAATTCCGTGCTTACTTCCTTGAAAAGCCGCGAACGCCTCACAAAATCGCGCACTATACGGCCCAGGCTCGGGGTAGCCGCCCCAGCGTCCACTGCGCAGTGCTTCGAGCAATAATGCCTCGTCTGCTTCGTCATGGACGGGCCATTCAGGGTACCCTTGCGCACGGACTGGCGTACCTCCAGCAATTGCGAGTTGATCCTTCATCATGCCTCCTCTGGTGCAGTAGACGATTATCCATCAGCGGAACTATTCACACAGCGATGTCCGCGGTGCCACAAAATATCAGGTCACTCCCCGTTCAACCGGATCACAAATTCATAATTCATAATTCATAATTCATAATTTGTGCTTGCTAATGCCGTTGTGTGCGCTGAAAAAGATTAATGGAGTCCACCGAAATTCCGCTGTGAATCCGTTGAATCACTTCTGCTAAAAGTGTCGCCACTGATAACACTTTGATATTCGGATACTTTTCGACACCGGCAATGGGCAGGGTGTCTGTGGTGACGAATTCGCCGATAGGGCTGGCAGCCAGCCGCTCGAGGGCTTTGCCAGCCATAATCGAGTGCACGACCCCCGCAGAGACTGCCGTTGCACCACGCGCCACGAGGAGTTCGGCAGCTGCAATCAATGAATTGCCCGTGGCAATCTCATCATCGACCAAAATACAATGCCGACCCTCGACGTCACCGATGACATTGAGTGCCTCGACATGCCGTACATGCTCGTTCGATGGGTGAACATGGTCAAGGTGACGCTTTTCGACAATCGCCAAGGGCACACCCAATTGCTCAGCGAAGTTACGGGCACGCTTTGCAAAACCCATGTCAGGAGCGACGACCGTGTAGTTTTCGACGTGTTTTTCGCGGAAGTGCCGCACCAGTAATGACATAGCACTCAGTTCGTCCACGGGGATCGAAAAGAAGCCCTGAATTTGGCCCGCATGCAAGTCAAGCGTTATCACCTGCTGTGCACCCGCCGTCTGGATCATATCGGCCATCAGACGGGCCGTGATGGGCACGCGCGGCTGATCGCGCTTGTCAGTCCGTCCATATGCATAAAACGGCAGCACCGCAGTCACACGCCCCGCTGCTGAGCGACGGCAGGCATCCAGCATGATCAACAATTCCATAATGCGATCGCTCAGCGGTGCGGTCAACGACTGCACAATGAAAATGTCTTTTTCGCGCACACTCTCGTTCAGCCGGGCAAACAAATTATCGTTCGGGTACTTGGTCAGCGTGATGTCGCCGAGGGTCACACCGAGCCGTTCTGCAATGGCCTGTGCAATGGCAGGATTGCCACTGCCACTGAAAATCCGCATCTCGCTAAAACGGCTACTCATGATTCCCTCGTCAACGATTATCATTTGTATTGATATTGTAATCTCATTCAGAACACACTGCAATATGGCAAAATCTGCTTCTACTGGGATACTCAAAAAGCATGTTTACCTCGACAGTTTTCGTGTTTTGACGTTTCGTGCGGGTACTCGAGCAAGCCATTCATCCCTTACAAACAACGAATCCAATACATGTTCAATTCTGAGTAGTTTTTAAAGCGTAAACATTACGAGACTATGAATACAAACAACATTAGTATATATACTAATGTTGTTATATCGTGAAATATCAGCGTACGCATGGGAACGAAAAAGGAACTCGCGAAAAAAATAGCGCAATCGCACTCATTCGCGATGAGCGGATCGATTCATCAAAAGAATAACGGCAAAGCTACAGACCAGTGTACCTACGCCAAGCCAGCCATCAATTACATTGGCTTCGAAGAACGTCGGTGTCGATAAGACAGAATTTGCGTACCCCACAAATACACCGGCATACAAGTTATTGACCACATGAATACCAATTGCTCGCTCGATGCCATTGTCCCGCAGACTCACCCACGCGAGTCCAACACCCATCAAAAAGTAATTCAATGCCATTGGAATCTGGCCGCCGAGCGCATTACTCATCTCTGGGTTACTCAAGTGGGGGAGCATGAACAAAACCCCTGAGGCGAACACCAGTAAGATTGGATGCGCACGTAAACGCGCTATTGCCTGCAGCAAATAGCCTCGGAAGAAAAGCTCTTCGCCCGCAGCCTGGATGGGAATAAGCAGCAGCACCAGTGGTGCAATGACGATCCACTTCGAAAAATCAAATGTCCAACTATATCGACCGGGGTACAGCAACGACTCGACCAGCGTGAAGAGTATCCCCAGTGCCAACCAGATTCCCATACCCTGCCACAGCAACGGCCAGCGAAATCCATTGGCACTCAACAACGCACTGATTGAGCGTCGATGCACCAGGCGCTGTGCCATCCACACACCAACAAACAACATCAACGGGGAACACATGAGTAACACAAATTGAACGGGATTTGCAGAACCACTCATCATGCTACCGCCAGGTTCAAGATTGATGAGCCCATTCATCGTCCCAATTACCGCAGGGATAGAACCCAGAACCAAATAAATAACCAGAATGACCACAATCCCGAGCCACCAGCTCCACCATTTGCTGTTCCCTGCTGCAGTATTCTGTACCCAGTTCATACCCGTCCCTTTCTATTTACCAACCGGCATTGGTAATATACGCTCCAACAAAGTACCCGATGCACGCGCCGCAACCTGCAAACACCACGGCATAGACCAGCCGACTCCACTGCAATGCATACCCACTGGCTCGCAGGCGATAGGCACTCCATGGTAATGCAGTGAAAATCAACATCGTCCCACCGAGTATTACCAAGATGAAACCGACCAAGTCAATCGCAGTCAACACTCCGTCATCAAATTTCGAAACCAACCATGTCGTTCCGCTCAAAAGTACCGCAGAGATTCCAACAGCGAACACAACACTGCTCCACAATGCTGGTCTAGCAAACATCCGTGCAGCCCGTTCGTATTTGACTATCGCATCGTTGGCACTAAATATCGACGGCGTACCAGGCACAGCGCAAAAGAGATGGATATGCTGTTCGACCGAGATAACGTGTGTCCATCCCGCAGTTGCGCAGACTTCAAAGTACTCTGGATCTGGAGTTGCTTGGTAGTCAATCGCAAAGACAAACTGCTCGGGTGGAGCTTTCTCGAGCACCATATACAATCCGCGGATCTCCACCAATCGCCAGCCTTCAGCCGCCAACCGCGCCAACCGCTGCAGATCGTGCTCTTCGGCAAAAGCCAGTCCAGAGCGGATCTCGCGACGGGTAATCGGGAGTATTCTTTGTGGTGTACGCATCCATCCTCCTCTCAACCCAGTGCACTACCGATAGGCAACAACCAAATCAATAGAGTCATCGCATGCTTCCCACGAGCTGTTCAGCAAATGCAACCATCGCCCGTTTACGCGCTATTTCATTCTCGAGCCGACTGTATCCGTCTGGCGTAATCACATAGACTTTACTCACTCCTTCAGACGCGCAGCGTTCCAATAACCCAGCGTCGACAAGTTTGTGCAACGTCGTATACAGCGTCGCCGGCCCGATATGAACCATTTGATTCGGCACCTCCAGTAACAACTGCATCACGGCATACCCGTGCCGTGGCTGAACGAGTGCTGCCAAAATGTAAAACTGCGAGTCATTCAACTCACCAAGCGATATCGAATCGTGTCTCGGCATAGTATCCACGTTCCATATATCATTTATCGATACAATCATATATCAATGAATGATATACGTCAATCAGTTTCGATTTTAACCTAGAAAACATTGCAAACCGTTGCGCATTCTGCCCTCACGTTTGTTCATGAAATATCTAGAATTGAAAAGTATCGATGTACTTCGCCATAGTGTGATTGCAACGCAGAAAAACACCTCGTCGTGTCATCAAAACAATGCGCGAATGACGCTGTACATTTGCGGGTCGCAAAAAACACAAAAAAACACCAGCAGAAGAAAACTCTGCTGGTGTATTTGATTGGTAGCGGCGAGCGGATTCGAACCACTGACCTTTGGGTTATGAGCCCAACGAGCTGCCACTGCTCCACGCCGCGTCATTAGAATTAGTATACGCCTGATTAACACCACACAGATGAGAATCGTGTGATAGCACCGAAAAATAGTTGTCGCGGGGAGGAGAGCATATTACGAGCGGGGCTTATTACAATAAGCCCCGCTCAATACAACTTTACAATACAGTGCGTCGATTGGTACGCCAAAGAATATCTCACGCCGACGCCGTAGGGGTAATTCCATCATCCCGTCAATCCATGGTCATTCTCAAGCTGATTGTATTACAGAATACTCCCGTCATGGCATTGACGCACCGCGTCAGTGCCAATGGAATCGTGTATAAGATGCAAAAAACGTACAATCCACTCCCCATGATCAGATTCCGATATGGCTCCCTACATTCGGCGGATAATTATTGCATTTGGTACAAGATGGCTTGCCGACGAAGATTTTCTGAATAGTACATGGAGCGGTTGTCAGCAAGCCAAGACGGAGGAAGTATACGCTCCGCGACACAACGCCTAATTACTGAAAAAGAAACACTATTTGCTCTAACGCAGTCAGATCGAGATAATGGGGTTGATGCCGAACTGTGGCCTACCCGGCGACGATTATTGCATCTGCAAGAGATGGCATGCCGACAGGATTATCTGGATGGCGGTTGCAGCGAGAATCGGCATGCCAAGACGGGGTTGGGAGGGGTGCCGCGACGCAATCGCGACGCAATCGCCCCGCGACACAACTACTACTCACTGAAACCTACTCACTGATAACTTCGAGCGGGGCTTTTTGCAAAAAGCCCCGCTCGATAAAAATCACTCACAGAAAACTATTGCATGCTCACACTATTTGCATAGTAAAAAGCGGAACCCCTCTGAATGACAAGCATTCAGAGGGGTTTGCTACCAATTGGTAGCGGCGAGCGGATTCGAACCACTGACCTTCGGGTTATGAGCCCGACGAGCTACCACTGCTCCACACCGCGATGTTGATGGCGCACAGACCTAGTCTCCCACAAGGCAACCTTGCAGTACCTTCTGCGCTGGATTGTTTCACGACCCGGTTCGGGATGGGACGGGGTGGGTCCACTCCGCTTCGTGCACGCCAATGGTTCAGAGTTGGATATGAATGAGTTGAGCACATTGCACGTCGAACACGTACCAGATCTTCCATCAGGGAAGCCCTCAGCCATGCGCACTGGTCGCCTCCACATGTCACCATGCTTCCAGCTCCAGCCGCTTATCCCAGTAATCTTCTGGGGGCCTTACCTGACTTTCTCAGTGAGTACATTAATCTTGGGAGGTATTTCCCACTTAGATGCTTTCAGCGGTTCTTACGTCC